>URCA01000025.1 GCA_900546265.1 uncultured Oscillospiraceae bacterium | reverse complement strand
CACGCATAAACAAATACCGCGCGGCATATGCCGCGCGGTATTTGTTTATGCGTGGAGGGAAAAATCAGATGGGAAGCCAGCCGGCGGCCTCTCCGCCGACCTTGAACACCATGTTTTCACACCGGGAGGCCTGCCAGGAGCGCAGCTGCAGGAACAGATTCCCCTCCGGCAGGTCGGTGCGTTCGAACACCTTTTCATACCGCACACCGTCGAGACTGACTAGCACGGCGTACCGTTTGCCGCTGCGCACGAAGCGAACGGTCAGCCCGTCTTTCCGCAGGGCGTCGGAGTAGGCGTCATTCAGCGTGACGGATCCCCAGCCGCCGGACCCATCACCCATGCGCTGGATCATGAAGTTCGTCGCGTTCGCCTGCTTCAGGAACGACATCGTATAGCCGTTCTTTCCGTCCGTGGCGTACAGCGTCGCAATCCGGTGCTCCTTCGTATCGCCGGGGTTCATGTCCTGGATTTTGGCCTGCATGGCCCACTGGGTTGTGTTCAGCGTGTAGTTGACGGCGGCATAGCCGGTGAAGCCGACGCTATATCCCGACAGAGCGTCGGCAGCAGCCTCCATCCCCTCGACGATCTCGATGCTGCTGTAGACGGATTTGGTTCCCCAGTTCAACAGCTGGATATCGTTATCCCGGCTGCCCAGCAGCATTTTGCCGATCATTTCCCAGTTCCCGTCTAGGCAGGCCAGCAGATACACCTTGCTGTCCGCGCGCACCAGCCGGATGTCGATCCCCTCGTCAAAAATCTGCTCCAGCTTCGGATGGTTGTACCACTGATCCTGCGGGAAGCTCTCGTCGCCCAGGGAGCCGGTGCCCTTTCCGTTGTTCTGCAGCTTGATGAGGTTCTGCGAGGCATTGGTGCCATAGAGGAACATCATGGCATACGTGTCGTCCTTGGTCTTTCCCGTGGAGGCGAGGGCCACGCCGAGATTGCGGCCCCAATCATACGTAAGCGGCGTCAGAGACTTCAGCTTCATGGACAGGACGTAATACCGGCTGGACGCGAACGCCGCGTCGGTGTTCAGCCGCACCATGCCGCCCTCGTTCACGACGATGGTATGGTCGGCGTCGTTCATTTTGGAGAGGTCGGCGCTCCCCTGTGTCACGGTCGCGTAGCCGTATTGGAGTACGCTTTCTTTAGCCGCGCCGTCGGAAAGCTGGATGCGCGCCTCGCCCCATTGGTCGTCGGTGACGCGCAGGGTGTAGACGTCCATGGGCAGCGCAGCCGGCGCCGCGTAGCCTCCCTTTTCGTCGGTAGTCAGCTTGAACGAGAAGCCGTCATGGGCTCCGGTGAACGTGATTTCCGTGTTGGCGAGGGGAGTATAAACGCCGTCCCGGTAGGTTTTCACCGTCCCCTTCAGCTCATAGGCCGACACGCTGTCGCGCACCGTCACCTCGCTGAACGCGGTGTAGTTCCGCCAGCTTTGCAGCGACACGCCCGCCGTATCCGTTTCCGCGAAGAGGGCGGAACCGTCGGCCAGCTTGCCGTTGATGCCGCCGGCCACCCGTATGCCGTTTATCCAGAAATCGAATCGGCCCTTGTCGTACACCACCGCGAGAGGGACGCCCCCGTCGCTGTTCGCCGCGTCGTAAATCGCCCGGTTGTCCCCGATGTCGTCTATCGTCCCCAGGGGGCCCCAGCTGACAGTGTTGCCCGCCGCATCCAGAGTCAGGGCGATGGCGCTGTAGGTCTGTCTGGATTTCACGGTCTGCAGCCCGATAAACAGGCCCATACCGTCCGCTCTGCGGAACAGGAAGCCCGCCCGGCTGTCGTCGTAATCGACCATGGGTATGCGCATGGAGGCCGTGACGAACAGCTTCTGTCTGCCGGCGGCGTCGATGGTCAGCCCCGCGTTGTTGCTCAGGCTGACCGACTGATAGGAGGTGTCGGCGGTCTGCCGCCAATCGGCGGCCTCGGGCCGCGTCTCGCCAAACGTGAGGTTCGAGTATGTGGTTTTGTTGCGCCAGCTCTCGAGGTCCACGGTCAGGACGTCGTCCTCGCTGAACAGGTTACCGCCGTCCGGATTCGGATAGGCGTCGGCTATCACCAGCGTGTTGTTGACCCAGATGTCGAATTTACCGCCGTGATACCTCACGGCAAAGGGGATTCCGGCCTCGCTCTCCGCCGCTTTCCGCACCTCGTCAGCCCTGAGGCTGAACAGGTCGAACATATCCTGCCGGGAGTGGCTCCACGAGGAGCCGTCCTTGCTGATAAGCTGTACGTCGTAGGTGCCGTTCGTTTTGTTCATGCAAAGGGCGATAAACACATTGTTGCCGTCGCTGTCGGTGAAGCGGTAGCCGGCGCGGGTATCGTCATAGGCCACCACCGGCAGGGTTATGCTGGAGGACACATATACCGACGCGCCCGGCGCGCGCCCCAGAGCGGCGACGCTTATATCGGTCGTTCGGGATTTCACCGTACCGTCCTCCAGCTCTGTGAGATCCCAGGCCGCGTTGGCGGGGCGCTCCCTCCCCATCGTCACCTGGTAGAACGTGGTCTTGTTGCTCCAGCTCTGGAGGCCCACCGTGACCGCGGCGTCCGCCGCCAGCACCGGCCGGGAGTCCGCAATGGCCTTGATGTTGGTCGCGACCTTGCTGTAATTCACCCAGACGTCAAACAGGCCGTCGTGGTAGAGAACCTCCAGGCGGGCGCCCTCAGGCGAATTGGCCGCCTCGGCCAGCGCGGCGTCTCCACCCAGGTAGAGTACGTCGCCCTCCGCGGCCCACGAGGTGGCGCCGCGGCTGATAAACTGCAGCGCGTAGGACGCGGGCATCCCGGTCTCATCGTTCTTTTTCACCATGGTCAGGGCCACGAACACGTCGCCGCCCTGCCCGTCCTTGAACACGAAGCCGGCGCGGGTGTCGTCGTTGTCCCGATAGGGCAGCAGGATGTCCGCCGAGGCATACAGCCGGGTGGACGCGGGAACGGCCAGAGGCGCGGTGGCGTAATTATCCGTGGTCGTGCACAGCGCCGTGCCTTCCCCCTCCAGGCGGGACAGATCCCAGTCGCGGCTCACCGGACGCGACGAGCCGATAAACAGCCCGGTAAAGGACGCGCCGTACTGCCAGGTTTCGAGGCCCGCGGTAACTTTGGCGTCATCAGCGAAAATATTGGCCTCCTTATCGGTCGGACGCACCTGGCTCGCCACCCGCTCGTTGTTCAGCCAGACGGTGAACTGGCCGTCCGCGTAGAGCACCGCGAACGGAACCCCGCCGGCCGAGTTGGCCTTGGCGACGATGTCCCGGTTGCCGGAAATATCGGCGACGAGGCCTTTGCTGCTCCAGTTGTTGCCGTTCCGGCTGATGAACTGGAGAGCATAGGTATACTGGTTCTTTTGATTGTTCATGGTCAGCGCAACGAACACGTCGTTGCCCTTTTCATCCACAAACCGGAAGCCGGCGCGGGCGTCTTTCCCCTCCTGACGGGGCAGGGTCACGCTTCCGTCGATATACACCGGGCCCTTGGCGGCGGCGTCCAGGGTCACCCGGTTGAAGTTGCCGGTATTCAGGCTCCGGACCGTGCCCGCCGCCTGTCCCGATAGATCCCAGTCCAGGCTGACGGGGCGCGCGTCGTCCAGAATAATGCGGCTGAAGCGGGTGCGGTGGTTCCAACTGTGCAGGCTCACCGACACCGCCGGATCGGCGGCGAACAGGCTGCGCTCCCCGGCATCCACCGGATAGACGCCGCTCGCCGCTTTGACATTGTTAACCCAGACGGAGAACGTGCCGCCGTCGGCAAGGACGCCAAAGGGCACGCCTCGGCTGCTCCCCGCCGCGGCCTTAATCGCCGCGTCCTTGTCGATGCCACCGACGCTCCCCTTGGTGCTCCACGAGGTGCCTCCTCTGCTGATAAACTGTACGCTGTATTCGTATTGGCCCTTTTCGTTGCTCATAGTCAGGGCCACGAACACGTCCTCGCCGCTTTTGTTCTTGAACAGGAAGCCGGCGCGGGTGTCGATCCCTTCCGCCCGGGGTAGCTCAATGTTGGCCTGCACATACCGGTTGGCCCGATAGGCGGCGTCCAGCGGCGCAGTGTTCATCATGCCGTCGTTCAGGCACTGGGCGATACCCTCGGACAGCTGAGACAAATCCCAGTCGGCCTCCAGCGGGCGGCTTTCGCCGAAGGTGAGACGGCTGAACGCGGTGCGGTGGTTCCAGCTCTGGAGTCCCACCGCCACCTTGGCTTCGGGGGCGAACAGATTCCGGTCGTTCGCGTCCGTGGGATAGCAGTCGGTCGCCACGCGGATATTGTTCACCCAAATATCCAGCTTGCCGTTGTGATAGAGCACGGCAAAGGGCACGCCTTCGGCGCTGTTCGCCGCGTTCTTGATGGATGCTGTGCGGCCGATATCCTTGAGCGCGCCGTGCATGCGCCAGGAGTCGCCATTTTGGCTGATGATCTGCACGCTGTAGCTGTACTGGCCCTGATCGTTGCTCATGGTCAGCGCCACAAACACGTCGTGGCCGTCCTTATCGCAGAACACGAACCCGGCGCGGGTATCTACGCCCTCCATACGGGGCAGGGTCAGGCTGGCCGACGCGTACACCCGCTCGGCATAAATCCGGCTGTTCATGGCCGTCGTTTTCAGAGACGTGGACAGGCACTGGGCCAGCCCGTTGCCCAGCTGGTTGAGATCCCAGTTATCCGCCTCAAAGGCGGGGTGCCTCACCTGGCCGTTAGAGCCGATAAAGCTCCGAACCAGCGCGATGTCCAGCACGCCGTTTTTGGCCTGGCTCACCGGAACATAGGCAGGCACATAGCCGTCCGCCGCCACATAAAGCTGTCCACCGATGTCGGGCACACGCACGCTGTAGGATCCGTCGCCCCGCAGTGGGAACGCCTGCATATAACCGCCTTTTACGAACCAGGCCCTGGCCCCGTTCACCGCAGAGCCGCCGTCGCGCACCGCGCCGCGCAGCGCCAGCGTCGCCGCGGGCACCTTTTTGAACACGGCGGTAATGGCCGTGTCACCAGTGACGTTGGGGATACAGTAGTACGTCCGGCCGTTTTCCACCCGCAGCTTCGCGGTCACATCTGTGCCGTTCACCCGCACCGACTCGGCATACCAGCCTGCGGCGGGTGTCACGTAAAACCGATACAAATCCCCGTCGGCCGCCAACCCGGCACCCTCCAGCCGGCCGCTGCCGCTGGCGGACAGGTTCATCGACCAGCCGCCCAGCAGGCCTTTGTCTCCGGGCTGCAGCCCGGAACCACGCAGGATGAGGTTGCTAAACGACGCGCGATACTGCCAGGTCTGGAGGCCCACGGCAACCTTGGCGTTTCCGGCAAAGAGCGCCTTGCCGTCCTTGTCCACGGGATACAAATCGCTGCCAACTTTCTGCGCGTTTACCCAGACGTTCAGCTTGCCCTCGGCGTACAGCACCGAGAGGTTCACGCCCGCCGCCGAATTGGCCTTGTCCCGGATCGCGCCGTCCTGCTCGATGTTCTTCAGGGAGCCCTGCCCGCTCCAGGAGCTTCCGTTCTGGCTGATCATCTGGACGCTGTAGTTGTACTGCCCCTTTTCGTTGTTCATGGTCAGCGCTACAAACACGTCGTGGCCTTTCTGGTCATAGAAGATGAAGCCGGCGCGGGCATCCCGTCCCTCCTGCCGGGGCAGGCGGATGTTGGCGGAGGCGAACACCGTGTCCGAGAGAATCTCGGTGTTCATCACCGTCTGGTACAGGCCGCCATTCAGGGAGCGCACCCGGTTTTGATACAGGCGATCGAAATCCCAGCGCTGCGCGTCGAATTCCCGCGCCGACACGGTGCCGCTGGAGCCCAGCGTCAGCGGGCGCAGCGTCAGATTGACCGTACCGCCCGCCGCCGGAGCCGCCGCATAGTTGGTGATATACCCGCCGGCCTCGGCGTACACGCGCAGGCCGCTCACCGCGGGCGCCTCCACCGTATAGGAGCCATCTGCCCCCGGCAGGATCTGCCTGGCATAGCCGCCCACAACCGCAAAAGCCGCAGCGCCTTCCACCGCCTTGGCGCCGTCGGTGATTTTCCCTTTCCAAACCGCCGTGTTCTCCGGCAGTTTTTCAAAATCGGTCTCCACCCACAAGTTCTCGGTGACGTTTTCCGTCCTGTAATACGCGACGCCGTTTTTATACAGCAAATCGGCGGCCACGTTCCGGCCGTCCACCCGGACACTCCGGGCGTAATACCCGTCGTCCGGCACGATTTGTACGATATAGTCGTCACCGTCCACCACGCAGCTCTTGCCCGTGAGCGTTCCGTGATCGCCGGGAATCAGGGTCACGTCGTGGGCGACCAGGCCGTCCTTGTCAAAAGTCCACCAGGTGGACGCCTGCGTCCAGGAGGCGCTGCGGTCCTCCATCCCGAAGTTGTACCACTGGCGTTTTTCGTCGCTGTCGGCGGACAAGGAGCGGATGATGGCGGGCGTGGCGTAAACAGAAGCCGCCTTTTCCCCGCCGAACATGCTGTAGGGCATAAACGCTTCGATGACGTAGCCCTTGCAGTTCGGCGTATTCATCTCGCCGTCCGTTTTGACGGCGGTATGCAACTGAACCGGCCAGGAGCGGTAGCTGCCGCGCTCATACCGTTTGACCGCGGTTTCCCCGTTGGCACTCAGGTCGACCTCATAGCCGTGGCCGCTGATGTCCGACGCGCCCTCCATGGACGAGATATACAGCTCGATGCCGCTGTTGCTGGTGATGTCCCGTCCCTTCACGCTGTACACGGAGGGATCCCTCACGTCGAACGCGAGATACAGGCCGTCGGTGCCGTAATAGCTGGTCATGTTCACCGTGACGCCCGGATCGGTCTTCATGGCCAGCTCCAGGAGCCGCTTGTCTTTCCAAATCGCGTCGTCCAGAATGCCGTCCAGGGTGACGGCGGGGTCGGCATTCTGAAAGGATGTTCCTAGGGGGTTGACGTAGCTGTAGGTGGGAAACGTGAAGTCCGCTTTCCCGCAAGCGGAAAGAAGCAGCGCGAGCAGGACGGAAAAGGCGGACCAAAAGGCAGTTGCACGCTTTCTGCGGATGGTAGACATGGCTTTCCTCCTTTCTTATTTGCCCAAAACCACGATTTCCGACAAGGCCACCGCCGTCTGATCGGCGATGTAGCCCTCGTCGTCCGTGAGCTGGATGTTTTCGGGGCGGGTCATGGGCAGCTTGAACGTGATGCGAATCCGTTTGACCTTCATCGGCTCAAAAATCGCCACCGCGCTGCCGCCGGGGCGCATTTCCTCCGCATAGGGATTTTTGTACATATTCCAGTCGAACGCCAGATGGTCAATGAACGCGGTGGCCCCCTTGGGCAGCGCGTCGTTCATGAAATCGAACTCCACGCGCGTCACCTCAGGGAACGCCTTTTCATACAGCTTACTGTTGTAGATCATCAACCCGGTGATGTCGCGGTAATCCCCAAAATCCAGGGTGATGGTCGTGGTTTTTTCCGTCTCGAATTCCTTGACGAAAGAGGTCTTGTAGAGGGAGAGCAGCCCGTCAGTCAGGGCCTCCGGGTTGGTTCCCTTGGTTGCCGTCACCTTGGCGTCGGGGGCGATGTTCACATAATCGGCATAGAGCGCCGGGCGGGGCTGCAGCGACCAGCTCGGACCGTTGACGTACAGCACGTCGTCGCCCTTTTCGTTTTTCATCATTTTCACCCGGTCGATGGCCACAGCGCGGGCCGAGCCGCCCTTGTCCCGGTCGATATGGGCGTGGTAGACGATGAACAGCTCTTCGCCCACCTGTACGAAGCTGTGATGGCCCGGCCCGGACACGAAGTCCCAGCTCATGTGGTCGGTGCTCAGGATGATGCCGCCCTCCTCCTCGGTCAGCTTGCGGTAGGGGCCCAGCGGGCCGTCCGCGACTGCCTGAATCACGCAGTAGGATTTATCTTGGTAGCCGTTGATGGAGAGGGTGAGATAATACTTGTAGGAGCCGTCCGCCTGCTTTTGGATATAGGTGAACGCGCCCTCGTTGATGTGGTTGTTTGCGCCCTCGGCGGGGTTGATTTCGGTGCCGTCCACCGTGTAGTAGCCGGTTTTGGTCAACTGGGTCAGGGTGCTGTAGTCCGGATCCCCCCAGCTGTTCATTTTGATGCCCCACACCTGCGTCTTTTGATAGTTCCCGGCGCGGTCGGCGGTGAAGTAGAGGTATTTCGTGCCGTCGGGGGCGACAAACGGATGGGGGTCGATGCAGGTCCACAGCGGGCCGGCGTCGGGCAGGGTGCGCCGCGCGGCCTCCAGCGCCTTCTCACTGTCGAACAGCGGGGTCTTGGCGCTGTGCGCCGCGTCCTCATAGGGGACGAACGGGCCGTAGGGCTGGTCGGACACCGCCACCCCGATCATCACCGACCAGGGATCCACCTCCTGGGTATACCGGTTGTTGCCCGAATAGAACAGGTAATACTTTCCCTCGTCCTCGTCGTAGATAACCTCCGGCGCCCACAGCGTATCGTAGCAGAAGTTGTCCTCCGGGGGATAGAACATGGGAAAGCCCTTTTGTTCCGATACGTTTTCCCAGCTGGTCAGATCCTTGCTGCGGTAGCAGATGAAGCTGGTGGTGCTGTTGGTGCCGTACAGATAATACCAGCCGTATTCCGGGCTGCCGGGGTCAGTGATTTGGATCACCTCGGGGTCGGGCACCGGGGTAACCAGGTCGTTGCGGTAAAACAGGCTTTGGTTGAACGTGCCGTCCTCCTTGATCTGATCGTCAAAGGACAGCGGGATTTTGGAGTTCCCGCACGATGTGAGCAGGACAACGGCCGCTGTCATCGACGCGAGCAGTCCTGCAATCCTCCTTTTTTTCATGGCGCCCCTGCCTTTCTGCCGCTTTTCATACCGGCTTCACAGCCTGTCTCCGGCGGCGCGTTTTTGCGATTTTCTCCTGTAAATGGACATGCGATGCCCGGAATTGCCACCAAATGCGGCAACTCTATGAAAGAAGCTCTTGCGGGCCGGCACACGGCCCGCATTTTGTATCTTACTAACGCAAAACCGTGTTTTTCCCAATTCCTACGGGTGAATCTTTCTCTTCGCTATGTATTGGCTTAAGCCGGAAACCCAGTCGGTCTGAAGGATATCGAAGCCTTTGTCCAGTATCCAGCCCCAGCCGAAATCGGGATTGCCGGTCACCGCCGCGTCGTCGGTATGCCCCGCCGCCAGCTGAACCCTGTAATCGTAGACAATCGCGTTTCCCCAGAGCAGCCGGCCTTTTTTGTGGTGATCCTCAATATACGCGTCCCGGGCGACGGGCGCGTCCTCGCTGGTGAAAACCAGCTCCGCCCCGGCGTACCGGATATCCATCCCCTCGATAACCACGGATATGTCGTCGGCCTCATGGATAATCGGCATGTACATATAGTCCGGAGCGACCTCCTCGACCAGTTTGAGCAGCGGAAGCGTCCCGGGTGTTTTCAGAATAATCGCGTCGCGCATGCCGTGGCGGCGCACCGTTTGCATCACCTCGGGAAGGTACTCCCAGGTGTGATCAAGATTGATGAGGCAGCGCCCCTTCAGGTGCTCCAGCGCCTCGTCCAGGGTGGAAAGCCCGTACGGCGTCACCGCGTTATCGGGGTTCACATACCGCTCCCGGCGGATTTCCTCGCCTGTCATCGTTTCCAGATGAATGTCCCTGTTCAGATGGTTGTGCTCCTGCCCGGGATGGAACAGGAACAACTCCCCATCCCGACTCTTGGTTATATCGGTTTCTATGATATGGGCCCCCTGGAGCAGGGCGGCGTCAAACGCTTCCAGCGTATTGAACGGCACGTTGCCCGCCACCGCCCCGCGGTGCGCGGCTATCAGGACGCCTTTCGCCCTCCTCGTTTCCAGTAGCAGCTGGTTGTTTTCCATGACATCACCTCATACACACCTGTTGACGGGCTTTTTAGCGCTTACCCCTTGATGCCCGTGTTAGCAACGCCCTCCACGAAATAGCGCTGCAAAAAAATGTAGATAAGCAGCAGGGGCAGCAGCGCGAGGACGGTGAACGCGGCGACCACCGGGGTCTTAGCCGCGTATATCCCCCGGAACAACGTCAGCGCCATCTGCAGCGGATACAGGGAAGTCTGGCCGTTCAGATACAGAAGAGGGCCCATATAGCTGTTATACCCGCCGATAAAGGCGAAAATAAACTGCGCGATGAACGCTGGCTTGGCCAGGGGGATAATGATGCGGGTATACATCCGCATGAATCCCATGCCGTCCATCTTGGCCGCCTCCATCAGGTCGGTGGGAATCCCCGCAAAGAACTGACGGAGGAAGAAAACTGTCATCGCACCCCCGAACATACCGGGGATCATCAGGGGGAGCACCGTGCCCGACCAGCCGATAGAATCGTAGAATATGTAGGAGGGCATGGTCAGCACCGCGCCCGGCATCATCATGGTGGCCAGCAGAACGCCGAACAGCGGCCCCTTGGCCGGAAAATTCAGCTTAGCAAAGGCAAACGCCGACAGCCCGGAGGAAAACAGACCGATGAGCACGGGGGGCAACGTTTGCCACAGGGTGTTGAAAAAGCTCTTAAATATGCTGATGTCATAGGTTTTTAGAATATCGCTGAACATCGCCGTCTGATAGGCCTCCAGCGTCACGCCCTGCTGCGGGAACCAGATGAACCGCATGGTGGAGAGGCTCTCCGCGTTGCTGGTCAGCGAGGTTTTGAGCATCACATAAAACGGCAGAAGAATGCACAGGGAAAAGATGGCAAAATACACATATGCCAGGAGGCGGAACACAAAGCGGCCGGAATCCGGCTTGCCGCCCGCCCGGGCTTGGATGGAACCGGCAGATGTTTTAGTCATTGTTCGCCCACTTCCTCGACGCGCGAAAATTGAGAATGGTCACGCCCATGATGATGAAAAACAGGAAAAAGCTCATCACCGCAGCTGTCGGCATTTTGTTGAACATGATGCCGGTGTTGTAAATATACACCACCGTCGTCAGGCCGGCGTTGTCCGGCCCGGCCGCCCCGGTCCAGCTGTTTCCCAGCACCGAGCTGACAACCTGTGGGATGTCGAACTGCTGCAGTCCAGAAATCAGACCCGCCATCAGCAGGAAAAACGTGGTGGGCGAAATGGAGGGCAGGGTGATGTGCCAGAACTGCTTCCATTTCCCGGCGCCGTCCACCCGCGAGGCCTCGTACAGGCTCTGCGGCACCGCCGTGAACGCCGCATTGTACATCACAATGCCGTACCCGGGCGCCTGCCAGAGCAGGATGAAGAAAATCATCATGAAGAAAGGCACCGGCTTGTTGAACCATTCGATGCCCGCCCCCTCGCCCGCCAGGCGGACCAGGATGTCGTTGATGATCCCGTAATCGTTGTTGAACATGGTCATCCATATGATAGAAATCGCCACGCTGGAGCAGATGTACGGCACAAAAAACAGCGCCGTGAAAAACCTGGAGCCGGGGAGCTTCTGCGCCAGAAAGGTGCTGGTGACGAGCGCGATGAGCAGCGAGACGAACTGGGCGAGAAGCAGAACGGCGGTGTTGCGCAGCGAGAGCCAGAACGTCCCGTCCGTCACCACGGTTTTGAAGTTCTCAAAGTTGTTCCATACCATGGTATCCAGCTGATACCCCTTCATGTCCACGAACATGGTGACAAAGGAAATCACCAGCGGCGTCAGCTGAAACAGCAGGTAGCCGATGAGCGGAATGCCGGCCGCAATCAGTCCGAATACGGCTTCCTTGCGCATACGGGGCCGGCGCGGGCCGGGAACGCCGGCCGGATTGGCCGTTAGCATAGAGACACCCACCCCTTATTTATTGTATTTCTTGGAGGTATACTTCTTCAGGAGCTTGTCGGTGTTCCGCACGGTCGAGTCGGAGAAAAACTGATCCAGCGTCATGTTGCCGTCGCGCACCTTGGTGTTCAGGATGTTGGACCAGCCGTTGATCCACTCGCCATCCTCCACATAGGACCAGTCGCCTACCGTGGCGATGGCCGCCATGTTCACCACGGCCCGCTTGTTGGCCGGCGCGAAGTTGGACGTGTCCTTCAGATACTCGTCGGCGTTCGCCAGGCTGATTTGATTGGGCACCATGGTATTGGTTTTCATCATGGCCGTCTGTCCCGGCGTCCCGGCCATATACCGGATGAATTCCCACGCCGCGTCCTTGTTTTTGGCGTTGGCGGGAATCGCATAGCCCAGCGAATAGCTGTGTGCCGCTTCCTTTCCCACGGCCCGCGTGCCGTTGACGGTTTTCACCCTGCCGTCGGCGTCGAACTCCCGATACTGGTAGAGCGGGGCCACGTCCCACTCCTTGCCCAGGGTTTTCATGGTTTCGCCGATGGTGCGCACCGCGCTCAGGCTCTCGCACACGATGGCCACCTCGCCGGTGGTGAAGTAGGTGGTCTTGGAATTGTTGCCCAGCGTGGTGGGAGAGGGCGATACGCCATAGCCGTATTTGTCGCCGGTGACGACCTTGCTCTTGGTCTGAGAGAGGCGGCAGAATTCCGCGAACGCGTCCTTGATGGAGGGCAGCTTATACAGCTTCTGCGCGCTGAGATACCCGGCAATCGTCGCGTCGGAGGCGTGGGCCGCGACGTATTTCTTGTCGGCGTAGGACAACAGGTCGCCCGCCTTATACGTCGTTTTGTCCACCGTCACGCCCTCGGAGCCGGTCACCAGATAGTTGGGCGTCTCGTCGCCCAGGTTGAACACATACTGTCCCTTTTCCTCGTCCCATTCCAGGCAGTCGCCGCCCACCGACCAGCCGAAAGAGAACCACCACTCGTTGAGGAAGCCGTATGTCGAGGCGGAAGACGCGTTGTAGGATTTGGTAAACAGCTTACTCAGCTCCACCAGCTCGGTCCAGTTGGTGGGAATCTGGTTGTTGAACACGTAATATTTGCCGTCCGCGCGGGCCGTCAGCCCCTGCGCGGGCGCGATATCGTACACATAGAAGCCATGGGGCAGGAACTGGGAGGCATTCTGGCTGTTGTAGGCGTCCAGCTTATCCTCCTCCACCGAAATGACGTTGACTTTCTGCTCCTTGAACAGCGTCGCGTTGTAGTAGAGCACGGAAGGGCTGTTCCCGCTAGGGATGGCGTAGTAGTCGCCGCCGGTGCCCGAATACCCCGTTTCCGGGTTGTAGCTGAACCGGTTGACCAGGCTGGGCCACATATCCTCCAAGGAAAAGCTCTCGTCCTTGCCCGCGCCCACATAGTCGTCCAGTTTGGAGAGGTACCCCTCCTTGACATAGCTCTTGAAATACTTGTCGTCGATCATGACGATGTCCGGCGGGTTGCTGCCGCGCAGGGTGCCGGCCAGATTGGCGGAATAGCCCGTGGACTGGGGAACCAGCGTCACCTGGATATCCTCATGGGCATCGTTGAACGCCTTGATGGCGTCCGTCAACAGCGTCTGGTTGGAGTCGTTCACCTCCGACCAGAAGGTCACCTTTTTCTTTCCCTGCTTCTTCCCGTCGCCGCCGCCGTTGCAGGCCGCGAGGCCACACAGCAGCACCGCGCACACGGCGATTGCCAGGCATTGCATCGAGCGTTTTTTCATGTCATTCTCTCCTTATCTATATGGGGATTTATTCCGTTCGCGCGGGTGGGGTTCCTGGCCGGGCCTCCTCGGCGCCGGTCGGGGCCAAGGTGATGGAGGAGGCCAGAAAGCGCTTAAGCTCTTCCGCGTCCAGGGAACGGCTTTCACCGGCGCCGATGCAGGCGCGGTATTCGGTGGGAGACAACCCGGTCAGCCGCCGGAATTCGCGGGAGAAGAAGAGCGGGTCGTGGTAGCCCGACCGGCCAGCCGCCTCCGTGATGCTGATCCCCTCCTCCTTGAGAAACATGCAGGCGTTTCGGATGCGCACCCTGGTCAAAACCTGCTTGGGTGACACGCCGTATGTATCCTTGAACAGCTTACTCAGGTAGTTGGGACTCAGCCCCACGTTGTCCGCGATGTCCAGGATGGTGATGGAGTTGGCAAAATTATAGGAAATGTATTTCAGGGTTTCCCCAATATACCGCTGGCGCAGGGTTGCGTGGGCGTCCTTCTCCTTCGCCAGCCCCGTCGCTAAAACGTCGAGCAGAACATAGACATACCCGACGCACCGCAGGCTGTCGGCACCATAGTCGTAGTAGGCGTCGGCCAGCTTGCCAAAAGCGTCCAGCAGTTCATGATCTTTCTTATAGGAACGCACCGGGCAGTCGGCAGTCAGCCCCAGATACTCCAAAACCTCCGCTGCCCGGCTGCCACCCAGCTGGATCCAGTAATACTTCCACGGGTTGACGCCGTCCGCCTCATACCGTATCCGCTCATAGGGCGGAACCAGAAAGAAGTCCCCGATTTTCAGACTGTAGGTATGCCCCTGCACGATCAGCCGGCCACTTCCGAAATAGACGTAATGCAAAACCCAGTAATCCCGGCTCGCCTCCTCGTAATACTGCACCGTTTTGCCCGGGAAGCAGCTTTCTCGGCTGCACTCCAGCAGAATAAGCTCCCTTTGCTTGGACATTCTCTCCACATCGCGCAGAAAATCCTGGGGTTCCAGCGCCTCTTTCATACAATCTCACCACTTTTCGATACCATAATTCTAGAGGCTGGCATAGAGAATGTCAACATTACGCGCCTTTTTGAATCATAGATTTCTCCATATGTATTGTCAGTTTATCGGCTAATAAAAGAATTTTTTTGGTCTTTTTATCAGGATTGACCGCAAAAAAGCGTACAACCCCACCGATAAACGAACGGCATGGACGTATCAGCCATAAAAAATAATCTTATATTTCTCCATGTATGCGCAAGCGTACCATCAGCCCCTCGTCGCGGGCATTGGGCGCCCAGGTCAGCGTGTATTCCCCCCCGACAAGCACAAAGCGCCCCGCGCCGGGCTCGTAAACGCGCAGGGCCTCCAGTGGAATGCGCCAGGCCAGCTCCCGGGTCTCTCCCCCTTGGAGCAACGGCTTTCGAAAGCCGATAAGCTCCCGGCGCGGCCCGTTTCCCGGCTTCTCCGCGTAGATTTGGACGACCTCGCGCCCCGCGATGTCCCCGGCGTTGGTCAGGCACACGCGCACATCGATGAACCCGTCCCCGAGCTCCGCGGCAAACGACTCCCGCCGGAAAGCCGTATAGCTCAGGCCGTAGCCAAAGGGATACCGTACCGGAACCTGCCGAGAGGTGTAATACCGATAACCGGTAAAGACACCCTCGTGATAGGTGACGAGCCGCTCGTCCGCGTCGAAATCCGCCGCCGGGCAGTCCTCAAAACGGTAAGGCACGGTTTCCGCCAACCGTCCGGAGGGATTCACCTCACCGCACAGGATGCGGGCGGCGGCCTCTTCCCCGCCGGATCCGGCCAGAAACATCTCCAGAAGAGCGGCGCAGCCGTCGGCGAACGGCATTTCCACCGGTGCGCCGTTTTGTAGCAGCACCACCAGCGGCCGCCCGGTTTCACGCAGCACGCGGAGCAACTCTAGTGCGCCGGGCTCCAGGCTCAAACTCCGGCGATCGTGCTCCTCGCGGTCGTCGTCGAGAGAGGAGGATATCACGGCGACCGTCACGTCGCAGCGGGCGGCCAGCTCCGCCGCCGCGCGGATGGCGGCCGCGTCGACCTCGCCATGGGTGAACCCCTCGGCGTAATAAACGGTGCCGCCGGGCAGCTTCTCCCGCAGATAGTGCGTAAGTGTGTCCTTCCTCCGAAGGTTCAGCCGAGCGCTGCCCCCCCCCTGCAGCTTGGGCGTTTCCGCCCGACCGCCGACGACCGCGACGGTCTGCCCCGCTTTCAGCGGCAACACACCTTCGTTTTTAAGCAGCACCATGCTTTCCTCTGCCAGCGCGCGGCTCAGCTGGTAGTTCTCCTCCACGTCCGGCGGTGCGCCTGCCGGCTCAGTGGCGTCGGCCAGCGTGCGCAGGCGCCGCACCGATCCCAAGAGGATGTCCGCGTCGAGCTCGTTTTGTTCCACGGCTCGCGCCACCTCCTCGGCGGATCGGTCGGACTGCCACGGCATCTCCAGGTCGCAGCCCGCCCGCAGCGCCTTCACCCGGTCGTGCACCGCGCGCCAGTCGGATATCACCAAGCCGTCAAAGCCCCATTCCTCCCGCAGCACGCCGTTGAGCATCGCCTCGTTTTCGCAGCAATATTCGCCACGAAACCGGTTATACGCTCCCATGACGCACAGCGGGCGTCCTTCCTTGACGGCGATTTCAAACCCGCGCAGGTAAATCTCCCGCAGGGTCTTTTCCTCTATGTGGGTATCGATGGTCTCCCGGTTGAATTCCGCGTTGTTAGCTAGAAAATGCTTGAGGCAGGCAGCTATATGTTCGCTCTGCACCCCACGCACATAGGCGGCGGCCAGCTTGCCGGTGAGCAGGGGGTCCTCCGACAAATATTCAAAATTGCGTCCGCCCAGCGGCATCCGTTTATGGTTCATGGCGGGGCCCAGCAGAATGTCTACGCCCAGTGCCTTGGCCTCACGAGCGACGGCTGCTGCCGCCTGCTCCACCAGCTTCTCGTTCCAGCTCGCGCCGATTGCCGAGCCGCAGGGCAGGCATGTCGCCGGATAAGAATCGTGCTGGTTGAAGCCGTCCGGCGACGCCGAAGTCGGATCCTCATGCCGCACCCCGAAGGGTCCATCGCACATTTTCAAGGGACGGATCCCCTGTGCCTCCACGGTTTTCCAATAGTCGGCGCCAACCGTCAGGCAGGCCATCTCTTTCAGCTGCTGTTCCGCCCATGGTGTACTGTTCATTCCATTTCTCCTCAGCCTGTGTACATTCATAACTCGCTCATAATTCGAGATTATTATAGCACGTACATCCTACCGTATAAACTCAAATATTAACGATTTTATTCTAAAATTAAACATTTTACAATTTTGTTTCATAGTTTTTACGTACACCCATGTGTTGAAAATGAGCAAGACACCATAAAACGGCTTCCCCTTCCTGCACACGTCGTTGCCTTTTTCTCTGCAATTTGCTATAATGAAAGTGTCAGGAAAGAAAGGACAGGGAGCGGCAATGGTGAAAAAACGGCGGTTGTCGGATAAAAAGGAAGATCAGCTGCAATATGAGAAGCTGCGCGACACACAGAACCGCTTCGTCGCGGAACGGTATGACAGCGACGGCTTTTATTACCACTTTCACAGGAACCCCGAGCTGTACTGTGTCATCCGGGGAGAGGTCACCGTCACGGTGGACGGCGACAGCCGCGTGCTCACCGACGGGGAAATGGCGCTGGTCAGCGGCTTGGAGAGCCACGCCTATACCATCCGAGAACGTGCCGACATCGCCTATTTCCATATCGGCACTACCTACACCGAGCCGTTCCGGAAAATATACGGTGGCACGCCCCCAGCCCGCTGGCTGACCGATGAAGACTACAATCGCCGTGAAATCTACCCCCTCGTGGAAAAGGCGATCCGGGATGGTGGCAGGATGTCTGAGCTGGAAAAGGTGAGCTATGCTAATCTGCTGCTGGCGCGCATCATCGAGCGGTACGGCGTCAGCAGCGACCGCGCCTACTTTGTGCCGAAGGAGCGGGAGGATTCCGTGTCGGAGATCGTCCAATACATTTACGACCATTCCGACGAGGATCTCAACCTGAAATCGCTGGCACAGCATTTCTGCTGTGCGCCGCAGTCCCTGTCCCGCAAGCTGTCCAAATATATCAAAACCGATCTGCGCGTCTTTATCAACGACGTCCGTGCACAGAAAGTCATGCAACTGATGAACGACGACCGCTATAACGACGTGTCGTTCATGGAGCTGGTGAACCGCTGCGGCTTTAACAGCATCTCCACTTTCTACCGTTCCTACCACCGCAATTTCAAATACGGAGAGCTGAAAAAATGCCGCGACAGTAAATGACTGTCTGACTCAAGACCACGCCCAAAGGACGTGGCATGGATGATGGTCCTAAAAGGGCATAATACCAGTAGCGCCTAAAGGCGCATCACGAGTAACGCCAGCCGCACCATGGCGTTACTCCTTTTATTAACAGCAATTCTTAAGTCATTTTCTTTGTTTGTGCCAACGCAACTCTACAATTTTGGGGCATCCTCTGATTATTCGCTTTGAAAATTGCCTATTATCTCGCTAACAAGCGATTTTATAGCGCAAATTAGGCTCTCCATTTTTGTCTGAAAACCTTTTGACCACATGTTTACCCACAGACAGCGAAAAACCGGCCCGCCGGGGGACTTCCCTCGGTGGGCCGGTTTTTCGCATCAGATCTCCTTTCGGCTCCAGCGCTTTTTAGCTTGGAATGTGGTCATAGTGCGTTCCTGTGGTGCGTTTTCCTCTATCGACTGTGGATCGGCCTTTGCGATACCCATATCGATTTTCGCCGCCGCTTTCTGCCGCATCTCATCGGTGATGTGGGAGTAGGTGTTCAGCGCGGTGGCGCTGGACACATGCCGCAGAATGGTAGACAGGGTCTTGATGTCCATTCCGTGAGCCAAAGCATCGGTGGCGAGGGTGTGACGGAGATCGTGGAAACGAATATCAGGAAGTCCAGACTGTTCCATCAACTGCTTCATTCTACGATAAGCCGCATCCGGAGCGGTCGGTTGCTCCAGGCAAAGCGGATTTGGAAATGTCCAAGCGGTCAGCGATATCTGCTTCCGTCCCTTGAGTATTGCCGTGACACTGGGCAGCAGGATGCTCTTTCGTGTTCCTGCATAGGTTTTGGTGTCACCTGTTGTGAGTCCCATTCCCTTATCTCGGCGGACTGTGCGGCATACCTTCAGTGTTCCATCCGCTTCATCGAAATCTTCCCAGCGCAGGCCACAAATCTCACCTCTGTGCAAGCCAGTCATGATCTCCACGTAGAAGAAATCGAACCACGCCCCATCTTCCTTGATGGCATCCATGAGGATGGCCAGCTACTCGTCTGTCAGCACATTCTTCTGCTGATAGCTGAACTTGGGCGGAGCAACATCGTCAACAGGATTCCTTGGAATGAGCCGTGCCTGCTGTGCCGCCTCCATGATACCGTGGAGGACAGTATGGATGCGACGTACGCTGCCGCTGGCCAGTTTCTGTCCCAGCTTATCGTAGAACTTCTGGATGTCCGTTGGCTTGATCTGAGTGACCCGCTTTTCTCCAAGGCCGGGGCGGATATGGTTTTCGATATAGCTGCGGTATCCGTTCAGTGTGCTGGGGCGAACCACTCCCTCCATACTGACCAACCATTGATCCAGCCACTCCGACAGAGTGAGCCCAACCCCATTTACATTTTCAATGTGAAAGAAACACTTCCTGCTCGATTGTCACACCATATTCGATAATGCACTTAATAGCATTTTCAAACAGTGGGTATTCCGCTTTCTCTAATGCTGCCCTCAATTTTTCCAGATAGTCTACTGAACGAGAAAGTCCCGTTTCGTGGTAGGCGACAACATCCTCTCCGGTCATGCGCATTGGCTGTAGCTCAGGAATCAGCTGTTGCAGATGTGCAAACATTTGAAAACCACCAAGATCGATATCCGCCCAAAAATAAACCGGTACACCTTTGGAAATGGCCTGTGAAATCATCGAAACGAGCTTTCGCTTTTGAGGACTGAGGAAACCGCCGTGATAAATAACCAATTCATTGGCAGCCATTTCAGACAGCACATATTCATCGTAATTCGTCTTGTTCTCGATGAACACAATCTTCCCGATATGTTCCAAATGCACGGATGTGATAGCATCAACAACCGTACTCGGCAAAGCAATGCCGTATGGCATAAGCGCATTGGCATTCACCATCCCCCTGGCTGTCTCCAAAGAAAAATCACCGGAAAGCTCGTAGATTTCAGGACGTGCATATATACCAAGACAGGCCAGCTTATCCCGAACTCCCATCTCTTCTCGTTCACAAAGCTCAGAAAGATCAGAACAATATTTTTGCGCAATGCGCAGAAATTCATCCCGGATTTCCCGCTCAAAACATTTGCTGTCATGATAACATTTGCTGCTGAAGGTTCGCATGGTGATAGAATCCCCGTGCAGCGAATCATACATAGTCAGTGCCACCAGCAGTTTGGATAAAAACGTTGTATCTCTTTTACAATAAGCGGGAACGCTAAACGCGTTTTTGGCCTTTGCGCAAAGCCCATCCCGCCATAGGATAATCCACGGAGTCGAAACAGCGGATAACTCTTTTTCAAGCATTTGCGCTACAACAATCGCTTGTTCCTTAGGATGCTTTCTTCCCACAAGAGGATAACACACGTCCACATGATCCAATTTGAGAATAATCGCAGAAAGAACCGGCCGACCTGTGACCCATTCCAGCTCAACCAGATGATCTTTTTCCAACACTTGTGCCGCCTGATTAAACGCATCACGAACAGAAGCCTCTTGATAGTCGTACTCCGGAAGCTCCTTCTTTTCAATTCGCAGCATAACGCGGCGGGCGGACACGCCCGGCTCAAATAGATGCTTGCTGTTCTCGTATTTATCCAAAAGCCTGGAAAGGATAATGCTTCGTTTCATTCGTGAGGAATCTCCTTGCCATAGGATAATATGTGCATTTGATATTTGTCCTTATTAACCAAGAGGGTACGATCCGCCAACGGCATAATATCCGGCAGCTTGTCCGGAGGCGTACAGATAATGGCTTGCAGATGCATCTTTCTAAGCAGGCGAACACTTTCAATAATCCGGTCGCTATCCATTTTATTAAACGCCTCATCGAACACAACCAGGCGTACTGTATTATTGGCAAGACCGGAAAGATCGTTTACCTGATACAGCTGTGCAAAGGAGGCCAGCACAGCAATATAGAACGGCGTTTGGGTTTCACCGCCGGACTTGGTATTCAGAGTCTGAGACAGCAGCTGCTTTGAGCCGTTCTGATCGGTCGTTTCCAAATCGAACTTCAAGTATGTCCGAAAATCGGTATAGCGTTCAATGTTCTGTTTCAGTTCGCTCTCTTTGCGGGCGTTCAGTTGTGTATCGTCTGAAGTGGCTATACGGCTGAACAGTTCTTCAATCAGTTTCCCGTATTTCTGCTGGAAGGGCAACGCAAACAAGCCCGCCTCTCCTTCCATGAGGTCAGGATCCATGATCATATCGTAATATTCTGCATAATCCGGATTTCTATCCACGCGAAACTGATAGCGATCGGTGCCGAATTGCGCCTGTTTCAACGCTTTGTTGAGATTCTTAACTTGCGATTGCACTTGGTCTATGCCGGATTTGAGTTTGGCCAGAAAATCGTTTTGAAATTGCTCCATGGCGCTTTCCCGCGCGGCCTGAATTTTCTGGCGGTATCTCGGCAGCTCGCTTTCTTCCAGCAGATGCATCTCTTCCGCAAACTCATCATTATCCATCGCGTCATAACGAAAAGCACAGGGCTGAAAATCCCGCACATAATCCGATCGTTTGGAAAACAGCTTTTTCTGTGCCGTATCTCCTTCGTTAACCGTCTGCGGCAGACGATCACCAAAGTTTTTCGCCACAACAGACGCTTTCTTAAGACGTTTCAATTCCTGTTGATAACGAGGAATGCCGATGCTATCCACAAAAGTTTGCGAAAAATCTTCACTGATTTGATATTCGATATCATTAAATTGCTGCCACAATCCCGGAAGCACATCATGGTCTAATGTTCGAATCCGTTCCTCCAGGCGAACCATTTCACGATCGTGCTGACTTTGGACATTTCGCAAAGATTCAATTTCCTGCTTCAGCTTCTCGATCTCTGTATCTATTTGCATCAACCATGTAAGATCCAAACCGGAAATCTGTTTTTCAAGCTCAGCAAGCTCACCGGAAATCTCCAGATCTCGCAAATAGTCTTCCTGTTGCTGCACCACAATACTTTGTACAAAGAATCGCGAAAAAACATACTCTTTATTTTTCTGCCTGTTCAACTGTTCAACAATAGGACGCCAGGTGCGAATGCCCTCTTCAACGTCTTCCAGGTCAGAACGCAACCGGACGATCCGCAGATCCACTGCCCGGCAACCGATAAACGCATCTTCCATGCGATCCTTCGGAATGGGACGCATCACATACCCTTGATACAGCATACCCTCCGGTGTAATGGCGATTTTATGCTCTCTCAACTCATCCACATGGGAACAACAGACCACCCGGCCGAGCAAATAATCGATATATGTACGAGCCTGGGCGTTTTGTGTCTCTATTTTTTTAGCGAGGCTGTCATCCCATGGTGCGATCGTTTCTTTTTCACGGAGCTTTTCAATATCGACCAAACCGAAAGACTGCCTGCCATATTCCTGTTTGATTTGATCGTAGATGGCTACGGCTCGTTTATAATGCCGGGGGTCAACCAGCAGATAAAACTTCTGCCAATTCAGGTATCCCTCAACAGCGTTCCGCCATTGCTCTTCCGATTCCGAAATTTCCAGCACATCGGCAAGGATATCAATCTGAACGGGCTGGGCTGTCTGCTTCTGTAATTCGGCAGAAAGCCGATCCCTTAATTGCAGCAGCCCTTTGGGATAATCCTTGATATTCCTGCGCAGGTTGGATAATACGGCTTTCTTTTGATCCTTCTCCTGCCGAAGGTCTGCCATCATATTTTCAACTTTATATGCCGTATCACGAATAACTGCCGCAAAGTGAGCCGCCGATGTCTGGGCGTTTTCGAAAACAGACAATGGTTTGGAAAACACCGTATAGTCGCAATCTAAGAAAGGAGAAAAGGCAGCTCGTAAAGCATCAGCAGCTTCTATAGCAGGAAGAAGGGGGTCAAGCATCGGCCATTCGTGACTTTTGCCGCACAGATTGCACAGCAAGGCTGCTTCACGTTTGACTTCTAAGGCAACATTCCGAAGCTGTGACAGAAGCTTTTGTTGCTCACCTTCTAAATACTCCTTTTGCGTGGACAGTTTTTCCTGCTCGTGATAGATGTCGCTTTGACCGCGCGCGGTGATCAGTTCATTCTTTCGCTGCTCCTTTTGAGCGATTAAGGGCGACACTTGTTCAAACGCATCCTTTGCCTTTGCAGCACCTTCCGTGCAGTTCTCTTTTTCCAGCTCATGTTTGTCGATTTCTGCACGCCAATCCTCTTTTTGCGCCCAGGCAACGAGAAATCTGTGTTCCTGCCAGCGACTGATGGCCGCCTGCCATTCCCGATATAAGCGTGCAATTTCCTGAAGTACGGCTAATTTTTCCTCCTGACGCTGTGCCAGTTGTTCATGACGTTTGTAATCCCGGATGTTTTGCTGCATAGCTTCTATGTCGGGCTTGTTGGGAATATCACAGATATTCTCCGTAATGAATTTCTGAATATCCACAATTGGGCGGAAAGAAACCGCCTTTTTCAGCATACGGCTCACCTGTTCGTTATGGACATTCCATTTTGCCAGCATATCCGACCGGTACTGCTTTTGCGTATCGTATAGTTTGGCGTGAACACCGTAAAGCTGTTTAAGATAGCTGCGCAATGCCGGGATATCCATTGCCTCTTGATTCTCAAGAAAGCCATTCTCCGGGATGACACCATCGTAAATAAAGAAACGCTCCTGAAAAGTTCCATCGCTGCGGCAATCAAAGACCACACCGGTTACGAAATGGGTTCCTTCCGTCTCGTCCAAGAATTCGCAGGCGATATAACTGGAAAAATCCTTACCGCGCCTGGAATAAGGAGAATTCTCATCCATATCCGCACGCAAATAGCCATCCAATGTACGCTGCGATTTTTCATTCGCCGCCTGGTTAAAATTGCGGGAATTGGTTTCGCCGAGGAGAACAATTTGCAGCGCGTCAATCACCGTAGATTTACCGGCGCCGTTTTTACCGGTCAGAAAATTGATATCCTCTACTTCTATGAGCTGTTTGGAAAAGTACAGCCAGTTAATCAGCAGGATCTTCTTTAGCTTCTTCATCCTCGTCCTCCTCCTTCCGCAATACAGCGACAGTGGCGCTCAATTTTTCGCTGGAAACAGCGGTTAAAACTGTCGGAAGAATAGCAAATTTACAGCCGGCCTGATTGTACCTTCCATCGATCCGTTGGATGATACAGTGGTTGTCCAAAAGCGTCAATGCACGCTTTATTTCATCCATGTTCGGTTTGGAGGGAAGTATGGCATAGTCGGTCACTACTTTTTCCAGCACATCACGCACTGTACAGATCACATCCTGCTCCAGACCGACACGTTCCTGATTTTCATCATAGATCATACGGATCGCCAGCAGTATCGCCGTTTCCTTTTTGCCCAAATTGCAGCGGTTCACTTCATCCGTATTCAGCACATAGAAATACCCATTAAAATCATCTTTCCGCAGATCCCAATCCAAAAGAGACAGATACTCCCGCACTTCTTCATAATGGAGGGAAAGGAACGTATAATCCGGATTGTTTACGCGTCCTTTGTCGGGATGAACCATTGTACGCACGACAAAGGTCCGGCTGAGCAGCTGATTGCAGATTGCCTTAAACTGCTCCAATTCTTTTTGGGAAGCCCCGCTGATCCACTCAAAATTCATTGTTTCCCCTCCTTACGTGTGATTTGCAGCTGCGGAATAGAATAACCGTTTTCAGAGAATGTCCCGCCTAATTCTTTTACGGCGTGAGCCGCAGACGCATCACTGCTGAGCAGTACCGTCAGCAAACTCATAATATAAGCTTTGTCATCCTCCAACCGTAAATCTTTGGAATAACAAATTCCCGATTCGCCCAACCATTTTTCAATGTAAGCAGCAACGGCTGTTCTGCCATATTCGGAATGAAGCAGCAATTGCGCCTGCCTGGTTATTTCGGAATCCATTGGTTCGTCTTGAATCAGAACAGGATCTGCTTTCGTGCGCTTTCCCGGCCGTTTGCGATACCAAAGGCTTTTGTCAGACAAGAATGACTGCTCACACAGCTGGAATGCAGGCTGAATTTTTTCCACAAGATCGGAAGCACGCCGGTTTCTTGACAAAGCCGTAAGCAAATAATTCAAGTTACCGCGAACATTGTGATCTCGGTTGGTGAGGTTTTCTATTTTTTGTGTCGTTGCCCGGGTGTAACGGCGAACCTGCTGGTCGATTTCGTCCAGATAGTCATTTTCAATACAATCATAGCGCTCTTTTACCCAGAAAATCTTTTGCAGCAGATCGCTGCGGCAGGCTTCCAGGGTAGATTCGCGTTTATCCTGCAATGCGGCGTTGGCCATGGCCATCAATGTATCATCATCTTCCAGCCAGCTGTTTAATATAGCCTGGATGGGAACACGATACTTGGGAACGGAATCTTTGATTTTCAGGGGCCGAATATAGGCTTCTACAACTTTTTGGCCGAAGTCATCAAAATGGGAGGCGAGCACCGTATTAACCTCTTGCATCTCAACCTGGATCTGAAAAAAATGTTTCACATTGTGATAAACCATCTGCAGCAGCTTAATAAGGGACTGGGTATTATCGTAAGCGCTGTATACTGCTGCCATTTTGTCATAAATAGTAGCGCCTTCTGAAGCTACTTTTAGCGCAGAGTAGGTGCCAAACACATAGGAATACCCCCGTATGGGACTATCATCCCGCAACTGATGAAAAAGCTCCAGCAATCGGCTGCTATATCCCGGAACAGTAATGTACTCGTCAAAATCATCGCCGCGTTCTTTTTCGAACCACCCCTTATTGCAGAGCTTTCGGATAAGAAATCTGGCCCGGCCGGAGATGTCCCTCAATTCTTCTTCGTCAATATCCTCTCCATCAAAGGTAGCTTCGGCCAGCTGCCGCTCCATTTTTGCCCGCAGCATGGAATAGAATGTTTCTTCCGGAATTTTCAGATTTTCTCTATAGGCATCGTACAGAACCTCAAGGGCATCTGCATACAATATTCGATTTGGCGAAGCCAATATGGAAAAGAGTTCGCCGGGAACTACTTCAAATAGTTTCATAGAAAAACCTCCCGAATGGTATTGCCATGTCGGAATTTTAGTGATCCGGAAAAATAAGCAGGCATGTCCCCTGCTTTTCGGAAAAGCGCCGTTATATTATCCAAATCGGCACAATGAAATTCTTTCTGTTCAATGCTCCCAATTGCTTCGCCATGCAGTGGAAAGATAGGAAATGATCCAATGCGCATGTTTATATCCAAAAAAGACTTCGTTTTTAAATTAGTCCGTCCGCAATCATCAGCTGCTCGCCACCGGTTTCCTGCGACAATTCCAGAAGCTCGCCGGCTATATCCGCATTTTCAAAGCGAAGCACATCGGTATCTTTCCGGCCAAATGCCAGAAAGTCTACACTTCCGTACCATACAACACTTTCGTCAATAACAGCATATCTCTGCTGGAGTTCTTTGTGTTTGATCACCGTTACACCAATCTGCTCCAGCATGGCAACTGCTTCGCGTATATCCGACTGATATTTAGAATCAAAATTATCTGCGTCTTTAACATAGATAACAACTTCCACGCCGGAAAGCAGTCGTTCCTGTAAAGTTGGTAGCAGCTTGCTGACCCGGCCTTTTTGTATGTACGGGCTGACAATGACAACATTTTTTGCCGCATCAGACAGATCCTGAAAAAAGGGAGCCATGGATGCATATCCATCGTAAATCATACTGACAGAATCATCCCGCTCTCCGAATTTGACCTGATATCCGAGTTCGGCATATCCCTTCAGGCGCTTATGATACATTCGATCCAGTGTCGGAACATGGACATCCACATAGTCGTAAATGCGGACTTCGTGTTTCCCTTCATAATTCCGGTGAAGTCGGCCTGCATATTGTGCCAGTGTACCCTTCCAGGAGATGGGCATCACCAAAAGCAGCGTGTCAAGCCGCGGGAAATCAAAGCCTTCTCCGATGTACTTACCGGTCGCAATAACTACGATATCCTCGTCTGTGGGCACAGCCTGCAAGGCAGCAATCTTTTCCCGTTTGTCCTTTTGTTTGTCACTGCCGATAAGCAAAAACACATGATGCACCTTGCCCTCTAATAAAGCCGCAAGCTGTGCAGCATGTTCTTTGCGTTCTGTCAGCAAAATCGGCGTGCGGCCTTCCCGAACAAGCTTTAGCGTATCAGCCGCCAACAAAGCATTTCGATTGTCATTTTCTGTAACACCGGCATATAGATCCTGAATACCAGCTACGCTTGGCAATCTTGTTCTGGTAAATCTGGGGATAACGAAGTGAGTGAAAGCGCGTTTTTCCGCCTGACTCTTTGCGTCAACCAAATATCGGACAGGCCCGCACTGCATAAAGATGATCGGATGATGCCCATCCTTGCGCACCGGTGTCGCAGACAGCCCATATACATATTTCGCTTCTACTGACTTGAGTACGCTTTCAAAGGTGAATGCCGCCACATGGTGACACTCATCCACGATAACCATTCCATATTCTGATACAAAGGATTTTACTGTCTTTTCTTCGCCCTCAAACAGGGACTGCATGATAGCAATATCAATGATCCCGCTGCGTGTATTTTTGCCTGCACCGATCTGGCCAATCAGGTGAATCTTCCTCTTTCTCCCTCGTTTCTTAGGCGGCTCAGGTAAGACCTCGTGTATATCCAGAAACTGCTCCAAAGACGATTTCCACTGTTCCAGCAAAGTGCTGGATTGCACCAAAATCAAAGTATTGGTCTTACGCTGTCCTATAAGATAAGCTCCGATCACTGTTTTGCCAAACGCGGTCGTTGCGGACAGAACCCCCATATCCTCAGCAAGCAGCGCTTGCGCCGCGGGTTCCTGCTCCGCCCGAAGCGTTCCTTTGAAAGAGACGTCAATGGAATGTCCAGTGCATCTGCGGTCGTCAAGAAAAGCAGAGACTCCGCACTGCTCCAATAATTCCATCAGTGCATCTTTGCAGCCTCGGGGGACACCTATGTAGTCAGCATCTTCATAACCGCAGTCTAGCACACGGGGGATCCCATACACAGGGAGGCGCATGGCCTGTTTTGTACGAAATTCAGGGTTTGAGAACGCTGCAAGCCTCTTAATCGCGTTCAATGCGGCTTGTGTAAATCCCTGTTTATCGATATAGAGTAGATTGGAAAGGACCAGCTTTATCTGGACTGGGAAATCGGCATTTATCAGCTTTCTCCGAGCGCGCTTACGCTGCCACGGCACTTGCTTTTCTGCTGTATCTGCCAATTCGCCCATTTCGCCGTCACGGCATAGCCTTTGCAGGCATTCCGTTAACTGTTCAGGTGAGATTTTCGGCAGAGAAGATAAAAATGCCCATTGATCTGGATAAGGCACCAATCGTTCATCGACAAACAGAGAGTTCCCGTTTTTCTGAGCCTGTCCTTGAAACGGTAATGCGATCAGATTACCGAAGCCTCCTTTGGGGATGATATCCTGCGAAGGAAACAGCCGGTCATAAGAGGCAAAAGATAACTCGTGCCGGCAGGCCATTGTCTGAGTAAGCAAGCCGCTGCCTAAGCGTCGTGCGTCTGCCGCAGGAACGGGGTTCGAGAAGAAAAGCCATACATGAGCGCCGTTTCCTGAACGGGAGCGCTCCACAGCCGGAGTAAGACCGATTTCTCTGCAACACTTACAAAAGGCAGCTACATCGGCCTGCCAGTTTTCCTCGTCAAAATCCGCCGCTAGCAGCCAGGTTGTATTGTCTTCCAGCATTGGATAAATGGCTACGACATCCTGGCACAATGGGTCTTGCCCTATCAAATGTGCTTTTACCACTTCTGCAGTCAAAGGTAAAAATTCACGATTGGGACAATCCGGACACCTGCGTTCCCTTTTATCGCACAAGCCGGGAACCCACTCGTTTCTGCATACAGGCGTATAGCCGGTTTTTCCTGTCTTGGTGCTGTAATACCGTTTTGCGTACAGATTTTCCCGCCCTTTAAACACAGAGAGAAAAAACTTGATTTTCTCGTGCGCAGAACTATGAGCATGGATCGGGGCTGTCTGTTCTGCTGGCGATGCACTGCTGCACCATAGCTCTTCTGAGCATACATATTTTTCTCCCCGCTCATTTACGCAGAGAATCATGGCTTTCTTTTCATCCAACGAAGGGAGGTGCTCCAGAAATGCATATTTCCGGTCATTGATTAACGCCTTTTGGTTCATCCACTCCTGCACCTCCGTTAAACAAAATTTGCTTTCCAACGACGCTTAAAACAACTCCACTCTTTCCAGCAGAAAATCAATCAGATTGCAATGGAATATTCCGTTGTCATCGTAGTAGTTGTGAGGGATATCCAGCCGAACAACGACTTTTTTAAAGAAGTCTCCTGTCAACGCCAGGGATTTCAGTTCAGAATCCTCTTTCTGCGCATTGTCCATTTGAAGCGCAGACTGGATATACATTCTGCGGTCACCATCGTTGACCACAAAGTCGATCTCTTTCTGAATCTTTGTTCCGCTTTTTCGGTCAACGACAACGCCGACATCAACGGAATAACCGCGGCGAATCAGTTCATTGTAGATGATATTTTCCATGATGTGGCCGGGATCATACTGCCTGTAGTTCAGACGGGCATTGCGCAATCCCGTGTCACAATAGTAATATTTATTAGGATACTCGAAGTACGATTTCCCCTTAACATCATACCGCCGCGCCACCCGGATCAGGAAGGAATCGACAGCATGTCGTATATAAGAAGCGACCAGAACGGAATTGATGTTCTCGTGTCTCATACTGGTGAGCGCATTGGCAATGTTAGAAGCGTTGGTAAGCGAGCTTACCTGTGAGGCCAGATAGTCCAGAAGATCATTCATAACATCTTCGCGCTCGATCCTGTTACGCTCAACGATGTCTTTGATATAAAGCTCGTCATATAGATGGTTCAAATAATCCTTCTTGTCTTTTTCATCCTCCAACTGCAAAAGGCGGGGCATACCGCCGTAGAGCATATACTGATCCAACGCTTTGCGCTCATCGCCGCTGACAAAAGAATAGAACTCGCCAAAGGACAGGGGATAAACGTGGATCTGTGTTGCCCTGCCTCTGAACTCGGTCGCAATATCACTGGACAGTGCTTTGGAGTTGCTGCCGGTCACATATACATCCAGATTTTTGTACGCCTTGAACTCGTTGAGCATATCGTAAATCGTGACCTCAATATTTCCGTTTTCAGAATCCAAAACCTTGGTAGTAAACTGAACCTCATCGATGAACAGATAATACTTTTTGTCTTCATCAGCCGTAACGATCCCTTCGACATACTCACAGAGGGCAATGGGATTTCTGAACTTATAATATTTTCTCTGGTCCAGTTCAATTTTGATGATCTGGTCGTCCTGTACACCGTTTTGCAGCAAATACTCATAAAACAATTCGAACAGCAAAACGGACTTTCCGCATCTGCGAATACCGGTAATGACTTTGATTTCTCCATTCCACATATTACGGATTATGCGGTTCAGATAATAATCTCTGCGTACCATATAGCCACCTCAAACATTGGTCTTATTTGTCCGAACTTTAAGGTAAGTGTATCACAAGTGAAGCCATAAATCAAGCAACAAGCAGAAATCCATCTTAAAGTTACACCGTATTTGTCTTTAATTCATGGAATCGATATTATGTTAGACATTTTCAAAAGGATTATACGCTATAATCACAGCTGAATTCACTCGAAAATATGGCCTGCGTCAGTCGGTAACGCCTGGGTGATAGCCATTTCTTTGTCCATTGATCCATAAGGCTAAAAACAGATAGATCAAAAAATTCATATCATCAATAAAGCATCAAACGGCTCACAGGTCTATGTAAAAAGCGCTGCAAAAGGCTCAACTGCGCCAGTATTTATACATACCTGCACCAACCCACATCCACTCCAAAACCGCGTGCCGAGGGTTCAAGTCCTTCTGCCCCTGCCAAAAAAGTGCGTCAAACCTTGATTTTACTAAGGTTTGACGCATTTTTCTACCTGTACGAACCATATGAAATTTCTCTTTCTCCCTCAAAAGCAGCCATTAGAGAGCCTATTTATGACGTAATAGTTGTACGGCACAGGGTCGAAAAAACGGGATGCTCATGGAATTGGCGTGTATAATTCATAGCAAGACCCCCATTGGCCACAATGGGCTGGTACTTTTGTGGGATGCGGAAGTCCGTATCCCCTACCTGTAAAATTTTGCGCAGGTATTTCAAACTGTTTACCCGGAAAAGTCGAATACGGCACGGCCGTTTTCCAGACGCAAAGCGGCGTCGAAGGCTTTTCCGCTTTTTGAGATGAACCCAACGATTTTCGCGGTACGGCCTTCAGACAACAGTTTTCGGACATTGGCAATGGATATCACCCGCGAACAAATCACGCCATGGATGCTAAATTTACACCCCTCCTTATACCCACGGCAGCCATAGCCGAATTTCGTCCGGACGACCTCGCCGCCGCATAGCGGGCATCGGCCCGCCGTTTCCCCGTAAAAACCATCGTCTGTGTCCTCTTCGAGCGTTTGGGGCGCCGTGTTAAAAACCGCGGCAATTTCCTTTTGAGCCAGAGCCAGGCAATCGTTAATCCGGCTCTCCGCACGGAAAACCCGTTTTAGCGAGCGGCCCAGTTCGGCCGTCTTATACTTATCCATACCTATCTGCATCCGCCGAAGCGATTCGATGAGATAGACGCCGTCGGGCAAAATGGTGTAAACGTCCTTTTTCAGCTGAATGTACCGGCTTTTCCGCGCGTTATCGATGATTCCGGTGCGGGTCGCTTCCGTCCCCAGCTCCAGGCCTTCGAAAATGGCCTTATAATCCGCGGTATCGCTTCCCGGATCATCGCCCTCGCTGTCGGCGGCGGCCTTTTCCTCCCGGAAAGGGTTTTTCAAATAATTATTCAAGGTCTCAATGGTATAGTGCTTGGGCGGACTAGTCTCCTTTTCCACCGGCTTAAAGTCAATATTGACCTTATCCCCTTTTTTAAGCGCCGGTAAAACTTTGTCCTTTCCCCTGTAATCGTCGTATTTCGTCCATCCTTTTTCCAAAATCACGGTGCCCTTGAGCAGGAATTCTTCCAGTTCCCCGACCGCTATCCGGATTTCCGTCTTCTCCGCCACACACGGCTCCGCGCAGAACACAGCCACAAAGCGGCGGATGATGGCCGCGTATACCTTGGACTCGTCCGGGGTCAGCCTGTCCTTGGCCGGGATTTTGAAGGTGGGGGTCAAGGCGGAGTGAGACTCGATTTTGCTATCGTCAAAAATCGACTTGCTGTCTTTGAATTCCACTGGATATCCCAGACGCCCGACAGCCTCTAAAATCTTTTTCACCTTGTCCTTTTCCGCTGTCGCCAGATATTCGGAATTGGTGCGGGGATAGGTAACATATCCCTCTTCATACAGCTTCTGCACAATGGCCAGACTGTCCGGCATGGCCATTTTATAGGTCTTGCCAAGCATATTCTGCAGCTTGGTCAGCGAATACAGCTTACCTGGATTCAGCTTGTCCTTTTTCTTCTTGACGCCGACGACGACGGCTCCCGCCGCATTATAAGCGTCGCACAGCTGCTGTGCTTTTTCCCGCTGATTTTTATCAAACTTCTGCTTGGACTGCAATTCGATCGGTTCTCCGTTGGTTTCCTCTTTGCTCGCCAAGGCGTAATATATATCGGGAACGAAATTCTTGATAGCCATATCTCGGTCGTAAATCGCCTTGACAATCGGGACAATAACCCGGCCGACCCGCAGCAGAGTGCCGGTTTTTAAGGTTGCGTACCGGGTCAGATTCACACCGTACAGCCAGTCGATAAAGGTGCGCGCATAGCCTTCGTACGCGAGATTGTCATACGCCTCCTCGTCTTTCATCTCCGTGAGCGCCTTGTTGATGGTTTCCGCCGTTTGATCCGGCAGCCACAGGCGTTTATGGCTTTTGCCCGCGCGTTCCTCTTTACTGGCAAAGGCGTGATCCACGATGATGCGGATGATGATTTCGCCCTCTCTGTCGGCGTCCCCCGCATTGACGATGGTATCCACATCCGGCCGGTTACACAGCGCCTTAATGGTCTCAAATTGCCGGGCAACGCCGCTATCCACCTGTTTGTCGCTGCCCTTACGCAGCACAAACTTATACTTTTTCGGGAAGCAGGGCAGATTATCCATCGTCCAATGGCGGCATTCCTGCGGGGCGGGATTGTAGTCCTCGATATCCGCCAGGGAAAATAGATGGCCAAACGCCCAGGTAACGATATACTGGGCACCTTCATAATACCCGTCCCGTTTCTTCATGCCCCCGATGGCCGCCGTTATATTCCGGGCCAGGCTCGGTTTTTCCGCAAGTATCAGTATCATATGGCAATCGCTACATCCTTTTATCCGAGATAGTCGTTGTTACTTATCATAACACATAATCTTCCAGAAGTCGATCGACCGTGCCGCCCGGTATGTCAGCCGCGTTGCCTCTTTCCTATTGTTTCGTCTGATTTTGTAAATTCCCCCTTGAACGTCGACATTTTTGGGGTTTTATGATATGATTTACGAGGATGAATTTAAGAGAGGTATAAGGAGGGGCATTATATGGCAATAAGATTTCGGATAGCCAAGGGCGCGCTGCTGGGGCTAGCGGTTATGCTCGCACCCGCCTGCACAGCACAGAATCCGTCTGATTCCGTCCGCCTTTCGTTTCGGGGGCAAGTCTCGTCTTTTACGGAATCTGCCGCCTCTATTTACTTGACCTCCTATGATAGCGGGAACTCATCAACGTATTACCTGAACGCCTTTGACAAGAATGGGAAAAAGAATTGGGAGATAAAAACGCAGACGGATGGACGGATATATGCGCTGCGAGACGGAAAGTTCTTTTATGCTTCCAAAAGCGGAGAGGTTGCCTTCTACAATGAACAAGGAACGCTTCTTTGGAAAACGACATTGGCTCTAGACGAATTCTCGAATTCCAATTTTTTATTAACGGCGAGCGGTGCATTACTGGTAAATTTGCAATCATCCCCCGATCCGGCGACGGTTTATTGCCAAATCAGCATAGAAGGCCAAAAAACCATCTCACCTGAAATTCCAAACCTTTCGACCTGCTATACCTTCAATTATCCCTTGGGAGGCTATATCTCCGTAGGGTACACTGGCGACCAATGGGCTATCAGCCGGATTAGCGACAATTTTTCGGTAGAGTGGACGTATAGCGGCGAGATGCATGAGGATAACTTTTTCATTCAGGACATCTCGCCAAACGGTGACGTTCTTTTTAGCGGAAATACTACTGGCGCGGGCAGCACGTTTTTGAAGGAACTCGATCCTGCGGGACAGGTGGCGAAAAGCGCGACTTATCAAAGCCCGCATATTGTGGCGGCTTATTTTCAGGATCAAATCGTCGCCGCGGCGGATAAACTGGGGGTTCTAGAAGCGGATTTTACCCTCAAGGCCACATATGATTTCTGTTTGTACCCAAAAATCAAGATCCTGGAGGACTCTTTTTTTGTTTACAGTCCGGGTTCTTACAGCCGCGGTGCTTCTGTGACCTATGACGGGTATTGTAAACAATACGATAAAACCAACCGGCTGGTATTCGGCCAGGTTTTCGAGGCTTCGGATCAATTTTTTGAAATCGGAGAAAACGGCAAGCGCTATTACAGGAAATAGCGCCGCCGCTCAAAAAATTGACACCTCTCCCCCGGAAGCCTATAATAGAAACGGAAATCGACAGCAGCGCATGGATGCGCTCCGCCTGTTTGTACCATAAAGGAGAGACTACGGCTCTTTCGAACGACGCCGAAGAGTTTTGCCGCCACATCTGGTATCAATAAAAAGTGTTGGCAAAAAGGGGACGAAGCGCTGTATACGGCGAAGCAAGGCGGGAAAAACACCATTTACTTTGTGCCTTAAGAACTTGAATTTGGAGGCTCTCAATATGTCCCAGACAACCAAGAGAGCGCTGGAAGCTTCCCTGAAAAATCTCATGCTCCAAAAGCCGCTCGACAAAATCACCATCAATGACATTGCGGAAGACTGCGGCATCAGCCGCATGACCTTTTACTACCATTTCAAGGATATCTACGATCTCGTAGAATGGTCGTGTGTAGAGGATGCCTCCAAGGCGCTGGAGGGGAAAAAGACCTATGACACCTGGCAGCAGGGATTTCTGCAGATATTGGAAGCGGTTATTGCCAACAAGCCGTTTATCCTCAATGTGTATCACTCCGTCAGCCGCGAGCAGGTGGAGATTTACCTGTATAAGCTCACCTACGATTTACTGATCGGCGTCGTGGAGGAAAAATCCGTTGGCATGTCTGTCCGGGAGGAGGATAAGCGCTTCATCGCGGATTTTTATAAATTCGCTTTTGTCGGACTAATTCTGGACTGGATCCGCAACGGTATGAAAGACGATCCGCAGCTTCTGACCGATCGATTGGCCTCCCTGGTGCGCGGCAACATCACCTCCGCGCTGAACCATTACCGCACCGACAAGCCTTTATCAAAAGAACCAGAATGATTAAAAATTGGACAGTTCCCGCGCTCTGATGAAAGTTTCATCAGAGCGTTTGTTTTGTTTATGGCAGACGGCCGCCTTCTGCGCTAGAATGATGACAGAATCCCCAAAACAAACGGAGGTCATGGATTATGTATTATTCCAGCGGAAACTACGAAGCGTTTGCCCGTCCAGAGAAGCCGCAAGGCGTCGACCATAAATCCGCGTATATCGTGGGCTCCGGTCTCGCCGCGCTGGCCGCCGCCTGCTTTCTTGTCCGGGACGGACAGATGAAGGGCGAGCACATTCATATTCTTGAAAAGGATATGATTCCGGGCGGAGCCTGCGACGGTTTTCTGTATGAAAACCTGGGGTATGTTATGCGGGGCGGACGGGAGATGGACAACCACTTCGAATGCATGTGGGATCTGTTCCGTTCGATTCCGTCTATCGAAACCGAGGGAGTAAGCGTTCTCGACGAATACTATTGGCTCAACAAAAAAGATCCGAATTACTCCCTGATGCGTGCAACAGTCCGGCAGGGAGAAGATGCCCATACCGACAAGAAATTCGGACTATCGGATAAGGGCGCCTTGGAAATCATGCGCCTGTTCTTTACACCGGATGAAGACCTGTACGACAAGCGCATCGACGAATACTTCAGCGATGAGGTTTTGAACTCCAATTTCTGGCTGTATTGGCGGACCATGTTCGCTTTCGAGAACTGGCATTCCGCCCTGGAAATGAAGCTATACATCAAACGGTTTATCCATCATGTGGGCGGTCTCCCCGACTTCACGGCGCTGCGGTTCACCAAATACAATCAGTATGAATCCATGATCCTGCCGATGATCCGCTATTTGGAAAATCACGGCGTGCAATTTCACTACGGCACCAAGGTCGTCAATGTGGAATTCGACATACAGGGAGAACGGAAAACGGCCAGACACATTCGGATCCTCCGCGACGGCAAAGAGGAAACCATCAGCCTGACGGAAAACGATCTCGTTTTTATTACCAACGGCGGCTGCGTGGAGAACTCCTCTCTCGGCAGCCAGAACGAGCCGGCGGCCTTCCACACGGAAATCAAAGAAGGCGGCGGCTGGGACATGTGGCGCAAAATCGCCGCGCAGGATCCATCCTTCGGTCGCCCGGATAAATTCTGCCGCGATCCGGAACAAAGCAATTGGATGAGCGCCACGGTCACGACGTTGGATGACAAAATTCCGCCGTATATCCAGCGGATTTGCCAGCGGGATCCCTTCTCCGGCAAGGTGGTGACCGGAGGCATCGTCACCGCCAAAGATTCCAACTGGCTGCTCAGCTGGACCTTCAACCGGCAGCCCCAGTTCCATTCGCAGCCCAAAGGACAGCTGGTGGGCTGGATTTATGGGCTGTTCAGCGATAAGCCAGGCAACTACGTCAAAAAGGCCATGCGGGAGTGCACTGGTAAGGAAATCTGCATGGAATGGCTGTACCATATGGGCGTGCCGGAAAGCGAAATACCGGATCTTGCTGAAAGCAGCGCCAACACTATCCCCTGTATGATGCCGTATATCACCGCTTTCTTCATGCCCCGGGCTAAAGGCGATCGCCCACTTGTCGTGCCCGAGGGCTCCGTGAACTTCGCCTTCCTCGGCCAGTTTGCCGAAACCGCGCGCGATACCATCTTCACAACCGAGTACTCGATCCGCACCGGCATGGAAGCCGTATACACCCTGCTAAACATCGATCGCGGCGTACCGGAGGTGTGGGGCAGCGTATACGACATCCGGGATTTGCTCAATTCCACCGTACAGCTGCGCGATGGAAAGCCCATCACCGATATGGACCTTGGCTTCATCGATAAGCTGGTTTTAAAGGAAATGCTGAAAAAGGTGGATGGTACAGATATCGGAAAACTGCTCCGGGAACATCACGTCGTGTAAACAAACAATCGCCGTCTCCAGATGGAGGCGGCGATTTCTTATAAAAAAGGGATTGACAGAGGCATTGAAACGCCTTATAATGTTAGCATCCTAACAAAAGGAGGGATATACTAGTGGAACATTCCATTGGGCTTACCATTCGGACGCTCTCCAATTTGCTCAAGCGGCGGATGTTTGAAACCCATCCGTCTCCCGGCGGCCCTCCCCCGACCAAAATGCATGCGGAAATCATTGATTTTCTCTATCAGAACCGGGAAAGCATCATTTTTCAGCGGGATCTCGAAGCGCACTTTTCCATTCGGCGGTCCACCGCCTCCGGGCTTTTGCGGCTGATGGAGGAACGGGGCATTGTGTATCGGGAAAGCGTGGCGGAGGACGCCCGGTTAAAAAGGGTGGCCCTGACGGACAGCGCGGTGGCTATTCATGAAAAGATCCGGGAACAAATCGCGGAAACAGAGGCCTTGATGGCGCGCGGCATTCCGGCGCGGGATTTGCAAATCTTTTTTGACGTGGCGGAAAAAATCAAACAAAATTTGTCGTAACCTCTTTTTTCTAAAAAGAGGTTATTTGCCAAAGCAAACTGTTAGGTAACTGACTGATAGTCTGCTAACATAATGGAGGTACTGTGTATGATAAAACGACTGGCAAGTTGTGTGAGGGAATTCAAACGGGATTCGATACTGGCCCCTCTCTGCGTGACGATGGAAGTGGTCATGGAAGTGGTCATTCCTCTGTTGATGGCCCGGCTCATTGACAACGGCATCAACGCCGGGAATATGCCGTATTTGATAAAAATGGGCATATTTCTGGCCTTGTCGGCAGGCATCTCCATGCTGTTCGGAGCGCTGTCGGGACGCTTTGCGGCCCGCGCTTCGGCGGGATTCGCCCGGAATCTCCGGCATGATCTATACGGGAAGGTGCAGACGTTTTCTTTTGCAAATATCGATAAATTCTCCAGCGCCGGTATCGTCACACGACTGACCACCGACGTCACCAATCTGCAAAACGCCTACCAGATGATTATCCGGGTAGCGGTGCGGGCGCCGGTAATGCTGCTGTTCTCACTGGGCATGGCGTTTTCCATCAGCGCGCGGCTGTCGCTGGTGTTTCTATGCGTGATTCCGGTGCTGGGACTCGGCCTGTTCTTATTGGCGCGCAAAGCGCATCCGATTTTCGAACGGGTATTTTTGACCTACGATAAGCTGAACAATGTCGTTCAGGAAAATCTGCGGGGGATCCGGGTGGTGAAATCCTTTGTGCGGGAAGACCACGAAATTGAAAAATTCGGCAAGGTTTCCGACACGATATACCGGGATTTCAGCCGGGCGGAAAAAACAGTGGCCTGTAACATGCCACTGATGCAGCTGTGCCTGTACACCTGCATGCTGTTAATCTCCTGGATTGGCGCCAAGCTGATTGTGGGCTCCAGCATGACGACAGGCCAGCTGGTCAGCCTGATTTCTTACGCTATGCAGATTTTGATGAGCCTGATGATGTTGTCCATGATTCTGGTGATGGTGACGATAGCCCGTACCTCCGCCGAGCGGACGGCCGAGCTGCTGGACGAGGACAGCAGCCTGCAAAACCCCGCCGCGCCGATAACCCATGTACAGGATGGGGCGGTGGCCTTCGAAGGCGTTTCCTTCAGCTACAGCAGCGATATGGAAAAGCTGTGCCTGCGGGATGTGAGCTTTTCGATCCCATCAGGCCATACGGTGGGAATCCTGGGCGGAACAGGCAGCTCCAAATCCACCCTGGTGCAGCTGATTCCCCGTCTATACGACGCCACCAGCGGGCGTGTGTTGGTCGGCGGGGTGGATGTGCGCGCGTACGATATGGAAAGCCTGCGGGAGAACGTGGCCATGGTCCTGCAAAAAAACGAACTGTTTTCCGGCACGATCCGGGAGAATCTGCTGTGGGGCAACGAGAACGCCACGGATGAAGAACTGGTATGGGCCTGCCGGCTCGCCCAGGCGGACGATTTCATCCGCGCCTTCCCCGACGGGTATGACACGCATATCGAGCAAGGCGGCGCCAATGTGTCAGGCGGCCAGAAGCAGCGTCTTTGTATTGCGCGCGCCCTGCTGAAGCGCCCGAAAATTCTGATTCTGGACGATTCCACCAGCGCCGTGGACACCCGCACCGATGCCCTCATCCGCCAGGCTTTCCGCAGCGAGCTGCCGGACACCACCAAATTCATTATCGCGCAACGGGTATCCTCCATACAGGACGCCGATACCATCCTGGTGCTGGACAACGGCGCCATCAATGGCATCGGCACACACGAACAGCTGCTGCAAACTAACCGCATTTACCAGGAAGTCTTTACTTCTCAAACGAAAGGAGAGCAGATGCATGCCTAAAATTCCTATGGATGGTAAGGCGGCCAAAAGGCTGCTGGGCTATGTTTGGAAAGGCCATAAAGGGCAGCTGAGCGCCGTGCTCATCTGCATTCTGGTCAGCGCGATAACCGGCGTGGCCGGTTCCTTATTCACCCAGCGGCTGATCGACGATTACATCACGCCGCTGCTCCTCTCCCCTTCTCCGGTATTCACAGGACTGCTTCAGGCCATTCTGATGATGGCGGTGGTTTATTTGGCGGGAACGCTGGCGGCATTCGCTTATAATCGCATCATGGTGTCGGTTTCCCAAGGGGTTCTCAAGCAAATCCGCGACGGGCTGTTCGCCAGGATGCAGGCGCTGCCTATCCGCTATTTCGACACCCATAGTCACGGCGATATTATGAGCGTTTACACCAACGATACCGATACGCTCCGGCAGGCGGTTTCCCAAAGCCTGCCCCAAATGTTCAGCGCCGTCATCACCGTGGTGGCCGTGTTCATCGCCATGATAACCACCAGCATCCCGCTGACGGTTCTGGTGCTGCTCTGTGTGGCAGGTATGCTGCTGGTCAGCCGGAAGGTGGCGGGAAAAAGCCGCCGGTACTTCATCCGCCAGCAGGCTTCTCTGGGGTCGCTCAACGGATACATCGAAGAGATGGTTCACGGCCAGAAAGTTATCAAGGTGTTCTGTCATGAAGAAAAAGCCAAAGAGGAGTTCGACAGGCTTAACGGTGAGCTGTTCGAGGACGCCGACGCCGCCAATAAATACGCCAACATTCTCATGCCGATTATGGGAAACATGGGCCACCTCCAGTATGTACTGGTCGCCGTCGTAGGCGGCGCGCTGGCCCTGTCCGGCATCAGCTCGCTGACGCTGGGGGCTATCGCGGCCTTCCTGCAGCTTTCCAGAAGCTTCTCTCAGCCCATTTCCCAGATGTCTCAGCAGTTCAATTCCGTGGTCATGGCGCTGGCGGGCGCAGGCCGCATTTTCGCCCTTATGGACGAGAAACCGGAAACGGACGAAGGCTATGTCTCTCTCGTCAACGCCCGCGAGGAAAACGGCGTACTCTGTGAAACGGAAGAACATACCGGCTTATGGGCCTGGAAGCACCCTCACGGCGATGGGTCGGTTACTTACACGAAATTGACTGGAGATGTCCGTTTCTTCAACGTGGACTTTGCCTATGAAGAGGACAAAACCGTGCTGCACGGGGTCACCCTGTATGCCGAACCGGGGCAAAAGGTGGCCTTGGTCGGCGCGACTGGCGCCGGGAAGACCACCATCACCAATCTTCTCAACCGCTTCTACGACATTGCGGACGGAAAAATCCGATACGACGGGATTAACATCAATAAAATCCACAAGAGCGACCTCCGACGTTCGCTGGGCATCGTGCTGCAGGATACCAATTTATTCACCGGCACCGTGGCGGAAAACATCCGTTACGGCAAGCCGGACGCCACCGATGAGGAGGTGAGGGCTGCGGCCAGGCTGGCCAATGCTGACGGGTTTATCGAGCGGCTTCCCGAAGGATACAACACCATGCTGAACGGCGCGGGAGCTGGGCTGTCGCAAGGGCAGCGGCAGCTGCTGTCCATTGCCAGGGCGGCCATCGCCGATCCGCCGGTTATGATCCTCGACGAGGCCACCTCCAGCATCGACACACGCACGGAAGCCATCGTTCAGAAGGGCATGGACGGTCTGATGAAGGGCCGCACGGTGTTTGTCATCGCCCACCGGCTGTCCACCGTTCAAAACGCCGACGCCATTCTGGTGTTGGATCACGGCGAGGTAATTGAGCGAGGCAGTCACGACAGTCTGATCCAGGAAAAGGGCGTCTACTACCGGCTGTATACCGGCGCGTTTGAGCTGGAATAAACACCAAAGGCCTGCCGCGCATGCGGCAGGCCTCAGCTTGTCAAAGAAGCCCCGGAGAATTCTCCGGGGCGTTACGCTTTACAGGGAATCGAACGTGGCTTCGTCCAGCTTTTGAATAACCATTTGCGTAATGTCATCAAAAACCGAGTGAAACGGGCAGGCCGTCACCGAAGAGCAATTACAGGCATAGCCATTGTCCACACACCGGCTGAACCGATAGGGGCCTTCCACCGCCTCGATCACCTGGCGCAGGGTGATGGACGAGGCGGGACGGCTCAGCGTGTACCCGCCGTGGGCGCCTTTGAACGATTGAACAATATCGGCCGCCACGAGCTTTCGCATAATTTTCAGAGTAAACCGCAGGGAAACACAGGTACTGTCGGCAATGCTCTGGGCGTCCCGCCGCTCATTCGACTGGGCAAGATACTGCACAATCCGCACGGCATAATCGGATTCCAGATTGATGTGCATAACGGCTCTCCTTTAATCCAGGAAATCTTTCAGCTTTTTGCTGCGGCTGGGATGACGAAGCTTCCGCAAGGCTTTGGCTTCAATCTGACGAATCCGTTCCCGGGTGACATCAAACTCCTTGCCCACCTCTTCCAGCGTGCGGGGACGGCCATCCTCCAATCCAAAACGCAGCCGCAGCACCTTCTCTTCCCGCGTCGTCAGGGTGGAGAGCACCTCACCCAGCTGTTCCTTCAGCAAGGTATGGGAAGCGGCGTCCGCCGGCGCTGGCGCCTCATCATCGGGAATAAAATCCCCCAGATGGCTGTCTTCCTCTTCGCCGATAGGGGTTTCCAGGGACACCGGCTCCTGGGCCACCCGCATAATTTCGCGCACCTTATCCACCGGCATATCCAGCTCGTTGGCGATTTCCTCCGCCACCGGCTCATGCCCGTTCTTATGCAGCAGCTGGCTGGACACCTTTTTCACTTTATTGATGGTTTCGACCATATGGACGGGGATGCGGATGGTACGGGCCTGATCGGCGATGGCACGGGTAATCGCCTGCCGAATCCACCAAGTCGCGTATGTCGAAAATTTGAACCCCTTGGTATAGTCGAACTTCTCCACGGCCTTGATAAGGCCCAAATTCCCCTCCTGAATCAAATCCAGGAATTGCATGCCGCGGCCCACGTAACGCTTAGCGATGCTGACCACCAACCGCAGATTGGCCTCGGACAGGCGCTTTTTCGCATATTCGTCCCCGTCGATGATCCGCATGGCGAGATCGATCTCCTCCTCGGGAGACAAAAGCGGCACGCGGCCAATCTCCTTGAGATAGACCTTTACCGGGTCGTCAATGGCAATACCTTCCGCAACCGCTACCGGTTCGGCGGTGTCCCCCTCCGCCGCATCCAGAACGAAATCCAAGTCAGCGAAAGCCGCCGTTTCGAAGTCGTCAATGATTTCGATATTTTGGCTTTCCAGCTGCTCGTACAGCTTATCCATCTGATCGGGATCGAAATCGAAATCCTCCATAGCGTCCATGATTTCCTGCGTGGTCAGTTTCCCCTTGGCTTTGCCAAGCTCCACCAAATCATGGATTTGCAGCTTTTTATCCTTTTTCGCAGCAGGGGCTTCCGCCGTTTCCATTGGCTCCTGTTCCGCTTCAGCAGCCGCGCCGGCGGCCTCCTCCGTCAGGATTTCAGGTGTTTCCAGTTCTTTTTTGCTCATGTTTTCCAATCCTTCCAGCCGTCCGCTGCGCGGCGGCACACCATTTGAACCTAATACGGTTTCTTACTTTTTCAAATCCCGCATGGCGGCCAATATTTCGTGGATTTTATCCTCCGGCATGTCGGCAGGATTCTCCAGACCGCGCAGGCTATATTCCTCGCGGATGATATCCGCGTAACCCCGGGCTTCCGCAAGAGAAGCTTCTCTCTCCTTCGCGTCCCGCACCATGCGGGACATGTACGCCATTTCATCCTCCGAATAGTCGGCGGAAAGAAAGGCTAGTTCCACCAGCAGTCCATTCTTGTGGCGTTCAATCAGCTGCCGATACAGCCGCCGATTGAAATCGGTCACCATATGCTCGGGCGGAAGCCGTTCCGCCATCGGGCCGATAAAATCTGGATTCAGCAGCAACAGCCCCAGCAATCCTTCTTCTGCGCTGACGGCTCGCAGATGCTTCTCCGCGCCGGGATTCACCTTGCGGATAGTATTCTCCGTCTGCCGCACAATTTGCGACAGCTGCCTGTCTTTTTGCTGTTTTCGCTTTTTTTCCACCGAATAATTGACCTGTTGAAGGATGGCATCCTTCGAAACAGCAAGTTCCGCGGCCAATTTACCGGCATACACGTCCCTCTCAATGGGGCTGCCGAGACCGGCCAACAAATCCGCAGCTTCCCGCAGATAGGCCACCTGACCGTCCGCCGTACCCAGCATATGGCGACGCCCCAGCTCCATCAGTTGGTATTCCACGTCGTTTGCCGAGCGTTCCAGCAGCAGACGAAACCTTTCCGGTCCGTTTTTCTTGATGAATTCATCGGGATCCTTCCCATCCGGAATGGACACGACCCGGATATGTACACCATTGCTCCGCAATAGGCTAATAGCCCGCTGCGTGCCCTTTTGACCCGCGGAATCCGCGTCGAATATCAAGGTGGCTTCATCTGCGTAGCGGGCCACCAACCGGGCATGGTCGGCCGTAAACGATGTACCCAAGGCTGCCACGGCATTGCCGAAGCCCGCCTGGTGCAGGGCGATAACATCCATATAGCCCTCGCAGAGAATCAGCTGCCGGTTGTTGGCCGCTTTTGCAAAATTCAGGGCGAACAGGTTGTTGGTCTTCTTAAAGACCAAGGTGTCGGACGAATTGAGATATTTCGGTTTGGAATCGTCCAGAACCCGGCCGCCGAATGCGATGACATTGCCCCGAATATCGATAATGGGAATCATGACGCGGTTTCGAAATATATCGTACAGACTGCCCGTACCCGGAGAACGGGAGCTGCGTTTCGCCAGAAAAGCGGCAACCAGCTCTTCGTCGTTGAAGCCCTTCTTACGCAGAGCGTCCCGAAGCGTTTGATAGCTATCCGGCGCAAAACCCAGGCCAAAACGGCGAATCGTATGATCCGTGTAGCCGCGGCTGTGGTAATAGTCCAGGCCGACTTTCCCTTCCGGCCCATAGAGCCAGGTGTGAAACAGCCGCGCGGCCTCTCGATTCGCCTCCAGGACACGGGTACGCAGACGGGAGGTGGCGTCGTTTACATCGTTTTCCGGCATTTTCATTCCGGCCCGATCCGCTAAAAAGCGTACTGCATCGATGTAGTCGAGATTTTCTATTCTTTTGATAAACGTGATGACGTCTCCGCCCGCTCCGCAGCCGAAGCAATAAAACGAGGAGGTTTCCGGATACAGTGTGAACGAGGGGGTTTTCTCCCCATGAAAAGGACAAAGTCCCACCAGATTTCTTCCCCGCCGTTTCATATTTACATAGGAGGAAACCACGCTCTCAATATCGCTGCGCGCCATCAGTTCCTGCAAAAAGCTGTCCGGCAAGGGCATGAGCGTCACCTCCCCGTTAAATTTTCAATCGCTCATTTGAGTTGAATCGACCAGCTTCGCGGGATAAACAACGTATGATAGATTTCCAGGGCATAATTGTCGGTCATGCCGGCAATATAGTCGCAGACGGCCCTTGGGGCCCCCTCCGCTTCCCGAATAGCGGCAAACTCGTCGGGAAGCTGCCCGGGATTATGGATATAGTAGTCAAACATACGACTGACAAGCCCATCCACTTTACTTTCTTCACTTTTGGCTACCGGATTGCGATAGAGCGCCTCAAACATGAAGGTGTGCAGCTGCTGAAAGTAAATCTCGGTTTCGGGATCCATCCGGATATCGTCTCCGCTGTTCTCGACGATGGCGGTAACCAGCGTATCGATGCGGGTGGTGCGGCGGTCCCCCAGCGCTTCCCGGATGGCGGGCGGAACATCCTCCTCCGACAGGACGCCGGCCCGGATGGCGTCGTCAATATCGTGATTGATATAGGCCACCCGATCGGCCAGGCGAACGATTCGCCCCTCCAGGGTCTGGGCCGGTTCGCCTGAGGTATGCCGTTCGATACCGTTGCGAACCTCATAGGTAAGATTCAGGCCCCGGCCGTCATTTTCAAGACGCTCCACCACGCGGACGCTTTGCTCATAATGGCGGAAACCGCCATCCATCACAGCGTTCAGCGCCCTCTCTCCCGCGTGGCCAAAGGGCGTATGGCCGAGATCATGGGCCAGAGAAATCGCCTCGGTCAAATCCTCGTTCAGCTGCAGGGCGCGGGCAATGGTGCGGGCAATCTGAGAGACCTCCAGCGTATGCGTCAAACGCGTCCGGTAATGGTCGCCTTCCGGAGACAAAAACACCTGCGTTTTGTGCTTGAGCCGGCGGAACGATTTGCAATGCAGCACCCGATCGCGATCCCTCTGAAACGCGGTACGGTAATTGCAGGGGAGCTCCTCCCTGTCCCGCCCCTTGGAACGGGACGCCAAGGCGGCATAGGGAGACAATATCTGTTCCTCGATTTGTTCGTAGCGTTCCCGAGCCTGCATAGGGCACCTCCTTGCACGACAGTGTGTCATAACGGCGCTTCTATACATGTTATACGGCAAATCGGACGTTCATTCCTGCTTGTCCGCAGAATTCTTTTATCTCTTACCGGTTTTGTCCCGTTTTTTTCGACTCAAATGAAAAATATCGCCGTTCTTCGACAGCAAGCGACAACGCGCCCGCGCTTTTCTCCGTCAGAGCCGCCTGCAAAGGTTCGGTTTGCTCCAACGGCAGATGAAAGGCCAATTCCACCGTATCGGTAAAAATCGTATCGTCCAGCACGCCCCCCTGTTCCGCGATGAGCGGCGCGACCCAGCCATATTGGCCATAGCTACAGCTGAGGCGCACGATATCGCAAAGACGCATAACCTGCAAACCGCCGGCGGCAACCGCCAGCGAGGCACCGTGAGAATAGGCGCGCACCAGCCCGCCGCCGCCCAGCAGAATACCGCCGAAATATCGGGTGACAACCACGACGCAGTCGGATAGCGCTTCCTTAAGCAACACATCCAGAACCGGCATGCCGGCGGTTCCCTGCGGCTCTCCGTCGTCGGAATACCGGCGGATGCCCCCTTGCCGCAAGACATAGGCATAGACATGATGCGTGGCATCCCAATGCGCCTTTTTTCTTTTGGCTACGAATGCCAGAGCGTCTTCTTCCGTCTGAACGGGACATATAGCGCCAATGAAGCGGGAACGGCGTTCCACGAAGGCGTCCTCCGCCTCTCTGGCAGCTGTTTGATAACCGGCGTCCATAGCACTCCCTCCTTGTCCGCATCGCATGATAAAAACGGCGCCGGTAAAGCGGCGCGTCATTAGCGGAGAATCCAAGCTGAGGTTCGCCGCTTTGCAAGAAATGGCTCAGCGGAACAGGTTCCGCTGAGCCATTTCTTCTAAATAGGTGCGCACCTAAATCCGGCGCCGTTTTGTGTCCGCTGCTTATTTCTCGTTCTTCAAACCGAAACGCCGGTTGAACCGATCCACACGGCCGCCAGCGTCCACCAGCTTCTGTTTGCCGGTGAAAAACGGATGGCATTTGGAGCAAATTTCCACGCGGATATTCTCTTTAGTGGAACCCGTCGCAATAACCTCGCCGCACGCACACGTGATCGTGGTCTGGTTATACTTGGGATGGATACCCTCTTTCATTCCTGTCACCTCTTTCAGAAAACCAATGCAATAACATTAAAACTATAGCATATCTCGTCCAAAAATGCAAGTTGTTTTTTATAAAAAATTTGATTTACAAATTCACTCGATTATTATGCTGCAGAGGCAGCCCCTCTTTATAAATATGGGAGGTGTCGGAAAGGCACAGGCACTGAGGAGCGGTCACCCCGTTCGGATAATTCCGAAATTCCAGAATGGTAATACTGGAATGGGTAATATCAAAGCCCGACCAAAACAGCATGGGCGGCACCTGCAGCAGATGGGACAGCCAGGTGGTTCCGAACCCCTGGTGACAGAAAACCGCTACCCGCTCCTCACTGGGATTCACCATGCGATATACACGCCCTTCGCGGCGATAGCCCAGCTTCTCCAGAAACCTATCGGATTCCCGGACAATGCGGGCGTATCCCTCCCGGGCATTCGTCCCCCGAAAGCAGGGGGAATCGTACCAGTCCTCACGGATGGGATTGTCCTGCATCATTACCGTATTCTGTACATGAAAAGCCCACGTCCTTCTTCCCTGCTCATTCGTCACCGACAGGTCTTGCCAAGCCGCGTTTTCGCTGGTCCATTCTTCAATTTGGCAATCCAAGCCCAGCAGCTCGCAGGTGGGATTCGCCGTCTGCTGCGCCCGAACCAAGGGAGAGGCGAAAATTTTATCCAGGCCATGAACAGCCAGACGCTTCGCAAGAGCCGCCGCCTGAAGATGTCCTTTTGGGGTCAGAGAGTCGGGAGCGTAAATTGGGTCGCCATGTCGGATAATATACAGCAGCACATCCGTCTCTCCTTTCAGAAAAAATCAACCGAAGGGGCAACTGTCCAGAACAACAATTTGATATCCCGGGTAGGTCAGTGTCTCCACACGGTTATCCAACGCACCGTCCCCTGATGCCAATTGGCTGTATTCCCAATCGGTCAGCAGCAGAAAATAGGTCTGAGGTTCCGGCTGCGGCTTGAACCAAGTTGATTGACTTTGATAGGGGTTAGAGGCGATTTCCCCCGTTTCATCTATATCGATATTTCGAACCTTCACTTTGGAATCGCTCAAAACCGTGATCGCCTGGGCGTTCCAGAAGGTAGCATAGCCATAGGTCATGCCGTTAGCCTCCAGAAAGGAGGAAACGCCTTGCAGCCCCTCGTCCTTTTTATAATCGTGCGGCATGGAAAGAATGGTGGTCAGCACGATGAGACAGGCCAAGAAGGCCGGCGCCAAAGTCAGAAAACCAATCCGAGGTGCGCCAGACTCCATCACCAACCAGCGGCTGAACGCCACCAGGAGTAAGATGGAGGAGGCGACGATCGGGCTCAGCCTCCAGTTGGCGGCCGACAGACTGCCGAACACATACGCCATCATGATCAGCGCCGTGAGCGTCCAATGCGCGATCAGCAAAATTTTCATATACCGCTGGGTATACCGCCGATAGCACAGCGTCGTCGCCACTGGAACCAACAGCAGAAGGATGGCAAACCCAATGCGCACCAGATTCCGAATACCGTCGAAATCGGTGAGCGGCTCTCCCCCGGCCACATCGACGCCCAGCAGCGTCAGCCAATGCGGCAGAAACCCCCGCAGATTATCCATCCATTTATCCGGCCCGCTGAAGGTGGAATACGCGTCAAAATACCCTTGTGTCAATCCGCTTTTCAGCAAACCGCCTACCAGGCAGCCGGCACAGGCTGCCAACAGCAGCGCCCCGGCATAACCAGCTGTGAAACGGTTCTGCCGCGAGCACCAAGAGGATTTGGTGTCAAAAAAGCGCTCCCCCAAGATTCCCACCAACAACGGGAAAGCAAAAATGGTCAACGCCTGCAAACCGTTTGTCGAACAGAGGAACATCCATAGCAGGCTGAAAGCCGCCGGGATCAACGCCTGCCGGGTAAACAGCCCCCCCGGCGCTTCCATAGCGTTTAGGGTGGAAAACGCCAGTGCCAGTCCCACCAGGAGAAACAGGATACCGAGACTGTAATAAATGATATGCCCCCAAAATATTTCCCGCAGCTTTTCACTTGAGGACAACAGCAGCAACAACGCGGTCACCATTATCGCGGTCCAGCTCATGGACCACTTCATGGAGCGGCAAAAACACACGGCCGCCGTCACAAACAGCGCTAGAAACAGCAGCATCCCGATGGCGTGGGTGGTTGTCGACACACCAAATAGACCGATAAAGGGCTGCATCAGCAATTGACCGCCAAACGGAAGCAAGCAGGCATATGTAAAATCCGCATTAAAAAGACCGCCGGCGTCATAACCAGCCTGCGCCCAAAGGATGGTGTCGGTGCAGTCGGAGTGAAAATATCCCCAGGCCGGGAACAGAATAAAATAGCCGATGAGCGAGACGCCCAACAAGATGATCAGACAGGCCAACAAATTGGGCAGAGTCAGCAGACGCTTACCCGTTTCACTTCTCTTCATGATAGGCTTTCTCCGTATTGACATTCCAAAGGTTCTGCCGCGAGCTATCGCCCGTCAAGATACAGCGCACCGCTTCAAAGGAGGTTGCCATGGAATGATCCATGTTGTTGTACCGATGCTGTCCATTCCGGCCCACGCAGTACAAGTTTTCGATGCCGTCCAGATAGTCGCGAAGCTCATCGATCTGTGCATAGGTATCAAAATAAGCGGGATAGGCTTTGAGGATGCGCTCCCGGTGGGAGTCAAGCACATCCTCGGCCTGGGTCAGAATCCCCATGGAAATCAGTTCTTTGATAGCGAAGGCTACACAGTCCTCTTCCGGCATACGCCAAAAATCGTCGCCCTCTTCACAGAAATACTCCAAGCCAATCCATACGGTATGCTCCGGATCCTTGACTAAATAAGGCGACCAGTTATTGAAGATTTGGATACGCCCCAGCTTTACGCCGGTATCTTGAACGTATATCCAGCAATCGGGAACAATGTTTCCCAAGGTGGGGATGGCGGTCTTGTTCTCCAAATTGAGTTTGTTAACCAAAAGGCCCACTGTAACAAAATCGCGGTAAGGCAGCCCGGAGGCAACGCGCTGAATCGTATCCGGTACGGCATCCCCCAAGCCTGCCACCAAATCTTTGATGGGCATGGACGAGATGACGAAGTCCCCTTCAATCTCCATCGGCTTTCCGTCATGCTCATAGACGACGCCGGAAATCCGGTTATCTTTCCTGGTAAGAGACGTTACCTGGCAGTTCTTCAGCAGGCGGCCGCCCTTGGCTTCAATCTCGGCCGCCACGGTTTCCCACAATTGTCCGGGGCCGAATTTGGGATAGATAAATTCCTCAGATCGGAAGAGCACACGTCTGAACTC
>URCA01000024.1 GCA_900546265.1 uncultured Oscillospiraceae bacterium | reverse complement strand
AGAGCCGCCTTTTGCAACCCCGCCCATTCGGACAGAGGTTGTAGGGGCGAGCACTGCTCGCCCGCGAAACAGCCCCGCCGCCATGGGAAACGGGCGAGCGATGCTCGCCCCTACAAGGCAGCCGCGATCCGGCGTCCCCGTCCAACAGCTTGTCGACTTTGTCGACAAGCTGAAAGGGCTGCCGCGGCGCGGCAGCCCTTTGTGTTTTGCCGGCTAAAAATTTTTTCGCGATCCCGTCGTCTTTTTTCGCCCGCGCTGTCACTATTCTACAGAGAGGGGGACGGATATGAAAGCCAACGCCGAAATCGAGCGGCTGCTGCTGGCCTGTCCCGGGGACATGGGTGCGCTCGAGCAGCTCTACCGGCTGATGAAACGGGATATTTTCGCCTTTGCCTACAGCCTGCTGGGGGACGTCCCTCTGGCGGAGGACTGCGTGCAGGAAACCTTCGCCCGCCTGCCCCGCGCCGCCGCCCGCCTGCGGAACCCGGGCAGCGGTAAGGCCTTCGTGTTCGCCGTCGCCCGCCACGCCGCCATGGAGCTGCTGCGCAAAAACCCGCCCGCCGCCGAGCCGCCCGCCGACCTGCCCGACGATGCGGGCGATTTCACCCGGACGGTGGAGGCCGCCCAGATCCTCCTTCGGCTGGACGAGCCGGAACGCCAAATTCTGGTGCTGCATATCTATTGCGGCTGGACCTTCCGCCAAATCGCCGCCTTGCTGGACCGACCGGCCAGCACTGTCAAATCCTGCTACGCCCGGGCCAAGGCCCGGGTGCGCCAAGAATGGAGGAACGCCAATGACCTCGTTTGATAAGGAACTGACCCGCTTTCTGGACGAGCGGGGGGACGCCTGCGACGTCTGGGCCGCCGTAAGGCAGCGCGCGGCGGCCGGCGGCCTGCTGGATACGCCCTATCTGCCGCCCCCCTGTCCCCCGCCAAGGAAAAGCCGCGCCCGCCTCGTCGCCCTGGCGGCAGCCGCCGCGGCTCTGGTCGTCGTTGTCGGGGCCGCGCTGACCCTAGCCGTCCGGCAGGCCAACCTTCCCCTGCCGCCTGCCGGCCCGGGGGGCTTGGCCGTGTCCGCTGTCTACCCGGGCGGCGCTTTGCTGCGCCTGGATCTGGAACGGTACGACGCGAAGGAAAACACGCTTGTCGCCCGTCTGATCAACGACACGAGCACCGGTTATACCTTCGGCATGGAGTACAGCCTGTCCCGCCTGACGAACGGCTCGTGGACGTCCTGTCCCCCGGCCGACGACTGGACGATCATCGACCTGGCCGGCCTGCTGCCGCCCCACGGCGAGTTCTCCCGGCAATTCTCCCTCGCCCCCTTCTTCCCCGACGGCCTGGAGCCGGGGGATTACCGCCTCGATATGACCCTTCACCCGGACGGCTCCGAAGGAGGCGCCGAGCAAACCGTATCCCTTTATTTCCATGCCGCCCAGCCATAAGCCTTTTTCCAGTTCCTCAATCCGTCTGCGACGGCAAAAGACAGAGCCCACCGGATAAGGGCCCGACATTTCTTTGATTAGTAAGCTAATTTTATCGTGTAAAAGGATGGCGAGTTACTCCTCTCTGAGTACCTGCCTTCCTTTTTTTGTTATCTCAAGAATAAGGGAGCAAAGACTGCAACGAGCACTTAATTTGCTTGAATTTTATTTCTATTTTATTAAATACATTTGACTTAATAATAATTATATGTTATTATTTAATTGGTTTTTCCTGGAAATTCTACTTTATATGGGAAAAGGTGATTCCAATGTTTAATTAATATAATTTCATTTTTTAATTATTCAATAAAGTAAAACATTTAAGATCGTAAAGGAAGGGTAGACAATGAAAAAGATACTTTCTATAATATTATCCATAGCATTACTAGTATTTATTCCATTTAGCATTGGTGCATCATCTTACTTAGACAATTTTGCAATTCCTACCTTGATAGTTAATAAATTTGATTTGACACCAGATAAAATTGATAAAATAACCCCGTTATATAATGTTGATGAAAACATTATTGCTTATTGCATAGAGCGTATTGATTCTGGATATGTTATTTACGATCTCAACGATATGCCTATTGAGTATTCTTATGAAGGACACTCATCGATATATAACATTGAGCAGAGAATATATATGTCAGGTCCTTCTAACTTTTTCATCAAAGAAAATAATAGATATCGAAACATTTTAAATGATGATATAGTTTATGAAAAGGCTCAACTTAGTAAAAATATTATTGTCGAAGCCCAAAAGAACTATAAAAATCAAAATTCACTGGTGTCCCCGCGTAGTATAACAAGTGGTCATATAAGTTATGAAACAAGACTATATGCAACAAATACAAGCAATAAAAGGTGCATGGCCACCGCAGGAGCCTCCTTGATCGCCTATTATGATGATCATATTAATGGCAATGTCGCGCCTTCAAATCACGTAAACAGTGATGGGTTTACATTAACGGGTTTGCTTGAACCTCGTATGTATAAAGAGAGTTCTGTTTCTTGGGCAATGAATTGCAGGGACACATTTAACTGGTACTTTTCAACGTATAGCACGGGAAGTGCAAAATCTTACACGGCTACATCTTTTGAAGGTTCATCATATGATGTATGGACAAAATTAATGGGTAGAATAAATAACAATCGACCATTAGAAGTATTTATAAGCGGGACCCCCAACCACGCTGTTGTGGCATGTGGTTGGGAGAATGATACAAATTTTCAACTAAAAAGTTTTCATTGTGATTATGGATATGGAAGTACCAAGTGGATAAATGCCACATATCTATATGCGGCAATTTGGATTAATGCGTAAATCAGCATATATGAACCCCTAGGTAAGCACTACCTCAATCACGCCTGTGGCTTGGCGTGCAAAATTTTCCACACCAAGCCAACCACTGGAATTAATCAGCGCTTACCTAGAAAGGGGAGAGGCTTATGAAAAAACGTTTGGTTCTATTGGTAGCCTCATTTTTCATGACTGTTTTTGGCTGTGTAGGATGTCTCGGCAATATGACACACAGCAATACAAATAGTAGCATGCTAAAAGAGGAAACCAAGCTAGATATCAAGCGCAGCGATTTGGAGCAAATCGGAGAGATTGTGCTGGCTGAATTCGGTTCTAATATGCAGAAAAGAATACGCAACAAAGACTCTTTGTATAAAGTAGCCGATATATTGGAATCTATCGTACTCAAGAAAAAAAATCGGCAAGATGGCCCACCGGGTACAATATTCATAGTTACCTGTGACCAAATTGATTTTTCCATGTCACTTCAAGTCGGAGGGTTATACTACAGGGGAACATATTATGAGCCGCCTCCCAATTTGCTCGAGCAACTGCAGTCTGTATATAAAGAAGCGCCTGAAGCAGCTGAACAATCACATTGGTTTTAATTACAAACAAATAGGGTGCTGCAAAATAAACTATTTTGCAGCACCCCCTTTTTCTCATCGGCTTCCAGACGGTAGCAGACGGAGCGCTTGTCCGTGCTCCGCCCGTTGCCTGAGTCGTCGTCCTTTACGCAGCCGGTCAGCCCCGCGGCCAGGACGGCCGCCGTCAGCAGAACCAGCAGCCGTTTCATTACCGGCATGGTCGGATCCTTCCTTTTTCCGTGGCGTTACTGGTAGTGTGCCCGCCAAAGCCCGCCGCCCGGCAGGAAATTCCTGCCGGGCGGCGAATCGTTTAGAAAATGGTCTGTAAAAGGAATCGATGGCCATTCCCGCCGGACTTCCGTTACGCCCGGCCGTACAACTCCGCCAGCCGCCGCAGCTCCCGCGCCAGCTCGTCGGTGAACTGCCCGGGAGACAGCCGCCACAGCCAGTTGCCCCCGATGGTGGAAGGCGTGTTCATCCGGGCCGTGTCGTCCAGCTCCAAAATGTCCTGCATTTGAAAAATCGCCGCGTCCGCCACGCTTTGGTAGGCGGCGCGCAGCAGGGCGCGCGGAATGTCCTCCCGCCGCCCCGCCTGCAGATAGTCCATCAGATACCGCAGCTCCTCGTCGGTTTTTCCCGCGCAGTAGCCGGCGATGGTCTCGTTGTCGTGGGTGCCGCCGTACACCGCGGCATTGTGATCGAACCAGTGGGGCAGATGGGTGTTCCCCGCCCCGCTGTCGAAAGCGAACAGCAGCACCTTCATGCCCGGGTATCCCGTGGCCTGCAGCAGCCGGCGCACCGACTCGTGAAGCACCCCCAGATCCTCCGCCAGGATCCGGGCGTCCCCCGCCGCTTGATCGATGGCGTCGGTCAGCCGCTTGCCCGGCCCCTCCCGCCACTCTCCCATGAGAGCCGTCTCGCTCGCCGCCGGGATGGCGTAATACCGGGCGATGCCGATGAAATGGTCGATGCGGATCACGTCGTACAGCCGCGCGCACCGCGCCACCCGCCGCCGCCACCAGGCAAAGCCGTCCCGCTCCATGGCCGCCCAGTCGTACAGCGGATTGCCCCACCGCTGCCCGGTGGCGGAAAACGCGTCCGGCGGCACCCCCGCCACGTGGGTAGGATGCCCCGTCTCGTCCAGCTGGAACTGCCCCGGCGCCGCCCATACGTCGGCGCTGTCCAGCGCCGCGTAAATCGGAATATCCCCGATGATGGCGATCCCCGCCCGGTTGGCGTACGCCTTGAGCGCGGCCCACTGCCCGTCAAATAGGAATTGGCAGAACTGCCAGAACCGGATATTCTCCGACAGCTCCCGCCGCCAAGCATCCACCGCGTCCGGTCGGCGCAGTCGGATGTCCTCGTCCCACTGCAGCCATTCCCTGTGACCGAACCGCTCCTTGAGCGCCATATAGAAGGCGTAATCGTCCAGCCAGTCGCGCTGCGCGTCGCAATAGGCCGCGAACGCCCCGTTCCTGTCCGCGAACCGCCCGAACGCCCGGCGCAGCAGCGGGAATCGTGTCTCGAACAGCCAGCCGTAATCCACCCGATCCGGGCGGCCCGCCGGGATGGCCGCCAGCTCCCTGGCCGTCAGCAGTCCATCCCGCGCCAGGGTGTCCAAATCAATGAAATATGGGTTGCCCGCGAAGGCGGAAAAGGATTGGTACGGGCTGTCCCCATAGCTGGTCGGCCCCACCGGCAGCACCTGCCAGTAGGTCTGTCCCGCCCGGTGCAGCCGGTCAATAAACTCCCGGGCGTCCTTCCCCAGCGTGCCGATGCCGTAAGGCGAGGGCAGGCTGCTGATGGGCAGCAGGATCCCCGCTCCCCGCTTGAGTGGCGCTTTCATCTTCACCGCCGTCCTTTCCCGTTTGCTCGATACCGCGACCGGTCATAACGCTAGTATATGTTCAAAAAGCGGCCGGTATCCCCAGCCGCTTTTCTCCTCCCTAACAGCGCTTCCGCCGAATAAAACACCCCATCGCCAAGCCCATACGGGCCGGTGATGGGGTGTTGCCGTCCCGCTTACGGCCTTTCTTCCCGCGGCTCATCCGCCGCCGGCCGCACCAGGATTTCCGTCACCCGGCGCATCTCGGTGGCGGTGATGGTCACCTCGAGCCCCTCGGCCTCGAACCGGTCGCCGGTCTGCGGCACGGCGCCCAGCTCCTGCTGCGCCCAGCCGCCCACCGACACCACGTCGTATTCCTTGTCGATATGGAAAAACTCCAGCATATCGTCCAGCCGCACATCCCCCTTGACGCAGAAGCCGCCGTCCGGCAGCGGGCGGATGTCCTCCACCACGTCGTCGTGCTCGTCCCAGATTTCGCCCACCAGCTCCTCCAGGATGTCCTCCATGGTCACGATGCCGCAGGTGCCGCCGAACTCGTCCACCACCGCCGCCAGATGCGCCTTGTCCCGCTGCAGCTGCCGCAGCAGCGCCGAAATCTTCATGCCGGTCGGCACGCAGGGCACCTCTTGGATGATGGCGCTCAGATCCGTCCCGCCCTCATGGAGCAGGGTGTAAAAATCCTTTTCATGGATGACGCCCAGCAGGGTGTCGATGGTATGCCGGTACACCAGCATCCGGGAATATCCGTTTTGCAGGAACTTGTCGGAGATTTCCTCCAGCGTGTCCCGCTCCTCCACCGCCACCACCTGCACCCGGGGGGTAAGGATATCCTCCACGTCCAGGTCGTTGAACTCGATGGCCGAGCGGATCAGCTCTCCTTCGTGCTCGTCGATGCTGCCCCCACTCTGCACCTCGTCCACCATGACCTTCAGCTCCTCGCCGGTCATGCCCGTGTCTGCCCGGGGACGGAACACCCGGTTGAGCAGCTTTTTCCACTGCAAAAACAGCCAGTTCAGCGGCTTGAAAACCACCAGGAACACCCGCAGCAGCGGCGCGGCCAGCATGGCGAAGCTCTCCGCGTTCTGCTTGGCCAGGCTCTTCGGGGAGATCTCCCCGAAGATCAGCACCACCACCGTCATCACCACGGTGGAGATGGTCACGCCCTTGTCCCCCAGAAACCTCACGAACACCACCGTAGCGATGGACGCGGAGGCGATGTTGACGATGTTGTTGCCGATGAGGATGGTAGAAAGCAGCCGGTCGTAATCCTCCGCCATGCGCAGCACCAGGGCCGCCCGCTTGCTGCCGGCCGCCGCCATGGTTTTCAACCGGATCCGGTTGATGGTGGTAAAGGCCGTCTCCGTCGCCGAAAAAAAGCCGGAAAAAGCCACAAGCAAAATCAAAACGGCGATGTACACCCAACTGGAACTGTCCACGAAGGACACCACACTCCTTTTCTGTCGTCCATTGTCTATGCCGTCATCTGGAAGCCGGGCGGTTTCCTCCCGCCCCTGTTTTATGATAATACGGTCCCCGCCGTGAAAAAATGCCTGGGGCAGCGCCGCATTCATCATGTCCAGAGAACCGGCGACGGCTTGGCGGGGAATTCCCCGCGCCATCCCAATCACCGGATTTACTCATTACTTACCTCAACGGCCTAAAAACCGCGCGGGCCGGAAGCGCCGATCAGCCGCTTCCGTTCGGTAACCCGCTGGCGCTCAGCCACTCACGGGCGTAGTCGCGAAAGGCCAAGAGATCCTCCCGGTTCCAGCGGACGCCCCCGTTCTCCCGCTGCGCCTCCCGCACGGGCGTCTCCGCGTGGTAAACGTCCAGCGCCGCCGCTATCAGGGGCCGGAACCTTTCCGGCAGCCGCCGCAGCCCCCACGCGCCTCCCTCGTCCTTGCTGTAGGGGTAGACCTCCCGCACTGTCAGCGCCTGCAGCACCCGGCAGAGGTTGAGCACGCCATAATAGGGGATTTCCAGCAGACGTTCCCCCTCGAGTATTTCCCCCGCGTCCGCCAGAATCGCCCGCAAAAACGCCTCCCGGCTCACGTCGCCGAACACCTCGGCAATCGGTCTCCCGTACAGGCAGACGCCCCGCCGGCGCACGCAGAACAGATGCGCCGGCAAATCCCCGTCCGTCCGCCCCGCGTCGTAGGACACCTCGCCCCGCAGAACCCGCTCATGCCAAGCGGCGGAATAATGCAGCTCGTAGGGGGTGGGGATGGGAACCCGCGCCGCCGTGTCGGCGGTCATCGCCGACACCTCGAGGCTTCCCACCGTTGGCCTTTTCTCGGCCAGCCGGGCGATGGCCAGGTTCAGCCCGGCGGCCATGCCGCCGTCCAGCCTGTCCGGCACCACGATTAGCAGGTCGATATCGCTTTTCGGCCGGTAATAGCTGCCGGTGGCCAGCGAGCCATGGAGGTACACCCCCGTCACATTCGCCGCTCCCAGCCGGTCGGTGGCCAGCCGGATAAAGCGCTGCACAAACTCCCGAATATCCGCGTCGCAGGTCTGCCAGCTCTGTGCGTGCACACCGTCCGCCCCTTTCCTATCCGGCCGCGCCTACCCCCAAACCTGGGCCACCGCCACAATCAGCGGCATGGTGACGACGGAAAACAAGGTGGACAGGCTCACCAGGTTGACGCTCAGCAGGGTGTCCTGCCCAAATTTGGTGGCGAACATGGTGGAAGCCGCCGCCACCGGCGCGCTCACCGCGATGACGCAGGAAATCAGCAACGGCCCCCGCATCCCGCACAGTACCATGCCGAACAGCGCGAGCAGCGGCAGCGCTACCAGCCGCAGCCCGATGGCGACGTAGCTGCGCTTGTCCCGCAGGGCGGCGGGCAGATTCGTCTCGGCCAGATAAAAGCCGATGATCAGCATGGGCACCGGGGTGTTCAGGGCCGCCAGATGCCCGATCGGCGCGGCCACCACCTCCGGCACCGGAATGGACAGCAAAAACACAAGAAGCCCCGCCGCCAACCCGATGACCCCCGGGTTGAGAAGCAGCTTTTTGGCCGACAGCCCCGTTTTCTCCCCGCTCATGGTCACCAGGCCATAACTCCACAACACCAGGTTGAACACCGCCACATAGGCCGCGCCGTAAAACACGCCGGTCTCCCCCAGCAGGGCGGACTGCAGCGGCAGCGCCATGTACCCCGCATTGGAAAACACCGTGCAGAACCGCAGCACCCGCCGCCTGGCCTCGTCCTTGTCCCGGAAGACCAGATGAGCGATGAGGATGGAGACCACATGAACCGCGAGCGCCGCCGCTCCAGCCGCCAGCAGCCCCCGCAGCATGGACGGGTCGAACCGCCGCATGAAGGACTGGACGATGACGCAGGGAAAGGCCACGTACAGCACCACATCCGCCAAACACTTGACCGCCCCCGCGTTCAGCAGCTTCAGCCGCCCGCACACAAAGCCCACCCCAATGAGCAGAAACAGCACCAGCACCTGCTGGCCAACGGTCCAAAAACTCTCCGCCACTTGTCACCCATCCTCTTGCCTTATCCGGGCTCGGCGTCCCCCGGCGCCCCGCGGGAAACCGCCCGCGGCCGGGCCGGACAGCGCCGGGCGCCCGGCGAAAAATCCATGGGTTCTATCTTACACGATATCGGTTGGCTTTTCAAGGAAAATGGACGGAAAAATGCGATTTCGTCCCCTAGAAAAGGCGGAAAAACTCGAAAAAATTCGAAAAAATGCGCGTGTTTTCGCGTGTTTTTCGCCTTCCGCGCAAAACGGCCCCCGCACCGAACCGGTACGAGGGCCGTTTTAACCGCGCGTCATGCGCATTGGGGGGGCTTGGGAACCACCCGCAGCCGCGGTGCTTCCACCGCTGCCCGCCGGGCCCGGGCGCGCCGGCGCGCCCGGCTTTTGGCCATGGCCGCGTCCCGCCGCAGGGCCGCCACGCAGCAGCCGATAATCACCAGCCGCATGGCGATCAGCAGGGCCGTGAGCGCCGGATACAGGCCCGGCCGCAGCAGGCCGGCCGCCAGCAGCTCCACTGCCGCCGTCGCCAGCGGCACCAGGGCCAGCTTACGGGTCTCGGCACATTTGGCTTTATTCACCATATACATAAACAGGATGGTCATGACCACCACATTCAAGCTGCTCCACAACATTTTTTCTTCCTCCGTTCGCGTTTGCTCAAGAACGCTTGTTCCGAACAAATGTTTACAATCCCATTATACCGCGTTTCTCTCAAATTGCAAGTCTTTTTTGAAAAACCACACTTTTCACGCATTTCTCTATATATAGATGTTTTTGTAATTTTCTATCTATATATTGTATGTCCACCTTGTGTCCGTCTGGCTTTCCTTCAACAATAAAAAGTATACGCTGTTACGTGTCCCATAAAACGGACTCTTAAAAATTATCGAACAAAAAAGCCGCCGGCGGCTGCCGGCGGCTTTTCCTGATAGGTTGAAAGAGTCGATTTCATGGGCGCGCGTCCGCCTCTTCCCGCTCCGCGGCCTCATACAGCCCGCAGAACACCGGCGGTTCCGTCTCTCCGTCGAGGCGGCGGCCCAGGACGTAACGATAATACAGATAAATCGGCACGGCCGACCAGCCATGGCAGAGGCTGCCCGCCCGCTCGAAATCCCAGGCGCCAGCGTCGGTTTCCCAGAAGCTGGTCGCCCCGGCGAACAGCATGCCGCCCCAAATCCGGGCGACATCCTCCATGACCCACCGGCCATACGCCTCGGGACGGCGCATAAGCGCCTCGTACTTGAAAATGCTGCAGCTCAGGGTGACAGGCACCAGGCCGTTTTGCGCGCTGGACAGGACTTCCAGCGCCCGATCCAGCCGCACCCCGTCCGCCGCGCCGGCGCACACCAGCAGCGCCTGGGTCAACTCGCAGAAATGGCGGCGGCCCGTATCAGTCAGATAGGTGGCGTAAGCGCCCCGTTCCTCCTCCCAGAAGGCAGCCATGGCGCGGTTCAGGGCATCCCTCTCCCGCCGGCAGCGGACGGCAGCATCCGTATCGCCCAGGCGGGCGTACAGCCCCGCCGCGTCGTTCAGCGCCAGGGACAGCATGGCGTTCAGAGGGGCGTCGTAGGTTTCCGGGATTTGATCCTCCCGGAAAATGGAGCCGCCGTCCAGCCCGTCGCGCCACTCGTAGAAATTCCACAGGCCGGGGGCGGTAAAGCAAGGGACCAGGCCGTTTTCGCCGCGCCGCCCCAGGAACAGGGACAGGATGCGCTCCGCCACGGGAAGCAGCTCCCGCCCGAAGGCGAGCTCCCCGCCCGCCTCCACGTGCTCGCACAGCGCGGTGACAAAGCTCAGGGAAAAGCAGGGAATGGTCACCCCCACCCGGGCCGGGGCGCACAGCTCGAGCAGTCCGTCCTCCCGCTGGCCCAGCGCCAAAAGGCGGAGACTGGACGCGGCGAATTCCTTATTCTGGAACACATAATAGCCGCAGAGCATCTGGTTGCGGGAATCCATGGCGTACAGCGCCTGTTCCCGCCAGGGACAGTCCTCGTAATGCTCGTGCATGCACAGCTCAAGCGTACGGCGGCTGACTTCGAAAATGCGGTTATGGAGAGCGTCCGCGCAGTGGAAGGCCGGGCGATAGTCCACCGGATAGACGGTGGGACACACGCCGGCGTAGTACAGCGTGGCGGCGTGGGCGTAAATATGCAGCTGCACATACCGGCAGCCGGCGCGTTTGAGGGCATGGGTGAAGGTCTGCCGGCCGGCCCGCGCCTCGTAGACGGCGGCGAACTGCCGCCCGCCGACACTGGTGCGCGCCCGCAGGTCGTCGAGATGCTCTCCGAAGCCGATGAGGATACGCGCGGGCTCCGGCAGCGCGATGTCCAGGTGAAGGAGCCCCGCCTCCTCCCGCTGCAGATCCACCAGCAGGTACAGCCCGTCCCCGGCCGGGTCAGCCAGCCGGAGGCCCTTTTCGACCGGCAGGCTGGCCGGCGTTTCCGGCAGGCCCCAGTCGCCGGGGGCGCGATAGGCCAGCGCCGCGCGCTGCATCCGCTCCCCGCAGGGGGCGGCAGGGGACAGCGGGTCGGTGAACACCCCCTGGGCCGTCAGCCGGCCGGGGCAGGGGGGCCGCCGCACCAGCGGCCGGTTGGGACGGGGAACCAGCACGGGGCGGGCGCCGGTTTCCCGGGCGGGGCCCCAATCCGGCCCCGGACGGTAATCCGCCGCCTGCCAGCCATCCCGTGCGGAGGCGTGATACCGGAAGGAAAAGGAGAGCTGACCGGAGAAGCGCTCCACCTCGCCGCTTTCGTATTCCCGCGACAAGCGGCAGAGCGTCCCCCCGCCGCTGGCGGCGACGACGGCCCCATCCGCCTCCACGGCGAAGATCACACCCGGCGTCCCCAGGCGGTATACCGAGCTGTCCTCTCCCTGGCAGTAGCCCAGGACGGCCAGCACATTTTCTCCGGGGTGAACCAGGGCGGTGATATCCATCGTGTCGTATGCCTTATACGCCGGATAATCGGCAAACTGGGAAGCGGGCAGCTCCCCGCCGTTGATAAACGCCGCGTAGCGGGAATCGGCGCTGATATGCAGGCGGACGCTCCCGACCGTTTCGGGAAGCGTGAACGCCTGCCGGAAATCGCCGTACTGATTGATTTGCTCCGGGAGAGGCAGCCAAATCCACCTCGCCCGATCCAAGCCATTACCCATACCGCACCTCACGTCCAAAATCCCGGCGTCAGCCGCCGGATAACTATGCGCCCCGGTTCCGGGCACTTATCCATAAACACCAGTTCCATGGCCGTCATGTCGGACACATCCGCTGGCTCCTTGCGCTCCGGCGCGAGATAGCAGCCGAAGAAGGCCCGCAGATCCACCCGGTATACCGCGCCCCGTGCGCCGGCCGCCAGGGGGGCGAACAGACGGCGTTCCTCCCCCTGCGCCACCGGCAGATAATAGCGCCGCCCCCGCAGCGTTTGTATCAGGATGCCGGCAAAGGCCTTGTCCCGCTCATCCGGATTGTCCACCGTCACATCCAGATAATCCACCGTATCCAAGCCGTGATACCGGCCGGCCAGCGCGATTTCCGGCGAAACGCCGGCCAGAAATCCGGTTTCCCAGCCGGTGCGGTAGTCGAGACGCACGCCGTCCTCCACCGCCACCACGGCTTCCGCCGTGCCGCAAAGGCTACCCGGTCTCCACAGCGGCTTATAGCCCGCGCCGCCCAGGGCGCATTCAAAGCAGCTTTCAAAGGCGTCCGTCCTGTCCGCGTCCAGCCATTCGCGGGGCTCGGTATACACAGGCGGCACCGTATCCCGGCGGCAGGGGACGGCGGGCACGCCGCCGCTGCCGTACAGGTTGGCGCGCTGGTTATACAGAGCGAAGGCATAGGTAAAACCGGCGGCCCGGCCAACGGCGGGATGGGTCACCTCCACCGTGTCGGGTGAGACGATGCGCGCCCCGGCTTCCAGGTGGACGCCGTTTTCGCCGCATAGGGTAAAGCCGCGCAGCGTCCCGTCCGGGCAGCGCAGCCCGGCGCCCACATCCCGGAAGCGGACAAGAGTCCGTCCGCCATCAAACGTCACGGCGGTCATGCGGGGCGCGAGGGCCCCGTCCTCCAGGCCGTAGACGGCGGTGCAGGCCACCGCCGCCGCCCGGGTTCCCACCGGGTATTTTTCAGAGGGGTGGATGGGATGGCCGTCCGCCGTCCCGTCGATCCGCCAGGTGAGAGGCAGATCGTACACCGGCACCTCCCATACGGCGTCCAGCGTCTCCACGGCGGCGGCGATGCCCTCGTTGAGATGGGGGACGGCCAAAGGCTCGAACTGATAGTTTTCCGCGGCGATGTCCACCACGATGCAGGGAAGCGGGGCGCCGAACAGCGCCCGCCAGGTCGTCACCAGCGCCGTCAGGGCGCGGGTGTAGAACGCGGCCTCTTCCTCGCTGCCCGCGCTGCTTTCCCCCTGCAGCCAGACCAGGCCGCGCAGGGATACGCCGCGCAGAGGCGCGATGCGCTCGTTATACAAACCGCTCAGCTGCGTGTAATTCCGGCCGCCCATGGTGTTGAACTGAGATTCCGACACATAGCGTTCGGCGCGGCGCAGGTGGTCGGCCAAAAGCGGATCCGCCTCCACCGTGTCTCGGGACAGCCAGGCTTCGATGGTCGTCCCTCCCGCCGCGGTGCAAATCATCCCCACCGGCACGCCGAGACGGGCGAGGAGGGCGGCCGCCATAAAGAAGGCCACGCCGGACATGTTCCCGGCATTTTCCATCGAATCCGCCGCCCGCCAGCCGGCGGCAGACAGCTCCTCCAGCGGATGGACGGCGCGCGCCACCTCCCCGCCGTCGGCGGCGTCCGCCGGCTTGGCGCAGTTCAGGTACCGGATATAGGGGGAATACAGAGCATCCGCCCTGTCCCTATCCGCGCAGCTGCGCAGCACAAACTCCATATTGGACTGGCCGGAGGCCAGCCACACCTCACCAAACAGCAGGCCGTGACAGGAAGCCGTCTCCCCCTCCCCCTCGCACAGCAGCGCGTAGGAGGCGTAGGATCCGGGGCGGCCTTGCAGCGCGGCGGAAAAGCGCCCATCCGCCGCCGTGCAGACGACCCGTTCCAGCTCCTCCCCGTCCTCCTCGCGCATCAGGCGCACGGTGATCGTCCGTGCCGTTTGTACCCTTCCCGTTACCGTAAAGGGGGCGCCCTGCTGAATCACCGCGCCGTCTTGCCAATAGCCGTGCAGCTGCATATCCATTTCCTCTTTCATTCCGCCGCGAACGGCTTATTCGCCGCTTTGCAGCACGATTTGATCGAAGGCGTGTTCGAGCGCGTCTCCGATGGCCCCATACAGCGTGGACTCGTCGCCCAGCTTGGACCATATCAGGCGGGGCGGGAACGTAGGCTGTACCCGGCTTAAAAAATCCCGCACGATATCCAAATAATAATCGCCGAATTTACGGGCGAGGCCGCCGAGGATGACCACCTCGACATCCAGAAAATCGATGAGGTTCTTGAGGGCGCAGGCAAACTTGACCGCCGCCTCCTCGACCACCTCCATGCAGAGCTTGTCGCGCAGGCGGAAAGCGTCGAGAATGCGCTCAAGCGTGACGTCCTCGTCCTTTTTCGCCCAGTTGAGCAGAATGCTGTGCTGGCCGGCGGCCAGCCGGTGCCGCACGTTCTGCCGGATGGCGAAACAGCTGACGATGCTGTCCAGCCCCAGCTGATCGGGCAGCGTATTCTGGCGGTACCGCTCGTAGGCCTCCTGAGGGTCCATCAGCCAGAGGCCGATTTCCCCCGAAAAGCCGCGAGCGCCCTCAAACAGCCGCCCGTCCAGAATCATGCCGGAGCCGATGCCGTAATCCAGCGCGATATAAAGCATATTGCGGCAGCCGCCGCCCGCGCCGAACAGGTTTTCCCCCATGGTGGCCAGATTCACGTCGTTTTTGACCAGGACGTCGACCCCGAACGCCTCCTGGAAAATGGTGTGCAGATTCAGCTTTGTGCAGTCCTCAAAGCGCGGGGCGTACAGGAAATACCCGGTCTGGCGATCGATGTCGCCGGGGGTGCCGATGCTGATGGCCAGCAGCCGCTCGCGCATCTGGTGCCGCTCGAGCATCTCCCCCAGCAGGGCGATCGTCTGCTCGAGGTGGCTCATATTCAGGCGGCTTTCCCCCGGCACGGTGCCGTAATCGATCATATCCGCCTTCATATTGGAAATGGCGATCCGGATATCCGTGCTACTGAAATCCACGGCGGCCACGCAGCCGTATTGGCGGTTAATGCCCACCAGGCTCGGGCGGCGGCCCACGTTGGTGGCCACCGTGCCGGTTTCGATCAGCACGTTCCGGCCGATGAGGTCGTCCACATTTTTGGAAATACTGGGAGCGCTGAGCGACAGCATGCGTGCCAGCTCGCTGCGCGAGAGCAAATCATGCTGCCTGAGCTGCGTCAGGATCAGACGATGATTGGCGTTTTTCACATCGCGCTGTTTGCTGCCCACTGCTTTCACCATGGTTCCCCTCACATTCTGTACATGTATCATAACAATTCCCGTTGCAAAACCGCGGAATGGCAGTTTTGCGTTTATTATAGCACAAGCGCTTCGGAAAGGAAATGCTTTCCTGAAACTCTCGAAATTTGCGGACAGCCGGGGAAACGGCAGGCGTAGCGCCTCGTCTCCCCGGCCATGCGGTTTTCTTATGCTTTCTTAAAGAGCCGGCCTTTTTTCCAGAGAATGAGAACCGTGACGCCGCCGCCGAGGACGAGAACGGCCGCCACAATGCCCACAATCAGACCCACGGGCGCGCCGGCTTTACCGTCCGCGGGGACGGCGGAACTCTCGTCCGCGCCGCCGCCGGCGTTCAGGCTGATGGTATAGGTTTTCACGGTTTCCCCACCCTTAGTGACCAGCAGCTTCATGGCGTCGGTCACGGCGGTGTCTTCATCCTCCACGGCGGCGCCGTCGGCGTCGACGACCTGCAGGGCGTAGCCGTCGCTGAGTTTGAAGCTGACAAGAAGATCCTTGACCTTCAGATTCTTGGTCAGGGTCACGGCGCCGAAGGTGTTATCGACGGTGACATCCTTATAGATGGATTTGATAAAGCCGCCGTCCTCGCTGCCGCTGGCGGTGGTCTGCGTATCGGGCTCGGACACATCGCTCTGCGCGGGCTCGGTGCTGCCGCCGGGGGTGGTCGCGGCGGTCGCGCCGCCGGGCTTAGTGGTGCCGCCGGGCTTGGTCGTGTTTCCGGAGGCGGTCGGCTTATCGGGCGCCTTGGTGGGTGCCTGGGTTTTTCCGGTGGTGGGGGTGGCGCCGGCCTCGTATTCGGTGATCACTACGTCGTCCACCGCGCCGTCAAACAAGCAGGCGTTAATGCTCAGCGCGCCGGCGTTGGCGTTCTTTTTATATTCCCAGTCACCGATGAGCTCGTTGTTGACGTAGCTTTTAAAGGAGGATCCGCTGACCTCCAGGCGCCAGGTCACAAAGCCGGACACATCGCCGCGATAGGCGGCGTCCGTCTTGTTGCTCAGCGTGGCGGGCGGCGATCCGGTATAGCCGCGGTAAGCCTGGGACGCGATGCTCTTGTCGGGCTGGAATCGCAGGGTCACCATGTTGTTGTTGCAGCCGTTGTACCGGTCGTTGACGTCCTTGCGAAACGACACGCCCAGCCAGCCGTCCTTGAACTGGTTGGCTTTGACCTTGAGCGTGATGGTGAAATCCAGCATGTTGACGCCTTTGGCGCCGATGTAGAAGAACGATCCGGTCTTGGAGATGTTTTCGATGGCCATAGCGCCGCCTTTGATTTGTGCAACCCCTTCGCATTCGGTATCCTTACGGTCGGGATCGTTGTCGATGGCGGGATTGGTCCATTTGTCAAATTTCCCGGAGGAAAAATCGTCGCTGAACACGGTTTTGGCCGCCGCGCCGGCCGTCATGGCGGCGCAGGAGGCGCCAATCAGCAGCGCGCTGACACAGGAGACTAGTTTTTTCAGCATAATCGGTTCACCCGTTTCCCTTCTTCACTTAACTTATGAAAGCGTGATCAGAGCGCCCTCGCCGGCCTTCAGCGTCAGGCTCAGCGAGCTGCCGGAAAAAGTGGTTTTGGCCCCGTCGATTACCCGGCTGCCGCTGACCGATTTCTCGAACCGCAGCGTGACGGTGCCGCTTTGCGTGATGGAGTTGTTGACAACATAAAACGCATTTTTGCCGCCGTAGTCGAAGCAGCCGGTCAGGAAAGCGGCGCCCGAATGGCTGACGCCGGTCAGCGCACCGTATTTTGTCAGTGTATCGGCGGCGGGAATCGAGGGATCGGGAGAGGTGCCGGTGACGATGACGCCTTTGCTCACGCTGTTCATCAGCACGTCGTCCACCGCCGCAATTTGCCGGTTGGCTTTCTGGCCGTAGGCGTAAATTTCCGTTTTGTTTCCGTTTTTATCGATGAAGTTGCCCTGGAAGATATCATCCTCAATCGGCGTGAAATAGCAGAAATACTGGATGCCCTTGGCGCCGTAGGCGAGCGACGTATTGACCTGCCAGAGGATTTCCGCCTCGTTCGGCCGCCGGGTCAGGCTGTTGAAGGAGCAGGCCTGGATGAACACCCAATAGGGGATGTTGTTTTTCAGCCCGAGCTTACGGAAGGTGGACAGCTCGTTGAAATACCCCGTTTGGATGAAATCCTTCTTCTCCGTCAGGGCGTAATAGTCATACGAAAGGAATTTCGGCTTGACGGTTTTGATGTACGCGTCCAGGTACTGCTCAAAGGTTATGCTGCCGCTGGTCTGGGTGGTGGCGGCGCCGTACTGCAGCTGAGCCGGCGTGGAGTAGGAGGGAAGCAGGTTGATGTAAAAATACTTATCCGGCAGCAGCTTCTGAAAAATCGGGTGGGCGTCGCCAAAACGCTCAAAGCTGTTGACACCCGGCTCGTCCTGCACCTTAAGGCCGGCAAAGGCGGGATGTTTGGCGTATTTCTTCAGGGCGGCCCGCATCAGTTCCTCGTCGGGTTCGTTGGTATTGGAATCCCGCACCAGGTATTTGATGCCGTATTTCTGGCAGAGATCCAAGGATTTCTGCACATCATCCAGCTGATCGTTGGCCGTTTCGTACAGGCCGTAAATCAGGTTGATGCCCGAATCGCGGAGCATCTTGTACTGGGCGTCGTTGATAAAGCTGGGATTGTTGTTTTTCACGCCCGCGCGCGGGGGCGCCACCCAGGCGCCGATCGGCATGATGTTTTTACCCAGAGGGGGATAGCTGCCGTTGGTTATCGCGCCCGAGGAGGACGGGGTGCTCTCGCCGGAGGTGGGCTTGCCGGAAGGCGGCTTGGCGGAGGCCGTCGTTTTCGCCGTCGTCCGGCCGGGCTGCGTCGGGCCGGACGCGGCAGATGTTGGGGAAGAAGGGTCGGTTTCCCCGGAAGAGGAGACGGCTCCCGCCGATTCCTCCGGCCAGGTTTCCCGGCTGTCCACCAGCTCCCGGCCCTCGGAGGCCGTGGAGGAGGCCGGCGTCGTCCGCCCACCGCAGCCCGCCGCCAGCGCGAAAATCAGCACGGCGGCCAGCAGAGCGGGAAGGCGCCGCTTTCTTGTTGCTCGCATGGTTTCCTGCCTTTCCGGGACGGACCGGCCGTCCCCGTTGTCACATGGTCTAGGTAAGCGATGAGGGTATCCCGTATGCGGAGCGCCAGCGTCCATTTGGCGGTTACCCGCTGAAAGAACTTGCGCGGGATATCTTCAGCCTAGCCTTTGAGGCCGCCCGCCACGGTGTTCTCGATGATGGTGTTGGAGAAAATCGCGTACACAATCAGCACCGGCACGGTGGCGATAATCATGGCGGCGAACAGCTTGGGCCAGTCGGCGGCGTAGGACTGCTCCTGCACCAGGTTATAGATGCCTACGGCCAGGGTCATTTTGCTTTTGTCCTGCAGGAACATATACGGGTTGAAATAATCGTTCCAGACATTGATGCCCTGGATGATGGCCACGGCGATGATGCCGGGGCGCGCCTGGGGCAGCATGATGCGCAAGAACACCTGCGCGTCCGACGCGCCGTCCACGAAGCCGGCCTCGGCGTAGCTCCAGGACACGCTTTTGAAGAAGCCGTATAGGAGAATGAAGTTGAAGCCGAAGCCGCCCGAATACAGCAGCACCAGACCGAGATGGGTATTGAACAGGTGGGTGCTTATCATGAACTTGTATAGGGCAGCAATGGTGCCGATGGAGGGGATCAGCATGACCACGATGGCCATGGTATACAGCAGCTTGGACAGCTTGAACTTATATTTGGCGATCACATAAGAGGCCATGGAAGCCGTAAGAATGCTCGCAAGGGTCCCCAGAAGCGTCAGCTTGATGGAATTGCCGAAATACACCAGCAGATTCATCTGATCCCAAACATTCACATAGTTACTCAGCAGCGGCTTTTCCGGCAGGCTCCAGATATCCTTAAAAAAGTCCATGTTGGTTTTCAGCGAGTTAAGCAGCATCCATACGAAGGGGAAAATCAGGGTGAGCATATACAGGAAAAACAACGCGGACACCACTGCGAAAATGCCTTTGTGCAGCCGGGACGTTTTCAAGCCAAACACCTCATTCTAGTCAGAAATACCCGGAAGCCGGGCGCGTTGCAACAGGGAAGAGCATGCAACGCGCCCTTGAAAACCGTGGGCACATGAGTTATGGCCCGCATTTCGCGCCGACAGACGCGAAACCGTACTTTTTCTCACTTCCTGCGTATATTTACGCGTTGTGCAACAGTTCTGAGACCTCCCGCCCGCGGGGGATCAGCCCCGGGCTTTTTTGGTCAGAATCAGCGCGCCGGCAGCCAGGGCGGTCAGCGCCAGAGCGGCGAAGGGAAGGGCCGCACCGGTGGCCGGGGCCTCGCTGTCGGATCCGGCCGGCGTGGTGGCGGTGGTCGGGGCGGTGGTGGCGTCCGACTCGGCGGAGGGGGAGGTCGTCGGGTCGGCGGGCTTCGCGGCTACCTCCAGCGGCACGGACACGAACACCACGTTGTTTTTGGAAAGCCCCAGGGACATGCCGGTGGCCAGCGCGGCGTTTTCATCGGTAACCACCTGGCCGTCCGCGTCCAGGACGACGGGCGTCACGGTCGCGTCCTCGCAGGTCACGGCCGCCGTCAGCGCTTTCACCGTGCGCAGGGAGTCCTTGTAGGCCACGGAAATCTTGCCGTTCGCCTCGGTGACAGCCGTGTCGGAAAAGGCGTATTTGCCGGAGTTTTCCTTGAGATCGAGCTTCTGGGGAACGACGGAGTCAATCCGCAGGTTATCAATGGCGAAATCGGCGGCAGCCCCCTGCGAGAGGAAGCCGATATAGCCCGCGCTTTCCACGCCGACCCAGGAGGAATGCTCCACGTACAGCATCCAGTCGGGATCGGTGTTCAGCTTATAGTACATCCGCATGGCCGTTTTATCGCCGGCCTTGTCGAACACCAGACGGATGTTCAGGAACTGGCCTTCTTCCATGTTCGCCACATCGTAGCCGGGGCGCCACCAGCACTGGGCGCCGGCGTTCGCCGCATCGGTGTCCAGGCCGCTTCCGGGCGTATAGAGCAGCTGCCCGCCGCCCGTTACCGGGTCGCCGACATTATAGACGGTGGGGGCTAGGGCGATGCGGGTGGTGCCGGCCGTCCAATAGTTGGAGGGGTTGCCAACGTCGGTCAGGCCGACCATCACCGCCAGAGCGGTGGACGTTTCCCCCTGCTTGAAATCGAAGGACAGCGCGTAGCTGTCGCCGAGGGCTTCGGGAAGCTTTACGAAAACGCCGGTGCCGTCGACATTGTTCTTGAAAACCAGCTGCCCGTCCTTGACACCGACGGCGGCCTCGTCGGCCGTGGAGGTATAGGTGTCGCCCAGGGTATCGCGCTCAAAATCGTCGGAAAATACTGTCGTGCCTTCTGCCGCGGCCCCAAAGCCGGACAGCGCCATGGTCGCCAGAACCGCCAGAGACGCGCCAAGGGAAAAAACCTGCTTTTTCATAACGAATCTCCTTTTTCTAATATTCCACATCCGAACCGATGCGATCGACCAGGGATTTGATAAGCAGAACCACCAGAATGCCCATGATGGAGAACATCACGCCGACCGTCGCCGCCCAGTTGAACTGTCCCGTTTCCGTCTGGGAAACCACATACAGCCCGATGGTGGAGGAGCTGAAGTTTGGCCCTCCGGCGGTGAGCAACTTGGGCTGCATGAAAATGGTGAAGGCGGAGGTAGTGCCGGTGACAAAGAGCGTCGAGATGGTGGGCCAGGTCATGGGGATGACCACACGGGTCAGCTCCGTCCACAGCCCCATCCCCTCCAGCCGGCCGTATTCGATAACATCCTCCGGGATGCGCCCCATCGCGCCGCCCAGCAGCACCACGTTGAAGCCGATACCGGCCCAGACGCAGTACAGAAACACCATCGGCATGGCGGTGCCAGGATCGCCGAGCCAGGTGCGCTGCAGGGATTCCAGCCCCATTTTTCCCAGCAAATCGTTGACCACGCCGAAGGTGCTGTCGAACATGAAGGAAAAGCACATGGTCATGATCACAATGGAGATAATGGAGGGGATAAAGAACACCACCCGGTACATCCGCGAAAAGGGCACCTTTTTAAACAGGAAGAACGCCGCGAGAATGGACAGGGGCAGCAGAATAAAGTTGGTGACCGGGATGAACCAGAGGGAGTTGGTGAAGGAACGGCGCAGCGCGTAGGATTGGCCCAGCTCCTCGAAGAAGCGCTTGAACCAATACAGGCCGGAAAACTCGGTCTGCCCCGTGGAAAAATTGAAGCGCTGGAAGCACAGGGCGATGGTGTCGAAATTGATGTACAGGGTGAACACCAGCATGTGCAGCACCGGGTACAGCAGCATGCAGGCGATAAAAATATTCCGTTTAACTTTGCTGTTCACGTTCGCTCCACACCTTTACTCTTAGTCCAGTCCCAGTTCCTTTTTGGTCGCGTCCCATTTACTCTTGGCGAACGCATAGTCGTTGCTGAAGGTTTCGGCGGCGGTTTCATCCCCGATCTGAATCCGGGAGTAGGGCGTACCGGCCGCCGGCCAATAGTAATACTTCATGAAATAGATGGGGCTCTCAGAATACATGTACACCTTGTTGGCCTTGCTCCACAGGTCGAGGATATTGTTGCTGAAATCGCTTAGACCGGTGATGGAGGCGATGTCGTAGGTGAACGGGCGGGGGGATCCCGTCTTTTCGGTATAGAGCTTCAGCATGTCGTCGCGGGCCATGAATTTCAGGAAATCCTTAGCCACCTCCACGTTTTTCGCTTTCTTGGGGATGAAAATCATATCCTGAGAGGTGCAGACAGACACGTCGGTCATCTTCGCGCCGTCCAGCGCGGGGGTCAGCATCATTTTCATCTTGAAGCCTTCGGGAATGGAATTTTTCATTTCGGTTTCCATCCACGCGCCCATGGGAATCATAGCGGCCTTGCCCTGCAGGAACGCCATCTGGGACTGGATGTGATCCATGCCCATGGCGCCGTCTACATAATTGGTTTTGTCTTTAATGATTTTTTCGAAAACTTCCAGCGCCTTGAGACGGCCCTGCTGGTTGTACACCTCGGGAGAATCCATCTTGAGGAAGGTCTGCATGCCGTCCATGCCCTCGGCCTGGGCCCACCAGGCCAGCACCGGGAAATCCCAATAGCTGATGACCTTGCCGCCAAAAGAGAAGGGGGTGACGCCTTTCGCCTTCATCTGCTCCATCAGCGTGAACATCTCGCTGACGGTTTTCGGCTCGGACCAGCCGTTCTGGGCAAACAGGGTCTCGTTGTAGATGATGCCGTTGCAAACGTCCGTCCACGGAACCATCCAGTATTTGCCGCCGTATTTGCCGACGTTGCGATCCGCCTCGATGATTTTATCCGCCATTGCGGTGCCGTTCACATCGGCGGCGTACACGTCCGACAAATCTTCGAGATACCCTTTGGCCGCCCATTGCTGCCAGTTGGTGGCCAGGATCATGGCGATGTCCGGCAGATTGGCGCCCGACTCCAGGCGGGGACCGATTTTCAGGGTCATGTCCGCGTCGCCTTCCAAATCAAAGGTGACATTGGGATGCTCCTTCGTATACGCCGCCGTAATGGCTTTCAGCCACTCGTCGCCATACCCGCCTTTAAAGAAGGAAATTTTCAGCACCGTTTTTTCGCCGTCCCCGCCGCCGCTTTGCCCGGAACCGCCCGAGCAGCCGGTCAGCCCCGCGGCGCCCATCAGCAGCGCGGCACCCGCCGCGGCCATACGCAGCCATCTTTTCATTGCCCGTACCTCCGTTATTTCAAAATTTGGATAAACTTACCTTCGCCGGCACCGAACTCCAGTTCCGCTTTTTTGCCTTTGAGAGACACCCGTTCCTTTTCGCCACCGGTATAGACATTGAGCGCCCGCGCCCCGTCAAACGTCACGGTGACCTTGACCGTTTCCTGCTGGCCTGGATCTGTCATATTCACCAACATAATGGCGGCATTCCCGTCCTTGTCCTCGAAGCAGCCCATCAGCACCGGACCGCCTTCCACGCTTTTCACCGGCGCGAAACTCTCGAGCGGCTCTTTCATATAGGTGTGGGCCGGCGCCCCCTCCTTGGGCCAAACCATCTGGCCCACCGGGCTGTACGACAGGAAAACATGATCGAACTTCAGCAGTTCATGATTCAGCCGGCTGGCGTAATCGTAAATGGGCGTCTTATTGCCTGCCGCGTCGATCATGGCTTCGCCGAAGGATTCGCTGGTGCCCGCGGTGGGCGTCCAATAGCAGAAGTGCTGGATCCCCTGCCCGCCGAAGGCCAGGGTCGTGTACGCCTGCCAGCGGATGTCCTCATAGTTCGGCGACCGGTTCACCAGCCCGAAGGACATGGTCTGTATGAAGTTCCAGAAGGGAATGCCCGCCTTTTTGGCCGCCTTGGAGACGATTTCCAGATTCAGGAGGTAGTCCTCCGTGACAGAAGTGCCGTCCACATTTTTCAAAAGCGGATAGTGGTCATACGAGATGACCGACGGCTTGACCTTCTCCACGTACTCGTTTATGTAGGCCTCGTAATCCCGCCCGTCCCGCTGAGCCAGTGAGGAATAGGTAGGGAACAGATTGACGTAAAACAATTTGCCGGGCAGGGACTTATCGTAAACCTGTTTCAGCGCGCCGAGCCGCTCAAACTGGTTCGGCCCCGGCTCGTCGGAAACCAGATGCCCCAGGAACGCCGGATACTCTTTATACTTCTCAATCATTTCCGGCACCAAATCGAAATCCTCTTCCGGAATGGAACCCAGGCCCCAGTCCCGCACCAGATACTTAATGCCGTACTTATCCGCCAGTTCCAACGCCTTGACGGCGTTGGCATCCGCGCCCTCATACAGGGCATAAATACAATTGATGCCCGAATCGGCCACGGCCTTGTAGGTTTCGTCGCTGATGAAATCCGGCGGCGGCGCCACCCAGGCGCCGATATGCAGCGCTTTGTTGTCCTCATAGACCGGTTCGGCCACCTCTCCTCCCGAGCAGCCGGCCCCCAGCGCGCATCCCAGCGCCGCCACACATAGCAAAGCCCCGGCGCGCAGCCCTCGCTTTCCTTTCATGAACGATCCCTCTTTTCTGTCGAAATGGTTCATTTGCATGCGAAAACATAGAAATACTGCTAAATTCTTGCGGATTTTCCTAGGAGAAAACGGTGCGTAAGTAATTTACTAAACTTTATTTAAAATATGGCGTCGAAATAAAGAATAGTCGCACCTATCTCCGATAATCGCATTATAACACTCGGAACATTTCCCTGTCAATACCTTTTTTACAAAGATTTATTGTTTATTTTGCTGCTTATAAAGGAATTAAATTAAATTTAATTTCATATAGTACTTGTACGCTTTTCTTTATAATCGGTACAAACTCCCATATATCCAGCTATACCCTCCAATATTCTTGACAAATATCAGATAAATTAATTAAGTTTAAAAAGTTATTGCTTTATAAAAAGGAAGGTGTTATACTGAATACGAACATTGAAATCTAGTCAAACAAGGGGTTGTCTGTCATGCTGCCTATTTATCAGCCCGAGACCGCGCCCGTCTCCATTCATGATATATTGGCGGGGACGGTATTGCCGATTGGCGCCTGGGTGGCACCTCCGCCTGCCGGCGTAAGCGGAAATAATCCGGATTACATAACGGACGAGACGTATCGTCTGGCAAAAGAGGCCGGGTTCACCATGCTGTATGGGCTGTATGAAAATCTGGAGCACCGGCGGGAGGACGCCCGCCGCGCACTGACCTGCGCACAGCGCAGCGGGCTGCGCTATCTGGCGGTCTCCTGCGGGCTGGCCGACGGCCAGACGCCGGAAGAGCTGGTGCCGGGCCTGATACAGGGCGAGTCCGCGCATCCCGCCTATTTAGGCGTTCTTGCCTATGACGAGCCGTCCGTCGCGCAGCTGGATACGCTGGGGACGATAGCCGCGGGGTATCGGGCCGCCCTTCCCGGGCGCTTGTTTTATGTCAATCTGCTGCCGCTGTGCGCCAAATCCACTCAAATTGAACGGCATAAAACCGATGAGAGCGGGCGGCCCTGCACCGTTGAGGAGTACCGCCGGTACCTGGAATTGTTTATCGAGAAGCTGAAGCCGCCGGTGCTGTCCTTCGACAATTACCCTTGTGAAGGACGGTTCCCCCATATGGCGGATCATTACTTTTTGAATTTATCCCTCGTAAGCGCGGCGGGCAAGGCGCATAGTCTTCCGGTGTGGTGCTTTATTCAGACCTGCGCCTGGAACAGAAAGGTACGCGTGCCTCAAGAGGCGGAAATCCTGTGGCAGGTGAACACGGCGCTGGCCTACGGTGTACGGGGCATCCAATATTTTACCTTCTGGCAACCGCTCGAGGACGGGGAATGGCGGGGCGGCATGGTCCACTTGGACGGCCGGCTGAATCCGCAATACGCTTATGTAAAAGCGGCCAACGCGTGCATCCGCCTGTCTCAGGATTTGCTGATGCGCGGCTGCTTCGAAGGGGTGCTGGTGCATCTCTCGTCTCCCGCGCCTGTCCCGAAGGAGGATATTCTCCCGGCTTTCGGCCCCCTGTGCGGCCTGGCGGGCGAACTTCCCGCCCTTGTGGGGTGCTTTTCGGGGAACGGCGAGGCAGGCTATTACGTGGTCAACAACACCGTGACGACCGCCGGCTGTGTGCGGCTGCTGTTCAACCGCGCCGTCCGCGGGCAGGTCCGGGAAAACGGCGATATCCGTCTGTTTCACGGAGACAGTCTGGAGCTGCGCCTGGCCGCCGGGGACGGCGCTTATGTACAATTGAGCTGAAAGGAGCAAACGCTGTGCAGGAAACCATAGATTTTGCCCGCGCGGAACTGACGCGCTACATGCGGCGCATAACCGGCGGCAGCGGCCATATCCGGCTTGAACTTATGCCTCAAGCGGACACCGCCTCCCCTTTTGACGACGCGTTTTCTATTGAAATCCGGAAAGGAAACGGCGTTATCGCCGGCTGCTGCCCGCGCAGCGTTCTACTGGGGGTTTACCGCTTTCTCTTTCTTCTGGGATGCCGCTTTTTTGCCCCGGGAGCGGACGGCGAGGTTCTCCCCTCCCTGTCCCTCGAGGCCTGCACCGTTTCTTACCGCGGCCGGCCGGCTCTGCGCCACCGCGGCGTCTGCATCGAAGGCGCGGTATCGGTGGAAAATGTGCTGGATATGGTGGACTGGCTGCCCAAGAACGGATTCAACGCCTATTACATCCAATTTCGGGAGGGGCACACCTTTTTCGAACGCTGGTACACACACGAGGGCAGCGTGACGCAGCCAGCGGAGCGCTACACCCTGGAGGACAGTCGGCGGCACGTGGCCCGCATTGAAGCGGAAATCCGGAAGCGGGGACTGATTTACCATAAGATCGGCCACGGCTGGACCTGCGAGTGTCTGGGGTATCCCTCTACCGGATGGCACACGGTGGAGGACGAGGGAGTGCCGCCGGAAATCCGTCCGCTGCTGGCGCAGGTGAACGGAACTCGCGCGTTTTTCGGCGGCATTCCGCTGAATACGCATCTGTGCTATTCCAATCCGGAGGCGCGGCGCCGTTTTGTCGATGAAGTGGCGGATTACGCCTTGAACCACCGGGATATATCCATCCTGCACATCTGGCTGGCGGACAACTACAACAACATCTGCGAATGCAGCGCCTGCCGCGCCCGCTCCCAGACGGATTGGTACGTGATGCTGCTCAACGAAATCGACGAACGGCTGACGGCGCTGGGCCTGGATACGCGGCTGGCCTTCCTCATCTATTTCGAGCTTCTCTGGCCGCCGGTGACGCAGCACCTGAAGAACCCCGACCGGTTCATCCTGATGTTTGCGCCCATCACCCGGACCTATACCCGGCCGTATTATCAGCCGGACGAACCGGTCGACCGGGAGAAAAGAGCCCCTCTTCCCTCGTACAGCCACAATCAGGCGGTATTCCCCACCAACGTCAAAGAGAATCTAGCGTTTCTTTACCGCTGGCAGGAGGAATTCCATGGCGACAGCTTTGTGTACGACTACCATCTCATGTGGGACATCGACAAGGAATATGGCGGACTCCAACTGGCGCGGGTGCTGTACGACGACTGCACACGCCTTAAGGACATGGGGCTGAACGGCCTGATAAGTTGCCAGCTGGGGCGGGCGGGTTTCCCCTCCGGTATCTGCCAGTACATCATGGGCCGCGCCCTGTTCGACGGGGCGTCGTCCTCCTTTGAGGCGCTGACGGAGGAATTCGTCGAAGCCGCCTACGGCCGGGACGCGGCGCTCGCGCTCGCCTATCTCCGCGGGTTGTCAGAGCATTTCTCGCATGCATACATACGAGGCGAAGACGAGGGCATGACAGCGGCGGATTATGTGCGGCGTTTTCAAGAGGCCGGCGCATTTGTCCGGGACAGCACGCCGGCTATCACAGCCGCTGCGGCGCGCGCTCAAACGAGCGGACATGGCCGGGCCTGGCGCGTGCTGGCGGTATCGACGGCCATTTTCTCCCATCTGGCCGACGCTCTGGCGGAAAAAGCGGCGGGTGCGCCGCCCGCCCGCTTGAAAGAATTAGCACAGACGCTGCGCCATCTGGTATCGGAGGCGGAAACCGCCGTACAGCCCGATTTGGACGGCATGTATTTCAATATGCTGGTGGCCGGCTTTCTGGAGCACACCGGCGAAGCCCAGGAATAAACGACAGAAGGGACGAAAGAGTCATGGCACAGAACGAGGAACGCATTCAGAGGCAATACGAGGACGCCAAGGCGGTCTACGCCGGTTTCGGCGTGGATACCGACGAAGCGCTGGCGGAATTCCGGCGCATCCCCTTATCCCTGCACTGCTGGCAGGGCGACGATGTTAAAGGGTTTGAGGACGTGGGCGACGTGGCCAGCCAGAACTTGGTCACCGGACAGTATCCGGGAGCCGCCCGCAACGGCGACGAGCTGCGGGCCGACATGGATATGGCTTTTCGCCTTTCTCCCTGCCGGCATCGCGTCAATCTTCACAGCATGTATGCCGAGCCCAAAACCCCGACGCCCCGCAACAAGCTGACCACGGAGGATTTCCGCCGCTGGATCGAGTGGGCGAAGGCAAACGGATACGGCCTGGATTTCAACGCCTCCTTCTTCACGCATCCCATGATGGCGGACGGGTTTTCCCTGGCCTCCCGGCGCCGGGAGGTGCGGGATTATTGGGTAGAGGCGGGCAAGGGTGCGAGGGAAATCGCGGCCGATATGGGCCGGGAACTGGGCACCCCCTGCATCAACAACATCTGGGTGCCGGACGGTCTCAAAGATATGCCGGCCAATCGACTGCTGTACCGGGAGCATCTGCGGGAATCCCTGGATCGTATTTTCGAAAAGCGGCTGGATCGATCGCTGATGCGGGACGTCCTTGAAGGCAAGGTATTCGGCATCGGCACCGAGAGCTTCACAGTGGGCTCCCATGAATTTTATCTGGCGTATGCGGCGGGGCATCATGTGGGGATATGCATGGATACGGGACACTATCATCCGACGGAAAACGTGGCGGATAAGCTGTCCGCCATGGTGCCGCTCATTGACGATGTGCTGCTGCACATCAGCCGCGGGCTGCGCTGGGACAGCGATCACGTGCTGATTCAGGGGGACGATTTGAGCGCGCTGATGCAGGAAATGAAACGGGGTGGCTTCTTCCACCGGGTCGGCATGGGCCTCGACTATTTTGACGCCAGCATCAACCGCGTGGCGGCCTGGGTGATCGGGCTGCGTGCCGCCGGGAAAGCCATGTTGACCGCCCTGCTGGAGCCGAGCGCTTTGCTGGAGCAGGCCGAAGCAGACGGCGATTTCACCGCTCGCCTGGCATTGACGGAGGAATTTAAAAACCTGCCCGCCAACGCGGTATGGGAATACCTCTGCCTCCAGGAAGGCGTGCCCGTCGGTACCGATTGGCTGACCGTTCTCCGCCGTTACGAACAAGACGTGCAGAGCAAGCGCCGGTAATACGCATATTTCAAACTCTTCACTCCACTCAAACAGAGTAAACATAACGCGCCGTCCTTTCGGACGACGCGTTATTTCTTGGCTGAAATGCAGTCATGGGTCTTAAAAAGCGGTATTCCTACTAGCAGAAGCACCGTCTCATGATACCGCAAAACATATAATCGGCCATGTTTAATGCTTCGTTTTCGATGTTATCGAACACCTTAATATCCGCCGTGTAGTTTCCCTGCAGGCGCAGCGTCGCTTCTTTTTCCGTCATTTCCAGATGGCTATACAGCATGTCCCTCCATGTTGCTTCTTCCCAGCACGGATTGATGGAAGCTAGAAAGCCGGCAATCTCATCCGCGTTTTTATACCATCTTTTACGAGCGTTATCAGCTTTTTCGCCTTCCGCGTTTTTCGCTGCGTTTACCAGTTCGGCTGCAATCAGCAAATGCTGAGTGAAAAGTTCCTGAAACCGACTGGCTATTCTTATGCCGAAAATCGGCGTTAACAGCCTTGCAAAATCCTTTGGATTTTGGAGCAGCCTATTGGTGACCGGCTCTAAATCGCCCAGGTCAGCCGCTGTACTAATAATGAAGAACCGCGTCCAATACACGTGCTGCTCCCATAGTTGGCGTATCCGATTCATCAAACACATCTGCTGTTTGGTATATCCATTACACATAATCCCCCCTCCTCCCCATCGTTGCAGTATTACTAGCAGTATATGAAAAAGAGAAATTGATGTTTCACTATTCTTTCCGGCTACATGAAAACAATCGAAATGGGAACTCCTATTTATTCAAGAAATCAACCATCCTTTTGGGGCAAAAAAAGAAGAAACCCTGAAAAATCAAGGTTTCTTCTGCATTTGGTCCGAGTGACAGGAGTCGAACCTGCGGCCTCTTGAACCCCATTCAAGCGCGCTACCAATCTGCGCTACACCCGGATATGCAATTATACAGCAATCGGCGCATTTTAAGTCCTGCCGTTGTGCCGCGAATGAGATTATAGCATACCCCTTCTATAAAATCAAGGGGGAATTTCATATTCCCCCTTGATTTTTATTCAAACCGGACGCAGCGCTTCCCTTTCGCGGCGCAGCTCCCTCATCAGCTGCGCCAGACTCCACCCTTTATTGTGCGGCGTGGCAATCGCCTTAAGCGGTATGATTATCCCCGCCGCCTTCATCGCCCCGAGCAGCCCGTCCAGCTGCGCTTCCTCAAGCCCGCACATCACCAGGCAGGTCTCCGGAACCAGATCCGACGCAGCTGCTTGCGTATGGGCATACCCGGCAAGCCCCAGCAAATAGCCCACGCTCTCCCCTTCCTGTCCGGCCTGAGCCAGCCGATAGGGCAAACCCATGCTTTTCAAAATCCCCGCCAGCTTTTCCCTGGTGGATTCATCCGCCCCATACAGCAGCACCGCCGCCGGATCTTTTGTTACCGGTATTCTCGCTTTCATATATGCCCTCCTTATAGCTGCCGCACATAGTCCTTGGGCGACAGGCCGAACTCCGCCTTGAACGCCTTGGAAAAGTTGGCATAATCGTTAAACCCGCTCTCGAGATACGCACTGCGCACAGGCTGTCCCCTTCGCAGCATACCCCGCGCGGTCATCAGCCGCTTCTTGGTAATATACTGGTGAATCGGCACCCCAATATACTGCTTGAACTGCCGGCTTAAATGGTACTTGCTGACATAAAACCTTCCAGCCAAGGCGTCCAGTGACAAATCCGCATCCAAATGCCGATTGATATACTCCACCACGGCGTTTATCTTCTGGTTTTCCACCACATCGGGGACCAGTTCCTCCGCCGTTTCGAAATACGCCCGGTTAAGATACACCAGCAACTCCATCACATAGGCCCGCTCCAGCACCCGGCATCCGTAGGCGCTGCCGCCGTATACCTCCTCCAGCCGCCCGCACAGCCGCATCAGGCGGGCGATCAGCTCGCCGCCGGGACGAATGCGCTTATATTCTCGCCGAGCCGCGTCCACAAAGCACGCCGCTAAATCCGTCCCATCCTCCTGCAGCTTCCGGATATACTCGGGACGAATCCACAGCACATACCGCTCGTACAGCCGTCCCGGCTCCACCAGCGGCCGATGCAGCTCCCGATCGTTGGTCAGCAGAATGTCTCCCGGACGCAGCGCATACGTCTTACCCTCGATAATATACTCCGCCCGGCCAGAAACGAACAAAAACACCTCGTAAAAATCGTGGCTGTGGTAGGCGATATCCAGCGGACGGCTGCCCTGACTATGAAAAAACTCGTAATCCGGCCGCAGCATTTCCTGCCGATCGTCGAAGGGACATTCCAATCCCATACCGCATCCCTCCTGCTTTTTAGTATACCGCAAGTTTTACCATGTTTCAAGCAACAAATCCCATGAAACCGGGCAAAGTTTGATGTACACTAGAAGCAGTTCTACCGATAGGCTATGGAGGTGGTATTCCTTGACAACCTTTATCCGGGACGATTTTCTGCTGCAATCCACCACAGCCCGCCGCTTGTACGAAGAGTATGCCCGGAACATGCCCATTTTTGACTACCACTGTCATTTAAGTCCCCGGGAAATTTGGGAAAACGAGCCGGCCGCCGATATGACCGCGCTATGGCTAGGAGGCGATCATTACAAGTGGCGGCTGATGCGCGCCCACGGCGTGGAGGAGCGCTTTATAACCGGCGGCGCCGAGCCCTATGAGAAATTCCTCCGCTGGGCCGACACGGTGTCGCACAGCGTGGGTAACCCGCTGTATCACTGGTGCCAGCTGGAGCTTCTGCGCTACTTTGGCGTGGAGGAGCTGCTCACCGCCGAAAGCGCCCCCCGCATCTGGGAGACATGCAACCGCCTGCTGGCGTCGGAGGCGGGGCGTCCCCGCTCGCTTATCGTGAACAGCGGCGTCAAAGCCCTGTGCACCACCGACGACCCCGCCGACGACCTGCGCTGGCACCAGGCCTTGGCAAACGACGCCGCCTTTCCCGTGCAGGTGCTGCCCACCTTCCGCCCGGACAAGGCCATCCATCTGCAAAACCCCGGTGCCCGGGAATGGGTGGAGCGGCTGGGCGTCGTGGCCGGACGCGCCATTGATTCCTTCGACAGCCTCCTGGCCGCGCTGGCCGACCGGGCGGCTACCTTCAAGGCGGCGGGCTGCCGCCTGTCCGACCACTCCTTTGGCTCCCCGGATTTTACTGTGCGGGACGCCGCCAAGGCCCGCGCCGCCTTTTCCCGCCTGCTGAAAGGCGAGCCCATCCCCGCCGAGGAGCTGGCGGCCTATCAGACCGAGCTGATGCTGGAGCTGGGCCGGCTGTATCACCGTCTCGATTTTTCCATGCAGCTGCATTTCGGCGTGGTGCGCAACACCAATACCCGCCAGTTCCGCGTTCTCGGCCCCGACACGGGCTTTGATTCCATCGGCGATCCCCTGCCCGCCGCCTCCCTCATCGCCCTGCTGGACGGGCTGGAGGTCACTGGAGAGCTGCCCCAAACCGTGCTTTATACTCTCAACCCGGCGGACAACGCCAAATTTGCCTCCATTGCCGGCAGCTTCCAAAGCGGCCCGGCCCGCGGCAAAGTCCAGTGCGGCGCCGCCTGGTGGTTCAACGATCATCTGGACGGCATGCTGGATCAGATGAAAGCGCTGGCCAACACCGGCCTTCTCAGCACCTTCATTGGGATGCTGACCGATTCCCGCAGCTTCTTATCCTATACCCGGCACGAGTATTTCCGCCGCATCCTCTGCGACCTGCTAGGCGGCTGGGCCGAACAAGGGCTGGCTCCCGGCGATCCGGCCGCCCTGGGCGGCATGGTGCAGGATATCTGTTACAACAACGCTGTCCGGTACTTCGGACTGTCTGTTTAGAAAGGAAGAACAACGCCCATGAAACTGTCTTTTCGCTGGTATGGCCAGGACGACCCCGTCACCCTGGGCTACATCCGTCAAATTCCCAATATGCGCAGCATCGTCACCGCTGTCTACGACGTGCCGGTCGGCGAGGTCTGGAGCCGGGAAAGCATCGCCGCCCTGAAAACGGAGGTGGAAGCCAACGGACTTATTTTCGACGTGGTGGAAAGCGTGCCCGTCCACGAGGACATCAAGCTGGGCCGCCCCACCCGCGACCGTTTGATCGCCAATTATCAGGAGAACATCCGCCGTCTGGGAGAAGCGGGCGTCAAATGCATCTGCTACAACTTCATGCCGGTGTTCGACTGGACCCGGACCCAGCTGGACAAGCCGTTGGCCGATGGCTCCACCGCCTTGGTATACTATAAGGATCAGTTGGAAAAGATGGATCCCCTGACCGGCGAGCTATCCCTCCCCGGCTGGGATGCCAGCTACAAAAAGGAGGATCTGAGGGCCCTGTTCGAGGCTTACGGCCGGCTGAACGAAGAGGATTTGTGGGAAAACCTCCGCTATTTTCTGGAGGCTGTTATACCCGTGGCCGAGGAAAGCGGCGTGAACATGGCCATCCATCCGGACGATCCGCCATGGAACATCTTTGGCCTGCCCCGCATTATCACCTGTGAGGCTAACCTAGACCGGTTCCTGAATCTTGTGGACAGCCCGGCCAACGGCTTGACCCTCTGCACCGGCTCCCTGGGCTGCGCCGCCTCCAACGATATCTACCGGATGATCGACAAATACGCCGCGCAGGGCCGCATTCACTTTATGCACGTGCGCAACGTCAAAATCCTGCCGGACGGCGGCTTTGAGGAAAGCGCGCATTTCTCCGCCTGCGGCTCCCTGGACATTGTGCGGATCCTCGACATCCTCCACCGCCGCCGGTTTAATGGGTATCTGCGGCCGGATCACGGCCGGATGATTTGGGGAGAAACCGGCCGGCCCGGCTACGGCCTGTACGATCGGGCACTGGGCGCGTCTTACATCAACGGCATCTGGGAAACCCTGGATAAGCTGCGTAGGGAGGAGACCTTGCGATGATAAACCTGCCATTTGAAATCGATCTAAAAGACAAAGTCGCGGTGGTGACCGGCGCGGGCGGCGTGCTGTGCAGCCTGTTCGCCAAAGCCATCGCCCGGTGCGGCGCCAAGGTGGCCCTGCTGGATCTCAATCTGGAAGCCGCCGCCAAATTTGCCGCCGACATCACCGTCGAGGGCGGCACGGCCAAGGCGTATGCCGCCAACGTCCTGAAAAAGGAAACCCTGCTGGAGGCCCGGGAACAAATCCGCCGGGATTTCGGCACCTGCGACATCCTGGTGAACGGGGCGGGAGGCAACAATCCCCGCGCCACCACCACCAACGAATACTACCTCGACGGCGACATGGAGAAGGACATCACCACCTTTTTCAACCTGGATCCCGCCGGTGTGGAGTTCGTCTTCAACCTGAATTTCCTGGGCACCCTGATTCCCACCCAGGTATTCGCCGAGGATATGCTGGGCAAGGAGGACGCGTGCATTCTCAACGTCTCCTCCATGAACGCCTTCACCCCGCTGACCAAAATCCCCGCCTATTCGGGCGCAAAGGCCGCGGTCAGCAATTTCACCCAGTGGCTGGCCGTTCACTTCTCCAAGGCGAATATCCGGGTCAACGCCATCGCCCCCGGCTTTTTCGTCACCGCGCAGAACCAGGCCCTGCTGTTCGACGAGGCCGGCAACCCGACGGCCCGCACTGCCAAGATCCTGAACAGCACCCCCATGGGCCGGTTCGGCGAGGCGGAGGAGCTCATCGGCTCCCTGCTCTTTTTACTGTCCAAACCCGCCGCCGGCTTCATCACCGGCGTGGTCATCCCCGTGGACGGCGGCTTCAGCGCCTATTCCGGGGTCTGACGGCCCCTTCCTCCCGGAAAAATTCCGCATTCACAGAAAATTTGCAGACGCCGCCGCATACACTGTGGTATACTGTGGATAACAAAACCTTTGGGAGGGCGTGCTATGGCCAAGTTTATTGAGTTGGATCCCAGCGAGATCACCGGGAACGTTTTCGATCGCATCGGTAAGGAATGGATGCTCATCACCGCCGGGAAACCGGAAAAATACAACACCATGACCGCGAGCTGGGGCGGGCTGGGCGTTCTGTGGAACGCCAATGTCAGTTTCGCCTTCGTGCGGCCATCCCGCTATACCTTCGAGTTCCTGGAAAGGGAGAAATACTACACCCTGTCCTTTCTCGGCCTCAGCCAGCGCCGCGCGCTGCAAATCTGCGGTTCTAAGTCGGGCCGGGATACCGACAAGGTGGCCGAGGCCGGCTTAACCCCCGTGTTCGACGCGCCCGCCCCCTACTTTGAAGAGGCGGAGCTGGCCCTGGTCTGCCGGAAGCTGTATACTCAGGACATGGATCCCAGCCGCTTCCTTGACCCCTCCATCATGGCCAGCTATAAGGACGGCGATTTCCACCGGATTTATGTCGGAGAAATCACCAAGGTGCTGGCCCGCACCCGCTGAACGACAAGCCCCGGAAGAAATTTCTTCCGGGGCTTGTCGTTTCGGAACGCTGTTAAAACCCGCTCATACATTTTTCTTTCTAATCAGCCCTCTTGACAGGTGAAACTTTCCCACGGGATATTGACTGGTTTTCTCCCGGTCAATATCTCATCGATATGCATAAGCAGCGGAAAATCGGCCGCGTCCAGTACGCCGTTCGCCACTTGGATCTTCACGGCGCGGGCAACCCTCTCCGCCACCACCAAAGATTCCAGCGTGACGCCGTTGAGCTTCGCCTTGGCTTCATCGATGTTCATCCCCCTGCCCAGCAGGATCCCTACCAGCCGCGTGCGGCCGCCGTAAACTGTCACATATAAATCGCCGGCCCCGACACAGATATTATGGAGGGACAGCGCGTTTTGAAATTCGAGCAAGCGGTACATTTCCTTGATACCCTGCTCAAAAACCGCTGCCTGCGAGTTGAAATGCAAGGGGCTGTTTACCCCTTCCCGTTTCTGATTGAGCCCGATGGTAAGCGCGATACCGAGCGCATACCCATTCTTCAGAGCCACCGCGCTTTCGATGCCCACCACATCGGTGGTAGTGCTTACATGATAATAGCCGGTCTCCATAATGGCTTTGAGTCGGGCGAGCACCTTCCGATCGCCGCCGCAAAAGGTGACCGTGGTCTGATCATGTGCGACCAGCTCATAGCTGGTACAAGGTCCTCCAATGGCATTGAGGGAGAGCCGTTTACCGATGGCATTCAGCTTCTGCCGCCATATTTCCGGGTAGGTAATCAGCTTTCCGTCCGCTGTATCCATTAATCCTTTCGTCACGGTCAGCACTGGCATGCCGTCCGGAAGGGCCGGCAGCACGTTCTCTGAAAACCACTCTACGCCGAAGCTGCTGACGCCGCCAATGACAACATCGGTATTTTTCAGCGCCGTGTCAAGCTCTTCTGTCGGATAAAACTGTACGCCCGCCGGAAAATCCTTTTCAAATTTCGGATGACGATTCCTCTCACGGCAGGCAGCAATGATCTCCCGGTCCAGGTGCGTTCCAACAATTTTAACCGTGTGCCCGTTTTCCCGGGCCGGAAACGCCAAAGCGGATCCCATCATACCCGCGCCTACTATGGTAATCACAGCCATATGCTTCACCTCTTTTGAAAAACTCTGCAAAATTTGAAAAAGTTTGAAATCTCTGATATGATTATAAAGAGATCACCCCCTCCCGTCAACGGATGGCGGCATTGTTGATACCTTTTCAATCTTTTGCAAAGGAGTCTCACGGATGCGGACATACAAGCGACAACAGGAAATTTTGGAGTATTTAGAAGAATGTCAATACGCAACCGTCAGCGAACTGGCGGGCAAGGTGTTTGCCAGTGAAGCATCCGTGCGGCGGGATATCGCCGCGTTGGAGAGCAAAGGATATGTAAGCAAAATTTACGGCGGTGTGATGCTGGCGGAATATAAAAACAGCGTGATACCGGTGGAACTGCGGGATCGCGATCATCCCTCTGTCAAGGATGAAATCGCAAAAAGAGCTGTCGAATTTGTTTTTGACGGCGCCACCATCTTCATGGACGGATCCTCTACCGTGCGGCGCATGCTACCCTTTCTGGATGAATACCGGGAACTGACCATTATCTCCAATAATCTCCGCATTTTTAAAGAATGCAAAAACCCGCGCATCCGGCTATATTGCACCGGTGGCTGTTATGACAGGAAAAGCTCCATTTTCACCGGAACCGCCGCAGAAAAATTTTTGGACGGCGTGACTGCGGACCTTTTATTCTTCTCCAGCCAAGGCATTTCCGAGACCGGTACGATCAGCGATGTCTCCGAAGCCGAAACCACTTTGCGGCAAATTCTGCTGCGCCGGGCGCGAAAAAAATTCTTTCTGTGCGATGCCTCCAAAATCGGGGTGCAAAAAATGTTTACAGTATGCGGGAAAGAGGATATCGATGATATTGTCTGTGATGTGCCTTTGCCATGGGAGAAATAATAGCGCGCCGAATATTGTCAAAGAGGCTTCATCCTCTTTAACCAGCCGGAGGGCCAGTTGACAAACCGGCGCCTTTCTTGTATCATAGTCGGGAAGTCCTCCCGCCGATAGGAGCCGGGAGTTACCACTTTGTGGGGAAGCGGTTTCCCTTCAAGGTGGTTTTTGTTTTGAAAGGCGTGAATCCTCTTGCGTAAAACATGGTTTTTTGACAAGCAATTCTACCGCACGCTCGCGGTGCTGGCCCTGCCCATCCTGGTGCAGAATTTTCTGGCCTCCTCTCTCAACATGGTGGATACCCTGATGATCGGCCGGGTGGGGGAAAATGAGGTGGCCGCCGTCGGCATCGCCAACCAATTTTTCTTTCTGTTCAACCTGATCGGCAATGGCGCCGCCATGGGCTGCAGTATTTTTATCAGCCAGTATTGGGGCCAGAAGGACACCGCGAGCATCAAAAAGGTGATGGGCTTCGGCCTGACCGTCAACGTCGTCATCAGCCTGCTCTTCACTGCCACCGCCCTGCTCGCTCCGGAGTTTATCGTCCGGCTGTTCAGCCGCAGCGAGGAGGTCGTGCCGCTGAGCAAGGACTATCTGGTCATTGTCTGCCTGAGCTATCTGTTCACCGGCATATCCTACATGCTGGCCAACGCCCTGCGCAGCGTGGGGAGCGCTTATCTGCCCATGCTGGTCAGCCTATTCGCCGTTCTGACCAACACCGGCCTCAACTACCTTCTCATCTTCGGCAAGGGCGGTTTTCCCGTTCTGGGCGTGCGGGGCGCCGCCATCGCCACCCTGATCGCCCGGGTGGTGGAGACCCTGCTGCTGCTTATATTGACCTTCCGTCCCCGTTCTCCCTTCGCCGGAAAAGCGGGGGAATACCTCCGCTATGGTAAAACCTTCGCCTGCAAGGTCATGGGCGCCATGGTGCCGGTGGTGCTCAACGAGGGCTGCTGGGCGCTGGGCTTCGTGCTGTATACGGTGGCCTACGGGTTTATCGGCGACGGCACCCGCGCCATCGCCGCCTCTCAGATCTGCAACTCGATCCAAAATCTGTTCATGGTGTTCTGCTTCAGTTCGGCGAGTGCGGCGCTGGTGATGATCGGCAACCAGGTGGGGGCCAAGGAGGAAGACACGGCCAAGGCCTACGCCCGCCGTTTCTCGTGGCTGTCCGTTTTGATGGGGATGGTCATCGGGGCGGTGGTGCTGTTCACGGCGCCGGCCATCCTCTCCCTGTTTAAGGTATCGGAAGAAGCCCGGCTGGCCGCCGTTGCCATGCTGCGGATCTTCGGCATCATCCTGCCGGTACGGATGCTCAACGTGGTGCTTATCGTCGGCGTGTTCCGCGGCGGCGGCGACGCCTCCTTCGGGCTCAAGGTGGAAGCCGGCACCATGTGGCTCATCGGGGTACCCCTGGCCTTCATCGGTGCCCTGCTGCTCCAATGGCCGGTGGAGCTGGTGGTGCTGCTCATCTGCGCGGAGGAAATCGTCAAATGCATCCTTTCTCTGGTACGACTGAAAAGCAACCGCTGGATTAAACACGTGACCTAAAAAAACGCCTTGCGGCATGGCCGCAGGGCGTTTTTCGTTCGAAGTGCTTATAGCATATCCTTTTTGTGCAGCAGCCAGCCGACCAGACCCATCAGCACCACGGCGATGATGATGGGGAACCACCACAAATGATGCAGCGGCAGCCCTTCCACGTTCATGCCGTAGAAGCCAGCGATGATGTTGGGGATGGAAATCACGATGGTCACCGACGCGAGCACCTTCATCACAATGTTCAGGTTGTTGGAAATCACCGAGGCGAAGGCGTCCATGGTGCCGGACAAGATGTTCAGATAGATGCTGGACATTTCGATGGCCTGCTTGATTTCAATCAGCACGTCCTCCAGCAAATCCTGGTCATCCTCATACAGCTTGATATACCGGCCCCGCATCAGCTTTTCCAGGGTGGTTTCGTCCGCCTTCAGGGAGGTGGAAAAATACACCAGGGACTTCTGTACGTCCAAAAGCTGAATCAGCTCTTTGTTCTTCATGGATTTGCGCAGCTGCTTTTCCAGGGAACTGGACAGCTTGTCGATCTGCTTGAGGAACTGGAGAAACCGGGTGGCGACCCGCAGCATCAGATGCAGCACAAACTGCGTGCGCAGCTCGGTCTGCACCCCCTTGACCACGCCCTCGGTGAATTCCGCGATGATGGGATTCTCCCGCAAGCAGACGGTGATGACATGGGACTGGGTCACCAGAATGCCGATGGGTAAGGTGTAATAGGAGATGCTGTCCCCATTCTTTTCCGCCACCGGCGCGTCCAGAATGATGAGGGTGTTGTCGTCCTCGCTTTCGATACGGGAGGACTCCTCCTCGTCCAGCGCGGCGCGCAGGAAATCCGGCTCCAGGGAAAACTCCTGAATCAGGCCGTTTATCTCCTTTTCATCCGGATTGATCACATTGATCCAGCAGCCGTCCTCCATCTCCTCCAACGGACGGACGCGGCCGTTGATGGTTTTGTAGTATTGAATCATACGTGCATACCCCTTTCAGGGACGCACGTAAAGCGCACGAAACAGCCGCCCCGCCTACCGGCAGGCGCCGTTCCGTTTGCAGCGGATACGGTGCATCCCCCATAATCTATGGACCTGCGTTTGTCTACTTCGACTGCCAGGGTCAGGACTCACCCTACCCACCTCCTAGTATAATCAAATCCGCCGGAAAATCCGGCGGCCTCTCGGCCTCCCTAATTATAGCACAATATTCCACGATTGCAAGAGAAAAACGCACCTATCCGCTCATATTCATCACTAAGCGCTCCTCATCCCCGTTTCCGGCCGAAAATGGCTGTATTTTCGTTCTTTTTACACAAGATCAAATTGCAAAAAAGGCGCCCCGGACGGGGCGCCCTCAGCTTGTCAAAAATGTCCTCCTGGCGTCGGCCCTTTTCGCCAAGCTGAGCAAAAGTGGGGAAATCGGTACGATTTCCCCACTTTTGGCCGCCTGCGGGCGGGTGATCCGCTTCGCTCGACGCGGAGTGGGGAACCCTGACGGTTCCCCCTCCACACCTTCCCTTCCCTCCGGTACTTTTTTGACAAGCTACAAAAAGGCGCCCCGGACGGGGCGCCTTTCTACACGTCGAATACGGTATGCAAATCGATGATCCGCTGGTTGCTGCTTCCCCGGAATTCCAGGGTCAGATCCCGCAGCTCTTCCACGTACCGTCCGTCCACCAGCGTGTCCGCCAGCCGCAGCAGGCGCAGCACTGCCGGCTTGGTTTTCCCCATCTCCAGCAGCTGCTCCAGCGTATAGCCGGAATACACCATGACGTGCTTTCCGCGGACCTTGACCAGCTGAGCCAGCTCGCAAAGCGGCTCCGGCTGGCAGAAGGGCTCGCCGCCCGAAAAGGTGACCCCGGTCAGCAGCGGGTTCTCCTCTACCTGCGCCGCCAGATCCGCCACATCCACCAGACGCCCGCCGTCGAAGGCATGGGTCTGCGGATTGTGACAGCCCGGGCAGTGATGGGGACACCCCTGGGTGAACACCGTGAAGCGGATACCCGGCCCATCCACGATGGACTCGGGTACGATGCCGCTAATTCTCAGCTTGGAGGCCATGCTTAACTCTGTCCTTTTCTTCCGCGCGCTTGGCATTGTTGAACCGATCGGTGGTGCCCACCAGATAGCCGGTGATCCGGCGAATCCGCTCAAAGCCGACGCTCTCTCCCACCGTTGCCTGGGTGTTCTTCTTCTCGTTCATGCTGTTCCGTCTCCTTTTATCAGTCGATTGTTTTTATTCGCATCCGCAGATGTGAGGCATGTGCGGATATTTTTTTCGAAGCTCCATCAGCTTTTCCACGCTGACCGGCTCGCCCTCCCGGCGGCCACAGCGGGGACAGACCTCGTCGATAACGCCGGTATAGCCGCAGATGGGATCCCGGTCCACCGGGTGATTCACCGAGCCGTAGCCCACGCCCGCCTCCTTCATGCAGCGGATGACCGCCTCGAAAGCGTCCAGGTTCTTGCAGGTGTCCCCATCCAGCTCCACATAGCTGATATGTCCGGCGTTGGTCAGCGCGTGATACGGCGCCTCGGTGCGGATTTTCTTGTACGCCTGGATGGGATAATACACCGGCACATGGAAGGAGTTGGTGTAATAGTCCCGATCCGTAATGCCGGGGAGCTCCCCGTAAAGCTCCTTATCAATCCGCAGGAACCGGCCGCTGAGCCCTTCGGCCGGGGTGGCCAGCAGGGTGAAATTCAGCCCCGTCTTTTCCGACTCCTCGTCCATGCGCCGCCGCATATAGCCAACGATTTCCAGCCCCAGCTTCTGGCTCTCCTCGCTCTCCCCATGGTGCTTGCCGGTCAAGGCTTTCAAGGTTTCAGCCAGCCCGATGAAGCCCACGCTCAGCGTGCCGTGCTTGAGCACCTCCTCCACACTGTCGTCCGGGCCCAGCTTGTCGGAATCAATCCAGACGCCCTGTCCCATCAGGAAGGGGTAATTGCGGCCCTTTTTGGTGCACTGAATCTGGAAACGATGCAGCAGCTGGCGGCAGACCAGCTCGATGCGGCTGTCCAGCAGCTGGTAGAATTTCTGAATGTCCCCCTTGGCCTCGATGCCGATCCGGGGCAGGTTGATGGAGGTAAAGCTGAGATTCCCGCGCCCGCAGGTGGTCTCCCTGCTGGGATCGAAATGATTGCCCATCACCCGGGTGCGGCAGCCCATATAGGCGATTTCGGTGTCGTAATCCCCTTCCTTGTAATACTGCAGGTTGAAGGGGGCGTCGATGAAGCTGAAGTTGGGGAACAGCCGCTTGGCCGACGTCTTGATGGCCAGCTTGAACAGGTCGTAGTTGGGATCGCCGGGGTTGAAATTGACCCCTTCCTTCACCTTGAAAATCTGCACCGGGAAAATCGGGGTTTCCCCGTCTCCCAGCCCCGCGTCGGTGGCCTCGAGCAGATTGCGCACCACCATGCGCGCCTCGGGGGAGGTGTCGGTGCCGTAATTGACAGAGCTGAAGGGCACCTGGGCGCCCGCCCGGGAGTTCATGGTGTTCAGGTTGTGGATGAAGGCCTCCATCGCCTGGTAGGTGGCCCTGTCCGTCTCATACCAGGCGGTGTCCGCCGCGAAATCGTGCGCTTCCCCCGCCTGCTCGGACGTGATGTCCTGGAAGCCGCCCTCCCGCTGGTGAGCGGGCAGCCAGGCCTTCAGCGCGTCCTTGTACGCGTCGGCCTCCCGCATGGAAACCGTCAGGGGGATGTCCTCCCGTACCCTGTCCGCGAGCGCCTTGGCGTCGGGCATGGACAGGCCGAGCCGGATATGGAAATAGGCAGCCAGGGCACGGAAATATTCCTTGATAAAGGTTTTCGCCACACCCGGCGCCATGGAATAATCGAAGTTGGGCACGCTCTGGCCGCCGTGCATCTCGTTCTGGTTGGCCTGGATGGCGATGCAAGCCAAGGCGGAATAGCTCTGAATGCTGTTGGGCTCCCGCAGGGTGCCGTGACCGGTGGAAAAGCCGTTGTGGAACAGCTTGAGCAGGTCAATCTGGCAGCAGGTCTCGGTCAGCATGTAAAAATCCTTGTCGTGGATATGGATGTCGCCGTTGATGTGGGCGGCGGCAATGTCCTTGGGCAGGATATAGTTGTCGATGAAATATTTGGACCCCTCCGACCCATACTTGAGCATGGTGCCCATGGCGGTGTCGGCGTCGATGTTGGCGTTTTCCCGCTTAATGTCGGCGTCCTTGGCGTAGGCAAAGGTCAGCTCCTTGTAAATGTCCATCAAGTCCGCCTCGCTCTGGCGGATTTTAGCATGTTCGGCGCGGTAGAGGATGTAAGCCTTGGCGGTTTTCGCGTAGTCCGCGCCGATAAGGATTTCCTCCACCTTGTCCTGAATCTGCTCCACCGTGGGCACCTGGCCCGCCGGCAGGGAGCCGACCACCTTGTCGGTCAGTTCCCGCAGGGATTTCGCGGGGATCTTCTCGTCCGCCACGGCGATATTGGCTTTATGTATGGCTTCGCGGATTTTCTTCGCGTCAAAAATGACGATTTCTCCGTTGCGCTTCTTTACCTGTTCTACCATTCTTCCAACCACCCATTCCTTCTGCAGAAACCCGCGTGATCCTCCGCTTTCCTGCCATATAGAGGCGGCAGCTCCGCCCCAAATCGTCGCGGCGCCAGGCAAAGCCGGCGCGAATTCCCGCTGGAAAAAGCCCGAACGCCTCGCATCGGCCTGGCCGGCCCGTCCGAATGGGCCGTTAGCGGGAACGGCTATAATATTACAACATATGCGCAGACTTGTCAATCCCAAACACAAGATATAGTTGCTTTTCCCTTGTGGCATTTTTTCGGCAGCTTGTCCGCGCAGGCCTTCAAGGCGCAAAAATGCCCGCTCTGGCCTGTCCGGCCGGCGGGCGCGCGTCTGTATTCAGCCTTGAAAGCTGAGGACCCCCAGCACCAGCGACCCCAGCAGCATGGCGGCGGCCAGCGCGATGCACAATATCCGTTTTCCCCATTTCATCCGGAACCCTCTCCTTTCGCCGGCTTGTCCAGTGTACACCATATTCCGGCCGCTTGTCAACGCCCCGCCGCGATCCCTTCATGCAATCTCAAGAAAATCTTCCGCATTTTGCCGAGCTGTTTTTCCGCTTTGTCCGCTATACTGATTCCTGTAACAAAGCTTAGAGCAATTCGCCCGGAAAGGACAGGTCTTCATCGATGAACGTACTTGGAAATATTTTTTGGCTGCTGCTCGGCGGCCTGGTTTTGGGCATTATGTGGGCGCTCGCCGGCCTCCTGTGCTGCGTCACCATCATCGGGATCCCCTTCGGGGTGCAGTGCTTCAAAATCGCGGGCCTGGTGCTGTCCCCCTTCGGCAAAGAAATCGAGGGCGGGGGCGGCCCCGGCTCCTGCCTGATGAATGTGGTGTGGATCCTGCTGTTCGGCTGGGAGCTGTTTCTCAGCTCCGTGGCCGTCGGCCTGGTGTACTGCGTGACCATCGTGGGCATCCCCCTGGGGCTGCAGAGCTTCAAGCTGGCCCGTCTGGCCCTCTTCCCCTTCGGCTCGGCGGTGGTATGAGTGCGAAAAGGCGCCGGATGGCTCCGGCGCCTTTTCATTAGGACGCGCCCTTTTCCCGCTTTCCCTCGATGAGAGCGGGAACAAACTGGACGGTGCGGGTCTCGATGGCCTTTTTGGCCGTCATGGCGATAACGAAGGCGCTGTAAACCTCGTCGATAGAGGGCGAGGCGGAAGCCTTGCCCTCTATCATGCCGATAAGCGCCGACAGCTGGGCGTACATGTCCTTGTATTTGGCGGCCACGTTGATGGTGCGGTATTCCCCGGTGTCGCTGGTATAGAGGGTAATGCAGTCGCCCTCCTCCTTGTTGGTTATCCGGTTGTCCCGCAGCGTGATGGTCAGCCGGCCCTTGTCCCCAATGAATTCCTTCAGGTTTTGGGCCGCCAGATTCCGGCTCCAACCCGCCTCATAGCTGGCGATGCAGCCGTTGGCCAGCCGGGCCTGGATCATGCCGTAGTTGTCCTGCCCGCTGTCCGCGTCCAGGCGGCAGCCCACGCCGCTGACCTCCACCACCCGGGAGCCGCTGAACCACTGCATGACGTCGATATAATGGACGCCGCAGTCCACGATAGGCGGGCAGTCGGCCATCAGCCGCTTATACCGGGGCCAGTCCATGGCGTGATGATTTTGTACCATCCGCATCAGGGACAGCCGGCCGACAGCCCCCTCTCCGATCAGGCGGGCCGCGGTTTGATAGGTACGGTTGTGCCGCAGGATATGGGCCACCAGCACCTGGCTCGAGGCGCCCTTAACCAGACGGTAAAAGGCCTCCCCCTCCTCCAGGGTACCGGCAATGGGCTTTTCGCACAGGACATGCTTGCCCGCCTCCAGGCAGTCCCGGAGAATGGACAGATGGGTGTTGACATAGGTGGCGATGATGACGATGTCCGTTTCAGGCAGCCGCAGAAAGGGGCGGTAATCCGTCCCGTAATGGTCGGCCCCGTACCGGCGGGCGAACAGGCGCGCCTGCTCCTCGCGGGTGTCCACCGTCGCCACCACCCGTATGTTGTCCCGGAAATAGATGTCCTCTATGTGCTCCTGCCCGATGTGGCCGCAGCCGATGAGCACCACGCCGTACCGCTTGTTCATGATTCGATCCCTCTTGCCTTTATCGATATCTGTTCAGGAATTCCACAGCCAAAGCGATGTCCGCCGCCGGGTTCTCCCCCACTTCCCGTTCGATGGTGAGAAAGCCGGTGTAGCCGATATCCTCCAGCGCCTTCATGTAGCCGTCAAAATCCACGCCGCCCTGTCCCAGCGGCATTTCTTTAAAGTACTCGTCCAGCCGAAGATCCCCGATGCCGCCCTCGGCAAAAAAGTCGTAGATGACACGCGGGTCGGTTTTCCGAAGCATCCGCCCGTCCTTGGCGTGCGTGTGGACAATGTAGTCCTTCAAGGTATATACCGCCTGCACCGGGTCGTCCCCGGTCACCATCACCAGATTGGCGGGATCCAGGTTGACCGCCACCCCCTTCGAGGACAGACCGTCCAGGAAGGTTTTCAGCCGTTCGGCCGGCTCCGGCCCCGTTTCGATGGCGAAAAACGCGCCGTTTTCATGGGCGTACTCCGCCAGCTCGTTGCAGGCGGCCTGCATCACCAGGTAGGTGTCGCTGGCCGTATCCTCCGGCACCACGCCGATATGGGTGGTCACCACCCGGGAGCCCAGCTCCAGGGCCAGATCTACAATCCTCTTGGATTTCTCGATTTTGGCTGGATTCTCTGCCGCCCGGGCGAAGCCGTGTCCGCCCAGATCGCCGCACAGCGCCGACACCGTCAGCCCGTTGTCCTTCAGCAGCGCCCGTTTCTCTTGCAGGGAAGCGGGCGTCATGTTTTCCGGCGCCATTTCCCCGCCGACAGCGTACAGCTGTACGCCATCGGCCCCCAGCGCGGCGCATTTGGCCAGCGCCTTGTCCAGAGGCAAGCCCAGCCAGTCGGCGATAATTCCAATTTGAAATTGCATAATACTTCCTCCCATTCTGTCGCCCGTAGGCAGCTACGGTCGACTGGAAAGAGGCGTGTCCCCGCGCAGCGGGGCGCCGGCCCCCCGTGCGGCCGGCGAACGGCTCTTTCCAATCCCTTTTCTGGTTTGCTTTCTTGGCTATCCTCCCATTCTGTCGCCCGTAGGCAGCTGCGATCGACTGGAAAGAGGCGTGTCCCCGCGCAGCGGAGCGCCGGCCCCCCCCGTGCGGCCGGCGAACGGCTCTTTCCAATCCCCTTCCTGCTCAGTATAGCATATTTGATAGTTTCGCAAGCCATTGTGCGGAAACTGTTCAGAGGGATTATAAAAGTATCAACTTTTTTACAATGGTTACGTCCAGCCCTTCCAAATTTCCGGACAAAAACCCACCGTGGCCAGCCTGCCGTTGCGGACGATGGGGGTGCGCAGCAGCCGGGGATTGTCCAGCAGCTTCTGTTCCTTGTCCTCCTCATAGGCCAGGTACCGCAGCAGCGCCGCGTCGGGATGCCTATCGTCCACCAGCGCGTCCAGCCCGCCGACGGCGGCCTTCACGCTGGCCAGCTCCCCCTTGCTGATGCCGGATTTATCCAGGTCAATGCGCTGGAACCGGATGCCCCGCTCTTTGAAATACCGCTCCGCCTTTTTAGTATCGAAGCACTTGGCCTTTCCGAAGATCTGAATATTCATGCGGCGTCTCCTTTCGGTTGCAGGGCGTGTTGAAATCCGATATACTATACCTAAATAGGAAAGGAAGGGGATGGGGCTATGGTGGCAGTGATAACCGGCGCGTCCGGCGGGCTCGGCCGGGAACTGGCCGGGCAGCTGGCGGCCAAGGGCTGGGATCTGCTGCTGACCGCCCGTCGGGCCGGGCAGCTGGAAGCCCTGGCCGCCGCCCTGCGGGCGGCCCACGGAGTGGCAGTCCAGGTGTGTCCCGCCGATTTATCCCGGCCGGAGGAGGTCGGCGCCCTGCTACGGGCCTGCGCCGATCTGCCGGTCGGGCTGGTAATTAACAACGCGGGCGCCGGGCAAATCGGCGCCTCCTCAGACATCCCGTGGGAGGCCGAGGAGGCGCTGCTGACAGCCAATATGCTGGCCCCCTGCCGGCTGACCAAGGCCTTCGCCGCCTCTATGGAGCGGGGCTGCATCCTCAACGTCGCCAGCCTGGCGGGTTTTCAGCCCGAGCCGGGCATGGCCTCCTACGCGGCGTCTAAGGCGTTCCTTCTCCAATGGAGCCGGGCGGTGGGCTATGAGCTCAAGCGGGAAGGCCGCCCGGTGCGTCTGGCCGTGCTCTGCCCGGGACCGCTGGCCACCGGCTTCGACCGGGCGGCGGGGGCAACAGCCGTCCGGCGTGGCATGTCCCCGACCCGCTGCGCCCGCATCGCTTTGCGGGGCCTGGCGCGGGGGAAAACCGTCATCCTCCCCGGCGCGGGGGCCAAGCTGCTCCACCTGTTAGGCAAGCTGCTGCCTACCCGGCTGATGCTGCCCGCGCAATACCGGATACAAGGCCGGAAAATCCAGCGGTAAAGTCTTTATCAGTATACCAGACCTCCGCGCAAATGCAAGCGCTTGCCGCCGGAAGGATAAAAAAAGAGACAAACGCCATGCAAATGGTCATACAGTCTTTGAGAAAAAAGCAAGCCCGCAGATTCATGAAATGGAATCTGCGGGCTTGCCGTATTTATCTTATGGGTTGGCATCCTCGCTCCTAAATACCATCGGCGGGGCGCCTCCTTTGCGTCGATATCCCCGCAAGCAATCGCTTTAGAGAAACCGGGTAACCTTCCGTCACTCCATTTCCCTCTTTCCCTTCCGAAGGTTCGGCAGCGTTCCTCTTAATTCCGTCCAAACTCGGACAGGACGAGATCCGGGTTATGCTCCTCGGCCCAGTTGATGTTCCAGCTGTTGGTGAACAACAGCAGATACCGGCCACGGACGTCCTGGATTCGCTTGGTGTCGGAGGTGAGGTTGAGGGTCTTGGGATCCAAATCCTCGTTCTCGATCCAGCGGATATACTGATAGGGCAGGCCCTCCATGCGGATATCCACATTGTACTCATTTTTCAGCCGGTATTCCAGCACGTCGAACTGGAGCGTGCCCACCACCCCCACGATGACCTCCTCCATGCCGCCGCCAATCTCCTGGAAGATTTGGATGGCGCCCTCCTGGGCGATCTGGGTGGTGCCCTTGATAAACTGCTTGCGCTTCATGGTGTCCACCTGCCGCACCAAGCTGAAATGCTCCGGGGCGAAGGTGGGGATCCCCTCGAAGGTAAAGGCCTTGCCGGGCGCGCACAGGGTATCGCCGATGGAAAAAACGCCGGGATCGAACACGCCGATGATGTCCCCCGCATAAGCCTCCTCGATGATTTCCCGATCCTGGGCCATCAGCTGCTGGGGCTGGGAGAGTTTCATTTTCCGCCCGCCCTGGACATGCAGCACGTCGGCGTTTTTGTCGAACCGGCCGGAGCAAATGCGCATGAAAGCCACCCGGTCCCGGTGGGCCTTGTTCATGTTGGCCTGGATCTTAAACACAAAGGCGGAAAACGCCGGGGAGAAGGGATCCACCTCTCCCCCGCTGGAATGGCGGGGCAGAGGCGGGGAGGTCATGCGCAAAAACTCCTGCAGGAACGGCTCCACCCCAAAATTGGTCAGGGCCGAGCCGAAAAACACCGGAGACAGCCGCCCGTGGCGCACCGCGTCCATGTCGAAGTCATATCCCGCGCCGTCGAGCAGCTCCACGTCGTCGGCCAGGTTCTGGTACAGCCTTTCTCCGAGCATCCCTTTGAGGCTCTCGTCGGCCAGATCCACCTCGGTGGCGTCCACCTCATGCTGGCCGTTGTTCGCCGTGAAGGCGATGATCCGGCTGCGCTGGCGGTCAAACACCCCCTTGAACTCCTTGCCCGAGCCGATGGGCCAGTTCATGGGATAGGTCTTGATGCCCAGCACCGTCTCGATCTCGTCCAGCAAATCGAAGGGGCTGCGAGCCTCGCGATCCATCTTGTTGATGAAGGTGAAGATCGGGATGTCCCGCAGCAGGCAGACCTTGAACAGCTTGATAGTCTGCCTCTCGACGCCCTTGGAGGCGTCGATGACCATGACGGCCGAATCCGCCGCCATCAGGGTGCGGTAGGTGTCCTCCGAGAAATCCTGGTGTCCCGGGGTGTCCAGGATGTTGATGCAGAAGTCCCTGTAATTGAACTGCATCACCGAAGAAGTCACCGAAATACCGCGCTGCTTCTCGATTTCCATCCAGTCGGAAACCGCGTGCTTCATGGATTTTTTGCCTTTGACCATGCCGGCGGTCTGGATGGCCCCGCCGTAGAGCAGCAGTTTTTCAGTCAGGGTGGTTTTGCCCGCGTCGGGGTGGGAAATGATGGCGAAGGTGCGCCGCCGCCGGATTTCCCTTTCCAAGGGCGTGCCCGCGGGGGCCGCCGTCTCTTCCGGATTGATAGCCAAGTTCTTTCCTCCACTCAAAAGCGCAATAACTGAAATATTATACCTCTTTTTCCCACTTTAATCAACCGGGCGGCGCACTTTTCCTATGCGATTTTGCATTTTTTCGCACCGTTTTTTCTCTTTGGCCGCTCCCCCGTGTCCATACGGATTGCCGCTTGTCATTTATAAAGATTTGGGCTATAATTTTTGTGAGGTGATAGTGGATGAAAATTTCTACGGAAATCGGTTCCGCCGCTCGTCATGTAGGCGAAGAAAGGGCCGTCGAATACATCGCGAAGGCCGGCTTTGACGCCTGGGACTTTTCCATGTTCGAAATGTGCGGCTACGATTGGGGGACCAAGACGGCTCTGAAAAGCGATCACCCGCTGGCGGGCGGCGGCTATCTGTCCTTCGCCAGAAAGCTGAGGCGGGTGGGAGAGGACAACGGCATCGTGTGCAATCAGTCGCACGCGCCCTTCCCAAGCAGCTGCCGGGAAATCCGCTCCTATTTTCAGCGGGCCATCGAGTGCACCGCGGAGGCGGGGGGACAAATCTGCATCATCCATCCGGATAACGATCAATCGCCCGAGGAAAACGCGGACATGTACAGGGAGCTGCTGCCCTTTGCCAAAGGGTGCGGCGTCAAAATCGCCACCGAAAACATGTGGAACTGGAACGCGGAAAAGGACTGCTCCTCCTTCGCCGCCTGCGCCACGCCGGAGAGCTTTTGCGCGCATTTGCAGGCCGTGAACGACGATGCCTTCGTCGCGTGCCTCGATATCGGTCATGCCGAAATGAAGGGATCCGATACGTCGGCCGTCCAGATGATTCAGGCTTTGGGCGATAAGCTGCAGGCGCTGCATATCCACGACAACGATCAATGGCACGATGCGCATCAAATACCGTTTTCCATGAAAATCGATTTTGACGGGGTGGTTCGGGCACTGAAGGCCATCGGCTATGCCGGGTATTTTACGCTGGAAGCCGATCAGTTCCTGCGCAATTATACCAGCGAGACGGTTTTCGAGGGCATCCGGCAGTTGGCGGACGCGGCCAAGAGGCTGGCCGCCATGTATGAGAGCCTATAAATGGACGTAAAAAAGTCCGGCAGAAAATTCTGCCGGGCTTTTTGTCACGGTGGCTCAGTCGAAGAACACCGGCATGGATAGGTACCGCTCCCCGGTGTCGGGCAGGAGGGCGACGATGGTTTTCCCCTCGTTCTCCGGCCGGCGAGCCAGCTGAATGGCGGCGGCCACCGCCGCGCCGGAGGAAATCCCCGCGAGCACGCCTTCCAGGTGGGCCACTCGGCGGGCGGCGGCGAAGGCCTCCTCGTTCCCGATGGTCAGGACTTCATCGTAAATTCCCGTGTCCAGGGTATCAGGCACAAAGCCCGCCCCGATGCCCTGAATCTTATGCGGGCCGGCCGCGCCGCCGGACAGGACGGGGGAAGCGGCAGGCTCCACCGCCACCACGCGGACAGCCGGATTCTTCTCCTTTAGGAAAGCGCCCACGCCGCTGATGGTGCCGCCAGTGCCCACACCGGCGACAAAGATATCCACCCGGCCGTCGGTATCCTCCCAAATTTCCGGGCCGGTGGTCGCCTTATGCACTGCGGGATTGGCGGGATTGACAAACTGGCCCGGCAGGAAGGAGCCAGGTGTTTCGGCGGCCAGCTCCTCCGCCTTGGCGATGGCGCCGGGCATCCCCTTGGCCCCCTCGGTCAGCACCAGCTCCGCCCCGTAGGCGCGCAGCAGGTTGCGGCGCTCGACGCTCATGGTCTCCGGCATGGTAAGAATCACCCGGTAGCCCTTGGAGGCTGCCACGGCGGCCAGGCCGATGCCGGTATTACCGCTTGTGGGCTCGATGATAACCGAGCCCGGTCCCAGCAGGCCCCGGGCCTCCGCGTCCTCAATCATGGCCTTGGCAATCCGATCCTTGGCGCTACCCGCCGGGTTAAAGCTCTCCAGCTTGACCAGCAGGGACGCTTTGAGCTCCTCGGCCTCTTCCACGCGGGTCAACTCCAGCAGGGGGGTGCGGCCGATCAAATCGGTCATTTTGGTATACACACGGGACATCATCAACGCCTCCATATATTCATATAGGTTTAGTATGATTTATAGTATACACGGGATCCCTCTGTCTGTCAAGACCCTGGTTGTCCCTATTTCGCCCCGCCGGAGCGTTGCGCAAAAACAGCGGCCTTTTCGGCCGCTGTTTCAGCTTGTCGACGTTGTCGACAAGCTGCTGGACGGGGACGCCGGATCGCGGCGGCTCGTTAATACGAGCCTTACTCCCTCTGTCCCCGCCAGTCCCACCCCTGCTCTTGAAAACCGGCGGAAACACGGGTGTTTCCGCCGGTTTTCGCCTATAAGGTGTGTTTGCGAGGCACATGTCCTCGCAAACACAAATCGGTAACCCGCCTCCGCTTTTTTCGTCTTCCGAATGGCGGATTTCCTTTTTTGACGGCCTGAAACAGCGGCCTTTTCGGCCGCTGTTTTTATTCGGAACTCATCTTTTGCCAGTCGTCCTCGGTCAGCACCTCAACGCCATTGTCCATCAGGAGGCGGGCGGCGACGCCGGCGCCGGGGATTTTATGGCCGGAAAAGGTGCCGTCGTACACATGGCGGCAGCCGCAGGAGGGACTGTTCTCCTTAAGGATGGCCCGGCGGATCCCCAGCCGACGGCACAGCTCCAATACCTGACGCGCCCCCGCCTCATAGGCAGCGGTCACGTCCACACCCTCCCGGTTCAGCACCCGACCCGCCCGGATTTCCGCCGGGCAGCGGGGCGTGGGCAGGCCGCCCAGGCATTCGGGACAAACCGGAACGGCCCGGCCGCTCTCCGCCAGGAGGCGCAGGCCGGGGATATTGAACCCGCCGCCGTCATACCGCACCCTCTCGCCGCATAGGCAGGCGCTGACGACGAACTCCGGGCGCAGCTTCGTCTCCATCAGAAATACCGCAGCAGGGAAACGACCTTGCCGAGCACCACGGCCTCCTTGACGATAATCGGCTCGAACTCGTCGTTTTCCGGCTGGAGGCGGATGTGATCCTTTTCCACGAAAATGCGCTTGACCGTGGCCTCGTCCCCCACCAGGGCGACGACGATGTCGCCGTTTTCCGCCACCGGGGTTTTCTTGACAATCACCACGTCCCGATCGAAAATCCCCGCCTTGATCATGCTGGTGCCCGACACCCGCAGAGCAAACAGATCCCCCGGATTATACCCGCCGCCCGAATAGGGGACGTAATCCTCCACCTCTTCCACGGCCAGGATGGGCACGCCGGCGGTCACCTTGCCGAGCAGGGGCACGCGGGCCACGCTCTCCCCCGGCAGGCGGATGGCGCGGTTGAGGCCGCTTTTACGGGAAATATATCCCTCATCCTCGAGCACCTTCAGATACGCGTGGACGGTGGAGGTGGACTTGATACCAGCGGCGGCGCAGATTTCGCGCACGGTGGGGGGCAGGCCGTCCTGGGCCCGTTCCTTCAGAAAGGTCAGGATTTTCTGCTGCTTCTCATTGAGTGGTTTCATGGATAGGCGCCATCCTTTCATCTACCGGTTCTATACGGGGGGATCCCGCGGATTCTTTACTGCCAGTATAGCACATGTGTTCGACAATTGCAAACAAATGTTTGAATTTTCCGCAGTCCGGACAGTTCACAGGATCTTCACACGACTCTCAAAAAAAGCTTACAGTTTATTCATAGTCAATTCACACAAAGTTACGCAAATAAAACTATAATAACAATGTACTCAGAAGCAAGACGGAGCCGCACCGCTCTTGCCTCATCCAAAATGAGTACGTTCTACCCTCCTCAAAACACCCCTCTAACTTAGTAAAAACCCCGCCGCCGCAGGCGGGGTTTTTACTGCCCTTTTTTACCGTCTGCCGAGCAGGCGGTTTTTTATTAGGAAAATAGTTGTATGAAGACCTAAAAATAGCTGTTGCTCTTGTCCGCCAGATCCGATACTATGAAGACAGCAGATTCATATTAAAGGAGGTACTTTACATGGAAAAACTTCGCGTAGGCATCATCGGCTGCGGCGGCATCGCCAACGGCAAGCACATGCCCGCCCTGCGGTCGCAGGCGGACAAGGCCGACATGGTGGCGTTCTGCGACATCGTCGTGGAGCGGGCCGAAAAGGCGGCCAAGGAATTTGGCGCGCCGGGGGCCAAGGTGTACGAGAACTATCGGGAGCTGCTTGAGGACGGCAGCATCGACGTGGTGCATGTCTGCACCCCCAACCGCTCCCACTGTGAAATCACGGTGGCCGCGCTGGAGGCGGGCAAGCATGTGATGTGCGAGAAGCCCATGGCCAAGACCGCCGCCGACGCCCAGAAAATGCTGGACGCCGCCCGTAAGACCGGCAAAAAGCTGACCATCGGGTATCAGAACCGCTGCCGTCCGGACAGCCTGCTGATGAAAAAAGCGGTGGACGCCGGGGCGCTCGGTGACATCTATTTCGCCAAGGCCCACGCCATCCGCCGGCGCGCCGTCCCGACCTGGGGTGTGTTCCTCAACGAGTACGAGCAGGGCGGCGGCCCCCTCATCGACATCGGCACCCACGCCCTCGACCTGACCCTGTGGATGATGGACAACTACAAGCCCAAGGCGGTGCTGGGCTCCACCTTCAAGAAGCTGGGCAACCAGACCGAGACGGGCAACGCGTGGGGCGACTGGGATCCCAAGGAGTTTACGGTGGAGGATTCCGCCTTCGGCTTCGTGACCATGGAGAACGGCGCCACCATCATTCTGGAATCCAGCTGGGCGCTCAACACCCTGGACGTGCGGGAGGCGCAGACCACCCTGTGCGGCACCCTGGGCGGCGCGGACATGGCCGACGGCCTGCGTTTCAACAAGGTGGAATGGGGCAAGCAGTGCGTGCAGAAGCCCGACCTGAGCGGCGGCGGGGTCGCCTTCTTCGACGGCGCGTCCTCCGGCGATCCGGCCGAGGTGGAATGCGCGCAGTGGCTGAACGCCGTGCTGAACGACAAGACACCGTTGGTGCTGCCGGAGCAGGCGCTGGTGGTCACCCAGATTCTGGAGGCCATCTATACCTCCGCCAAGACCGGCAAGGCTGTGTATTTCGAGTAAAAACCTCTGCAGAAAGGAAGGCGTCCTAGTTTGAAAGAAAGGCATTCGCCTTTCTTTCAAACGGGAATTTTGTCCTTTCGCGCCAGAAGCCCGGCGTGAATTTGCTTTGCAAACCAGACATTCCTGCGAAAGGATGAGTCATTACGATGAAAGATTTCAGCCTACAGCTTTATTCCCTGCGGGAGGTGCCGACCCTGCGCCAGCGGATGGAAATCGCGGCACAGGCCGGCTATACCGGGGTGGAGTTTGCCGGCTACGACGGCATAGCCGGTCCCGAGATGCGCCGGCTGCTGGCCTCCCTGGGGCTGCGAGGCACCGGTTCCCACGTCGCCTACGACGCGCTGCGGGACGATTTGGACGGCTGCGTGCGGTACTGCCTGGAGGCGGGGATCACCTCCGCCGCCTGTCCGGGCTGTGAGATGAACGACCGGGATCAGGCGCTGGCCCAGGCGGAATTCCTGGAAGCCTGCGCCGAGCGGTTCGGGGCAGAGGGGATTCCCTTCGCCTACCACAACCATGCCCACGAGTTCGCGGACGCGGGAAACGGCGAAACCCTGTTTGACGTGCTGCTGCATAACACCAGCAAGCTAGGGGCCGAGCTGGACGTGTTCTGGGCGGCCTATGCGGGGGTGGATTCGCTGGCCTTTATTCAGACCTATGCCGGGCGGGTGCCGCTGCTCCATTTTAAGGAGTTCGGCGCGGAAAACGCCAACGTGGAGCTGGGGCGGGGATGTCTCGACTTCGCGGCGCTGGCCCGGGCAGGGCTGGCCCAGGGGACGCGGGAGCTCATTGTGGAGCAGGAACAGTACACCATGCCGCCGGAGGAGAGCATCCGGGTGGACGCGGCCTACATGCAGGCGCTGACCCTGGCATAGAGAGACGAAAAACCCGGCCCGTATCTTGACGATGCGGGCCGGGTTTTTTACTGTTAGCCAGGCAACCACCGGCTAAGCCGGTGGAGTAAGAAAAAGCGAAAGCGTCAA
>URCA01000023.1 GCA_900546265.1 uncultured Oscillospiraceae bacterium | reverse complement strand
GGAGTTCAGACGTGTGCTCTTCCGATCTGATGCTGCTTTTCCTTTGGAAGATGTCGAATCCAGTGTTCTGGTACAGCGGGCAAGGGACTATATCCAAATGAACTATTCCAAGCCTATTTCTTTGAACGAAGTCGCAAGCGCTTTGGAGGTTAACCCCGCTTATCTCAGCAGCGTCTTCAAGTCCGAACGCGGAGAACCATATTCCAAGTATTTACTCCGCCTTCGGATGGAACGAGCCACGCTTCTCCTCAGCACGCACACTGCGGCTAAAGTGGGTGACATTGCAAGTGAGGTCGGGTATCTCTCTGTAAAACATTTTGATTCTGTATTTAAGAAATATTATGGGATGACACCCAATGCATATCGGAGCAGCATAGCAAGACGTCTTTGATCACGTAAGGAATTATCCTTCTCCAATGACATCCGGATAATTTCCTAAAATTGAAGAATCCCGGAATTGGTATCACCCAACTCCGGGATTTTTTGATTATCCAAAGCTGTCCAGATCGTTCAGCATTTCCAAGATGTCTGCGCTAACCTGTTCCACATTCTCATGGGGATTGGCAGCTGCTGGTGTAGGAAGCGGGACACTGGAGCTGAGCCGTTCTTCGATCAGCTGCCGGATTTTATCTTCCAACATCCGGGTATTTAGATCGGAAACATGAACCTGAATGTGTACCCGACCATCCAGCAGCCCCGGGTTATCCTCCAGATATTTGTTCAGGGCGGCCACGATAATTGGGCTTTTCCTGTTACCCAGTTGCTCAAGGAACTGGCCTGCCTGCCGTTCTTCGACAGTGTCCATACCAAATTGAAGGGTGTAACGGTACTTTCCATCTCTAATCAACGCGGTTCACCCCCGTCTGAGGTTAAGCCCGCAGGAGAGAAAGTTGCCCTTCTGCCATTGCCTGATAGCCGATGGCATTGGCGTTCACATTCTCTACGAAACTGGCAGAAGCTACCAGAGGGGAATGCTCCAGATAATCCCGGAACAGGACAGAGCCGCCGCCAATGAAGACTGCCGGGTTAGAACGCAGGTCTACCTTCAGTTCACGCAGCTGATCCAGAATGTCTTTTGCGTGCTGTTCAGCGGATTTGCGGATGGTATCCTTTACATCCGCGGGGAGAATGGTTTCCTTGCCGCGCAGCACGGCGCTGACGGCATTGTAGCCCACGATGAACAGGGTGCCGCCCATGCAGATATTCAGATAGGCCAGGGCCTCGCCGTAGCAATCAGCCGGGGTCTGCATCAGGCGGAGCACCCAGGGGTTAATCAGCAGCATAATCACGGTGATGGCCGCGCCCGCAATGGCGTACAGAGTGAACATGGTGCCGACGGTGCGTTCCACCTCCTGCTGCCGTCTGGCGCCGATGAACTGGGCGATCATGATGGTGCCGCCCACGGCTAGGCCGCTGATAAGGTTGATGATGAGAATGGTCACCTGGCCGCCGATGCCCACGGCCGAAGCGCCCACCGCGCCGCCGAACTGCCCCACGATGACCATATCGGCCATATTGTACAGGGCCTGCAGCAGGTTGGACAGCAGAAAGGGAACGGAAAACTTCAACAGCTGTCCGAACACGCTTCCCTGCGTCAGGTCGGTTTGAAACTGGCTCAATTCTTGCACTTCCTCGTTTTACATATAGAATATAGGATAAAAGAGCGGTGGACTGTTGTCAAGCCGGATACGGAAAGTTTGTTCGGTGCACGGAGAATTTCAGCAATTTCCCACGGTATGGTCTCTCCGTACGGCGCGGAATTGTGGAACATTTCGATTCCGCATTTTCCGGCACGGGGCTTCTTGAATTTTTTCCACAGTATGGTACAATATAGAAATATCGCGCTGCAATATTTTACAAGAAGGAGGAGTTCCCATGGAAAAGAAGAAGTTCTATCTGACCACCGCCATCGCCTACACCTCGCGCAAGCCGCATATCGGCAACACCTATGATGTGGTTCTCGCCGACATGATCGCCCGGTATAAGCGCATGATGGGGTTCGATGTGTTTTTCCTGACCGGTTCCGACGAGCACGGGCAGAAAATCGAGGACTGCGCACGGGAACAGGGGATTTCTCCGAAAGCCTACGTCGACGGCGTTTCCGAGCAAATCCGCACCGTTTGGGACTGTCTGAACACCACCTACGACAAATTCATCCGCACCACCGACGGGTATCATGAGAAGGTGGTGCAGAAGATTTTCAAAAAGCTGTACGACCAGGGGGATATTTACAAGGGCGAATACGAGGGCAAATACTGCGTGCCCTGCGAATCCTTCTTTACGGCCAGCCAGCTGAAAGACGGCAAGTGCCCCGACTGCGGGCGGGATGTGACCGACGCCAAGGAGGAAGCGTATTTCCTGCGGCTGAGCAAGTACCAGGATCGGCTGCTGCAGTATTATGAGGAGAACCCGGACTTCATCAAGCCGGATTCCCGCCGCAACGAGATGATCAACAACTTCCTGAAACCCGGGCTGTCGGATTTGTGCGTGTCCCGCACCTCGTTTACCTGGGGCATTCCGGTGGAGTTCGATCCGAAGCACGTGGTATACGTGTGGCTGGACGCGCTGACCAACTACATCACCGGGTGCGGGTACGACCCGGACGGGAGCGATGAGCACTATCAGAAGTACTGGCCGGCGGACTTGCATGTCATCGGCAAGGACATCGTGCGGTTTCACACCATCTACTGGCCCATTATCCTGATGGCCCTGGGCGAGCCGCTTCCCAAGCAGGTGCTGGGGCATCCGTGGCTGCTGTCCGGCGAGGATAAGATGAGCAAGTCGAGGGGCAACGTGCTGTACGCCGACGATTTGGCGGCCCGGTTCGGAGTGGACGCGGTGCGGTATTATCTGCTCAGCGAAATCCCCTTCGCCCAGGACGGCACCATCACCCACGAGAGCTTCATTACCAAGTACAACGCGGATTTGGCCAACACGCTGGGCAACCTGGTCAACCGCAGCATCGCCATGGCGAACAAGTATTTCGGCGGTGAGGTGCGCCGGCCGGCCGGCTGGGACGAGGAGCCCGACGCGGATCTGCGGCGTTTGGCCGGGGAAACGGCGGACAGCTACGTCCGGCTGATGGACGTTTACCACAACGCGGAGGCGCTGGACGCGGTGATGGGTCTGGCCAAGCGGTGCAACAAATACATCGACGAGACCGCGCCCTGGGTGCTGGCCAAGGACGAGGCGGATAAGCCCCGGCTGGAGGCGGTGCTGTACAATCTTATCGAGTGCATCCGGCTGCTGGGGATCCTGCTGACCCCCTTCATCCCGGGGACGGCGGAGGAAATTCTCCGGCAGATTCAGGCGCCGGCGGAACTGACCGGCATGGAGACGGCGGTATTCGGCAAAGCGGAAGGGTTTCAGGTGGGGACGCCCGCCCCGCTGTTCGCCCGCATCGACATGGAAAAGGAGCTGGCCGCCATCCGGGAGGCGGCGGCCGCGGCTGCACCGGCCAAGGCGGAGGAGCCGGCGCAGGGGCTGGCCTTCCTCGAACAAATTGGGATCGAGACCTTCGCCCAGGTGGATCTGCGGGCGGCGAAAATCGTCGACTGCGAGCCGGTGAAAAAAGCCAAGAAGCTGCTGAAGCTCACCCTGAACGACGGCACGGACACGCCCCGGACGGTTTGCTCCGGCATCGCCAAGTGGTACGCGCCGGAGGATTTGAAGGGCCGCTCGGTAATCCTGGTGGCCAACCTCAAGCCCGCGGTGCTCTGCGGGGTGGAGAGCCAGGGGATGATCCTGGCCGCCGACGACGGCGAGAACGTCAAGGTGCTGTTTGTGGACGGGGTCGCCCCGGGCAGCAAGATACGATAAGCGCAAAAGGGCGGCCCAGCGGGCCGCCCTTTATTCATGGAGGATAGAATATGGAAGGAATTTTCGATTCCCACGCCCATTACGACGCGGAGCAGTTCGACGAGGATCGGGACGTGCTGCTCGGCCGGCTCCCCTCCCTGGGCGTGGTGGGGGTGGTCAACGCGGCGAGCAACCTCGCCTACTCCCGCACATCCATCGCGCTGGCTGAGCGGTATCCTTATGTCTACGCGGCGGTGGGGATCCACCCCGAGGAGGCAGGGGCGCTGACCGATGAGGATCTCCGCGAGCTGCGGCGGCTGTACGCCCACCCCAAGGTGGTGGCCATCGGGGAAATCGGGCTGGACTACCATTACGAGGACGCCTGTCCCCGGGCCGTCCAGCAGGATCGCTTCCGGCGGCAGACGGCGCTGGCGGCTCAGCTGGGCGCGCCGGTCATCGTGCACGACCGGGAGGCGCATGAGGATGTCCTGGAGATACTCCGGGAATACCGGCCCGCGGGGGTGATCCACTGCTTTTCCGGTAGCGTGGAGACCATGCGGGAGGCGGTGAAGCTGGGGCTGTACATCGGGCTGGGGGGCGCGGTGACCTTCAAGAACGCCCGCCGGCCGGTGGAGGTGGCGGCGGCGGTACCGCTGGACCGGCTGCTGGTGGAGACCGACGCGCCCTATATGGCGCCGGTGCCCCATCGGGGCAAGCGGTGCGACTCCTCCCTCATCGCCTATACGGCGCAGACGATCGCGCAGGCGCGGGGGATCGACGCGGAAGAGGTGCTGCGCGCGACGGCGGAGAACGCCCGAAGGTTATTCGGCATAAGGTGAGGGCCACACTTCATGGACCGCAAACGGTTCTTCAGGGGGCTGCTCTCTTTTGCCATCGTACGGCAGATAGAGTATCCGCTATCCCAGAAGGTCTTTTAACACCTGTTCTATATTGTAGTGGATACAGATGGATTTGCTTTTAATTTCTTCCGGGCAAGCTGCCTCGCCATAGTTAATACAAGCATACGCTGCTTTTGAATTTTGGGCGGTCATCTGCCAGAAGGGGTACTTTATAATTCCCGGAGTGTTGTAGCCTACGCCCAGCTCCAGGAACAATACAGCTTCATGGCCATGCTGATGCAGGAAATCGGAATATCTGGCAGCGGCAGTGTACCAACCCTCATCCTGCACAAAGGTATTGTCCGCCCGCAGGTTCATGCTCATAGGCTTGCCGCATACAGGGCAGCGGGGAACAAGCTCTGACGGCACCTTCATGTCTCGCTGCTCTGCAAGCATTCGGCGCACAGCCTCTTCGTTGTCATAGGTGTTTTGATGGCAAGGCTCCGAGCATTGCCACAGACCATAATCTCCCTGGGTATAGAACAGCCGTTTCTTATCAAAGCCCGCCATTTGGAATTGATGATCCACATTTGTGGTCAGAACAAAGTAGTCTTTATCCTCCACGAATTCCAGCAGGGCATCATAGACCGGCTTTGGAGCGCGTTGGTAGCGGTTTACCATGATGTGGCGACTCCACCACGCCCAATACTCCTCCAGCGATGCAAACGGATAGAAGCCCCCGGAGTACATATCCCGGATGCCATACTTGTCGGCAAAATCCTTGAAGTGTGCTTCAAACCGCTGGCCGGAATAGGTCAATCCTGCCGAAGCAGAAAGGCCGGCCCCCGCACCGACCACCACTGCGTCAGCGCTGTTAAGGGCCTGTTTCAGCGATTGAATCTGCACGGAGTATGCGGTGGTAAATCGTTTCGTCAATATCCTTGAAAACATTGAAAATTACCTTCTTGATGGACGTTTCCCACCAGAGAAAGTCCTTGACGGCTTTCACGGCGATTTCAGCGGCCTCCTGGTTAGGAAAGTGAAATTCTCCGGTAGAGATACAACAGAATGCCACGCTTTCCAAGCCATGAGCCGCCGCCAATTCCAGGCAGGAGCGGTAGCAGGACGCCAGGCCCTCCCGAGCCTGGCGGGTAACATGACTTTGGACGATGGGGCCGACGGTGTGCAGGATATATCGGGCAGGAAGATTATACCCTTTTGTCAGCTTGGCCCGTCCTGTGGGCTCCGGGTGCCCCTGGGCTTGCATGATTTGATGGCACTCGTCCCGAAGCTGGAGGCCAGCCGCCGAGTGAATAGCGTTGTCAATGCAGCCGTGGCAGGGACAGAAACAGCCCAAAAGAGCAGCATTGTCTGCGTCTACGATCGCGTCCACCCTCAGCCGGGTAATATCCCCTTTCCAGACGGCTATCTGCGGGCAGCCGTTGACGGGGGGCAGCGCCGCCCCCTCCACCACACCTTTGGCCTCCCGCTCGGCAGACAGAAGATTGTCCTGTATAGCGAGAAACTCCCGTTTCAGCGGCATGGGAGGGCGGACATTCATCAGACTGCGGAGCAGCCGCCGCTGACTGGCCGTGTCCTGCGGAAAATCCTGCGCCTGCGGCTGGTATTCGGGCATTTCCGCCAGCAGCATGGTGTTGAGCCGCTGTATTTGTTTCAGATATTCCATAATCACTTTCCCCGGCTTCTGATTTCAGGTCTAAGGGGCTGTTGCAAAATTTTACATTTTGCAACAGCCCCTTACGCCTTTCGGGTTTACTTGCTCACCACGGAAATCCGCTCCTGGATATGGCTTTCACCGGTGATTTCATCCACCATGGCGATAGCGTAGTCGGCGTAGCTAATGACGCTTTCCCCTTTGCTGTTCAAGGTTAGCTCCTCGCCGCCCAGAATATATTCCCCGGTTCGCTCACCCTCTGCCTGGAAATCCCCGGCAGGGCTGAGGTAGGTCCACTTGACATCCTTGCGCTGGCGCAGTTCGCCCAGGGCCTTGGCCATGGCAGCGGCCAGCGGCTTGAACATCTCGGGAAAGTCCGGGCCGTCAGATACAACGGCGGTGTGCTCCTGGTTGACGTACAGGCTCCCAGCTCCGCCTACCACCAGCAGGCGGGTATCCGTGCCGCTGAGAATATCACACAGGTGCTTCAGTGTCGTGCTGTGCTGGCCCAGCGTATCCGGTGTCCAGGCGCCGAACGCATCCACCACTGCGTCGAAGCCCTTCAAATCGGCAGCAGTCAGGTCAAACAGGTCTTTCGTGATCACCTTGCTGGCGGCGGATCGGTTCGCCCCGCGGACCACGGCGGTGACATCCAGACCACGATCCACGGCCTCCTTGACAATCAGAAGACCCGCCTTTCCATTGGCGCAGATAACAGCGATTTTCATGTTGCGTACCTCCATAGATTTTAAAATTTTTTGAACGCCGGGGGGGTTCCCTTCGTTGTCTGTATCATAGCAGACCTTTGGGACGCTGTGAAGTACGCACAATATTGTGGTATAGGCACCTGAAAGTAACGATTAGATAGTTACCGAGAGGAAACGATTGTGTGGTTTCAAGGGTTCTGGCTTTAGGACAGAAGAAAAAATTTTTCTCTTGCGCCTTGACCCCAACATGGGAGATACAGTAGAATAATGCTGTACAGCATTTTAGAAACTAACAGACAGGAGGATACTATAATGGAGGCAAAAGCTTTGCCCGCCTGCCCGGTGGAAACAACGCTGACGCTCATCAGTGACAAGTGGAAGGTGCTCATTATTCGAGATTTGCTGTCGGGGACAAAGCGGTTTGGAGAATTAAAGAAATCTATTGGCAGTGTGAGCCAAAAGGTACTGACCTCCCAGCTTCGACAGATGGAGGAAAGCGGTTTGCTTATCCGGACGGTTTTTCCAGAGGTTCCGCCGCGGGTAGAATACACGTTGACAGAGTTGGGACATAGCTTGAAGCCGGTTTTAGATGCTATGTGGAATTGGGGCGAAGAATATAAAGCGAAAAATGCCTGATGGATAGAGAACACAATTGCGGCTCGCGGGCGTAGAAATAGTCCTCCAGCATGAGCTTTTTGGTTCTGAATGGAAAAAACTTTCGTCTTGCAATTCATCGCCCCGGCTCAACCTCTTGTATAGTAAGCGCCATCTTAATTTTCGTCCTGGCATAGCCCTCCTTATAGGAAATATGCTCTAAGTGTCCTCGCCAATCACCGAAAAATCGGTTGATTAACAAGTTACTTAGAGCACATATCCTTTTGACGAACGAAAATATTTTACTATTTGTATTTTTTCAGAATCATTTCACTGTTTGTATCTTCACTCTGGTTTCTCACCCAGTTCCTCCAGCAGGCTGGCGGCTTGATAAACCAAATCCCCGCAGGGGCGCTTGCGGTAGAACTCCGCCGTGCGGGGCGTCGGCTCGGGCGACAGTTCTTTACTGGCCAGGCCCAGCAGCTCCCGGCAGACGATGCTGCCGTTTTCCTGGCGGAACCGGGCGGCCAGACGCTGCACCAGCGCATAGGTCTCCCGCTTCTCCTCCCTGGACGTCGGGTCGCTGTACCCGTACAGCATCCCAGCCACCAGCAGCATGCCGGACACCGCCCCGCACACCTCCCGCATCCGCCCCATGCCCCCGCCGAAGGCGGAGGCCAGCCGGGCGGCCGTTTCCTCGCTCAGCCCCATCTCCGGGGCGAAGGCCACCGCCACCGACTGGGCGCAGTTATACCCCTGCTGGAATAGGGTCTTGGCCCGCTCTGCTTTTGCTCCCATGACACTCATCCTTTCTTTGTGTTCAGTATACCACAGCCGCCGCGGTTTGTCATGGTCGACGAAAATCGACGGCGGCGGCCTTCCAACTTTTCCCCCGGAGAGGCTGACATTTGCCGCGAAATATGGTATACTGGGACGCGTATTGACAAACCTTTGACAGCGGCCGGTGGTGTGGGCGCCGGGCCGCGGGAAGACTGACAACCGCCTGTTTCGGCCTAGGGGCTTAGTGCTATAGGCCGAAAGCGGCGGGACTTCCGGTTTCTGCGAAATAGAAAGGATCCTATCGATGAACGCCTTTTATGTACCGACCAAAATCTACACGGGCGAGGCCGCCTTTGAAAACCTGAAGCAATATCCCATCCATAACCTGTGCATCATCTGCGATCCCTTTGTGGAAAAGTCGGGGATGGTGAACAAGCTGCTGCGGGTGCTGGACGAGATGGGCGCCCAGTATCGGATTTTTTCGGACATCACCCCCGACCCCAACACCGAGCTGGTGGTGCAGGGACTGTCCCGGATCGTGGCGCACAAGCCAGACGCGGTGCTGGCCATGGGCGGCGGCTCGGCCATCGACGCGGCCAAGGCCATCAGCTACATGTATCAGAAGACCACGGGGGCGGAAAAGCCGCTGTGCATTGCGGTGCCCACCACCAGCGGGACGGGCAGCGAGGCCACCAGCTTCGCGGTCATCACCGACGCGGAGACTCATATTAAGTACCCCATTACCGACGACAAGCTGCTGCCCAACATTGCGATTCTCGACCCCACGCTGGTGCGCAGCGTGCCGCCGGCGGTGACGGCGGACACCGGCATGGACGTGCTGACCCATGCCATCGAGGCCTATGTGTCCACCGGCGCCAACGATTTCTCCGACGCGCTGGCCGAAAAGGCGGTGCGCCTGGTGGTGGAATACCTGCCGTGGGTCTACAAGCACGGGGACGACATGGCCGCGCGCGAGCACATGCACAACGCCTCCAACATGGCGGGCATCGCCTTCAACCACGCGTCCCTGGGCATCAACCACTCCATCGCCCACATTGTGGGCGGGCGGTTCCGGATTCCCCACGGGCGGGCCAACGCCATCGTGCTGCCCTATGTCATCGAGTTCAATTCCCGCCTGGGTGACCGCACCCACGCGGCCGACAGCATGGCGGCCATGAAGTACAGCCAGCTGGGGGTGCTCATTGGCGGCGGCTCTTACGCGGGGCCGCAGGCCATCCGCAACCTCATCATCACCATCGAGAAGATGCAGGCGGAGTTCGACATTCCCTCCTCCCTGAAAAAAGCGGGGGTGGATCAGCAGGCCTTCATGTCCAGCGTGGAGGAGCTGGCGGAAATCGCCATCCAGGACAAATGCACGGCCACCAATCCCCGCTCGGTGAGCAAGAAGCGGATGGTGGAGCTGCTTAAGCGAATATACAACGGCCGGTAAGAGCCATAAAAAATGCAGCAGGACGGGGACACAAGGTGTTCCCGTCCTGCTTGCTTTATCCCCTAAAGAGAAAAGAAAATGAAGGCGATTTAATAGAGTTTTAAGAAAACAGGGGCGAACTTAATCGATTTTATACTTGCCGCCCACCGGACCGTACGATATACTAAAGTTAGCCAATCGTTCACGATTTCGTCACAAAGTACAGGCCGGAACCGGCCGGGAAGGATGAGGCTTTCGATGTTTGACGTTCAGATTCTGGGAATGGATATGTACCGTATCCTGCATACCTTTGTGCTCTTCAGCTTTCTCGGCTACCTGATGGAATGCGTGGTGCTTTCCATCGAGAAAAAACGGCTGGTACTGGATCGGGGATTCATGAAGGGGCCCTTCTGCATCATCTACGGATTCGGCGCCCTCATCATCCCGGCGCTGCTGCGGCCCTTCTCCCACAACCTGTTTCTGCTGTTTGCGGCGGGGATGCTGCTGGCCACGGTTCTGGAATACCTGACCGGCATCGCCATGATGCGGCTGTTCGGCAGCCTGTGGTGGGATTACAGCCACAAGCCCTTCAACTACAAAGGCATCCTGTGCCTGGAAAGCTCGGTGGGCTGGGGCGTGCTGGCTGTGCTCTACTTCCGGGCGCTGGAAGGACTGGTTTCCGGATACATAGGTGCCATTCCCGTGGCGCTGGGCAAGTTCGTGTGCGTGGCCGCGCTTATTTATTTCCCGCTGGATTTCGGCTATCATCTCTATCGCCGGCTGCGCGAACGGCGGGAGGAGCCGCCGATGGAAACCGCGGACAATACGTAAAGGAATGAAAGTCAGGCGCCGCTGTTATCTTTGCATAACAGCGGCGCCTGTTTTATTGATTTCTTTGTAAATTTTTTAATAAAACGGTATACAAAGCGGCTGAAACGCAGTATACTAGAAGCAAGGAACGGGAGAGATCCCGGGGAAAGGACTGGTTTTTTATGCATGATCGCACCATTATCACCATCGGGCGGCAATTCGGCAGCGGCGGCCGCGAAATCGGCAAAAAGCTGGCGGATCAGCTGGGCGTCCCCTTCTACGACAAGGAGCTGCTGGAGCTGGCGGCGGAGCAAAGCGGCATTTCCCGGGACGTGATTGAAAATTATGACGAGATGCCGACCAACAGCCTGCTGTATTCCCTTTCCATGGGCAATTACGGCATGGGCGGGGGCGGGCCGTTCACCATGCCCATCAACCACCAGATTTTCCTGGCCCAGTTCGACGCCATCCAGAAGCTGTCGGCCGATGGGGCCTGCGTCATCGTGGGGCGCTGCGCGGACTACGCGCTGAGCAAATACCCCCATCTGGTGAGCGTGTTCGTCCACGCGGAGATGAAAAAGCGGGTGGAGCGTGTCTGCCGGCTGTACAATCTCAGCGACAAGGAGGCCGCGGAGCGGATCATCAAGGTGGACAAAAAGCGGGCGTCCTATCACAACTTCTATTCCACCAAGAAATGGGGCAATGCGGACAGCTATCATCTGAGCGTGGACAGCGGGGCCATCGGTATTGACGGCACCGTGGATCTCATCCGTCTGTTCGCGGACAAAAAAGAAGCCTAGATAAAATCTTGCGGGCCATGAAATGTGGCCCGCATTTCGCGTTTATAAGCGCGAAACCGCGCTTTTCCCGACGCATGGCTTATCATTCGCCCAACGCCAGCACTTCACACCGGCAGGAACGGCAGAGATGGGCCGAGCCTACGGGCTTGAGATCGTCGCCGCCACCGCAGGCGCAGCAGGCGGGCTTCACCGGGCGCAGAACGACCGACACGCTCGCCGGGTCACAGGTCAGCTCCATGGTGGTATTGGCTTTGGCTTCCAGCGCCGCCCGCAGCGCCTGGGGGATGACGATCCGGCCCAGGCCGTCCAATTCCATCAGGAATTTTTCCGACCCGGCGCAGGACGCTTTTTCCAGCAGGAGGCCGGCCCCCTGCTTGTCCAGCGTGACGCGCACGCAGCCGCCCGGTTCCAGGCACAGATCCCGGCGCATATCCAGGGGCAGGACCAGACGGCCCACGGCGTCCAGCTTCCTCAAAATTGTATACGAATTCATGATCATCCGACTCCCTTTGACATTGATGTGGTTTGTTTTTTCGGCGTTTCTATACTATACCATCTTTATCTGTAAGATTCTGTCGAATAGCCGCATGAAAGAAGGGGATGCCGCGATTCTTTCGAGTTTTTCCGGGGCGGTTCCGGCGTTTTTCGACAGGATCCCCATGTCTTCCGCAAAATTGGTTTTTTATAAAAAAATCCATCGAAGCAGCGGCTTGCAGAAAGGCGGGAAACATGGTAAACTAAATAGGTATATCGAAAGGGTATGCGAGTAGGTTAAAAGGCGGTAATTTCCCATGGCAAAAAAAGCCCCCATCGATCCTTTGGTGCGGCCCTACCTGAAATGGGCGGGCGGCAAGCGGCAGCTGATGCCGGAAATTCAGCGGACCATTCCCCGAAGATATACCACCTATTATGAACCGTTTGTCGGCGCCGGGGCGCTGCTGTTTGCCATTCAGCCCCGCCGGGCCGTCATCAACGATCACAACGAACAGCTGATTGTCACCTATATGGCCATCCGAGATGACGTGGAGGCGCTGATCGCCCTGCTGAAAACCCATAAGGAGAACACCAGCCAGGAATATTTTTATGAAATCCGCTCCCTGGATCGGGACGCGGAGGCGTTTGCCGCCCTCTCCCCCGTGGAAAAGGCGGCGCGATTGATTTACCTGAACAAAACCTGCTTCAACGGGCTGTATCGGGTGAATCTGCAGGGGCTGTTCAACGTCCCCTACGGCCGGTACAAAAACCCCGCCATTTTCGACGAGGAGAGTCTGCGGGCTGTCAGCCGGTATCTGAACGGCAACGACGTCGACATCCTCACCGGGGATTTTGCCGCGGCGGTAGAAGGCGCGGACGGGGAATCCTTCGTCTATTTCGATCCGCCCTATCACAGCAAGGACAACACGAATTTTACGGGATATCAGGCCGGAGGCTTCGGGGAAAGCGAGCAGATCCGGCTGCGCGACGTCTACGCCGAGCTGAGCGGACGGGGCGCCAAGTGCCTGCTCAGCAACGCGGATACGCCTTTCATCCGGGAGCTGTACCGAGGCTTTACGATCAAAACGGTCATGGCCAGCCGGGCAATCAACGCCAACGCCAACGGGCGGGGGCCGGTCAGCGAGGTTCTGATTAAAAACTGGTAGCTGGCAGGCGGGCGGCGGCCCGCCTGATGCGGCCCGTACCACCGGCGGGGATGGGCTGTATGTATCCTTCGCCGGAGAGAGGAAGTCACCTATGGCGGAAAAGAGTATCAGCATAGACAAGGCTTGGGAAATCCTGTTTGATCAGCATGATATTGCCAAACAAGTGGCGACCAGGGGATCGTTCCGTATTTCCTCCGCCGATATCAATACGGTGAAGGAAGCCCGGCTGATGGCCAAGTTCGACCAGTCGACGCAGCTTCCCGCCATCTTCAAGGAAAACAAGCTGTCCATCCTGCCGATATCCCGGGGCGAGTATATCATTGGCGGCTTCGAAACCCATGCCAAGATCAAGTACGACTCGGTCCGGCCCACACCGGTGCCGGTGCCGAACCTGCAGACCATCGATTATACCAACCTATACAGCGAATCCTCCGCCCTGCTGTTTGCTTACAACAGCGGGATTATTGCGGACATTCTGGGGGGCGAGGCGGTTTTCACCGTCAACGGCCGGATGTCGTCGGGGTCATTTTCCTATTGGGTGCGCAATAACCGCCTGCCGGCGGGAGAGCAGCACCTGGACGTGGTCAACGCCCAGGTGGAGATCGACGCCGGATATGAAAGCCGGGACGCGCTGATGCTCTGCGAGGCGAAAAACGTGGCGGTGGACGAGCTGCTCATCCGGCAGCTGTATTATCCCTACCGCCTGTGGAGCTCGAAGATTTCCAAGCCGATTCTGCCGGTGTTTTTGGTGTATTCCAACGACGTGTTCCACGCCTTCATTTACCGCTTTTTCGATCGCGAATTCTACAATTCCCTGGAGCTGGTGGAGCACAAGGCCTACACCTTTGCGGACGAGGACATCCATCTCAAGGATGTCGTCGACATCTGGAACAGCATCCAGTGCACCGAGGAGCCGCCCATCACCTTCCCCCAGGCCGACACTTTCTCCCGGATTGTGGATATTCTCTCGGTGCTGTACGAAAAGACCATGACGCCCGAGGAGGTCACGCTCAAGTACGATTTCGACGCCCGGCAGACCAGCTACTACATATCGGCGTGCGAGTATCTGGGGCTGCTTTACCGGGACACCAACGAGTATGGAGAGCGGCAGTACACCCTCAGCCGGGAGGCCAAAAGCATCATGGAGCTGCGGTACAAGCAGAAATATCTGGCTCTCATCCGCAAGATGCTCGAGCGGCCGGTGTTCCACAAGGCGTTCGGCGTGGCGCTGCGCTCCTCCGGCGTGCCGGAGAAAGCCGCTATCTGCAAAATCATGGAGGAGGCGGATTTGCCCATCAACGGCACCACCATCATGCGCCGCTCCTCCACGGTGCGGGGATGGCTCGAGTGGATTTTCAGCCAGCTGTGTCTGGCGGATCAGCGGGAGCTGCATCTGATATAAAAGTAAGGCCGCCGGTTGTTCCGGCGGCCTTTTCCGTTATCGATCGCTGCCGGGCGAGGTGGTGAGCACCACCTCGCGCAGCCTGTTCATAAACCGCTTGTACTGCGGGAAGGACACGTTTTCCAGCACAAAATGATCTGGGCCGGGGATGCAGCGGCCCTGCCGGATCAGCCGGCGTGCCCGCTCCATCTGCTCCCCAATGGCCTCCTCCCCCAAGGCGCAGGCGTTTTTCTCCAGGCAGCCCAGGGCCGCCATGCCGGGGAGCTCCCGCAGGACGCGGAAGGGGTCGCACCCGGCCCCCACCTCGAAGGGGTACATGGCGTTGACGCCGTTCGCGTGCATCTGCCGGGCCAGCGCGTTGATGTTGCCGTCGCTGTCCACCAGCACCAGGGGAATCCGGTGGGCGTCGGCAAAGCGGCGCATCTTTTGGAAATTCGGGGCGAGAAATTCCTCGAAGATGGCCGGCGAGATGATAGAGCCGTTCTTGCTGGCCATATCCTCCCAGCTTTCGATCAAATCGAACGCCACGCCGTCGCACAGACGCTCCCAGAGACGGCAGCAAAAGTCCATGTAGCTGTCCATAATATCGTGCACCAGCTCCGGATCGTCGTAGAACGCGTAGCAGAGGGCTTCGTCCCCCATCATGTTCCGGGCAAAGCCGTAGACGCCTCCGCCGGTCAATTGCAGCGGGTAGTCCCGCTGCCGGTACATCTCGACATAGTGCTCCCAGTGGGGCGGAAGGCGGCGGGGATCCGCCGGATCCAGATACCGGCTTTTGATGCGATCCCAGTCCTCCCGGCTTTTCACAGGGTATTCCAGCGTGTGCTGGTGGTAGTCCGTCCCCTTGTTCTGCCGCACCACCTTGCCATAGCTGTAACGGATCACCGCCGACTGGGCGTCCTCGCTGAGGACTTCGGTTTCGATCTCCCCGCAGAGGTCGAAATTCACCGGTGTAATCCGCCAGCCGCGATAGCCGCCTTCAAACCCCAGCAGCTCGTCGATATACGTGTGCAGGCCGGGGTAGTCCCGCTCCCAGGCCGGCAGCACGTCGTTGGTTCCGCCGAAAATCTTCATGAACGGCACCCGGTCGGTATCCTGCCCGGTCAGGGTTCTGACAAACCGTTCTCTGGTGGTCAGCTGAGCCATTGTCAACACACTCTTTTCCTTTGGTTTCGCATCTGCTATACTCAATATAGCGCACCTTGCGCACCGGCGCGAAGCGATTCTTACCAGAAAGCGCGCAAACGGCGCAATTCCTACCATCTTGCCGGAAAGGACGGCGGTTTGATGAGAAGCATTCAGGAAACCCTGCCCTGGGAGGACGCCGCCCTCAAAATCCGCTGCTTCACGCTGCGGGGGCGGCTGGGCGTCCCCTCCTACTGCCATTGGCACAACGAGGTGGAAATCGTATACAGCCGGACGGGAAGCGGTATCCAGCAGGTTCACGAGACCTCCTACGTCCTGGCTCCCGGCGCGCTGGCGGTCATCGGCCAGAACCAGCTGCATGCCTATACCCCCTGTGACACCGAGGCGGACCTGCTGGTTCTGCAGTTCGACGCCGCTGCCTTTCTGAACGGCAGCCAGGCGGGCGGCCGCATGGGCGAGGCGTGGCTGGCGGGGCGGCTGTTTTTCGATGCGCCCGTCCCGGCGGGGCCGGAAATGGGCCGCCTTTTGGAGAGGATTCACGCGGAGCTGAAGGGGCGCCCCGACGGCTATCAAACCGCCGTGACCGCCGACGTGCTGCGGCTGCTGGTCGATCTGTACCGCACCGATCGGGGCCGGCTGTCCACGGTTTCCCTGGCCAATCCCTCCGATCGGCAGCGGGATATGCTGGCCAAGGCATTCGAGCTGATCAACGAGCAATACGATCGCGAGGGGCTGACCTTGGCTCAGGCGGCCGGGGCCGTCCATCTGAGCGTGTCGCACTTCTGTCGGCTGTTCAAGCAGGCGACTGGTATGACGTTTCACCGGTATTTGAACCATTACCGCATCGTGCAGGCCCGCCAGATGCTGGACACCGGGCGGACGCTTTCCGAGGCGGCCTTTGCCTGCGGCTTCGGCAGCCTTTCCGCGTTCCACCGCAGCTATAAAAAGTACGGAACAAGCTCTGACATATAGAAAAAAGCCATGGAAGCGTAAGCTTCCATGGCTTTTCGTTGGTTGCGGGGGCCAGATTTGAACTGACGACCTTCGGGTTATGAGCCCGACGAGCTACCGGACTGCTCCACCCCGCGATGTATGCCTCTCTCAGAGCGCTTTACTATTATATAGTACCTGTTCGGAAATTGCAACCCTTTTTTTGCATTTTCCTGTATTTTCTTTCGATAAAGAAAAAGGGGCGCGGAAAGCGTCTCTTTCCGCGCCCTGAGGGATTATTCGATGGTCAGGACATCCCGCACAGCTCCTTCGCCCGAGCAGGTGACGGTCACGGTGTCCCCCGCCTTGTAGAAGGGGAGCTTGCTGGAGGTCTGAATCCCCGCCACGTAGATGGTATCGGCGCCGTCGAGCTTGAAGTAATAGCGGGTGAAGCCCTCGGAGACGGCGCTGTGAATCTCCTGAATAACGCCGGTCACCGGTTCGCCCCCCGCCGAGACGGCGCCGTCGCCGCTCAGGGCCTTGACGTAGCTGGCGCGGGCCTCGGCCACAGTGCCGCCGGTGCCCACAAGCTGGTATTGTTCCACATCCACAAAGGCGTACATCTTCACCAGGCCCGCGTTGTCCTTAAGCGACATGAAGTAGGTGGGGCGATCCGCCACGTTGAGCAGCAGCGGGAAGGTGGCGGTATACCGCAGATTCTGCACCTTACCCTCGGCGGAACTCATGGCGGAGAATTCTTCGGCGCCGGGAATTTCATAAAATTTCGTGTCCTTGGTGCGCATGTTGATGAGCACGAAGCCCACGTTGGACTGATCCCCGGTGACGGAGGTCATGCCGGTATACAGATACACGTCGTCGTTGACAGCAATGTAGTTGTATCCTTCAGTGGGCCGCAGCACGCCCCGCTGACCGATATAGGCGTTCCAAAAGCCGGACTGAAACTGGCCGTTATAGGTCATCTGCTCCAGCAGCATATCGGCGTGGTACACCTGATCCACCCAGGTGGGGATTTTATCCACCGGATAATACTGATGGCCGCCGGTGACAGCGTTGATGAGAATAGCGCCCTCCACGTCCCGGCCGCCCCACATGCCGATGCGGTAGGTGACAGTGGAGACAATCCAGTAGGGGGTGCCGCTGTCGTCCACCTCGAAGGAAAAGTTCTCATCGAACATTTTGGTGGGATACTGAAACCGGGCATAGCGGCCAATATTGCGCAGGAACAGCTCGGAGGGGGAATATTTCATCCCCTGCTCCAGACGCACCAGCTTGGTGTCCTGGGTGACCATATCCACCTGAATGTAGGCGGGCAGGCCCTGCTTGTGATTGTTAAACCATTTGATGACGTCGCCGTAAACCAGGGGGGTGACCCGCACGGGACGGTTGTTCAGGTTGATTTGGGTGTAATTCTCCGCAATCTCGAACTGGGAAACCAGGTCGGCCATCTCGCCCAGCTTGCGCTTGCCCAGCTGCTTGGCGGTGTCCCTGTCGACGACGGGGATTTGATTCATGGACAACTCGGCCACGTCGGCGGTGAAATCGCCGGTTTCGGTCTTGAGCAGATCCCGATACCGGGCGGAATGGAATAGGGGGACGCCGGTCAGCATCAACACCAGCGCCAGGACAAGAATTCCGCCGAGGATCAGAAGCATCACTTTTGTAAACCGGGTCATGGGGCGGCGCTCCGCCACCGGCTTGCCCGCCTTGCCGCGGACGGTGAAGTCGGGCAGGCCGGCCAGGGCCGTCAGCAGCCGGGGGAGGGAAACGGCAGCCAGCACCACCACCAGGGTCAGGACGATGAACGTCCAGAACAGGGGGCTGGCGGGATGGAGAGGGGGCAGCATGAACCAATACAGCAAAAAGATCACGATAGCAGCCAGCACGCCGCAAATCACGCGGGATTTTAAACCTTTTTTCATCGGGTACGTTCTGTCCTTTCTTGGCCCGCCCCGGTCAATCGGGGCGGGTAGTGAGACTACAGTACCATAGTTCCCGCCTTTACGCAAGAAAACCGGCCCGATCTTTACAAAATCTAAATAGTTCTCCGACAAGAAAAACCGGAGGGGCGGCTCCCCTCCGGTTCGCGGTTCAGTCTTCGTCGGCCACCTTGTATTGCTCGATCACCTTTTGGGCCACGTTGGCCGGGGCTTCCTCGTACCGCTCGAAGGCGATGCGGAAATAGCCGCGGCCCTGGGTCAGGGAGCGCAGGAAGGTGGCGTAGTCCCCGGCCTCCGCCATGGGCACCTCGGCCTCCACGCAGGTCAAATCCTCGTCCTCCGCGGGATTCATGCCCAGCACCCGGCCCCGTCGCTTGTTGATATCGCCCATGATGTCACCGGTGTTGTCGTTGGGCACATAGGCCTTCAGGCTGGCGATGGGCTCGAGCAGCACGGGAGATGCCTGAGGGATGCCGGCCTTATAGGCCAGGTTAGCGGCCGTTTTAAAGGCCATTTCGGAGGAGTCCACCGGGTGGTAGGATCCGTCCACCAGAGTGGCCTTCAGTCCTACCATGGGGAAGCCGGCCAGCACGCCCTTTTTCGCGCTGTCCCGCAGGCCCTTTTCCACGGCCGGGAAGTAGTTCTTGGGCACCGAGCCGCCGAACACCTTCTCGGCAAACTCCAGCTCCTCGCAGTCCCAGGGCTCGAACTCCACCCAGACGTCGCCGAACTGGCCATGGCCGCCCGACTGCTTCTTATGCCGCCCCTGCACCTTGACCTTCTTGCGAATGGTTTCCCGGTAAGGGACGCGGGGCGTTTCCAGCGTGACCTCCACGCCGAACTTGCTCTTCAGCTTGGACACCACCACGTCCAAGTGCTGCTCGCCCAGACCCGAGAGGATGGATTCCTTGGTCTCCTGGTTGGTGGTGGAGACGATGGTGGGATCCTCCTCCATCAGACGGCCGAGGCCGTAGGCCATCTTCTCCTCGTCCCCCTTCTTGACGGTATGCACCGCCATGGACAGGCAAGGCTCGTCAAAGGGCACGCCGGGCAGGATGACGGGGCGGGCGGGGGCGCACAGGGTATCCCCGGTGTTGGTGCCCGCCAGCTTGGAGACCGCGCCGATGTCGCCGGCCGGCACGCAGGCGGTTTCTTCCTGCTTCTTGCCCCGCACCACGAACAGCTTGCCGATTTTCTCCATGGCACCGGTGCGCATATTCATCAGGCTGGTATCCGGGGTCATCTTGCCGCTGACCACCTTGAAGTACAGCAGCTTGCCCACGAAGGGATCGACGATGGTCTTGAACACAATGGCGGCGGTCTGTGCGTTGTCATTGACAGCCAGTTCCACCGCATTGCCGTTGGGATCCACGCCGGTTTCCCCGGCCACCGACTCCGCCCACGGGGCCAGCCATATCAGACCGTTGAGCAGCTGATCCACGCCGCTGAGATCCTGGGCAGATCCACAGAAGACCGGAGCGATGTCCCCCTTACGCACGCCGGAAGCAATGCCCATGATCCGCTCGTCGGGGGTAAAATCCTCGCCGGAGAAGTACTTTTCCATCAGCTCCTCGCTGGTCTCGGCCACCGCCTCGTTGATGGCGGTACGCAGGCCGTCCAGCCGGTGGCCCATGTCGGGCAGGGGCACGGGCGCGGCTTTACCGTTCTGATAGGTATAGGCCTTATATTCCAGCAGGTTTATGTAGCACTTGACCTGATGATCCTCCACATAAGGCACCACCAGAGGGCAGACCATAGGGCCGAACTTGGTTTTCAGCTCCTCAAAAACCTTATAAAAGTCGGCGTTCTCATTGTCCATCTTATTGACGAAGAACATGGTGGCGATGCCCTTTTTCTGAGCCGCGCGGAATCCCTTCTCCGCGCCGACAGTCACGCCGCTTTTGCCCGATACCACCACCACGGCGCTGCCCGCCGCGCGGATGCCTTCCCGCATGCCCCCCGCAAAGTCGAAGAGACCGGGGGTGTCCAGCAGGTTTATCTTGGTATCCTTCCATTCCACCGGCAGCAGGGCGGTAGACACCGACGCCTTCCGCTTAATTTCCTCCGGATCAAAATCGCAAATGGTATTCCCATCGGGGACACGCCCCAGACGCTCCGACTGGCCGGTCAGATAAAAAGCCGCTTCGGCCAGCGAGGTCTTTCCCGAACCGGCATGGCCGACCAGGGCAACATTTCGGATGGTTTTGGCGTTGTACTGTTTCAAGTGTGAACTCCCCTTTCAAATTCTATACGGAGGGAACCGACCGCCCCGGCGACGTGGACAAGTTCGACCGCGTTCGGAGCGCTTCGGCAGAATGTGAGCTATGTTGCACAAAATATACCCACAATAATTCTTCCTCTTTGATAAGTATAGCCTATCCCCTATCAAATTTCAAGGTCTAGTTCATCAAACCAAAAAAATCACCCACTGCCACAACAGGCGGTGAGTGATTTTGTATATTTATCCCAATTTATTGTTCATCAGTCGTTCAAATTCGTTTAACTCCGGGCAAGATCCACGAGAGTATCGCCGCACCGGACAGATAGCCCAGGGCATAGGCGGGGGGCATGACCATGCCGCTGCGGAAGGCGAGAATCAGGCTCAAGGCAAAGCCGACACCGGCGGCCACGATCTGCGCCGCCAGGCCGAGGCCTGCCCCAATGCGCAGCCGGCGGCAGGCGGAGAGGGCCGCCGCCGTCCCTTCGATCCGGCCGTTGGAGGCCAGCACCGCGGGAACCTCCCCATAGGAAACCGCTTCCACCCGGCTGAACGCCCGGCCGGCCACGGTGCCCAGCATCTCGACGTAATAGCCGTCTATATCCAGCACGTCGCAGATGAGGCTTTCGGTCACATTGGGGTCGCAGGTGCGCACCAGGAGAGTGATACCGGCCTTTTCCAAAGAATGCAGGGCCTCGGCGATCCCCTCGTCGGCCACGTAGCTGACCACGAACATGGCGGACAGCTCGCCGGCGGCAGAAAGATAGACCAGCTGCCGGTTGTTTTTCGTATAGCGCATCTCGTAGTCCCGGGAGGGCACGTCCACCCCGTGGTTTTCCAGCAGGCGGCGGTTGCCCACCAGCACCCGCCGGCCGCCCACCCAGCCGGCCAGGCCCATATCCTGCTCGTAAACCAGGCTGTCCACGGCGGGAAGAATATCGGTCTTATCCTCGATGACCCGGCGGAAAACAGCGGCCAGAGGGCCGCCCGCCTGGATCGAAATGGCGGCCGCGTCCAAAATCGCCTCGTCAATGCGGGTGCCGGAGAAGGTCTTGATGCCGTGGAGCAGCACGCTCTCGCTCGGGAACAGGTCGGCCGCGTCCACCACCACGGCGTGCAGGTGGCCGAACTCTTTGACCGCGTTCCAGCCGCTGACCATGCCGCCCCGGCTCAGAGCCTTTTTTCCGGCCAGCAGTAGGGGGAAGTTCATGGCGGTCATGGCGGCGGGGGTGGCCAGGCACAGGGCGGAGACAAACACGGTCAGGGCCATCCACCAGCCGTCGGGATGCAGCAAGCCGTACCCGACGCCCAGCAGGGCCGAAGCGGCGGCCAGCAGGGGGACAAACAGCTTCATCACCCGGTCGCCGCCGTCCTCCGCATAGGAGTTTTCCAGAAAACGGGTCAGAAAGGGGGCGCCTTTAAAAAAGGCCACCTGGGGCTCCCCCAGGGCCACGGCGGCCCGGCCCACCTCCTCGGCGGTCTGCCGGTCCTCGATGCGGTGGGCGGCGAATTTTTCGCCGGGATAGGACACGAAGCGGAAGTTGGCACAGATGCGGCAGACACGGGCCTGCCGGCCCAGGGCGGCCAACAGGATGCTGAGACCCGCCACGGGGGCCAGCAGCTCCAGCGTTCCGTCCGCCACGGCGGCGGGGCGGATGAACTGCAGCAGGGTATGGACAAGGGCCGCAACGGCAGCCACGGCGGCCGCGCTGTCCCCGTCTGCCTGCATACGCGCCAGGGAGGCGAGGCCGCCCCCCACCATCTGGTGATTGACCAGCATCATGAACAGCAGCATAAAGCCATGCAGGCCGATATAGAGATACGGATCCAGCGGCGGAGCGCCGGTGATATGCACCAGCAGGGACAGGGTGACCAGCACCGCCTCCAGGGAGAGGGTGAGGAACACGCCGATCCAGCCGGTGCGGCGGCGGTAATTCAGCTCGTTCTGCACGGCAGGGGTTTCCTCATACCGGCCGTAATCCTCCAGCTCCTCCTCCTCGTAAGTCACCGGCTCCTCGGCGGGGTCGTTGTCCTCTTCCTCGTCTCCGGCCAGCTTGAAATCCAGGCCATGCGTCTGCCGCTTCTTTTGAAATTCCTCGATTTTTTCCCGGCGGGTCTGCTCCAGCTGCTCCTCCAGGGTGGGGCCGTCGCTTTCCGCAGCCGAGGCGGGCGCCGGCCCCTCGGGAAGAACCGCGGCGGGTTCGGCGGCGGGCGCCGTCGCTTCCGTCGGCGCGGAGACGGCCGGTTCCACGTAATCGTCCAGCTTCATCTGCCCTTCCATATCCTCGATGGGCGGGGCGGCCGCGTCTTTGGCGGGCTTTTTTGTCTTGGCCGGCGGCTCCTTTTGCGGCAGCTCGATGACCCGGGTGGCGCTGTCGGCCTTTTCGGGGGCGGACGGCTTGACCGGCTCGGCCGGGGCCGGCGGGACGGGGGCCGGCTTCTCCCGCCCTGCGGGAACCAGGGGGATCGGAACGGGAGGCAGTTCCTCCGTCCTCTCCACCGGCTGTTCGGGGGCGGCCAGCGCCTCCCATTCGTCCTCCCACTCCTGCTCCTTCTCCTTTTTTCTGGAAAAGAAAGAGAGAACCCGTTTTTTTCGGGGTTCCTCCTCCGGCTCTTCCCACAGCCCCGTCACGACGGGGGGAAGAGACTCCGGGGCCGGCCGCTCAGCGACGACGGCCGGGGCGGCGGGCGCCGCGGGCGCGGGTTCGGCCGGGCGGGATGGGGCGGGAACGTCCCGGCGCTGCTCCTTCAGCCGCCGGGCTTCCTCCAAAATATCGTCAATGTCATAGCGATCCATAGCCAACCTCCACTGTCTGTCCGGCAGCGGCCTATTTCGCCGCGAGCCCCTGCCTTTGCCTGGCCGCCTCATACAGCACGATGCCGCAGGCCACCGACGCGTTGAGCGATGTGATGTGTCCCCGCATGGGCAGGGATACGATGAAGTCACACTGTTCCTTCACCAGCCGGCTGATGCCCCGGCCCTCGGAGCCGACCACCACCGCCGCTGCGCCCTTCATGTCGACGGAACACCAGGTTTCGCCGTCCATATCCAAGCCGTACACCCAGACGCCCCGCTTTTTCATCTCCCGCAAGGCATCGGTGATGTTGGACACCCGGGCCACCGGGACATATTCCACCGCACCGGCGGAAGCCTTGTACACCGCAGAGGTCAGGCCGGCGCTCCGCCGTTTGGGAATCACCACGCCGTGGACGCCCGCCGTCTCCGCCGTGCGGAGGATGGCCCCGAGATTGTGGGGATCCTCCAGCTCGTCGCAGACCACGAAAAAGGGCGGCTCCCCCTTGGCCTCGGCGGCGGCGAACAGCTCGTCGAGCGTCACCGTCTCCTTGCAGGCCGCCAGGGCCGCAATGCCCTGATGATTGGGGCCGCACAGGGCGTCCAGCTTGCGGGAATCCACCTCTTTGACCAGCAAGCCCTTGCGGCGGCACTGGGCCGCCAGGGCGCTGATACTGCCCGCCCGGTCGCCCTTGGCCAGCAGCACGCTGTCGATAGCGCGCCCCGCGCGCAGGGCCTCGGCCACGGCGTTGCGCCCCGCGATAATATCTTCCTGCGGCCGATCGGAAAAGGCCTCGTCCGCTGTCGGCGCGGGGCCGGTTTTTCTTTGTTCCATGCAGGGGATCCCCCATATCTATATAAGTATAGTTCAGTATACCACAATCTTCGACAAAATAAAAGACGGGAAACGCCCGAATACGCCCGGCTTTTTCTCCCCACGGTTGGTAATTTTCGGAATCATAAACCGGGAAAACCAGCGCAGAATAAATGCAGAACAAATGTTTGACAAAAACGAAAATATGTTCTATACTGAGAATACCATATCAGAGGAGGCCGGCATATGGATCTGATGGATAAGCTGCGCATTCTCACCGATTCCGCCAAATACGACGCGGCCTGTACCTCCAGCGGGTCCGACCGAGGCGGGCAGGCGGGGATGCTGGGCAGCGCGGTGGGGTTCGGCATTTGTCACAGCTTTGCGGCGGACGGGCGGTGCATCTCCCTGCTCAAGGTGCTGATGACCAACAGCTGTGTGTACGACTGCCAATACTGCGTCAACCGCTGCTCCAACGACGTGCCCCGCGCCGCCTTTACCCCGGAGGAGTTGGCGGGGCTGACCATCGAGTTTTACCGGCGCAATTACATCGAGGGGCTGTTTCTCAGCTCCGGAGTGCTGCGCAACCCCGATTACGCCATGGAGCAGATGTGCCGGGTACTGGAGCTGCTGCGGGGGCCCTACCGCTTCAATGGGTATATTCACGCCAAGGCCATCCCCGGCTGTTCACCCGAGCTGGTGGAGAAGCTGGGGCTGCTCTGCGACCGGATGAGCGTCAACATCGAGCTGCCCAGCGAGAGAAGCCTGAAGCAGCTGGCCCCCAACAAGAAAAAGGACGCGATCCTGGGGCCCATGTCCTCCATCCGCGACCGGCTGGCGCAGAACAAGCGGGAACTGGCCGTCTACCGCCACGCGCCGTCCTTTGCCCCGGCGGGGCAGAGCACCCAGATGATCATCGGCGCCACGCCGGACACGGATTATCAAATTCTGCGGCTGAGCGAGAGCCTATACAAAAAGTACACCCTCAAGCGGGTGTTTTACTCCGCTTATATCCCGGTGGGCACCAATGCGCTGCTGCCCCAGAACGTGCCGCCGCCCCTGCTGCGGGAGCACCGGCTGTACCAGACCGACTGGCTGCTGCGCTTCTACGGCTTCACGGTCAGCGAGCTGCTCGACGAAGAGCATCCCTCCCTCGACCCGCTGCTTGATCCCAAATGCAACTGGGCCGTCAATCACCTAGAGCATTTCCCGGTGGAGGTCAACCGGGCGGATAAGGAAATGCTGCTGCGGGTGCCGGGTATCGGGGTGAAATCCGCTTTGAAAATTCTTACCGCCCGGCGGGCGGGCTCCCTCACCTTCGAGGGGCTCAAGAAGCTGGGGGTGGTGCTCAAGCGGGCGGTGTATTTCATCACCTGCAATGGAAAAATGATGCCGGGGGCCAAGTTCAGCCAATCCTTCATCTACCAGAACCTGACGGCCGACGTGCGCCTGAAACCGGGGGAACTGCCCCTCGGCCCCGCGCCGCAGCAGCTGTCCCTGTTTGACAACCCGGCGCTTCTGCCCGGACGGGAGGAGAGGATGGCATGTCTGACCGGTCAGCTGTAGCATATTTGTACGACGGCACCTTCGAGGGGCTGATGACCGCGGTGTTCGAGGCCTACGCCCACCGGCCCATGCCGGACGCTATCCGGGAAGCGGCGGGTTACCAGCCCCAATTCGGGGAACGGACGATGGACGTCGCCGTCGACGAAGCCAAAGCCGATCGGGTCATCGCGGGGATCCGGAGAACCATGGGGCCGGACGCCTACGAGCGAGTCTGGACGGCCTTCCGCTGCGAGCAGCGGGAACGGGGACAATGGATTTACGATTATGTCCGGCTGGGCATGGAGGCGGGCCGCCGCATCGATTTGATGCTGACCGACGACCGGGTGATTCGCCTGCACAAATGGAGCGGGCTGGTTTCCCTCGAAAGCGCCCGGTTCGTTCAGTTCGTCCGCTTTTCCCAGCGGGAGGGAGGCGTGTATTACGCGGGCATCGAGCCGGAATACGACGTGGTGGCGCTGATGATGCCCCATTTCGCCGACCGGCTGCGGACGCAGCCCTTCATTATCCACGACAAAAACCGGAATCTGTACGGGGTGTATGACACCAAGGAATGGTACATCACCTATGCCGACGAGGCGCACATCCCGGCCATCACGGACAAAGAAGCCGACTATCGGCGGCTTTGGAAGACGTTCTACGACACGGTGGCGATTCAGGAGCGCATCAACCCCCGCTGCCGGCGGCAGCATATGCCGAAAAAGTATTGGAAAAACATCACCGAGATGACCATGGGGACGACGGAGGAAACGGCTGCCGGAAAACGGGGCGCGCTTGCCGCAGAAAAGGCGGACGGGACGCTGCCGGCGCGCATAGAATAGCAAGGGGCCCCTCTACGATGGTGAGAGGAGGTTTCGCATATGGCTGCCGGCAAGTATCCCTCTTGTCTGCTCGGTTCCCGCGCGTGCAGGACGGGCTGGCTGAGGACGGTTATTTTCCTGCTGAGCGTCGCTTTGGCCCTCAATCTCGGGCTGCTGCTGGGCGTTCGGCTGTCCGCCGCCATACTGGACAGCGTCCCCGCTGCCGTCGCTCTGGCCGTCGTCTGGCTGGTTCTCCTGCTGATTGCCGCCGTCATCCAGCGGCGGGAAACCCGCTATCGGAACGGCTGACCGGCGTTTTGTTTCCCCGCCCGCCAAGCCGGCGGACGGGGCGGATCGCCGGATACATGCAGCGCCGCCGCAGTCGTGCGAAGCCTCCTCCCACCTTCCCCAGCGTTAACCACAAAACCCCGCCGCGTGGATCTCACGAGGCGGGGTTCGCTTTATTTCAGCTCGGCGATGGTCACGCCGGTTTCGCCTTCGCCGTAGGAGCCCAGGCGGAACTCCTTCACCGATGGATGGCGGCGCAGATGCTGCTGAATGGCAGCGCGCAGGGCGCCCGTGCCCTTGCCGTGGATGATGGTCACCCGCTCCACCCCGGTCAGCACGGCGTTGTCGATGAAGCGATCCACCTCCAGCAGGGCCTCCTCCGTGGTCTGGCCGCGGAGATCCAATTCGGTGCTCACCGTCCGTTCCGCCCGGGAGGCCACGCCATGGCCGCGGGACGCGGCGGGCACGGCGCGCCCCTTGGTGGGGGACGGCGCTTTTTTGGCTTCCAGAAGACGAAGGTTGGACAGGGGAACGCGGGTGCGGATGATCCCGGCCTGCACCTCCACGTTGCCGCCGGCGTCGGCGGGGCCCAGGACGGTGGCTCGCTTGTCAATATCCACCAACAGCACCTCGTCCCCGGCCCGCAGGGCTCGGGGCAGGGTATACCCATCCTCTCGTTTTCTGAACACCGGGTCGACGGCGCTTTCCACGGCGTTGAGCCGGGCGCGCAGCTGGCTTTTGGCATTTTGGGCCTGCAGGGCGAATTCCGCGGCATTTTTCTGCTTGCGCAGGGTGTCCAGCTCGGCAATCAGCTGCTCCGCCTCGCTGCGGGCGCGATCCACGATGCCGCGGGCGTCGGAGCGGGCCCGGTCCATCTCGCGCTCCCGCTGCTTATCCATCTCAGCCAGCCGCTGCTCCGCCTGCCGGGCGTCCTGCTCGGCGCGGGCGCGCAGTTCGCGGGCCCGCTGCAGCTCGCCTTCCAGCGCCTGCCGCCGCTCCTCCAGGTTGGACACCACGTCCTCCAGACGGCGGTTGTCGCTGGACACCAGCTCCCGCGCCCGGTCAACCAGGGTTTTGTCCATGCCCAACCGCTCGGAAATGGCGAACGCGTTGGAGCGGCCCGGCACCCCCACCAGCAGGCGGTAGGTCGGCCGTAGGGTGGCCACATCGAACTCGCAGCTGCCGTTTTCCACCCCGTCGGTGTGGATGGCGTAGGCCTTCAGCTCGGCATAGTGGGTGGTGGAGGCGATGCGGGCGCCCTGCTGCCGCAGCCGCTCGAGGATGGCGATAGCCAGGGCCGCGCCCTCCACCGGGTCGGTGCCCGCGCCCAGCTCGTCCATCAGCACCAGGCTGCGGGGCCCCGCCTCTCCCAGGATGCGGATGAGGTTGGTCATATGGGCGGAGAAGGTGGACAGGGACTGCTCGATGGACTGCTCGTCCCCGATGTCGGCCAGCACCTCGGAGAAAACGGACAGGCTGCTGCCGTCGGAGACGGGGGGCATCAGGCCGCACATGGCCATGAGAGTGAGCAGCCCCAGGGTTTTCAGGGTGACGGTCTTGCCGCCGGTGTTGGGGCCGGTGATGACCAGGGTATCGAAGCCGCCTCCCAGCTCCACGTCGATGGGCACCACCTTGTCGGCGGCGATGAGAGGATGGCGGGCTTTGCGCAGCAGGATATGGCCGTCGTCGGTGATGCGGGGCATGACGGCCTTCATTTTATACCCCAGGCGGGCTTTGGCGAAAATCAGGTTCAGCTCCACCAGCACGCGGTAATCCGCGGCAATGGCGGAGGCAAAGCTCCCCACCTCGGCGGACAGGGCGGCCAGGATCCGCTCGATTTCGGCTTCCTCCCGGGAGGCCAGCACCTTCAGCTCGTTGTTGGCCTCCACCACGCCCATAGGCTCCACGAACACGGTGGCGCCGGAGGCGGAGGTGTCGTGCACCAGGCCGGGGACCTCGCCGCGGTGCTCCGCCTTGACCGGCACCACGAATCGGCCGCCCCGGATGGTGACGATGGGATCCTGCAGCAGCTTCTGATAGGCGGGGGAGCGCACCAGCTTGTCCAGTTGATCCCGCACCCGGGCGGAGGCCGCCCGCATTTTCCGACGGATGTCGTGCAACGCGGGGGACGCGGCGTCGGCAATTTCTTCCTCCGACACCACGGTGGTGTTGATTTTTTCTTCCAGATATTTATTGGGCGCGAGGACGGAAAACCGATCGTCCAGGCAGGTTTCCACCCCGGCGCAGTGGGCTCTCCATTCCGCCAGGGAACGGATGACCCGCAGGGTTTCCGCGATGTCCAGAAATTCGCGCAGCGACAGGCTGGCGCCCGCCTCGGCGCGGCGCAGAGCGTTGGTCACGTTTTTGACCTGGCCGAAGGACGGCGAACCGAACTGGGCCATCAGACGATAGGCGGCGTCAGTTTCCTCCATCAGCCGCTGCACCTGGGACAGGTAGGGCACAGGGGTCAGCTCCCGTGCCAGGACCGCCGCGTCCGCGCAGGTGGTCTCCGCCGCCAGCAGCTCCAGGACCTTATCCAGCTCCAGGGATTGATGGTTGCGATTCATAAGTTCCTCCATGAAGGCCGAAAAATCCGGCCGTTACAGCAAAGTTCTATACAATAAGTATTTTTATAAATCAATTATACAATATAGCCCCTTATTATGCCCCGTTCGACAGGGAATGATAAAAATCCAGCGTGCGAAAGCCCCGCTGCAGCTGGGCGAGCAAAAACGCTTCGGCGGCGCGGGACAGCTCGGTCAGGCTGGCGTCCTGCATGGTAAAGGAGAAGGCCTTTTCAAGCTCCCGATACAATCCGTGCCGCATGGCGGCCAGGATATTGGGGGGCAGGGCTACGGCGCCGCCGGGGCGGGGGCAGGCGTCGCAGGTGAGGCTTCCCGCCGTCAGAGCCAGCCACATGACGGGGCTGTCCGTCCCACCGCAGGCCCGGCAGGCCGTCAGGTCAGGCATATACCCCGCCAGCGCCAGCAGACGCAGCTCGGTCACCGCTTTGATCAGCCGGGGATCCCGTTTGCCTGCGCCCAGCAGGTGCAGGGCGGTCAGCAGCAGACGCAGGAACTCCTCCGCCGGCTCCTCCGACGGGGCCAGGACACCGGCCAGCTCGCAAAAATACTGCGCCAGCGCCAGCTTCTCGATATCCGCCCGCAAATCGAAAAAAATGCGCAGAGGCTCCGCCTCGTCGATTATGTATTTTTCCCGCCCCTTGAAGAGGGTCAGGCGGGAATAGGACAGCAGCTGGGTGGCAGAGGCGTTCCGGCTTTTCATGTTCTGCGCGCCGCGGGCGGAGGCCCGCACCAGGCCCAGCTCCCGGGTCAGGGCGGTCACAAACCGATCGGCTTCACCGATATTGTTGTTTTCCCGGATGATCAGGGCGTCGGTGGTCAGCCGCATGGGGTCGGTTCTCCTTTCCCGCCGTCGACGCCAAGCCCTGCGGCTGCGCGCGGCTGGTCATATGCTGATAAATATCCACGCCCCGATAGCGCAGATAATCCTCGATTCGTCCGGTTCTGACAAACGCATCCCATAAATCTCCGTGCGGCATAAGCATCCATGGCCCCTTCCTATCGTTCGATAGGATTAGGATACGCGCGGGGACACGGCGCATCCCCGGAAACCGCTTACGGGATAAACTGGCAGGGCTACAGCCGGTAGCCGAAGCTATTGAGAAGGCCCTGGCGGTTGCGCCAGTCCTCCTTGACCTTGACCCAGCACTGAAGATTGACCTTAACGCCGAACAGCGCCTCCATGTCCTGGCGGGCCAGGGTGGCGATCTCCTTGAGCATGGCGCCCTTTTTACCGATAACCATGCCCTTGTGGCTGTCTTTTTCGCAGTAAATGTAAGCGTCCACGTCGAGGATAGAGCCATTTTCGGTCTCCCGCTCGTTCATGTTCTCAATGACCACGGCGATACCGTGAGGGATTTCCTGCCGCAGGAGCAGCAGCATCTTTTCCCGCACCAGCTCGGAGGCGATGACCCGTTCGGGCTGATCGGACACCGCGTCGTCGGGGAAGAAGTGGGGGCTGTCGAAGGCAAAGGCGGACAGCTGCTCCACCACCTCGTCCACACCCTCCCCTGTCAGGGCGGACACGGGCAGGACGGCGGTGAAATCGTAGGCCTCCCGCCAGCGTTCGATGCAGTTGAGCAGAATCGCCTTGTCGGCCAGGGTGTCGATTTTGTTGATCACCAGCACGGCCGGGAGCTTCTGACGGCGGAACTGCTCCAGCAGCTCCCGCTCCACATCCCGGATTTCCCCCTTGGGTTCCACGACCAGCATGCCGGCGTCCACACCGGAAACCGCCTCGCCGATGGATTTTACCATGAAATCTCCCAGCCGGGTACGGGGCCGGTGATTACCGGGGGTGTCCAAAAACACCAGCTGGGTTTCCTCCCGGGTGAGCACGCCCATGATGCGGGTGCGGGTGGTCTGCGGCTTGTCCGACACGATGGCCACCTTCCGGCCCACCATGGCGTTGAGCAGGGAAGATTTCCCCACATTGGGGCGGCCGACGATGGCCACAAAGGCGCTTTTTGTTTGTTCCGGCATACCGTTTCTCCATTTCTCGCCGGACAAGCCCGGCGGTCGCAAGCAGGCGCGGCCAGACGCCGCGCCGGAAACTTCTTTCATTTTTTTGGACGACGGCGGGTGCGCCCGCCGCAGATGACAAACCAGACGGCCAGCGGCAGGGACGCAGCCAGCAACGCGGGCTTCCAGGGACAACGCAGAAAATCGGCCTGCATGGCGGCGAACGCCTCCGGCCTCAGGAACAAGAACAGCCCCGCGGCAAGGGCACCGGCCGCGCACAGCAAAACGGCCCCCGCCGCCACATCCTTGGCGACGCGGGCCCGGGTGCGCCGCCGGGGAGAGGCCAGGTTGACGACCTGCTCCACAGCGGTATTGACGGCTTCGGCGGCCAGAACCAACGCGACGACCGCCAGCAGCGCGGCCCACTCTCCCCGTGACAGGGAAAAATAGGGCGCCAAAAGCAGCACATAGGCGGCCACCGCCATATGCACGCGAAAATTCCGTTCATGCCGGATACAAAACCAAACGCCCCGGCCGGCGAACATAAAGCCCCTCAAAAACCCTCTCATGCGCGAAAGCCTACCGTCCGCCGCCGAACATCACATAGCTCTCGCCCCGGGGAAGCCCCACGGACGCCATCACGGCCTCTTCCTTTTCCCGCATGCGCACCGCCTCCAGGCCGCCGTCCACATGATCGTAGCCCAGCAGATGCAGCACCGAATGCACGGTCAGGTAGCCGATTTCCCGCTGCAGGGAATGGCCGTACTGCTCCGCCTGCTCGATGGCGCGTTCCACCGACAGCACCACGTCGCCCAGCATGCTCGCGCCGGTTTCGGGGTTCTTGTCGTATTGGCCGTTTTCCCCCAGTGGGAAGGACAGCACGTCAGTCACCATATCGATGTTCCGCTGCTCCTTATTGATTTCCCGGATCTGCTGATTATCCACCAGCGAAATGTCCACCTCGGCGGAGCCCTGGAAATTCTCCAGCTCCAGAACCGCGTGGCAGCAGCGGCGCATCAGCAGGCGCACGCCGGTGGGGATTTTGACCGTTTTCTGCTTATTGACGATGACCACTTTGATTTTTTCCATAGCGCAATGCCGTCCTTTTATGATAAATTTACAGGCCTTCCGGCCTTTATTTCTTAAATGGTAGGTTTCCTTTCGCCCGGTACGTCTGGGCGGATTTTTCGTATTTCTCGTAGGCCTGGATGATACGCTGCACCAGCTGATGCCGCACTACATCCTTTTCGCTGAACTGGCAGATGGCGATGTCCTCCACGTTTTTGAGCACCTTTATCACTTCCCGCAGGCCGCTTTTCCGGCCGTCAGGCAGGTCGATTTGGGTCACGTCGCCGGTGACCACCATCTTAGAGTTGAAGCCCAGGCGGGTGAGGAACATTTTCATCTGCTCGGGCGTGGTGTTCTGCGCCTCGTCCAGAATAACGAAGGAGTCATCCAGGGTGCGCCCGCGCATATACGCCAAAGGCGCGATTTCGATATTGCCCCGCTCCACGTATTTTTGATAGGTCTCGGTGCCCAGCATGTCGAACAGAGCGTCGTACAGCGGGCGGAGATAGGGATCCACCTTGGACTGCAGGTCGCCGGGGAGGAAGCCCAGCTTTTCCCCCGCCTCCACAGCGGGCCGGGTCAGGATGATGCGGTTGACCTCCTTGGCACGGAAGGCGCTGACGGCCATGGCCACCGCCAGATAGGTCTTGCCGGTGCCGGCCGGGCCGACGCCCAGCACGATGGTGTTCTTTCGGATGGCGTCCACATATTTCTTCTGCCCGATGGTTTTGGGCTTGACGGGACGGCCCTTGGAGGTGATGCAGATGCTGTCGGAGGACAGCTTGGGAAGCTCCTCCTCGCTGCCCTCGTCCACCAGCATGAGGACATACCGGACGTTCTGCTCCCCCACCTGCTCGCCCCGGTTGATAAGCTGCAGCAAGCCCTGGATGGCGCGCACCGCTTTCGCGACGGCCTCAGGTTCCCCGCTGACCTTGATGTCGGTGCCGCGGGTGAGGATGTCCACGGCGTAATGCCGCTCAATCAGCCGAATGTTTTCATCGAAGCTGCCGAAAAGGGAAACCGCCTGTTCCATGCGGTCCACATTGATACTTTGTTCAAACATGCGGGGGTTGTTTCCTTTCCTGATGAACGGGCGGTAAGGCTGCCGACCGGCTTCCGCCCGGTTCTCATAACAAAATATATTATATCAATAATATTTTCCTTTGTCATTTACTATAATCTACAAAATTTTGGCGGTATATTTCTCATAATCAAGAAAATCCCCTATATACCTATTTATTGTTTATAAACATTTCACAATTTCTTTACCATGCTGACATAATAAAGCCTCTCCAGAAAATCCGGAGAGGCTTTTCCCATTATTTGCTTTCGGTGAGGATGGCTTCCTCAAAGCCGATGTCCTCCACGCAGGCATAGCGGGCCGTGAGCACGTATTGTCCGTCCCGCACCGTCCCCTGCAGCTGCCTTTCCCGGATATCCGCACCGGTCAGATCGCTGCGCTCCTTTTCCTCCAGCAGCTGCCGGGCCAGAGCGGCGGCCTCCTCCTCGGTTCGGTTGATTTCGGTGGGGACCAAACGATGATAGTATTGGTTGACAATGCCCAATGGAAGCTGCAGGCCCTTGGCCGTCAAAAAATGCGGTTTCTCCACCAGCTGGAATTCCCCCTCCAGCGGGCCGTCGGTATACAGGGGGATGCCGAATTGAAACAGATGGAAGGTGGGCCGCAGAATCCTATAGCCGTCGGGCAGCAGCTTGGTCTCCTTCAAGGGAACGCTGACTTCCAGAGACCGGCTGGTTTCCGCAAAGATTTTGGCGTTGGATTTCCGCATGACCGGGCCGACGGAGGTATCCACCACGCCGCTGACCAGCAGCATCCCCCGCACCACTGCATCCCCTTCCTTGACCGCGGCCTGGCCGCCATACACCTCCATGCGCACGATCCGGCCGTCCCGCGATGCCTTGATGTTGGAGGGGGCGCTTTTGTCGATGACGGCGGGCGGCGGCTGTCGCTCGGCCACCTCGATATGGGCGATGGCGCCCTCCGGGTTGACGGTCAGCCAGACGAGATCCGGCAGCTTCTGCAGGGCCTCAATCTGGAGGGCCTGGATGTCCAGATCCTTCATCCGCCCGCCCTTATGCACCCCCAGCTCCTCCATAACGGAAAGAATGTCGGCCTCCGACACCTTCCGGTTGCCGCTGACCTGCATCACCCAAATCTGCTGGGACAAGATTTGCAGCAGCACCACATAAGTGGCCAGCCCTGCCACCAGGCCGGCGCGGGCCCGGTAGCGGTGCAGGAAAAAGGGGACGCCGTGGCGTCTGACCACATGCAGGCGCACCCCCGCCTTCCGGGCGATGGGGCGCAGCTTTTTGTATTTGCGGGCAAAACAGCGGGCCGTCAGCACGACGCCCCGCCTCCCGGTATCCCATAAGGGGATGCCGCCCCGGGCCGCCAGGTTCAGCAGCCGTTCGGGGAACCCGCCCTCCGCCTCGAACTCCACCCAGCCGAGCAGCCAGCGGAGGAACCGGATGATAAACATCGGACAACCATTCCTTTCCCGCGCGGGGATGACCCCGCCCCAATCGCCGCCGCGCCAGGCCGGCCTGGCGCGGCCGTTTTCGCTTCTGCCGGCTTTCAGGAAACGAATTCCACCGACAGAATAAAGCCAGTGACCACCGCGCTGTCCTCCGTCAGGCAGGACAGGCCCAAATCCCGCCCCATAAACCGCACGATGCCGCTGCCGGTGTTCAGGCGGATAACCCCTTCCTCATACTCCAGAATCCCCCGGCAGCTCTCCACCACCGCCCGGCGGTTGCCGGTCATTTCGATGCGCGCCTCGCCCGACAAGGTGCCGCCGGGCAGCTCGAGCACCGTTTCCACCCGGTGGGCCAGCGGCGGCTGCCGCCTGCGTTTTTTTGATTTGACCACGCTACCACCCATTCCTTCTTATCCCGCGGATGCTGTCAGCAGCCCCGCCTCCGCGCTTCGCCTACCGCATTTTATGCAGCCGAAATTGGAATAATGCGGCCGGACAAACATATGCATAGAATACAGGCTGTCCATCGGCGGACCTATCACGACAAAGGACGTGAGACGCATGTTTATCAAAACCATACATAAATCAGGCATCCAGACCTTCGGGCTGCTGCTGGTCATCGCGGGGGCCGGGGCGGCCCTGCTGGCCTGGCCAGGGGCGGTGGCCACCGGCGTCAGCCGCGGGCTGTCCATCTGCTCCTCGGTCATCATCCCCTCCCTGTTCCCCTTTCTGGTGCTGGCCGGCTTTCTGGTCCGCTCGGGTGTCAGCCAATCCCTGGGGCGGCGGCTGGAAAAACCCACCCGCAAGCTGTTCGGCCTGCCGGGCTGCTGCGCGGCGGGGATCCTGGTGGGCTTTATCGGCGGATATCCAGCGGGCGGGGTGGCAGTGGGCCAGCTGGTCAGCCAGGGGGACATCACCCCCCGGCAGGGGCGGCGGATGCTGCGCTTCTGCGTCAATGCCGGGCCAGCCTTCGTCATTTCCGCCGTGGGGGCGGGCATGCTGGGCAGCGTGCGGTACGGGGCGGTGCTGTTTGCCGCCCACATCGCCGCTTCTCTGCTGATGGGTATCGGGCAGCGGGTGTGGATGGGCCGGCATCCGGTGGTGGATCGGGTACCCATGGAGGCCCGGCGGCCGGCCCCCCGTCTGCCGGTTTCGGCAGCGTTTGTGGAATCGGTCAACGCCGCCTGCCGCTCGCTGCTGTACATGTGCGGCTTCGTGGTGCTGTTTGCCGCCCTGCTCTCCCTGTCCGACGCCAGCGGCCTGGCGGGCTTCTTTCAGTATGTGATCACCCGACCGCTGATATGGGCGGGGGCGGACACCGCGGAAATCCCCAATCTGCTGGCCGGCATTCTGGAGGTGAGCTGCGGCTGCGTGGAGGCCGCCGGATCCGGCGCGGCCGCGCCCTTTCTGCTGGGCTTTATTATGGGTTGGGGCGGCCTGTCCGTTCATTGCCAGCTGGCCGCCACCCTGCACGAGCACAAGCTGCTCGATCGGAACTTCTTCATCTCCCGGCTGCTTCACGGCCTGCTGGCAGGCGGGCTGTCCCTGCTGCTGTTCCGGTTCGTCCCCCTGCCGCTGGATGTGTTCAACCCCATGCAGGACGCGCGCATCACCCCCTTCACCACCTCGGCGGCCGCGTCGGTGGCCCTGCTGCTGATGTGCGCCATGCTGCTGCTAACTGGAAAAGGGCCGGCCAGGCTTGGCAGAAAGGGGTAAAGTGTGCTATACTGGCGAAAGAGAACGGAGGGAGTTCATGCGACAGAAGCTTTACGGCAACAATATCCAGCCCGCCTGCGAGCTGTGCGCCAACGGGCGCCGTTCCCTGGACGGCAAGGCTGTGCTGTGCACCAAAAAGGGGGTCATGCCCCTGTATCATCACTGCCGTCGGTTTGCCTACGATCCGCTCAAACGGGTCCCCTTCCGGCAGCCGGCGCTGACCCGGCACGAGGAAGAGGAATTTCGCATTTAGATCTTGACAGTTCTCCGAACGCTGTGCTATAATACAACACGCGTTCGGAAAAGCGCGGCTTTAGCTCATCTGGTAGAGCGCCACCTTGCCAAGGTGGAGGTAGCGAGTTCGAGCCTCGTAAGCCGCTCCAAAGGAAAAGGACAGGCCATATGGCCTGTCCTTTTTTGCCGCCATCATCCGCCCGGCTTCGACAGCCGCTTTTGCCGTTTTGACCGAAACCGAACCGCCCGGCCCCGCCCGAACTTGGCATTGTATCCGGTTTTAGGCGGCGGGGCTTGTCTTTCCCCCCTTTCCGGTGTATACTGGAAGTATTATGAAAGTACGCTTATATTCGGGTTTTACGCCCTTTTGCGGCGCTTTTCATGGGTGGCGGGTTGCGGCTTAGACCCGCCTGAATAACTTGGGGGTGTAACCTTGGCAAGCGACCTACATTGTCATACCAAAATTTCGGACGGATCCATGGGGATAGAAGAGCTGATCGCCGTCGCGAAACGCAGAGGCCTGTCGGCTATTTCCGTCACGGATCACGATACCACCGCCGCAGCTACCCGCGCGGTCGTCATCGGCCGCCGGCAGGAGCTGACCGTCATTCACGGCGTGGAGTTCTCCACCTTCGATACGCAGCGGGGCCGGAAAGCCCATATCCTGTGCTATCTTTGTGACACGCCCGATCGTCTGGAAGGCATGTGCCGCCGCACCAACGACAGCCGCAAGAAAGCGGCGATGGCCATGGTGCGCAAGGTCATGCGGTATTATCCCATCACCCCCGATCTCATCGTCAAGTGCGCCACCGGCAGCACCAACATCTATAAGCAGCACATCATGCACGCCCTGATGGACGCCGGCTATGCCGACTCCATTTATGGGGAGCTGTACGATAAGCTGTTCGCCCCCGGTCAGGGTTCCGCCCTGGTGGAGGCGGAGTATCCCGACACACGGGAAATTATGGATCTCATCCATAGTGCCGGCGGCATCGCGGTGCTGGCCCATCCCGGCGTGTATGACAGCTACGACCTGATGCAGGAGCTGGTGGAATCCGGGCTGGACGGCGTGGAGGTGTGGCATCCCAGCCATAGCGAAACCGAGACCGCCGAGCTGCTGGCCTTCACCCGCCTGCACGGCCTGCTGTCCACCGGCGGATCCGATTTTCATGGCATGTACACCCGCACGGCCCGTCCGCTGGGCAGCACGTCGGTTTCCGACGAAATCGTCCAATCTCTGCTGACTTATAAGGATAAGCGGCGGCGGCGCAACGCATAATAGAGCGAAAGGGCGGCACGATATGGCATTCACCTATACGCCCCGGGGCGTCTGCTCCCGGAAAATTACCTTTGATATCGAGGACGGGTTGCTGAAAAACGTCCGGTTTCAGGGCGGCTGCCACGGCAACAGCCAGGGGGTGGCGGCGCTGGCGGAGGGAATGCCCGCCGAGGAAGCGGTCCGCCGCCTGTCCGGCATCCGCTGCGGCCTCAAATCCACCTCCTGCCCGGATCAGCTGGCCAGGGCCGTCCAGGAGGCCTTAGAGCAACAATAAACCCCAAGCGTGCCCGCCGCGACGCGGGCGCCCGAAGGATGTGACTGCACGATGGGTTTGGAAGACGATCGCGATATGAAAATAGCCGGGGACGATTTTGAACCGGTGAACGAGGCCGGCGCCGATGTCGGCCATGAGGCGCAGCTGCTCGAGCAGGAAAAGGAAAACGGCAATCTCAGCCGCGCCAGACGGCTGGGCGCCATCCTGGCGGACGAGGTGTCTGCCGTGGAAGGGGACAGCCGTACCGACGACAGCGCTCTGCTCACCCAGCGGCGCATCCTGCTATCCTTTGCCGTAGAGGTGGGACTGGACGCCCTGCTTCCCAACAGCCTGACGGCGCAGACCGCCCAGGATATCTTTTACAATTCCCTGCGGGTCACGGCCCCCCGGTTTTACGACGACCTGCAGGCCTCCGGCGCCTTCTCCTTCTATTATCTGTGCGTGCGCGACGGCAGGCAGGTGGAGGAAAAGGTGGGGGAAACCTTCGCATCCCTCTGCGGCAAGAAGGATGACCCCGCCTACGCCCGTATGGGGCAGGAGTTGTTCCGTCGGTTCTCCGGCCAGGTGCGAAATTTCGTGGACACGCTGGAGTTTGTACGCGTATAAGAAAAATAGGGCGCGTTGCAAAATCGAAGATTTTGCAACGCGCCTTTAAAAAACGCGGGCGCACGAATCGTGGCCCGCATTTCGCGTCTGTAGACGCGAAACCGGGCGTTCATTTATGCGTTGTGCAGCATTTTGGTTTTCCGCCGTTATTTTACATGAACGTCCATCTGTGGGAACGGGATAGAGATCCCCTTGTCGTCGAAGGTCAGCTTGACCTGCTGCAGCAAATCGTACTGCAAGTTCCAGTAATCGGCGTTGGCGCACCAGAACCGCGCCAGCAGTACAATGGCGGAATCCGCCTGTTCCTTGACCCGCACTATCGGCTCCTCCGGCTCCCGCAGCACCTGGGGATGCGTGTCCAGCAGCTGCTGCAGCGCCGCCATGGCCTCCAGAAGATTGTCCTCATAGCTGATGGTAAAGGTCAAATCTTGCCGCCGGGTCTCGTAGGTGGAATAGTTGGTGATGGTGGCGGTCATCATTTTGGTGTTGGGAATGGCCACCCGCATGTTGCCGGGTGTGTCCAGATAGGTGTGCATCATTTCGATTTCCCTGATGACACCGGAATCGCCCTCCACCTCGATGAAATCCCCCGCCTTGAAGGGCTTGGTGAACAGCAGCACCACGCCGGAGGCCAGGTTGGCTAGGTTGTCCTTGATGGCCAGGGCCACCGCCGCGCCGATGGCGGCCAGCAGGGTCAGCAGGCTGGTCACCGGCACCCCGACGGTGTCCAGCACCATCATCAGCACCAGCGCCCAGATGGAAATCTTGACCACCCGCAAAATGTATTTCACCGCCACCGCGTCCAGACGGGTCCGGTTCAGCACCGATTTGATCGGCTTGGGGACGACCTTTGTGGCCAGGAGCCCCACCAGCAGGATCACCGCGGCGACTAACAGCTGCGGCAGAAACCCAATCAGCCTCTTCAAAAATTCGTTCCACGCCGTATTTAAATCTTCCAAGTTCCAGCCTCCTTCCAACACGTCCTCTATTGTAGAAACAATTCGAAGGTTTGTCAACATGAAAGGAGCCTCCTCGATGACCCAAAATCTGCCGGACGGTTTTCTCCGACGCATGCATACGTTGCTGGGCGGCGATTTCGACATCCTGTTCGAGGGGTACGACCGGTCCCTGCGGCGGGGCATCCGGGTCAATACGCTGAAATACACGGCGCGGGATCTCGCCGCGTGGTTTCCCCTTCCCCTGTCCCCCGTGCCCTTCGCACGGGATGGCTTCGCCTTCGAAGGAGCCTTCCGGGCGGGGGCCGATCCCCTCCACCACGCGGGCGCCTATTATATGCAGGAGGCGTCGGCCATGTCGGCGGTGACCGTCCTGTCCCCCCTGCCCGGAGAGCGGATCCTGGACCTGTGCGCTGCCCCCGGCGGAAAATCCACCCAGATCGCCGCCTGCCTCCAGGGGCAGGGCCTGCTGTGGAGCAACGAGTATGGGCGCTCCCGGGCCCAGATCCTGCTGCAGAACCTGGAACGCTGCGGGGTGGCCAACGCGGTGGTGTCCAGTGCGGACGCCGGCACGATCGGCGGCGGGCTGCCCCGCTTCTTCGACGGGGTGCTGGTGGACGCCCCCTGCTCGGGCGAAGGCATGTTCCGCAAGGAGCCGGAGGCCCTCGCCCAGTGGAGCGAGGACAATATCCGCCTATGCGCCGCCCGGCAGCGGGAGATTCTCCACGCGGCGGCGGAGACGGTGCGTCCCGGCGGCCGCCTTATCTATTCCACCTGTACCTTCGCCCCGGAGGAAAACGAGTGTATGGCCGCCTGGTTTGTGCGGACGCATCCGGATTTTTGCCTGGAGGAAACCGGCGCGGGCTTCGGCATGCCGGGCCTGCCCTGGGAACGGGTGGCCCCCTTCGCGCCGGAAACGGACGGCGCGGGTGTCCCCCTGGAACGCTGCCGCCGGATTTTCCCCGCTCACGGCGGAGAGGGCCACTTTGTCGCCAAATTCCGTCGGAAGGAAGCCGGCGCCTACAGCCTTCCCCGGCCCTATCTGTATGCAAAACCTGATACAAATAGTATCGCAGCGGCAGAATTATACAAAGAGTGCTTTTTTTCGACGCCAACCGGCGCATTCGTCTGCTTCGGCGACCAGGTGCGGCTGCTGCCGGAGGGACTGCCGGAACTGAAGGGCCTGGGCGTCCTGCAGGCGGGCGCGGCGGCGGCGATCGTCTGCAAGAACCGGGTGGAGCCTTGTCACGGGCTGTTCATGGCGATGAAACCGGCGGACTGCCGCCGCTGCATCTGCCTGGAACCGGCGGATCCCCGGCTGACGGCCTTCCTGCGGGGAGAGGAAATCGAAGCGCCGGGAGAACCCGGCTGGACGGCCGTGGCGGCGGACGGCGTGGTGACGGGCTTCGGTAAGCGGACGGGCGGCCGGCTGAAAAACCGCTATCCCAAGGGCCTGCGCCTGCGGACATAGATTAGGGACAAAAAGGGCGCGAGGATAGCTCCTCGCGCCCTTTTTCAATGGCTTTAGTCCTCGTAGCCCTGGGGGTTCTTCGACTGCCAGCGCCAGGAATCCCGGCACATGTCCTCCACGCCGAACTGCGCCTTCCAGCCCAGCACCTTCTCCGCCTTGGACGGATCGGAGTAGCAGGTGGCGATGTCTCCCGGCCGACGGGGCGATATCACATAGGGGACGGTCACGTTGTTGGCCGCTTCAAAGGCCTTGACCAAATCCAGCACGCTGTAGCCGATGCCGGTGCCCAGATTGAACACCTCCGCGCCGGCGTGATCCAGCGCGTATTGCACCGCCTTGACATGGCCGCGGGCCAAATCCACCACGTGGATGTAATCCCGCACGCCGGTGCCGTCGTGGGTATCGTAGTCATTGCCGAAGATGGACAGGTGGGGCAGCTTGCCGATGGCCACCTGGGAGATGTAGGGCATCAGGTTGTTGGGGATCCCGCAGGGATCCTCCCCGATGCGGCCGCTTTCATGGGCGCCGATGGGGTTGAAATACCGCAGAAGGACGGCGCTCCACGCCGGGTCGGACACACAGGTGTCCCGCAGGATTTCTTCGATGATGTATTTGGTGCGGCCATAGGGGTTGGTCACTGCGCCGGTGGGCATATCCTCTCTCAGGGGGGAGGGGTTGTTCATACCGTACACCGTGGCGGAGGAGGAAAACACCATCCGCTTGCAGCCCGCCTCGGCCATCACCTGACAGAGTACCACCGTGCCGCTGACGTTGTTGTCGTAATAGGTCAAGGGCTTGCTCACCGATTCACCCACCGCCTTCAGCCCGGCGAAATGGATGACCGCCTCGATGTCGTGGGCCTTGAAAATTTTCCGCAGACCCTCCGCGTCCCGGATGTCGCACTCATAAAACGGGAAATCCCGGCCCGCCAGCTCCTTAACCCGCCGCAGGGCCTCGGGCTTGGCGTTGTAATAATTATCGAGCACCACGATGTCGAAGCCGGCTTTCAGCATTTCAATGCAGGTGTGGCTGCCGATATAGCCGCAGCCGCCTGTAATCAGTATGGACATTTGGGTTCCTCCTTATTATAATAGACGTGGCCTTCTTATTGCGAATACCCTCTTCTGTCTTTCTATTATACCGGGAAAATTTTCTTTTGCAATGGACGCAGGTTGCATCTGACGGTTTTGACAAATGTTTCGGCGGTTTCTGCATGGCGGCCAGCCGGGGTTTGCGGTATGCTTAAGGCAAAGGGGAGCGAACAACCTCCAATTTTTAGGAGAGCGAGCGCCCGCAGCGCCTCACCTTAAGGCAACAAAACAAGCTGTAACAGCTCCTCCAGCCGGCGCGGAGAGAGCCCGGGATCATCCATTTTCGCCGCCGGAGAAAGGACTTACTCTATGGATACCACGCAAAAACCCGCGCTGATTATCATGGCCGCCGGTATGGGCAGCCGGTTCGGTGGACTCAAGCAGGTTACGCCCGTCGGTCCCTGCGGGGAGCTGATCATCGATTATTCCATTTACGACGCCATCGCCGCCGGGTTTGGCCGGGTGGTGTTCGTCATCAAGAAGGAAATCGAGGAAACCTTTAAGGAACATATTGGCAACCGCATTTCCCGGCAGATTCCGGTGTCTTATGTCTATCAGGAGCTGGACGCTCTGCCAGAGGGCTTCTCCGTGCCCGAAGGGCGCGCCAAACCCTGGGGCACCGGCCACGCGGTCCTCTGCTGCCGCGATACGGTGAAGGAGCCCTTCGCCGTCATCAACGCCGACGATTATTATGGCCGGGAATGCTTCCGCCTGCTGGCCGATTTCCTGTCCAAGCCCGGCGCGGATGCGAAAAAGCACATCGCCATGGCGGGGTATATCCTGGAAAACACCCTGACGGAGAACGGCTATGTCTCCCGGGGCATCTGCACGGTGGAGCCCGACGGCACCCTCACCGACCTGGTGGAGCGCACCCATATCGAAATCCGGGAGGGCGTCTCCCAGTTCACCGAGGACGACGGCGCCACTTGGGAAACCCTGCCCGCCGGCTGTTACGTCTCTATGAACTGCTGGGCCTTCCCGGCCGGATCCCTGGACTGCTTCGAGGACAAGTTCCGGGGCTTCCTGAAGGAAAAGGGCGGCCAGCTGAAAGCGGAATTCTACCTGCCCTTCGTGGTCAACGCCATGGTGGCGGCGGGCGAGGCTGACGTCAAGGTCCTGCCCACCAGCGACAAATGGTACGGCATGACCTACGCCGAGGATAAGCAGAAGGTCATCGACGCCATCGCCGGTATGATCAAACAGGGGATTTATCCGGAAAGGTTGTGGAAAGCATGAGCACCGCTATGGAAGTCGCCCGCGTTTTCGCCCTGGAGGGTGAACCCATCGACGCCAAGCCCTACGGCTGCGGCCATATCAACGACACCTATTGCGTCTGCTGCCAGCGCGAGGGAAAACCGCAGCGGCGGTATATCCTCCAGCGGATCAACCATAACGTTTTCAAGGATGTGCCCGGTCTGATGCGCAACATGATTGCCGTCACGGCGTTCCTGCGACAGGCTGTTATCGCCGAAGGCGGCAACCCCGACCGGGAATGCCTGACCCTCATCGACACCCGGGACGGGGAAAAGTACTACCACGATCCCGACGGCAACTACTGGCGCGCCTTCATCTTCATTGAAAACGCCATCACCTATCAGACGGTGGAAAAGCCGGAGCATTTCTACTATTCCGGCTGCGCCTTCGGGAAGTTCCAGCGGCTGCTGGCCGACTATCCCTCGGCCACCTTGGGGGAAACCATCCCCAACTTCCACAATACCGCCTCCCGCTACCGGGATTTTGAACAGGCGGTCAAGGAAAACGCCTCCGGCCGGGCGGACGAGGTGCGGGAGGAAATTGCTTTCATCCGCGCCCGGGCGGCCGATTGCTCCATTCTCACCGACCTGCTGGCCAAAGGGGAGCTGCCCCTGCGGGTGACGCATAACGACACCAAGCTGAACAACGTCATGCTGGACGACGTGACCGGCCGGCCGGTCTGCGTCATCGACCTGGACACCGTCATGCCGGGCCTGTCCCTGTACGACTACGGCGATAGCATGCGCTTCGGCACCAACCCCGCGGCGGAGGACGAGACGGATCTGTCCAAGGTAACCTGCGACCTGAATTTGTTTGAACAGTATACCAAGGGCTTTCTGGAGGAATGCGGCTCCATGCTCACCCCTCAGGAGATCGAAAACCTGCCCCTGTCCGCCAAGCTGATGACCCTGGAATGCGGCATGCGCTTCCTCGCCGACCACATCGCCGGGGACACCTATTTCAAAATCCACCGGGAAGGCCATAACCTGGATCGCTGCCGCACCCAGCTCAAGCTGGTGGCCGATATGGAAGCCAAAATGGACACCATGAAGCAAATCGTAGAGAAATATCGGTAATCCTATGCACAGCCCGCCGCCCGCAAGCGGCGGGTTCTTTTTATCCGGAATTAGCACTCTATATATTAGAGTGCTAATATTAACAATTTATTCATATCTTATCCGATTTTCCGTAAAAAATGGGGGATATACTGATAGCATCAACAGAAAAGAAGGTGGTTGAGCGTTGCAGACAGCAATCCGGCCCCGGACGATCTTACAGGGTTTCCATCGCCCGGCCGCCATCCATAAGCTCCCGGAAACCGTCCAATAACTTGTATGGAGGTACGCCTTATGTTTGATCTTATTCCTTTTGAACACAGAAATCACCGCTATATGAACCCCTTCGCCGACTTGGAACGCAGCTTTTTCGGCGATTTCGGCGACCTGGAAAAGGATTTCCCCTGCAAAACCGATATTCTCGACAAGGGCGATCATTACCTGGTCAAGGCCGATCTGCCCGGCTTTGCCAAAGAGGACATCCGCATCAATGTCGACGGCGACTGCCTGACCATTTCCGCCGAGAAAAAGAAAGAAACCAAGGAGGAAAAGGACAACTTCATCCGCCGGGAGCGCCGGTACGGCTCTCTCAGCCGCAGCTTTGACATCTCCGGCGTCGACGCCGCCGCCATCAAGGCCAAATACGACAGCGGCGTGCTGGAGCTGACCCTGCCTAAGAAGGGCGATGTCACGCCGCCCTCTCATCAGATTTCCATCGAATAATCCGCCCATCCCCAAGCCTTTCGCGGCCCGCCCGCGAAAGGCTTTTTTGTCGTCCGGCCCCCGGCGGAAGGTCGAATTGCATCCGCCCGGGGGCTATGCTATAATGGCGGTAAGTATTCCCGGCCCCGCGCCGCGGCTGGCGCGTCCGGGATTTCGGCGGGAGGGAACGGGATGGGTGGTATTCTGTCTTGGCTGGCGGCAATCCTTTTGGCGGGCGGCGGAGCGCTCGGAATCCTGTCCCTGGGCGGCGGGCTGGCACGGGAGAGCCGGCGGCGGATGCTCCCGCGGCTGGCCGCCGCGGCGGGGGCGGCCCTGCTTCTGCTGACCGGCGCATCCCTGATCGTGCGCTGGCTGGCCGGCACGGGCGGGCGGGAGCCCTTCGGCTTTTTCCCCGCCCTGTTCGCGGCTGCCGGCATCCTGGCGGTGCTCCTGGCGCGGGGGCGGAAGGGACAAGCCGCCTCCTGCGCCCGGCTGTGCGGGACGGCTGTGCTCGTCGTCTTTGCGCTGGAAACCTGTCTGTTCAATGGGAACGCCTTTCTGCCCCGGCTGCGCGGCCTCTCCCCGCAAGCCCTCCCCCTCGCCCAGGCGCAGCTGGAGGGGGACGTCCGCCTGCAGGAGGGCGCCCTCCTTTTCGGCTCCGGAGGGGGAACGGTCACCTGGCCGGAGCTCGACACGCCGGCCGCCTTTGTCGCTTTTCAAACGGATGGCCTGTCGGCCCTGCGGACGGCAGACGTCTATCTACAGGACGACGGTGAAACCGAAAGCTTCGGCTATTCCCGAGATGTCCGCTTCGTCTCGGGTGAGGCCGCCCGCTCGTTTTCCATCGCGCCCCACGGGCGGCTGCGCGCCCTCTCGCTCCGTTTTCCCGGAAGCGAGACGCCCTTGAGCCTAACGGCGGCTTCCCTTAACATCGCGAACCCCTTCGCGTTTTCCCTAGGGCGTTTTTCCCTTCTGGCCGGTGTCGCCTGCGCCGTGCTGCTGATTCTCCGCCTGCGGCTCTGGTCCGTCCAATACAGCCCCGGGCGGCCCGCACACCAGGCCGCGGTGGCCGCGGCCATTCTCGCCGCTCTCGTCCCCGGAATGATCCTGGCGGCGCAGGATACCAATCCCATCCCCTACCCCCTGGAAGGCCCCGTGAGCGACTATAGCGCGCACATCCAGCAGTTCGACGCGTTCCAGAAAGGACAGATCTGTCTGGATTTGCCCGTCGATCCGCGGCTCGCCACCATGGAAAATCCCTACGACACCAGCGCGCGGAACGCCCTCGGCGTATCGTATCACTGGGATCGAGCCTTCTTCGGCGGCCGGTACTATTCTTACTTCGGGGTGGTTCCCGTCCTGCTGGCCTATTATCCCTTCTATTGGATAACCGGCAGCCTGCCCGCCAACGGCATGATCTGCGGCTTCTTCGCCCTGCTGGCGGCGGTGTTTCTCTGCGGCTTGGTGCTCGAGCTGGTGCGCCTTTTCGGGCGGCGGGTGAACCTGCTCCTGCTCCTCATCGGCCTGCCCGCCGCCGTGGCTGCCAGCACCCTTTATGGGCAGCAGGGCTATGCCGATATGTATTTCATCCCTGTGACGGCGGGAACCTGCTTCCTGATGCTGGCGCTGTTTTTGTCGCTGCGGGCCTGCCGGTGCCCTCGCGGCGCGCCCCGTCTGGCGCTGCTCGCGGGGGCTGGGGCCGCCTTCGCCCTGACGCTGGGCTGCCGGCCGACAATGGCGCTGTTCGGCGCGGCGGTTCTGCCCCTTTTTCTCCGGATCCTGCGGGACAAAGAGACGCCGCACCGGCATAAAGCGGCCTGCGCGGCCGCCTTCGCCCTGCCCGCCCTCATCGGGGCGGCGGCGCTGCTCTGGTACAACCGGCTGCGCTTCGGATCCTTCCTGGACTTTGGCGTGGCCTATCAGCTGACGGTCAGCGATCCCTCCGCCAACACCCTGCGGCTTTCCAACCTCTTTCCCTCGCTGTATCATTATGGGTTTCAGCCCTTTGATTTCAGCGTCCATTTTCCCTTCCTCCTGCCCTCCTTTCGGTCGCTGAATCTGTACGGCCGGTATGTGTACCTCGGCGCGTCGGTGGGGGCGCTGTCCTTCCCCGCCGTGGCCGCGGGCCTGACGCTGCTTCCCATGGCGCTGAGCCGGCGCACCCTGCCGGGCGGCCCGCCGTCCCGGTACACCCGGGGCTCCGCCTGGCTCCTCGCGGCAACGGCCGCGTTGGTGGCCTTTGTCGACTTTTCCATGGCTGGGGTGAACATCCGCTACATGGCGGATATCCTGCCACCGCTGGCGGCGCTGTGCGTTCCCGCCCTCCTGCTTGTCCACCGACGGGCCTCCCGGAGCCTCTCCCTGCGGGGCCCGGCCTTCGCAGGCGGGGCGGCGCTGCTGGCCGCCACATTTTTCGCCGGTCTGTCCCTCGCCTTTCCCGCCGCCGCCTTCGGCGTCTGGGCGGAAAAGCCGGAAGTCTACGCCGGGCTGGAAAGATTGGTGTTTTTCTGGCTGTAAACGGGATTTCCCCTTGGAAAGCGTTGACAACCGCCCCCTAATTGATTACACTAGGTAAGTGATGATTAAATCCGGTGGATGGATTGGTGAAGGAAATTTCCCCGCCAAGCCGCCAGGCGTGATGTATTCAGCGCTTACCTAAAAAGATGTACGGAATATAGGGCGCCGCCTGACCGGCCGCCCGGCAAGTGGAGGGTCAACCATGCAAAACACGGAAAAAACCATGGAAAAAATCGTCGCTCTGTGCAAGGGACGGGGCTTTGTTTTCCCCGGCTCCGACATATATGGCGGACTGGCCAATACCTGGGATTACGGCCCCTTGGGCGTGGAGCTGAAAAATAACGTCAAGCGCGCCTGGTGGAAGAAATTCGTCCAGGAAAGCCCCTACAATGTGGGCCTGGATTCCGCCATCCTGATGAATCCCCAGGTGTGGGTCGCCTCCGGCCACGTAGGCAACTTCTCCGACCCCCTCATGGACTGCAAAAGCTGCAAAACCCGCCACCGTGCCGATAAGCTTATCGAGGACGCGGGCGCTCTGCCCGCCGGCTGGAGCTTTGAGGAAATGAAGGCGTATATCGACGAGCACGATATCCGCTGCCCGGAATGCGGCGAACACAACTTCACCGACATCCGCACCTTTAACCTGATGTTCAAAACCTTCCAGGGCGTCACCGAGGACGCGAAAAATGAGCTGTATCTCCGGCCCGAGACCGCTCAGGGCATCTTTGTCAACTTCGCCAACATCCAGCGCGCCTCCCGCAAAAAAATCCCCTTCGGCGTGGCCCAAATCGGCAAGAGCTTTCGCAACGAAATCACCCCCGGCAACTTCACCTTCCGCACCCGGGAATTCGAGCAGATGGAACTGGAATTCTTCTGCAAGCCTGGCACCGACCTGGAATGGTTTGCCTTCTGGAAGAACTACTGCCGGGACTGGCTGCTGCACATGGGCATGAAGGAGGAAAACCTGAAGCTGCGGGATCACGAGCAGAAGGAGCTTTCCCACTACTCCAAAGCCACCACCGATTTCGAGTTTCTCTTCCCCTTCGGTTGGGGCGAGCTGTGGGGCATCGCGGATCGCACCGACTACGACCTCGGTCAGCACAGCGAGCACTCCGGCGTCAAGCTGGAATACTTCGATCAGGAATCCGGCGAGCACTATATCCCCTATGTCATCGAGCCGTCCCTGGGCGCGGACCGGGTGGTCCTGGCCTTCCTGTGCGACGCATATGACGAGGAAGTGGTGGACGCCGAAAAGAACGACACCCGCGTGGTGCTGCGTCTCCACCCGGCTCTGGCCCCCTTCAAGGCGGCGGTGCTGCCCCTGTCCAAAAAGCTGAGCGGCAAGGCCCTGGAGGTCCACGATACGCTTGCCCGCCAGTTCATGGTGGACTTTGACGACGCGGGCTCCATCGGCAAACGGTACCGCCGAGAGGACGAAATCGGCACGCCGTTCTGCATCACCTACGATTTCGAGAGCGAAAACGACGGCTGCGTCACCGTGCGCGACCGGGACACCATGCAGCAGGAACGCATTGCCATCGGCGAATTGAACGCCTACATTGCCTCCAAGCTGGACTTCTAAGAAAAGAGGGCATTGCAAAATTAAAATTTTGCAATGCCCTCTTTTTATACCGCGCGGAGTCTTCGCACCGCCTCCTCTTCGTCGACCGTGAAAAAGACATCTTTCCCCTGATTGCTTTCCCGCATGAAATCCCGGAGCGGCTGACTCGTATACCGCGAAAAATCTCCAAAAACGGCCAGCTTCGCCCCGTAGTTGATAAACTTTTGCAGAATTTCGCCCGCCATCCCCGTGCTGAGGATGAAAAACGCATCTGCAACCGCCCCTTTGTCTATGGCAATCCGGTCGGCTTGGTGCTCATATTTCGCTGCTATCAGGAGATCGAGCGCCGACTGGACGTCCTTTATGACGACTTCGCCTGCGTCGGCCCCAATTACAACAATTTTGCCCCCGTTTTCCCATCGTTCGGCTATCCGCATGGACTTTCACCCCTTACTGAATTGTCTTTCCCTCGAAGGCCAGCTGCCGCTTGATCTTATCCATTACCCCGTCGAACTGGGCGGGAGTAAGGGACTGCGCCCCGTCGCACAGCGCGGCCTTGGGGTTGTTGTGCACCTCGATCATCAGCCCGTCCGCTCCGGCGGCGATAGCGGCCTTGGACAAGGGCTCCACCAGCCAGGGGATCCCCGCCGCGTGGCTGGGATCCACCACCACGGGCAGATGGGACTGGTGATGCAGCAGCGGTATGGCGGAAATGTCCAGCGTATTGCGGGTCATGGTCTCAAACGTGCGAATCCCCCGCTCGCAGAGAACAACCTGCGCGTTTCCTCCGGCCAGAATGTATTCGGCGCTCATGAGGAACTCCTCCAGGGTGTTGGCCAGCCCCCGCTTGAGCAGAATTGGCTTGCCGCAATGCCCCAGCTCCTTGAGCATCTCGAAATTCTGCATGTTGCGCGCCCCCACCTGAATCACGTCCACCTCCGCGAACAAATCAAGATGGTGCAGGCTCATCAGCTCGGTAACCACCGGCAGGCCGGTGGCTTTCTTCGCTTCCAGCAGCAGCTCCAGCCCCTGCCCCTGCAACCCCTGGAAGGCGTACGGGGACGTGCGCGGCTTGAACGCCCCGCCCCGCAGCAGGGTAGCCCCGCTTTTCTTGACATCCCGCGCCACCGCAATCATCTGCTCCTCGCTCTCCACCGAGCAGGGGCCGGCGATGACGCTGAAGAATCCGCCGCCGATGCGGGCCTCCCCCGCCGCCACCACCGTGTCCTCGGGATGGAACTTGCGGTTGGCCGCCTTGTACGGCTCCGATACCCGCTTGACGTCCTCCACAATGTCGTTGGCCCGCACGGCGTCCACGTCCACCTTAGAGGTGTCTCCGATGATGCCCACAATGGTCATCTGGGTGCCGGTGCTGCAATGGCAGGACAAACCCATGGACTCGATGCCGCCAATCAGCTCCTCTACCCTCTGCCGTTCAGCCTCCGGCTTCAATACGATAATCATACAAATGCCTTCCTTTCCATCATAAAAAATACCGGCCGCCTTGGCTATCCCCAAGGCGGCCGGCTTCCCCTGTTGTCAGGTAAGCGCTACGGACGGCAAATGGAACAGCACAAAGGATCCGCGCTATGCATATAGCCCGGATAAACCCCTTCATATACCCTGTGCCGGTTTTCCATACAGCCTCTCCCTTTCGCTTCGTTGCTTTAAAGTGTAACAGCATTTTCAGCATTTGTCAAGCCATCGGATAAAAAATAGGGTGTATCCGCCTACAGCGGATACACCACCCGTTCTTTTTTCTCGTTGACTAGACAGATCCGTTCCACGGGAGCCGACGTGTCCAAATGGATAAAGAATGTATTATCCCGGGATACCGGTAGAAATTTCAGCGTCCGCACACCAATCAACAGCGTGTTTCCATCCATCTCATAGATATATCCCTGGTAAAACGAAGACGCCTCCCCCTCTCCTTTGAGAGATACAAAGGAATCGCCCACCGTTATCTGTGAAACCAACAGCTCATCCGGATTGGTGCACAGCCGATATCCGAAAAGTTTCCATCCCCATATGAAAAAGCCGAAGAACACGACTACCGAAAGGGTAATCACTCCCCCTATTAACATTTTTATTTTTTTCAATTCGGCAGCCCTTTCTTACATCCCTGATAGTTTCTTTACATTACAAACCATATTTTACCAAGTCGTCTAAAGAAAGTCAACCGTCCTTCTTCCCAATTCAGTAAAATTTTTTCCAATTCATAGCATTGTGTATAATATTCACAGTTGATCTGTTGTTGGCATGCTGAAAAAGGCAGGGCGGCCTCAACTCTGCCACCCTGCCTATGTTTCCTCTCGTTTATCAATCCCGCATCAGCGTAACCATGACCGCTTTCTGTGCGTGCAGCCGGTTCTCTGCCTCATCGAATATCTCAGCGGCGTGGGCCTCGAACACATCCGCCGTGATTTCCTCCCCCCGATGGGCAGGCAGGCAGTGCTGCACCATGCAGCCCTCGTGGGCTTTCTTCAGCAACTGTTCGTTGACCTGATAACCGGCAAACGCAATTTTCCGTTTTTCCGCCTCGCCCTCCTGGCCCATGGAAGCCCACACGTCGGTGAAGATCACGTCCGCTCCCTCCGCGGCCTTCAGGCAGTCGCTGGTCATGGCGAACTTGTCGCCGTATCCGGCGGCAAACTCCAGCACCCGGCTGTCCGGCTGATACGCGTCGGGGCAGCCGATGGATACCCGCATGCCCACCTTCAGGCCGCCGACGATGAGGGAATTGGCCATGTTGTTGCCATCCCCGATATAGCACATGTTCAGCCCCTCCAGGGTGCCCTTGTGCTCCCGCACGGTCATCAGATCGGCCAGCACCTGGCAGGGGTGGCAGAAATCCGTCAGGCCGTTTATAATCGGGATGCTGCCGTACGCGGCCAGCTTCTCCACCTCATCCTGCTCGAAGGTGCGGATCATGATGCCGTCCAGATACCGGGAGAGCACCCGCGCGGTGTCCTCCACCGGCTCGCCCCGCCCGATCTGCAAATCGTTGGCCGACAAAAACAAGCCGTAGCCGCCCAGCTGGTAGATGCCGGTTTCAAAGGAAACCCGGGTACGGGTGGAGGATTTCTGGAAAATCATGCCGAGGGTCTTGCCCGCCAGATATTTGTGTTCCATGCCGTGGCTCAGCTCGTATTTCAGCTGATCCGCCAGGTTGAGGATCTGCAGGATCTCCTCCTTGGAGAGATCCAGCATTTTCAGCAGATGGTTCATTGGTCTTCAATCCTTTCCAGTACGCTCTCCAGGATGGACAGCCCCTTGTCCAGTTCCTCCCGGGTAATATTCAGTGGGGGCAGCAGACGCAGAAGGGTTTTGGCCGTAAGAATCAGCAGACCGCTCTGCAGGCAGTCCTCCGCCACGGCGCGGGCGGTGCCGGCGTCCAGCACCACGCCGATCATCATGCCCATGCCCCGCACCTCTCGGACGTGGGGCATGGCGGCCAGCCGCTGCCGGATGGCCGCGCCCTTGCGCGCGACCTCCTCCAGGAACGCCGGCTGGGTCAGCCGGGAGAGCATGTACCGGCCGGCGGCGCACGCCACCGGGTTGCCCCCAAAGGTGGAGCCATGCATCCCGGCGGACATTACGCCGCCGAGCGCCTGCGTGCACAGGCACGCCCCGATGGGCAGGCCGCCGCCCAGTCCCTTGGCCATGGTTACCACGTCCGGCTGCAGTCCCAGCTGTTCGCAGGCCAAGAAGGTGCCGGTGCGCCCCGCGCCGGTTTGTACCTCGTCCACCAGCAGCAGCACGTCCCGCTCCCGGCAAAGGGCCTGGACCGCCTGGACGTAAGCCTTGTCCAGGGCGACGACGCCCCCCTCCCCCTGCACGCATTCCAGCAGCACCGCGCAGACGCTGCCGTCCAGCTTATCCTTCAGGCTGTCCAGATCGCCGGCCTTGGCGAAGGAAAAGCCCTCGGTGAAGGGGAAAAAGTATTGGTGGAACACGTCCTGCCCGGTGGCGGACAGGGTGGTCAGCGTCCGGCCGTGAAAGCTGTTTTCCAGCCCCACGATGGTGGAACGGCCCTCCCCGTATTTGTCAAAGCTGTATTTGCGGGCCAGCTTGATGGCGCATTCGTTGGCCTCCGCCCCCGAATTGCAGAGGAAAACGCGGCCCATCCCCGTCGCGGCGCACAGCTCGGCGGCGAACTGCACCTGCACCGGGCTGTAATAGAGATTGGAAATATGCTGCAAAGCCGCGGCCTGCTCCTGCACCGCCCGCACCCAGCCCTCGTCACAGTAGCCCAGGGCGTTGACCCCGATGCCGCTGCCGAAGTCGATGTAGGCGCGGCCCTCCACGTCGATGGCCGTGGCCCCGTGTCCGCTGGCCAGCGCCACGGGGAACCGGCCGTAGGTGGGCATCAACGCGGCGTCGTGCTGTTTTTGTATCTCGTCGAGCGTCATAATCCGTCTCCTCCCCTTACAGGAACATGGTGCCGATGCCTTCGTCGGTCAGCATTTCGATCAAAATGGAATGGGGGATCCGGCCGTCGATGATGTGGGTGCGCTTGACTCCCCGGCGCACCGCCTCCACGCAGCAGTCGATTTTCGGAATCATCCCGCCGGAAATAATCCCCTGGTTTTTCAAATGGGGCACCTCGCTGACCTGCACCACCGAGATGAGGGAGCCGTCGTCGTCCTTGTCCCGCAGCAGGCCGCGCACGTCGGTCATCAGCACCAGCTTTTCCGCGCAGAGGGCGGCGGCGATGCGGGAGGCGGCGATGTCGGCGTTGATGTTGTAGGTTTCGCCGTCGTCCTCGCCGGCGGCGATGGTGGCCACCACCGGGATGGTGTCGCTCTCCAGGCTGTGGCGGATGAGGGTGACGTTCACGTGGGTGATGTCCCCCACCAGGCCGAGATCCGCCTCGCCCTGGTGCCGGCGCGCCTTGATCATGCCGCCGTCCAGCCCGCATAGGCCGATGGCCCGCCCACCGTGCTCCTCGAGCAGCTGCACCAGCCCCTTGTTGACCTTGCCGGCCAGCACCATTTCCACCACGTCCATGGTCTCCCGGTCGGTGTAGCGCAGGCCGCCCACAAATTTGGACTCCTTACCGATCTTTTTCAGCATGGCGTTGATTTCCGGCCCGCCGCCGTGAACCAGCACCACATCCACCCCCACGGTGGACAGCAGCACAATATCCTCCATCACGGCGGCTTTCAGCTCGTCGCTTATCATGGCGTTGCCGCCGTATTTGATGACCACGGTCTTGCCCGCGTACTGCTTGATATACGGCAGGGCCTGGGTCAGCACCCGGGCTCTCTGCGCGGTGGAAATGTCCATGTCTCATCCGCCTCTCTCAGCTGGTGATAAAATGAAGGAAACCTGCCTCTTCCCGCCGGCAACAGCCGTTCTTCCCGCCGGGGTTCAGCCGGCGATAGCCGATCTGCCCGCGGAGTTAAGTCGGCGATAGCCGATCCCCGGAGAAATACGGGCAAAAGCCCGTATTTCCAGGAGTTAAGTCGGCGGTAGCCGATCTTAACTCCGGTAGTCCCCGTTGATCTTCACATACTCATAGGTCAAATCGCAGCCGAAGGCCACCGCCGCCGCGTCCCCGTCGTGCAGTCGGATATCGATAACAATTTCCTTCTCGCTGAGGATGCCCTTGGCCTTGTCCTCGTCTACCGGGATTCCCGCCCCGTTCCGGCATACGTCGATGGAGCCAGCCGCCGAGGCGAAAGCTACGTCCACGGCGTGGACGTCCACCGCCGCGCCGGAATATCCGATGGCGCACAGTACCCGGCCCCAGTTGGCGTCCGCGCCGAACATGGCCGCCTTAAGCAGAGCGGAATTCGCCACCGCCTTGGCCGCCAGCCGGGCGTCCTTCACGCTGGCCGCGCCGCTCACCCGGCATTCCAGCAGCTTGGTGGCCCCCTCGCCGTCGGCGGCCAGATGGCGGCAGATGGCGGCGCATAAGGCATGCAGCGCCTCCAGGAAGGCGTCATAGTCGGCGTTTTTCTCGGTCACAAGCGTGTTTCCCGCCGCGCCGTTGGCCAGCACCACCACCATGTCGTTGGTGGAGGTGTCCCCGTCCACCGACAGCATGTTGAATGTGTCGTCCACCACCGCCAGCAGGGCCTCGTGCAGCAGCTGCGGGGCGATGGCGGCGTCGGTGGTCAGGAAGCAGAGCATGGTGGCCATGTTGGGCGCGATCATCCCACTCCCCTTGGCGATGCCGCCCAGGGTGCAGGTTCGCCCGTCCGCCTGGAAGGTCACGGCAAACTCCTTTTTGCGGGTGTCGGTGGTCATGATGGCCTCGGCCGCGTCGGCGCTCCCCTGCGCGGACAGCGCGGCGGCCAGCCTCGGCAGTCCCGCGGCAATGGGCGCGATGTCGATGGACGGCCCGATGACGCCGGTGGAGGCGACCACCACGTCCGCCGCGTCGATGCCCAGCGCCTCGGCGGTCAAGGCGCACATGGCCTCGGCCTTCTCAATGCCGTCGAACGCGCAGGTGTTGGCAATGCCGCTGTTGCAGACGATGGCGCGGGCCCTGCCGTCGGCGATATGCGCCTGCGTCACGGTCAGCGGCGCGCCCTTAACCAGGTTGCGGGTGTATACCGCGGCGGCGGATGCCGGCCGATCGGATACGATCAGGCCCAGATCCTTTTTGGCCCGGTTTTTCCGGATGCCGCAGTGCACCCCGGCGGCCTGAAAGCCCTTGGCGGCGGTGACGCCGCCCTCGATGAAAGTTGTCATGACGTATCAGCTCCTGTATCAGGCGAAATCGGCTCACGGGTTCTCCCGCTCCTCTTTCTGCTCTTCCTCGAAAAGTTCCTCTTCGGCTTCCTCTTTTTTCTCTTCCAGCTCCCCGGTCGCGGCCCGCGCTCCCCGCTCCCACCATTGGCGGATGCAGAGGAACAGCAGCATATAGGCCGCCGCGCTCAAAAGGGTGTCCTTGATCAGAGCGCCAACCCGGGGCGCTATGGGCACATCGACATAGGCCGGTGTCCGTCCTATGGCCGTCAGCAGGCTTGTCAGCTGCAAC
>URCA01000022.1 GCA_900546265.1 uncultured Oscillospiraceae bacterium | reverse complement strand
GCAATCCTGCGGCCTAATAAAACGCTTTTAAGCGTTTTATTAAAAACTCGTATAATGCAAATAGGATAAGATGCGCAAGGGCGCGCTGCAGAGGGATAGTCTGCAGCGCGCCCTTTTTCTGATTCCAGCCACCGGACGCGGTCTGCGCCGGTGGCTATCATTTGCGAACGTTATTTAACAAGCACCATATCCCGACTGATGGATGCCAGATCCTTGGCGCCGCACATGGCCATGGTGTCGCTCAGCTCCGCGCCGATCTTTTCGATGTATAGCTTTACGCCTTCCTCCGCGCCGCCGTAGACCATGGGAACGAAGGGGCGGCAGATGAGTACCGCGTCGGCGCCCAGCGCCAGCGCCTTGAATACGTCCACGCCGCTGCGGATGCCGCCGTCCACGAAGATCTTTACGCCGCTGCCCTTCATGGCGTCAGCGATGTCCGCGAGGACTTCGGCGGTGGCGGCGCATTGGTCGAGGACGCGGCCGCCGTGATTGCTCACCACGATGGCAGAAGCACCGGCCTCCTTGGCTTTCAGAGCACCGGATACGGTCATGACGCCCTTGACGATGAAGGGCTTTCCGGCCATTTGGGCGATCTCCGCCAGCTGCTCCACGGTTTTACTGCCCGCCGGGGTTTTCATGTTTTTCAGGAAGGGCAGCCCCGCCGCGTCAATGTCCATGGCCACGGCAAAGCAGCCGGATTCCTTGCAATAGCCCAGCTTTTCCTGAATGGTCTCCAGGCTCCAGGGCTTCACCGTGGGGATGGCTGTGCCGCCGGAGGCGGCGATGGCCTTGCAGGCGACCTTCATGACCTCGCCGTTCAGCCCGTCGCCAGTGAAGGCGGCAATGCCATTGTCGGCGCAGGCTTTTACGAGAATGTTGTTGTAAGCCATGTCGTCATATTTGTCGCTGTAGTGGACGGTGACGGCGCCCACGGGGCCTGCAAAGAAGGGGTAGCGAAAGGTTTTGCCGAACAGATTCAGAGAGGTATCCGGCGTCACATAGGGGTGAATGGTGTCCATGTTGACGCGGATGTCCTGCCACTTTTCAAAGTTGCGGATGGCGGTGTCGCCAACGCCCTTGGCGCCGGGGCCGGGAATGTGGTTGCCGCAGGCTTTGCCGTTGCAGACGGGGCAGGCCTTGCAGTTTTTGCTGAGAACCGTGCGTGCGTTTTCAAGAACTTCCTGATAAGTCATGATGGTTTCCTCCCTGGCTGATTTAGTGAAAGGGGTCGAGATCAATATGCTCATCGATGCGGCACAGGAACTGCGCCAGCAGCTCGATGCAGTTTTCAATGTCGTCCATGTGGCACACCTCGCAGGGGCAGTGCATGTACCGCAGAGGCAGGGACAGCAGCGCCGTGACCACGCCGGTGCCCACAGCCGCGGCCGCGTTATCCCCTGCGCCGCCCACCACGGGAGTGCCCGCGGCCAGCCCGGTTTCCGCCGCCGCCCAAGCGGACACGACGCCGGTGATCTCCGGGGACTCATACACCCGGCCCAGCAGGGCGGGATCGATCTCCAGCTTGTCGAGCACCTCCGCCGACCAGCAGCGGTTCGGCACATCCAGCAGCTGCATGCCGCTCGCGTCGGACACCTCGGTGGCGTATTCCCCGGTGAGCATCAGGCGGATGTAATCCTTGGGCAGCAGAATGTGGGCGCATTGCTCGTAAATCTCCGGCTCGTGCCGGCGCACCCACAGGATTTTGGAGGCGGTAAAGCCGGTGAGGGCCGGATTGGCGGTCACCGCGACCAGCCGTTCCCGGGTCAGCCGCCGCTCCATGTCGGCGCATTCCTCGGCCGTGCGCTGATCGCACCAAATGATGGAGCGGCGCAGCACCCGGTTGTCCTTGTCCAGCATGACCAGCCCGTGCATCTGCCCGGACAGGCCGATCCCCTTCACCTCGGCGGCCGGCCGGCCGCTTTTGGCCAGCACCGCGCGGATCCCCTCGGCCACCGCGGCCCACCAATCGGCGGGATCCTGCTCCGCCCAGCCGTTGCGGGGCTGGTAGAGGGGATATTCCGCCGTGTGGCTGGCCACCGGGACGCCGGTCTCCTCAAACAGCACCGTTTTGGTGCCGGACGTGCCGATGTCGATTCCCAGCAAACAGGCCATGGGTTTGTCTCCTTTCCGTGCGGGGGCGGCCCCCCGTTTCCACAGGGGGCCCGCCTCCCGTTTCTCAGCCGAACATCACGGCGTTGACGATGTTCTCCAGATATTCCTGCCGGCCGCTGCGGTTGGTGGTAACGTCGCCCAGCTGCAGGGCGTAGGCCTCCAACTGCTCCATGGTGGCTTTGCCGGCCACCACGTCCGCGCCGACACCGGTTTTCCAGCTGGCGTACCGCTCGGCCACAAACGCGTCCAGCCGCCCGTCGGTCAGCAGCCGATCGGCGATGCGCAGGCCCAGGGCGAAGGCGTCCATCCCCGCGATATAGGCGTGGAAGATATCCTCCGGCTCGTAGGAGCCGCGACGGGTCTTGGCGTCGAAATTCAGGCCGCCGTTGGTAAATCCGCCCGCTTTCAGCACCTCCAGCATGCACAGGGCGGTCTCGTAGACGTTGGTGGGGAATTGGTCGGTGTCCCATCCCAGCAGCAGATCGCCCTGATTGGCGTCGATGGAGCCGAACGCCCCGTTGATCCGCGCCACGGCCAGCTCGTGCTGGAAGGTGTGGCCCGCCAGGGTGGCGTGGTTGGCCTCGATGTTCAGCTTGAAGTCCTTGTCCAGCCCGTATTTACGTAAGAAGCTGAGCACCGTGGAGGCGTCGAAATCGTACTGGTGCTTGGTGGGCTCCTTGGGCTTGGGCTCGATATAGAAATCGCCGGTATACCCGATGGAACGGGCGTAATCCACCGTCAGGCGCATCAGGCGGGCCATATTGTCCTGTTCCAGCGCCATGTCGGTGTTCAGCAGGGTCTCATACCCCTCGCGGCCGCCCCAGAACACGTATCCCTGGCCGCCCAGGCGGGTGGTGATTTCCACCGCCTTCTTGATCTGCGCCGCCGCGAAAGCGAACACGTCGGCGTTGGGCGCAGTGCCCGCCCCGTGCATGTACCGGGGATTGTTGAAGCAGTTTGCCGTACCCCACAGCACCTTTTTGCCGCTTTGGCGCATCAGCTCGGCCAGCAGGTCGGTGATTTCGTCCAGCCGGGCGTTGGTTTCCTTCAGGGTGGCGGCCTCAGGGGCGATGTCCCGATCGTGGAAGCAGAAATAATCGATGTCCAGCTTATCCATCAGCTCGAAGGCCGCGTAAGCCTTGGCGCGGTAAACGGCCATGGGATCGCTCTCGCCGAAATCCTTGACAAAGGTGCCGCGCCCGAACATGTCGGTGCCGTCGCCGCACAGGGTATGCCAGTAGGACAGGGCGAATTTCAGCTGCTCACGCATGGTCTTGCCCGCCACGACCTCCTCCGGGTTGTAATACCGGAAGGCCAGGGGATTGGTGCTTTTCGGGCCCTCGTAGGCCACCTTGGAGATGCCGGGAAAATAGGTGTTCATGTTGGTCTCCTCCCATAAATATATCCTATTCGTGCACGTGCACGTTTTGGGGCAAAAAACAGGACGGCGAATTTACAGGTTGTATTTCACCTTGATTTCGTCCTCCATGTACAGGCAGGGAGCGGCGGGCACCGTTTGGAACAGCAAGCGGGCCAACAGGGTTTTCATGGCGTCGGCGCCCTGCCGGTAAGGCTGCTGGCCGACGGTGGCCTGCACGGCCCCCTCCTCGAGCAGCCGGCGGATTTCCGGCGTGAGATCGCAGGTCACGATGGTTTTCGGCCCGCTCGCGAGAGCGGCGCGCACGCCGCCGGCCACCCCGCCGGCGCAGAAATACAGCGAATCGATGGCGGGGTGGGCGGCCAGCGCCCGGGACACCTCCTCGAAGGAACAGGCGTCGTCGTCGTTGTTTTCCACCACGTCCTCGATGACCATGCCGGGAAACTCGGCGGCCAGCACCCGAGAAAAGCCGTATACCCGCTGGTTATGGCCCATCACCTTGAGAGAGCCGGTGACCACCAGCAGGCGGCCCGTCCCCCGGGTGATAAGCCCCAGCAGCTGGGCGGCGGTCCGCCCGCTGCGGGCGTAATGACAGCCCACATAGGCCAGCCGGGCGCAGCCATCGATATCGGAGTTGAGCGCCACCACGGGGCAGCCGCCGTCAATCAGCCGGCCCAGTCGTTCGGCCACCGCCGGATGGTTCAGCGGGGTGAGAATCAGCCCGGCGGGGTGGGAAGCGGCCGCCTCCTCGATTTGGGCGAGCTGCGCGGCCACGTCGTAGCCCTTGCTTTCCCGGATATGGACGTCGATGGGAAAATCGGAATAGTCCTCCCGGGCGTCGGCAAGCCCCTGCTTGACCTCGTCGTAAAACGGGTTGCCCAGGGAGTTGAGAAGCACCTCCACCCGCAGGGGTTCCCGGGTGACCAGCGCCTTACCCGCCCGGTTGGGGCTGTAGCCATGCTGCCGGGCCAGCTCCTCGATGCGCCGCTGCACCTGAGGCTTGACGCCGCCCCGATGGTTAAGGGCGCGATCCACCGTGCCGCGGGACACGCCCGCCAGCTCCGCGATTTTCTGCGATGTAATGCCCATGGGCGCTCCCCCATTCCGTGCACGTGAACGGATTTTCATTCTCACCATACCACAGCGCCAGCAGATTGTCAATCCCCTTTGGCATCCCGATTACTAAAGCCGGCCCGCGCTTGCCTGCAACAAAACCGCCGGTTTTGCACACGTATACGGTAGAAAGGCCCATTCAAGCGACCAAACAAGAAAGGGGAATGGCTATGAGGAGAAAAACCGGCACGGCGATTTTGGCGGCTGTCGCCCTGCTGCTGGCGGGCTGTCAGGGCTCGCCGGCGCGCCTCCCGGACACGGGAAGCGAACCGGCCGTCAGCACCACCGTCGGCACCACCGCCCAGTCACGGACGCCAGACAAGCCTGCCACCTATCGGGCGATTTATGACAAATTGGGAATGCTTATCAAGGAGCCGGACGGCGCGCTGTACGACGACGCGGACGGGGCGCTGAACGGCGGGGCGCCGACCCGGGCCACCAGCGCGAAAGCCGCCGAGGCAGCCCCGGCCCATTCGGGCACCAACATCCAGGTAGAGGGCGTCCAGGAGGCGGACGTCATTAAGACGGACGGGCGGTATATCTACCTCGTCTCCACCGAAAACCTGCTCATCGTCCAAGCGGAGGACGGTCAGGCGCGGATCGTGTCCCGCATCCCTCTGCGCAGCGAGGAACCGATTGGCGGGACCGTCTTTACCGGCCAGATACAGGAGCTGTACATTGCTGATGACCGGCTGGTGCTCATCCGGCAAAGCTATGAAGAGACAGAGCCCGCCGCAGGCGGCGGAATGGGGACGGTAGCCGGCGACTGCATCGGCTATGGCGGTGCCTTCCTGACGGAAGCGCTGTTCTACGACGTGAGCGATCGGGCGCATCCCAGGCTCACCGGCACCCTAGGCCAGAGCGGCAGCTATCTGTCCTCCCGCATGGTGGGAAATTACCTGTATATCGCGAGCAGCTACTATCCGTATGGCAAGCGCGACGCGGAGAAACCCGGCACCTTTGTGCCCAGCCTGCTGGCCGGCGGAGCCCTCTCCCCCATCCCGGCGGGCAGCGTGTATATCCCCGACGCCCCGGCCTCCGCCCAGTACCTGGTGATCACCGGAGCGGACGCGGCGAATCCCTCCCGGCATGTGTCCTCCCAGGCCATGCTGGACGGCGGCGGCACCCTGTACGCCGGCCTGGACAGCCTGTATATCGCCGCCAGCCACAGCGCGGCCATTCCGGGCGGCTGGGAGTGCGTCACCCGGCTGACCCGGTTTTCCACGGACAAGGGCGTCGTGCGCCGCAGGGCCGCCGGCCAGGTGGAGGGCCGCATCCTCAACCAATTCTCCATGGATGAATACGGAGGATATTTCCGCATCGTCACCACCTGCGATCGCTGGCAGGACTACGCGGACGGCAAGCCCGCCGCCGGCTTCCAGGCCAAGGAGGGGAACAATCTGTTCGTGCTGGACGCCGGGCTGAAAACCGTGGGGAAAATCGAAAAGCTTGCCCCGGGAGAAAGGATCTATTCCGTCCGGTTCGACGGGGAAACCGGCTATTTCGTCACCTTCCGCCAGGCGGATCCGCTCTTCACGGTGAGCCTGCGCGACCCAGCCGCCCCGGCGGTGCAGAGCCAGCTGAAAATTCCCGGCTTTTCCGAGTACCTCCATGTGTGGGATGGGGATCGGCTGTTTGGGCTGGGAAAGGACGCCGACGCGTCCACCGGCCGGACCAATGGGCTGAAACTGTCCATGTTCCAGGTCAGCGACCCGCAGAACGTCGTCGAGCAGGACAAAACGCTGCTCGGCGCCGCGTACCCCTATACGGAGGCGTCCTATAACCATAAAGCCGTGCTGATCGATGTGCAGAAGAACCTCATCGCTTTTTCCGTTGCCAACGCGCAGGGGCGGCAGAGCTATCTGGTGTACGCCTACGACGCGGAAAAGGGCTTTATCCGCCGCGGGGAGCTAAAGCCGGCGTATCAAGGTTATCCGGCATGGATGCGCGGGCTGTATATCGGGGATTTTCTCTATCTCGTCACCCCCGACGGCCTGACCGCCTACCGGCTCGCGGATTTGCAGCAGACAGCCCGGCTGACCCTGCAATAGCCTCTCTTTCCGCCCGCGCGACAGAAGGGCCGCCGAAAACGATCCGGCGGCCCTTCTTCATACTGATTGCGTTTTATGCTTCCGCCTCGAGCTGCAGCTGTTCCCACTGCTCCATCAGCTCGTCAAGCCGCCGGCTCTCGGCCTCCAGCTGGCCGGTGACCTCCAGCAGCCGCTCATAGTCCGCCGTCACCTCTTCCGACTCCAAGCGGAGATGGAGGGCGGCCACCGCTTCCTCCGCGGCGGCGATCTCTTCCTCGGTGCGCCGGATCCGGCCCGCCAGCTTCCGCTTGGCGGATTCCTGCTCCTTGCGCTGCTTGTAGGCGTTTTCCTTGGCCGGCCGGGCCTCGGCGGCTTCCTCGGCCTCGGCCGCCTCCAGCTTTTCCATCCGTTCCAGGTACGCGTCGTAGTTCCCCGGGACGGTCATGCAGCCGTCCGGCGTCAGGCGGATCACCTTGTCCGCCATGCGGTTGATGAAATACCGGTCATGGGAGACGATGAACATGGTGCCGTCATAGCCGGACAGCGCTTCCTCCAGCGCCTCGCAGGATCCGATGTCCAGATGATTGGTCGGCTCGTCCAGCAGCAGCAGGTTGTCCCGCGCCAGCATCAGCTTGAGCAGCAGCAGGCGGGCCCGCTCGCCGCCGCTGAGCAGGGAGATGGGCTTAAACACGTCGTCCTCCCGGAACAAAAAAGCGGCCAGAGCGTTGCGGATTTCGGTCTGGGTCAAATCGGCATAGGCGTCCCAGATTTCGTCGATGACCGTCTTCGTCCCGTCCAGCCCCGCCTGGGTCTGGTCGTAGTAGCCCACCGTCACCTTGGCCCCCAGCCGCACATAGCCGGTCCGGGGCGGCAGCTCCCCCTTGAGGATTTTCAGCAGGGTGGTTTTTCCACAGCCGTTGGGCCCCAGCAGGAACACCCGCTCCTTCCGGTTGATCTGGAATTTCACGTCCCGGAACAGCTCCCGCTCCCCGAAGCCCATGGACAGCTCGTCGGTCACGATGACCTCGTTGCCGCTGGTCTGGGCCGCGGTGAAATCGAAACGGATGGTGTCCGCCTCTTCCTCGGGGGCCTCCACCTGTTCCTTGAACTTATCCAGGGCCTTCTGCTTGCTCTCGGCGGCCCGGATGCTTTTCTCCCGGTTGAACTGGCGGAAACGGGCAATGCTCTCCTCCATCCGCTTGATTTCGCGGGAGGCGGTGACGTAATGCTTCTGCGCCACCTCCTTGTCCTTTTCCCGCAGGGCCTTGTGGGCCGAATAGTTTCCGTTCGAAGCGTACAGCCGGCCCCCGGCGATCTCCAGGGTGCGATTGGTCACCCGGTCGAGAAAATACCGGTCGTGGGAGATGATCACCGCCGCGCCGCCATAGCCCCGCAGAAAATCCTCCAACCATTCCACCGAGGGAATGTCCAGATGGTTGGTCGGCTCGTCCAGCAGCAGCAGGTTGGTGTCGGACAGCAGCAGGCGGCCCATGGCCGCCTTGCTCCGCTGCCCGCCGCTTAAGGAGCCCACCGGCTGGGAAAAGGCGGCCTCGTCAAAGCCCAGGCCGAGCAGGGTGGCCCGCACCCGGCTTTTGTAGTACAGCCCGCCCTCGGCCTCCAGCTTCTCCTGCAGCAGGTGCTGCCGCTCCAGCAGCGGGGCGCCGGTCTCTCCGGCGGCCAGCCGGGCGGTAACGGCGTTCAGCTCCGCCTCCACCGCCATGACGGGGGCGAACACGCTCTCCACCTCGTCCCAGAGGGTGCGCCCTTGATCGGAGCAGGCGTGCTGCTCCATATAGCCGACGCGGGTCTCCTTGGAACGAACGGCCTCGCCCTCCTCGATGGGCTCCTCGCCGGTGATCATCCGGAACAGGGTGGTCTTGCCGCAGCCATTGTCTCCCACCAGCCCGATTTTATCCCGTTCCCCCACGTCGAAGGTCACGCCCTCGAACAGCCGGCGTTCCCCAAAATGCTTGCCCAGCGCATGGGCCGATAACAGTGTCATAGCCACGATTCCTTCATGTGTAATACGATCAGTTGTTGCCGAAATACATCAGCAGGAGGACAATCAGCGCCGCGAGCCCCAGTCCCAGCAGCACCGCAAGGGTCACCTTCAGGGCGCTGACGGGGGATTTGCCCGCCACCACGCCGGTCTCTCCGTTGATCATAAAGTTGTATACCTTGTTTTTGTATGAATAGGACGACATCCAGACCGGTAGCAGGATGTGCTTGAACTTCACGTTGCTGAACTGGTGACTGTACCGCATGCACCGGTAATGATCGAAGCCCCGGGAGCTTTCCACGTGCCGCTCCATATTCGACTGCATGCGGGGGGCGGCTTCTTCCTTCCAGCCCTGGCCCACGCCCACGTCGTACCGCTGGGCGCCGAAGCCGGCGAGAAACGCCGGGGAATACCGCCGCAGCACCTTGACGTCGTACGCCCCCAGGCGGCCCAGCATCCCCTTGTCCACATGGGTGGTGGCGCATACCGCCTCGTCGTCAAAGGACAGGGCTGCGTCGCCCGAAATGGGGTACCAGTCGGTGACGGTGCGGGTGTGGGTCTGGGTGTTGCCCTCGCTGTCGGTGGTGGTGTAGGTTTCAGTGCGGTCCCGGCCGCCCTCGCCGGTGTACTGGGAATACAGATCCGCGTCGAAGGTCCAAAAGGGGAGGTAGAGGCCCTGCAGCTCCCGGGTGGTGTGCCGGGTTTTCTTGAAGGCGCCCGGCGCCCAAAACCGGGACTTGGCCCAGCTCTTGAACAGGTCGGCGGCCTTGACTTTGGACACCTTGAAGGGCTGGAGGGTCTCGGGCAGGATGCCCTCGGTCACCTCGTTTTCATCCATGACGTACTGGCTGCCGCAGAAGGGGCAGGCTGCAGTCATGGCGGCGGCGTCCACTACCTCCTCGGCACCGCAGTTTTTGCAGCGCACGGTCTTGTTCCCCATGGCCTCCCAGTTGGGCGCGTCATAGGAATCGGTCATGGGATTGTATAAATATTCAGGCGCCTCCACCAGCAGCGCCGGAATCTCCTCCTCCCGCCCGCAGTGGTCGCACCGCAGTCCTTGGGTGTCGGGATCAAACAACAGCTGGCTGCCGCAGCTTTCGCAGGCGAAATTGCTGGCGGCCGCCCGCGCTTCCTCCGTGGTCGGCATGGGCCATCCTCCTTCGGTTACAAGCCTCTGTTATAGGGTCAATTGCCTGCCGGGGTGCCGCACTCGGGGCAGAATTTGCCGGTCACTTTGGCGCCGCATTTGGAGCAAACTTGCTGCAGAGGCTTGCCGCACTCGGGGCAGAACTTGGCCCCGGCGGCCACGGTCGCGCCGCAGCCCGGGCAGGTCTCTCCCGCCGGCTGGGGGTTCTTGCCGCATTCCGTGCAGAACTTGGCGCTTGCCGGCACCTGCGCGCCGCAGCTGGCGCAGGCAATGGTCTGCGCCGGGGCGGGGGCCGGGGCGGCGGGCTGCCGCGGGGCCATATTCTGGTTCATGGCGCCTGCGAAGACCTGGCCCACCTGGACGCCAGCGCCCATGCCCACGCCCATACCGGCGATTCCGCCGCCCCCCTCGTTCTGGGCGAAGTCGCGGATGGCCTCGGCCGCCTGGTACTGCGTGTATTTCCCCATATCGCCCAGCACGCCCATGGAGGTGCGTTTGTCGATGACCTTTTCCACCTCTTCGGGCAGGGAAATGCTCTCGATAGTCAGGGACTGGAGCCCGAGGCCCAGCTCGCCAAATTTGACCTGCACCTTTTTCCGGGCTTCCATCCCCAGCTCGTCGTAGCTGTTGGCCATGTCGATGGCGGCGATATTGGATTCGCCGATGGTGTCCGCCAGGGAGGAGGTGATCATCCGGCGCAGGTACTCGGTGATGTCCTTGGTGGTGAAGGAGGGCAGGGTGCCGAACACTTCCCGCATGAACACGTCGGGCTGCACCACCTTATATGCGAAGACGCCGAAGGCGGACAGGCGGATCATGCCGAACTCCTGATCCCGCATGAGCACCGGCTTCTGGGTACCCCATTTCTGGTTGGTAAACAGCCGGGTGCTGACGAAGAAGACCTCCGCCTTAAAGGGGGAATTGAAGCCGTATTTCCAGGCCTTCAGCTTGGAGAGCACCGGCATATTCTCGGTGGAAAGGGTGTAATGGCCCGGGCCGAACACGTCGGCAAGGGTACCCTCGTTGAGGAAAATCGCGCACTGCCCCTCCCGGACGATCAGCTGGGCGCCCATTTTGATTTCATGGCCCGCCACGGGGAACTCAAACACGATCATGTCCTGCTGGAAATCCGTCGCTTCAATGACCTCTATAAACTGGTTTTTGACGAAATCAAATAAGCCCATGTTGTACCTCCACTTTCGCGGCTGTCGCCTGTATTGGTATCAGTATAGCATATTGCCTGAGCAATTTCAAAGACCGGGAACGCATCTTTGCGCAAAACTTAAGAAAAAATCGGGAAATTGTCCTGTACTTCCCTCTTTTCCCACGATATAATACTGTACATAGAATGCCTTGTTCAAGGAAAGGATGGTAAAAATGCCTTACAGTGCCGACCCCAGCCGCTATGACGACATGGCCTACCGCCGGGTGGGTCGCAGCGGCCTCAAGCTGCCTGCGGTGTCCCTGGGCATCTGGCAGAATTTCGGCAGCGTGACGCCCTATGAGACCTCCCGGGCGATTCTACTGCGGGCCTTCGATCTGGGCGTGACCCATATCGACGCGGCCAACAACTACGGCCCGGTTCCCGGCTCGGCGGAGGAAACCCTGGGACGGGTGCTGAAAACCGATTTGGCCCCTTATCGGGACGAGCTGATTATCTCCACCAAAGCGGGCTACGGCATGTGGCCCGGCCCCTATGGGGACTGGGGAAGCCGGAAATACATGCTGGCCTCCCTCGACCAGAGCCTGAAACGCCTGGGGCTGGAGTATGTGGATATTTTCTATTCCCACCGGCCGGATCCGGAAACCCCTCTGGAGGAAACCATGGGCGCCCTGGCCTCCGCCGTCCGGGCGGGCAAGGCCCTGTACGTGGGGGTGTCCAACTACTCGGCGGAACAGACCCGGCAGGCGGCGGCGATCCTGCGGCAGATGGGGGTGCCCTGCCTCATTCATCAGCCGCGGTATAATATGTTCGATCGCTGGATTGAAGACGGCCTGCAGGACGTGCTGGACGAAGAGGGTATGGGAAGCATCGCCTTCTCGCCCCTGGCCCAGGGCCTGCTGACCGACCGGTATCTCGGCGGAATCCCCGCCGATTCCCGGGCGGCGCGGGGCGCTTTTCTGAAGGAAGCGGACATCACGCCCGCGCGCCTGGACGTTATCCGTAAGCTGAACGGCATCGCCGCCGAACGGGGACAGAGTCTGGCCCAGATGGCCATCGCCTGGATCCTGCGGGGCGGGCGGGTGACCTCGGCCTTAGTGGGCGCGTCCAGCGTCGGGCAGCTGGAGAACAATCTGGGGGCGCTGCGGCAGCTAGAATTTACCGCAGACGAGTTGGCGGCCATTGAGGCGGTTCTAGCATGAACGGTCATACACAGACGAGCCGCCGCTCCCTACGCGGCCGGCTCTCCTCCGAGAGGGGACGGACGACGGGGGGCATGCTGGCCGCCTTTGGGCTGACCGCGGTCATATGGACAGCGGCGCTGGCGGTGTTCGGCTTCTACCCCTTCGGCGGCAAATCGATACTCATCACGGATCTGAACCAGCAGTATGTGGAGTTTCATGCGGCGCTGTACGACATGGTGAAATCCGGCAGCAGCCTGCTGTTCACCTGGGACACCGGCCTGGGCATGAATTTTCTGGGCCTGCTGGCGTATTATCTGGCCAGTCCCTTCACCCTGCTGCTGTTCTGCTTTCCCCGGGCCATGCTGACCGAGGCCATACTGTTCATCATTTCCATGAAGCTGGCCGCCTCGGCCCTGACCTTTTCCCTCTGGCTGCGCAAGCGCCACGGCATTGGCGGCGGGGTCAACCTGCTGTTCGCCGCCCTGTACGGGCTGGCGGGCTACGGGGTAACCTATTGCTTCAACCTGATGTGGCTGGACGGGATGGTGCTGCTGCCACTGGTGGCGCTGGCGGCCCGCCGCGTTTTTGACAAGGGGCGCATCGGCGCTTTCACCGCCGCCCTGACGGTGCTGTTTCTCGCGAATTTTTACATCGCGTATGTGGTGGGCATCTTCACCTTCCTGCTGTATCTCGGCTGGCTGCTGGCCTGCCGGGAGGATCGGCGGCCTGTTCGCCGCCTGGGGGCTTTCTTCGCGGGTACGGCGCTGGCGGCCGGGTTGGCAACCTTCCTGCTGCTGCCCACCCTGTCCGCCCTGCTGGGCGGCTACGAGAATGTTCACGGCTTCTCCCTGACCTTTCAGGCGGGGGCCAACCCCTTGGCGCTGCTGGGCAAGATGGGGTGGGGGGCGTTCGACTCGGCCACCAACTCGGGCACGCCCACCCTGTACGGCGGGGTGCTGACGATGGGGCTGCTGCCCTTATGGTTCACCCACCGTTCCATCCCGCGGCGGGAAAAATACGTGGTGGGCGCTCTGCTGGCCGTGATGCTGCTGAGCCTGCTGCTGTACGATTTGGATCTGGCCTGGCATGTGTTCCAGCCGCCCAACTGGTTCCCCTACCGGTACACCTTTGTCATTCTTTTCCTCCTGATCACCTGCGCAGCCCGGGTGCTGGCCTGCCCGGCGGACATCCGGCCTGCCGCCATCCCCATCAGCTTCGGCGCTCTGGCCCTGGCAACGCTGCTGGGCGGGGCCAGCGGCCAGATCCCCTACGCGGGCAATTGGTGGGCCACCGCCCTGATGCTGGGCGGCTACGGGCTGATAACCTTCCTCGTCTGGCACGCCCGGCGGCGGGAGCTGCAGGCTGCTGAGGCGAGCCGGCCGGCCATCCTGTGGCCCCGGCGGGCGCTGGCGGCGCTGTTGGTGGCGGCGGTCTCCGTCGAACTGCTGTTCAACGCCACCGCGATTCTGAATGGACTGGACGACCAATTCCGCTTTGTGGAGAGACAGAACTATACCGATTACACCGCGCGTAACGCCCAGCTGACCGCGCTGCTCGACGCGCAGAACGACAGCGGATTCTACCGGGTGGAAAACTCCACCGCCCGCAACTCCAACGACGGCATGAACGCCGGGTACCACGCTTTGAGCCACTACAGCTCCCTGTCCAACCAGATCGCCTTCAAATTTCTCGGGAACCTCGGTATGGTCTGTTATGTGCAGAACCGCTATCTGCGGTATATGGGGTCCACCTCCGCCCTGGACGCGGTGCTGGGCATCCGGTACGTTTGGGACACAGAGGAACTAAGGCCGGGGATGGTATCCACCGGCGCGTCCTATGGAGACACCACCCTGTTCCGCAATGAAAACGCCCTGCCCCTGCTGTATTTCGCCGACCAGGCGGCGGCCGAACTGAACCCCGGCGGGGCGGATCCCTTCACCCTGCAGAACCGCTTTTTCTCCTCACTAAACGGGCGGGAGACCACCTATTATTCCTCTCTGCCCGTAACGGTGACCTGTACCGACGGCGATCCGGAAGCAAACGGCGGATCGGTGACCGTCCCGGCCGGCTCCAACTTGTATTTCACCATCGAAAATCCGGTGAAGCAGCACGTGCTGCTTCACCTGAACAACAACCTTAACGAGCATTCCCCCGTGTATGTCGATGGCAAAAAACTCAACGTCTACGACGATCGCCTAATCCGCGGCGTTATCGACCTGGGGATGCAGGAGGCGGGCACCGTCATCGTCAAGGTGCCGGTCTGGTACAAGGGCTGGTATTCAGATGTGCGGGCCGCCGGCTTCGACGAGGAAGCCTTCTCCGGTTTCATCGATGAACTGAGGCAGACCGCCGTACAGGATTTGTCCGTCACCGACACGACGGTAACCGGCACCATTCAGGCGCCGCGGGACGGGCTGGTGTTCACCTCCATCCCCTACGACAAGGGCTGGCGGGCCGTTATCGACGGCAAAACGGTGGAACCGGTGAAGGTGGGAGACGCGTTCCTGGCCTATCCTGTTGCCGCTGGAGAGCATCAGGTGTCCCTGCGGTTTATCCCCTATGGGCTGGTGCCCGGCGCGGTGGTATCCGGCCTGACTTTGGCGGGGCTCCTCGCCGTCTGCATTTGGCGGCGGGTGAGGAAAAGAGAACGTTAAAAAACCGGCAATCCGCCGAGCAGCGGATTGCCGGTTTTTCAGGCCTGCCGTGAGAAACGCACACCATGTGCCGTTAAGAAATATTAATAATAATTAAAATTATCCATCGTTATTTTTCAATCGAATAAAAAGATACCCCGACCTCGGTCGGGGTATCTTTTTATTCGATTCAGTCTCTCTTCTTTTTGAAAATCCCCATAATGTCGGTATAGCCCTCGTCGTCCTCCACGGAGGAGGCGACGTTTTCCACCTTCTGGCCGAAGCTGGCCAGCGGAGTGCCTTCCGGCTCCTTGGCTTTATAGGAATTATCCGACACCAGGCCGGTGGCGATGACCGTCACGCACAGGGTGTCCCCCAGATTCTCGTCGAAGGCCGCGCCCCAGATGATGGTCGCGTCCGGATGAGCCGCGCTGGTGATGATCTCCGACGCCTTGTCGACGTCCTCAAAATCCAGATCCGAGGTACCGGTGATGTTGATAAGCACGCCGCGCGCGCCATCGATAGAGGTTTCCAGCAGGGGGCTGGCCACGGCCGCACGGGCCGCCAGTTCGGCGCGATCCTTGCCCTCAGCCCGGCCGACGCCCATGTGGGCATAGCCCGCGTCCTTCATGATGGAGGTCACGTCGGCAAAGTCCAGGTTAACCAGGCCCGGCACCTTGATGAGCTGAGAGATGCTCTGCACGCCCTGACGCAGCACGTCGTCCGCCACCTCAAAGGCGTTGGCCAAGGTGATGCGCTGTTCGCTGACCAGCTTGATGCGCTCATTGGGGATGACCACCAGGCTGTCCACATATTCCCGCAGGGCAGTGATGCCGTTTTCGGCCTGCTCCATACGGCGGCGCCCCTCAAAGGCGAAGGGCTTGGTCACGATGCCCACCGTCAGGATGCCGAGATCCCGGGCGATTTCCGCCACGACGGGGGCCGCGCCGGTACCGGTGCCGCCGCCCATGCCGGCGGTAATGAATACCATGTTGGTGCCTTTGAGGGCCGCGGCGATTTCGTCGCGGCTTTCCTCCGCCGCCCGCTGGCCCTTTTCAGGGTTGGAGCCTGCGCCCATGCCCCGGGTCAGCTTTTCACCGATTTGAATCTTCTGATCCGCCTGGGACAGGCGCAGGACAGCCTGATCGGTGTTAATAGCCACGAATTCCACGCCCTGCACGCCGGCGCGCACCATGCGGTTGACCGCGTTGCCGCCGCCGCCGCCCACGCCCACGACTTTTATCTGAACCCCATCGATGGAATCACTGTCAAACTGCAGAATGCTCATGAAACTTCCTCCCACGTTAATCGTCCCGCAAGGCCGCCGCCCCACCGAATTCCCTATCCAAAATGCGCATTTTAGGAAAAACACGCCCGTTATGTAACACCTGTTATCGTTCGATACATATAAGTGAATTAATATCTCTATAATTCTACCACGAGCGGCCCGGCATTTCAACTGCCTGAACGCAATTTCATCACTATATTTGTAAATTTTTTTTGCCTTTTTCCACCAGAGACGGCCTATATGGTGGTTTGGTCTCCCGGATAGGACAAATCTGCCAAATTCAGGGATATGGGGCCGAAGCAAAGGGGGAAGCGCGCCCCCATAAGGAAGGGCTTTATCCGGCGGTCGTGGTGCCTCCCGCGCCGGCGGGGGTGGTGGTGGAATTCAGGATGTCCCAAGGGGTAAAGAAGGCCCGGCTGTCCTCCATATACGATCGCATATCCAGCTGGCCCGCCGCGGTGTCGCCGTTGTTCTTGATGATTTCGGGCAGGATATTGGCCAGGGCCGCCACCTTATCCTTCAGGTTGTTTTCGGTTCCCAGCAGGACGGTGATCTGCCCCTTCCAATCCAGCTTGATGTTGGTCTTTTCCGACACATCCAGTACGCCGATGTTTTCCAGCCCATTGGCCTCGACGGCTTCCATCAAGGCGGTGACGATGCCGAAATCCCGATCCTTCATGGCCTTGCCGCCCACCCGACAGTTTTCGTCGGGTTCCGCCCCCTTGAAGTACAAGTACCGGGGCGGGCGGTCGCCCTGTATCTCCAGGGCTTCCACGCCCTTGTTGTTGCCGCCCACCACCAGCCATTTGCCGTTTGCGTACATCGCCCCGATGGGCTCCACCTCCCACACCTTGATTTCCACCGTGTCGAAGGAGGAATTTCCCACGTCCACCCGTTCTAGATAAGGGAACTGCGACATAATATTATCGTGAGCCTTGACTTTGCTGACCGAAAAGAGGCTCTGCCCAATCCGGATGCCGCTCGCGGCGATAATCTCCTCGGCGGAATACCGGGTTTTTCCCACCACCTGGATGTCGTGAACGCCGAACACCGCCGGCTTTTCGGCCGATGCCTCGCCGCTTCCCGGAAGCATCAGCAGCATAAACGCCAGCGCACCGCTGACCGCCACGATGGCGATAAACAGCGCCAAGGCCATATGGAACCGGCTGGCCTTCCGCCTCTTTTTCTTAGGGATCTGCCGGTCGGTCGTCTTCTGCTGTTTACCCATGAATTCACGCCTTTCCACGTCCCGCTCTCCGGTACCGAGCGATTCACCATCATTATTCCCGCCGGATAACCGCCCCGGTCCGCGCCAGGCAGTCCTCCAGCTCCTCGTAGCCTCTGTCCAAATGGGTCAGGCAGGTGATTTCGGTGTGGCCCTCGGCGGCGAGGGCCGCCACCACCAGGGCCGCGCCGCCCCGCAGATCGGTGCACTCCACCGGCGCGCCGGACAGCATCGGCACCCCTTCCACCACGGCCACCCGGCCCTCCACCTTGATTTTCGCGCCCAGGCGCATCAGCTCCCCGGCGTGTTTATACCGGTTTTCAAAAATGGTCTCGATGAACACACTGGTGCCGTCGGCCAGGCAGGCCATGGCCATCAGCGGCGCCTGCGCATCGGTGGGAAAGCCCGGGTAGGGCATGGTGCGGATCGTCTTCACCCGCCGCAGGCGGGACGGGGCGCTGATAAGAATTTCATCCTTCCAGACCGACACCTGGCAGCCTGCCTCCTCGAAAGCGGGAAAGACAGTATTCACATGCTCCGGCCTGGCGTTCCTCAGCAGCAGGGTGCCGCCGGTGACCGCAGCCGCGGCCATATAGGTGGCCGTTTCGATGCGGTCGGGGATCACCTCGTGCCGGCAGCCGTGCAGCGCTTCCACCCCCTCGATGGTGATTACCCCGTCCTTTTCGACGGCAATACGCGCCCCACAGGCGTTGAGATACCCGCACAAATCCTCGATCTCCGGCTCCCGGGCCGCATTATGCAGCACGGTGGTTCCATCGGCGGTGGCTGCCGCAAGCAGCACGTTCTCGGTTGCCCCCACGCTGGGCAGGGCCAGGGAAATTTCCGTCCCCTTCAGCCGCCCCTTGGCGCGGCAGCGCAGATGCCCCCGCTCCTCCTCGATGGCGACGCCCAGCTTTTCCAGGGCGTCCAGGTGCAGGTCGATGGGCCGGGGGCCCAGCTCACACCCGCCGGGGAAGGACATGCGCGCCTCCCCGCATTTGGCGATAATCGCCCCTAAAAAGACGATGGAGGAGCGCATTTCCCGCATCAGATGATCGGGGATTTCACACCGGCACATCCCCGCCGGATCCACCGTAACCACATGATCCCGGACATCCACCTGACAGCCCAGACACCGCAGAATGGCCACCGACGCATCCACATCGGACAAGCGCGGGCAATTGCCGATTTCGCTGACGCTGTTTGCCAGCAGGGTGGCCGCCAGCACCGGCAGCGCGCTGTTTTTCGCGCCGTGTATCCCGACGGCCCCGTTTAATTTATGTAGTCCTTCCACGATCAATTTCGCCATGTCCATCCATCACCCTTTCGCGGGTGGCGGTACCTTGGCGGCCGCAAAACCGGAAAGCGCCAATTCCCGCACCCTCTCTGTTTTTGGTAAGGCGTAAGGCTATACGCCACAAGCCATTCTATGCAAACAGAGAAAATCGGTGCGCGATGGCGCTTTTTTCCGCCGGGAAAGGGAAAAAGCCGGGAAAAACGGGGATTTCATCTGGGCCGGCTCAGCGGCTCAGCACATCCTGGATAACGGCGTAGATACGGTCGGATGCATCGAGAATAGCGGCCCTTCGGGCATGCTCCGCCATGGAACGCAGCACATCCGGATGCCCGGCGACGGCCTCCATGGAATCCCACAGCGCGTCGGGGGTGAGATCCTTTTCCTCGATGCAGACCGCGGCCCCCCGGTTTACCAGGGCCATGGCGTTGTGATACTGATGATTTTCCGCCACATTGGGCGAGGGGATGAGAATGGAAGCCTTGCCCGCCGCAGGCAGCTCGCTGAGGGTCATGGCCCCGCAGCGGGAGATCACCAAGTCCGCCGCCGCCATGCAGCGGGGCATGTCGTCGATGTATTCCCGCACCCAGATGCCGTCCCCTTTCAGAGGAACGCCGGCTTCCCGCAGCTTGGCACACACGCTCTCCCAGCCGCTTTTACCGGTGCCGTGGATGTGTTGGTACAGGCCCTTCTCGTGGCTGCGCCGCAGCACGTCCACCATGGTGCTGTTGATCCGCTCCGCCCCCAGGCTGCCGCCGAAGGACAGAATGAGGGGGCGATCGTCCAGCCCCAGCTCCCGCCGGGCCTGCGCCTTATCGACGCTGAAAAAATCGGCCCGCAGGGGATTGCCGGTGACCACCACCTTGGCGTCGGGGGGGAGGTATTTCCGCGCCGCCTCGTCGGCGATGAGGACGGTGGCGTATTTTGCCAGCATCTTGACCGTCACGCCGGGGAAGGCGTTGGATTCATGCACCACCACCGGGATCCCCATTTTGGCCGCTTTGCGCAGGATCGGCCCGCAGACATAGCCGCCGGTGCCGATGGCGATATCCGGCCGGAAATCCCTGAGGATTTTCGCGGAGGCGGTGCCGGCTGTGACCGCGTGGACGGCGGCGGACAGGTTGCGCCCTATGTTCTTCACTGAAAGCCGCCGCTGGAACCCTCGGACATCCACCGTTTGAATCGGATACCCAGCGGCGGGAACCAGCGTGGTTTCCATCCGGCCGGCGGCCCCCACAAAAAGGATATCCGCATCCGGCTGCTCGGCCTTTATCTTGGCAGCGATGGCCAGAGCCGGGTTGATATGCCCCGCCGTACCGCCGCCCGTCATCAAAACACGCACAAAACCACCCTTTCTTCTGCTGCGGGAGGAAGCCCGAAATTTCACGCTCTTATCGCGACAGCCGGGCCGAAAGGCCCGGCTCTTTTATATGGAAAAGGCCTAGGCCTTTTCCGCCTGTATACTGCGGGATACCGACAGCACTACGCCCATCTGCGCCAGCAGCATGACCAAGGAGGTGCCGCCGTAGCTGAAGAAGGGCAGGCTGATGCCGGTGTTGGGGATGGTATTGGTGACCACCGCCACATTGAAGGCCACCTGCAGGCCGATCTGGCCGGTCAGGCCGATGGCCAGCATGGAGCCGAATTTGTCGGGCGCCTTCATGCCGATGACGAAGCCCCGCCAGACCAGCAGGCCGAACAGGATGATGATCAGCACCGCGCCGATGAAGCCCAGTTCTTCGCACACGATGGAAAAGATAAAGTCGTTCTGCGGCTCGGGCAGAAAGAGATGCTTCTGCCGGGAATTGCCCAGGCCCTGGCCCATCAGGCCGCCGGAGCCGATGGCGTACAAGGACTGCACCGTCTGCCACGCCATGTCCTTGTCCTTAGTGAACATCTCCAGGGGTTTCAGCCACACGTCGATACGGTCCTTTTCATAGCCCATGCCGAAAATCATATACCCGGCAGCCGCGCCGCCGATGCCGATGGTGCCCAGCAGATAGACCAGCCGCGTCCCGCCCACGTACATGAGAATCAGCCCGATGCCCAGCAACAGCATGGTGCCGGACAGGTGGGGCTCGATAAACACCAGACCGCAGGTGATGCCTAAGATGGCCATAAAGGGCAGATAGCCCTTGGTAAAGGTTTTCATCTTTTTATGATTAAGGGACACCAGATGGGCGTACAGCACGATGAGGGCGAACTTAGCCACCTCCGAGGGCTGAAACTGGCCGATGCCGGGGATGCGGATCCACCGGTGGATGCCGGTGGAGGAGGGCATGATGTACGCCACCACCAGCAGCGCCAGGGAGACGATCCACAGCACCCATGAAAATTTATGCAGCACATGGTAGTCGATGGTGGAGATCATCAGCATGGCTACCACGCCCAGAACAGCGAAGGCCAGCTGGCGCTTGATAAAGTAATAGCTGTCGCCGTCGTACCAGTAGAAGGCGTAGGCATAGCTGGCCGAATACATGCACACCAGGCCGATGACCAAGATCAGCATGAGAATGATTAAGAAAGGCATGTCAAATCCATTGGCAATGGAAAAGAGCTTGCGTTTCTTTTTCATGGCGGCGGCTTGTGCGTTTGCCATACCCACCCTCCTTTCAGGCGTTGTTCTGTGATCCATTATACGGGATTTTCCAGGAATTATGCAACCGGTAGAACGAAGGAAACCTTTGGAAACGCCCGTCAGGCGTAGATAACGAGCAGCGCGGCCCCGATGCAGCCCAGCAGGGTGACCAGGGAAAACACCGTCACAATTTTGGCCTCGCTCCACCCGCACATCTCAAAATGGTGATGCAGCGGCGCCATTTTAAACAGCCGTTTGCCGTGGGTCAGCTTGAAATAGCCCACCTGCAGCAACACTGACAGGTTTTCCGCGATGTACACCACACCCACCGGCACCAGCAGGAACGGCTGGTTGATGCCGAACGCCAGGGCGCACAGCAGCCCGCCGATAAACAGCGAGCCGGTGTCTCCCATAAACACCTTGGCGGGGTGGAGGTTCCAGACGAGAAAGCCTGCCAGGCTTCCGGCGAAGGCGGCGGCCAGCAGCCCCTGGCCGACGTATTCCAGCATACCCGCCAGCACCAGGAAAAACAGGGTGGCCACAAAGCTGACGGTTCCGCACAGGCCGTCAATGCCGTCGGTCAGATTGGTGGCGTTGGTCATGGCCACCACCACAAACATGCAGAAGGGAACAAACCAGATCCCCCAGTCCACCAGCCCGAAGAACGGGATATAGAAGCGGGAGCCTCCGGCCATGTACAGGGAAATGGCATAACCCGCGGCAACCAGCAGCTGGGCGAACAGTTTTTGGGAGGCGGTCAGCCCCAGATTCCGCTTCTTGACCACCTTGATGTAATCGTCCACAAACCCGATGGCCCCGCAGCACAAAGCCAGCAGCATCCCGCCGAACAGCTTGGTCAGGGTCAGGGAAGTGCCGCTGAACACCTTCACCGGCAGCAGGAACTGCCCGGCGATTATTGCCAGCAGGGCTGCCGCGAGGGAGCCGATGATAAACAGCACCCCGCCCATGGTGGGGGTTCCCTGCTTGGCGCGGTGCCAGGCCGGGCCCTCTTCCCGGATGGTCTGCCCGAACTTCAGCCGGTGCAGCACCGGAATGAGAACCTTCCCCAGCAGAGCCGCTATCAGAAAGCCGGCCAGCGCCGCCCCGGCCGTTACCGTCAATGTTGTCGCATCCATTGTCCGCCCATTCCTCTCCTGCGGCGCCATCCGGCACCGCTGTATCTGAACCATTGCATCCTGTATCGATGGCTATTCTTCCTTCAGGGCCTCGGCCACGACTTCCCTTTCATCCAGATGAATCACGCCGTCGGCCAGAATCTGGTAGGTCTCGTGCCCCTTGCCGGCCAGCAGGACGATGTCGCCCGGCCGGGCGTTTTTCATGGCGAAACGGATGGCCTGGGTCCGGTTCTCCACCACCTCATAGGGGGTACCAGTATCCCGCAGGCCGGCGAGAATATCCCGGATGATGGCGTCCGGCTCCTCGGTACGGGGGTTGTCGGAGGTCACCACCAAAAAATCGGAATATTTGGCGGCGGTGGCGCCCATCAAAGGCCGCTTTCCCTTATCCCGATCACCGCCGCAGCCGAAGACCGTTAACAGCCGCCCCGTGGTGCAGGCTTTCATGGTTTTGCAGATGTTTTCCAGCCCGTCGGGGGTATGGGCGTAGTCGATGACCACAGTGAAATCCCGGCCGGTGGGGACGATTTCCGCCCGGCCCTTCACCCCCTGCACGGCGCAGAGCGCTTCCACCACCTTGTCGAAGGGGATCCCCAGCCGCAGCGCGCAGGCGGCGGCCGCCAGCGCGTTGTACACGGAGAACAGGCCGGGAATGCGCAGCCTCACCCGGCCGATGACCCCGGTGCCAACCAGCTGAAATTCCACGCCCTCAGGCCGCTGCTGAATCTCCCGGGCCGTGTAATCCGCCGCGTCGCTCTTGGCTGAATAGGTATCGATGGGGCAGGTCAGGCCCTCGGTCAGCTTGTCGGCCCACGGATCGTCAACGTTGATGATAGCGTGGCGGCACAGAGAAAAGAGGCGCTTTTTGGCGGCCAGGTAATTTTCCATGGTCTTGTGGTAGTCGAGATGATCCTGGGTCAGGTTGGTGAAAACCGCCGCGTCGAAGGCGCAGCCCTCCACCCTGTCCTGATCCAGCGCGTGAGAGGACACCTCCATGACGCAGTAGGCGCAGCCCTCCGCCGCCATGAGCGCGAGCATACTCTGCAGGTCATACGGATCCGGGGTGGTGTGTCCCGCCGGCAGCACCCGGGTGCCGATCATATTCTGGATGGTACCGATAAGCCCGACCTTGTGGCCGCAGGCCTCCAGCACCGACTTGAGCATGCAGGTGGTGGTGGTTTTCCCGTTGGTGCCGGTGACCCCCACCATATGCAGCTTTTCCGCCGGCCGGCCGAACCAGTTGGCGCACATAAGCGCCCAGGTCCGGCGGGTAGAGGCAGCCAGAAGCTGGCAGGGAAGCCCCACATCCCGCTGCGCGACAACGACCGCCGCCCCGGCCTGCGCGGCCTTTTCAGCGTAGGCGTGGCCGTCCTGCGCGGTCCCCTGGATGCACACGAAGGCCCAGCCCGGCTCCACCCGGCGGGAATCGCAGGTGATGCCCGCGATCTCCCCGTCCAATTCAGGCGGGCAGGCAACGCCGGTGCCGTCCAGCAATTGTGAAAGCTTCATGGGAAATCACATTCCTTTCGCCGTGCGCAAGGCACAAATAGACTCAGAGCGAGCGTGTCCCGCTTCAATGGGACGCCGGCTCTATCGGATATCATTTTGTACGATAAAGGTGACGTTGACCACCGTGCCCGGCGGCACGGTGGCGCCCGCCTCCACGCTCTGTCCCGAGGCCTTGGCCTCGCTGGAATCCAGACCGCCGCCGGTCAGCTGGATATTCAAACGGGCCTGGGCCGCCGCCTGCTTGGCCTGAGTCACGCTCTTACCGGTGAAATCCGGCACCTTGGTGGTCTGGCCGGTAACGCTGTCGTCGGTGTAGAGATACACCTTGCCCTCCTTGGGGATGGGCTTGCCCTTCTCCGGCACCTGCTTGACGACCGTCGTGCCGCTGCCGAGCACCTCGCTGTTCAGGCCGGCGGTGGTCAGCTTGGCCCTGGCCGCGGTCACGTCGGTGTTTTCCACCCCGGGCGTGGTCCGGTTCATGGCGGCCACTTCTTTTTCGGTATACTTGGGCTCGATGCTCATATAGGGCATCACCTCGGCGAGAATCTTCTGCGCGTAGGGGGCGGCGACCGTGCTGCCGTAGCGGCTGATCATGGAGCCCTGGGGCTGATCGACCATCAGCAGAATGGCGATTTGCGGATCGTCCGCCGGCGCGAAGCCGGCGAAGGAACCGATGACCTCCTGCTGCTGCCCGGCCTCGACCTTAATATCCCGCTTTTCCGAGGTGCCGGTTTTGCCCGCCACCCGGTAGCCCGCCACGTAGGCGTTTTTCGATCCGGTGTTCACCGCCGTGTCCAGCATGGCGGCCACCCGTTTGGCCGTTTCCTCGCTGATGACCTGGCGCTTGACGGTGGGGGTGATGTTCTCCACCACGTTGCCGTCGCCGTCCAGGATCTTTTGCACCACATAGGGCTGCATCAGCTTGCCGCCGTTGGCCACCGCCGACATGGCGGTGATCATCTGGATGGGCGATACCTTGAAGGTCTGGCCGAAGGAGGAGGTCGCCAGATACGACTGGGACAAGGGATTGGACAGCTTTTCCTCGCTGTGATACAGCATGGTGCTGGGGGTCTGCTCGCCCATCATGTCGATGCCGGTCTTCTGGGTGAAACCGAAGCCGGTGAAGTATTTAAAGAAATTGTGCCCGCCGATCTTGAGGCCGACGTCGACGAAATAGGGGTTGCAGCTGCCATAAATGGCGTGGGGGAAATCGATGGTGCCGTGCCCGCCGTGCTGATGGCAGGAAATCCGTTGACCATAGCCGACAACCGAAATGCTGCCCGTGCAGGTAAAGGTGTCGGTTTCGGTGGAAATCCCCTCCTCAAAAGCCATGCAGGAGGTGAAGGTCTTGAACACCGAGCCTGGTTCGTAGAAATCCACAATGGGCTTATTCTGCCACTGCTTTTGCCGGGCCAGGGTCAGAGCCCTGGACTGCTCATCCCCGGCCAGCGCGGCGATTTGGGCCGCCACAGTGGGATCGCTGACCGTAAAGGGCTGGTTGGGGTCGTAGTCCCCTTTTGTGGCCATGGCCAGGATGGCACCGGTGTTGACGTCCTGGATAATCACCGCCCCCCGGTTGGTGGCGGAGGCGTTTGCGACGGCTTCCTCCAGATACTTTTCCGCGTAGGTCTGGATATACTGGTCAATGGTCAGCACCAGGCTTTTACCGTCCTCGGCGTCCACTTCTTTTTTGTATTCCAGGGTGGTGGGCATCTCGTCGCCCCAGCCGTTGCGGGCGGTAATGATCCGGCCCGCCTTACCGGTGAGCACCGAATCATACTGGGCCTCCAGGCCCTCCAGGCCGGCGTTGTCGGTCCCCACAAAGCCCAGGACGTTGGACAGGGTGTGCCCCAGCGGATAATACCGTTTGTAATCCTTGAGATAAGCGAAGCCGCCGATGCCGTGCTCCTCCACCCATTTGGATAAAGCTTCCTTCGGCTTATATTCTACCCGGGACTGCACCACCTCATACTGGGAATCGGTTTTCCCGGTCTGTTCGTACAGCTTATCCCGGTCGATCCCCAGGATTTCCGACACGCCGTCGGCCACCACGCCGCGCAGCTCCTCGAAGGTGTAGTATTCCGTGGGCGTTTTTTTCACCTTCACGCTCTTCATGTCCTTGGGGGACAGGATGATCTTCCACACCTCGGAGGAAGCGGCGAGGATGTTCATGTTGGCGTCGTAAATAGTGCCGCGGCTGGGTGTGGTGATGCTGTCGCTCATCCGCTGGGACACCGCCCGCTGCTGCCAGTCCTCCCCTTCCGCGATCATCAGCACCCCCATTTTGCCCACCACGGCGGTGAAACAGAAGCCGATGATAATCACCAAGGTGATGATGGAGCGGCGCCACATCTGCCGGGTGGGCGCCTTAGTGGTTTTACGGGGTGGGGGGTTGCCGGTTCCTGCCATCGTGCATCCTTTTCCTTTCACGTCCCGGGCGCAGGGCCGTCAGGCCCTGGCCCCTATTCAATGGTATCCTGATAAATAAACGTAACCGTCACCACGGTGCCGAGAGGCACCTGTGTGCCGGCGGCCACGCTTTGATCGCCGCCCTTGGCCTCTCCGTTCTCCAGGCCCACGCCGGAAAACTGGAGGTTGATGCCCGCGTCGGCGGCCAGCTTGTTGGCCTCGGCCAGGGTCTTGCCCTTGAAATCGGGAACCTTGGCGGTCGGCTCCTCCGCCTCTTCGGTGTACAGCACCACGATGCCCTCCTTGGGGATGGGCTTGCCGGCTTCCGGCACCTGCCGGAGAACCGTATCGCCTCCGCCGACCACCTGGCAGCGCAGATCGCTGTTGGTCAGCTTATTTTTCGCGGCATCGAGCTTGTTGTCCTTCAAGTCGGGGGTGGTGCGGTTCAGCGCCTTGACCTCCGCCTCGGTGTACTTGGTTTCGATGTTCAGGTAGGGCAGGACGCTGGCAAACACCTTTTGCGCTACCGGCGCGGAAATGGTGCCGCCGTACCGCAAGCCCACCGCCACCTGCGGCTCATCGAGCAGCACCAGGATGGCCACCTGCGGATTGTCCGCCGGCGCGAAGCCGGAGAAGGAGGCGACGACATCGCCTACCTCGCCCTCTTTTTTCTGGTCGATTTTTTCGGAGGTGCCCGTCTTGCCCGCTACCCGGAAGCCGGGCACGTAGGCGTTTTTGGCGCCGCCGCCGTTGACGCTGGCCGCCATCATGGCCGCCACCCGGCGGGAGGTGTCGGCGCTGACCACCTGCCGCTTGACGGTGGGCTGCACGTCCTTGACCACGGTGCCGTCGGGGGCGATGATTTTCTGCACCACGTAGGGCTGCATCAGCTTGCCGCCGTTGGCCACCGCCGACATGGCGGTGATGACCTGCAGAGGCGTGACCTTAAAGGTCTGCCCAAAGGCCGAGGTGGCGAGAGACGCCTCCGAGTCGGGGTTGGACAGTACCTTTTCGCCATGGTACAGCCCGGCGTTGGACTGCTCGCCCAGCATGTCGATGCCGGTTTTCTTGGTAAAGCCGAAATCGGTGAAGTATTTGAAGAAGTTGTGTCCGCCGATCCGCAGCCCCATGGTCATGAAATAGGGGTTGCAGGAGGCCGACACCGCCCCGGGGAAATCCAGGGTTCCATGCCCCCCGGCCTTGTGGCACTTAATGGGCTTGGGCCAGCCCTTGACCTTCAGGCTGCCGCCACAGTGGACGGAGGTATGCTCGTCGGCCACCTTGGTTTCAATGGCCATGCAGGAGGTGAACGCCTTGAAGACCGAGCCCGGCTCGTAGCATTCCACCAGCGGCTTGTTCCGCCACTGAGACTGCCGTGCCTTGGCCAGGGCCGCGGACTTTTCATCCCCGGCCAGCTGGGCTATCTGGGCGGCCAAATCCGGATCGCTGACGGTGAATGGATCGTTGGGGTTGTAGTCCCCCTTGATGGCCATGGCCAGGATGCCGCCGGTGTTGACATCCTGGATAATCACCGCGCCCCGGTTGGTGCAGCCCGTTTCCTTGACCGCGATTTCCAGATACTTTTCCGCAAAGGTCTGGATGTTGGCGTCGATGGTGAGAACTAGGCTGTTGCCGTCCTCGGCATCCACGATTTTGGCGTATTCCATATCGGTGGGCAGCTCGTCGCCCCAGCCGTTCTTGGCGGTGACGATCCGCCCCGCCTTGCCCATCAGATCGGCGTTGTACGCCGCCTCCAGCCCCTCCAGCCCGGTGTTGTCGGTGCCGGTGAAGCCCAGGACGTTGGACAGGGTGTTCTGCAGCGGGTAATACCGTTTGTAGTCCGGGATGATGCTGAACACACCGATGAGCTTGTTGTCCAGAATCCACTGGGCCACCTTTTCCTTGAGCTCGAACTCCATCTTGGACTTGACCACCTCGTATTGGGAGTAGGTCTTGCCCGTCTGTTTGTACAGCTTCTCCCGGTTCACGCCCAGCATCTCCGCCAATTGATCCGCGATGAAGGTGCGCATGTCCCGATTGGTATCCAAATCCTGGATGTTTTTGGGCGCCATGATCAGCTTCCACACCTCGGCCGAGGCGGCCAGCGTCTTCATGTTGGCGTCGTAGATGGTGCCCCGCTTGGAGGTCACCACGCTGTCGCTGAGCTGCTGGGTGACGGCGCGCTCCTGCCAGTCGGCCGTTTCCACAAGCTGGAGAACGGCCAGCTTGCCGATGACGGCGGAGAAACAGAAGCCCACCAGGATGACCATAATGATGACACTGCGCCGCCACATCTGTCGGCTGGGCGATTGCGTGGTCACCACGGGCCGGTGTTGCTTGGCCATGTGAGCAGTCCCCTTTCCACGATACGGTGAGATGCGAATCCTTTCCCATTCCCAAGGCGCCGCCGCCCTTTTCCGTATCCCGGTCCGAGGAGAGGTGGGAACGGATCCACTTCCGTTCCCACGCCCTGTCCTGCGTTTCCGGCTGCCTGTACACTTCTGTCTCGGTTCGCCCGCAAAAGCGGGGGAATCCGCCCCATGTCTCCACCTATGACAAACGCAAGCATACGTAAACCGTACGCCTGCGTTCGTCGGTATGCCGTATCCCCGGCGGGCCGCGCCGTCGTCTCCGCCCGGATGCGGCGTTCCCCTCTCTACATACTTATTGCCCTCGTCCCCGCCGTATGCCGGGAGGGACAAATTTTTTCAGCTCTAAGAGAACCAGCCGGCGATGGTGTCAAACAGCGCATCCCACCAATGGGCGGGCTTTTCCTCCGCCACCTGCACCTCGTCGCTGTCCCCCCGGGTGATGTAATGAATCTGTTCGCTCTCGATGCCGGTCATTCCCTGGCTGCGGGCGTATTCGTCCACGCTCTGCGCGCTCAGCTTCTGGGCCAGCTCGGTCTGCAGGCGGGTCTCCTCGCTTTTGAGCTTCTTCATGGTGTCGTCGTACTCGTTGATGGTCCGGTTCATTTCGGTCAGCTGCACCCGGCTGGTAATCATCATGCTGACCACCCCGATGATGACGGTGGAGACCAGCAGCACTCCCATCGTGTTAAGCACCGACTGGACGCGCGTGCGGCGCCGTTCGGCTTTTTGCAGCTTCTTGTTCGGGGTCAGTTCGACGATTTTGGCCTGTTTGGGTTCGAACAGCGCGAGATCATACGCTTCCGAACGGTTGCTCTGCCCTGCCATGACGCGTCCTCCTTGTTTTTATCATTCCTTGCCGGCGGCGGGGAGCCCCGCTCCCGTACCGACGGCGTCGTTATCCTTGGCTTTAGCCATACCGGTCGTGCAGCTTGCGCACGCAGCGCAGCCGGGCACTCCGGCTGCGGGGGTTGTCCGCCAGCTCGTCCGCCGTCGCCTCCGCCGGCTTTTTGAGCACCAGCTCCGCCGCCGGCGTCCGTCCGCAGACGCACACGGGAAAATCCGGCGGGCAGACGCAGCCCCTGCGCCAATCGTTGAACCGCTGCTTGACCATCCGATCCTCCAGGGAATGGAACGTGATGATGGCCAGCCGCCCGTTTTCCCTCAGGCAGTCGAACGCGGTGTCCATGGCGGCGGACAAGCAGTCCAGTTCGCCGTTGACCGCGATGCGCAGCGCCTGAAAGGTCTTGCGGGCGGGATGACCGTCCCGGCGATAGGCGGCGGGCACGGCTTCCCGCACGATATCCGCCAGCTCGGTGGTGGTCACAATCGGCGCAGCCGCCCGCCGGCGAAGGATTTCGCGGGCGATGGGCCAGGCGTATTTTTCTTCTCCATACCGGAACAGGATGTCGGCCAGCTCTTTGTCCGTCAGGCTGTTCACCAGGTCGGCGGCGGTGACGCCGCTTTGGCTCATCCGCATGTCCAGCGGGGCCTCCATGTGGTAGGAGAACCCGCGTCCCGCCTCGTCCAGCTGGTGAGAGGAGACGCCGATGTCCAGCAGCACGCCGTCCACCCCGTCCACCCCCAGCGATTCCAGCACCTGAGCCATCTGGGTGAAATTTGCCTGCACCACGACGGCGGGAAGGCCCTGAAGCCGTTGGCCGGCCTCCTTGACTGCATCCGGATCCCTGTCCAGGGCGATCAGACGGCCGGTGGTGAGCCGGGAAGCAATCGCGAAAGAATGCCCGCCGCCGCCCGCCGTGCCGTCCAGATACACGCCGTCCGGCCGGATGTCCAGCGCCTCTATGGTTTGCTCCAGCAGTACCGGCCGGTGGTAGCGCTGTTCGGGCCGCTCCTCCATGCCGCCGCCGCCTTTCCGTGTTTACTCAAAAGTATGCGTATTCCAGGTTAGAAGCCAAGGCTGACGAACGCGGCCTCCACCGCGTCGGCGTCCATGTCGCCCACGTCCTTCTCGTACTCCGCGGGGTTCCAGATTTCCGCCCGGTTGCCCGCCCCGAGCACCAGCGCCTCCTTCTCCAGAGAGGCGTAGGTCAGCAGATGCTTAGGCAGCAGGATGCGGCCCTGAGCGTCCACCTGCACATCCTGGGCGTTGGCCGACAGGACGCGCAGCAGCTTGCGGGACTGGGTCATGGGGGAAGCCGCCAGCCCCTCCATCAGCTTGTCCCACTCCTCCATCGAATACAGGCAGACGCAATGATCCATGACCGCCGCGGCGATAAAGGCATCGCCCAGCTTCTCTCGCAGCTTAGCGGGCACGAAAATGCGCCCCTTCGCGTCGATATTGTGTTGGTAACGGCCATAAAGCATCCGCGTACCTTCTTCTCTGTCGGCATCCCCCCACGGCTTGTCCGACTGTGGAAAAGCGGGGGAACCTTTCGTGGAACCGGTGAAAAGTGCTTGCCACGGTGGAAAACTCGGTGGAAAGTGTTGAAACCCACCACTCTGCACCACTTAGCACTACTTTTCACCACTTAAATCACATTATAAAGGGTGTACGCGGAAATTGCAAGGGGCTGATGTGTTTTTTCCGCGGTCATTTTGTGTCAGCATACAAGAAAATTTTTCCGGAAACGGTAAATTTCTCTCTTTTACTGTCTGATTTGTGGTTTTCCACCTTTTCACAGGGAAAACCGCCCGGGGGAAAAGTTCTCCACAACGCTCCCCCATCATGTGAAAAACCAGCCGGTGAATCGTGCAATGCGATCCGCCGGCTGGTTTTCTCGAGGACTGATTAACAAAAATCCCCCGGCCGCGGCCGGGGGATTTGACGCCTTAATCCAGTTTGTTCATGGTCAGGCCGGTAATCAGCTTGGGATAAAAATAGGTGGATTTCTGGGGCATTTTTTCCCCGGCTGCGGCCACGTCGCGGATTTCCGACACGCGGGTGGGGTTGAGCAGAAAACTGCATTGGTACGCCCCGGCCGCCACGTCGTCCAGCGCCTCCCGCAGGCTGCGGGTATAGGTCAGGTTCACCTGATTGGCCATGTTTTCCTTGTCGATGCCCAGCAGCCGCTCCAGCACCAGGGTATGCAGCACGTTGACGTCCAGCTGGCGGGCCGTGGGGGAAAGGTCGGGCAGCAGGCTGTCCATCACCGCCGTGTCCTTGAGAGTCATCACTGTCACCGTCTCGCCGCCCGTATAGAACCCGAAGGCCTTGCGTCCCTCGGTATAGGCGTGCTCCAGCGACTCATCCAGCGCGTCCAGCGGCACGCCCGTGCGGATATCGAAATAGGGCGCGGAATCGGCCAGCAGCCTGGCGGCATCGAAGTTTTTCACGTCCCGAATCATCCGATGGGTGGGAAACACCACCAGGCCGGGATGGCTCATTTCCACCAGCATCATCATCACATACTCGGCATCCGTGTCCAGGATTCCCTGTTCCCGCAGCGTATCCCGGTAGCGCAGCGCCGTCTCATACCGATGGTGGCCATCGGCGATGTACAGCTTGGTATCGGTAAACCGCCGCTGTATGGCCGATACGATTCCCGCATCGGTGATTGCCCACAAGCGATGGGTAAGCCCCGCCTCGTCGGTCAGCTCGCTCACCGGCTGCTCCCTTTGAGCCAGTCCCAATATGTCCAGCGTTTCCTCTTCCCCGCCGTCGTCCATATATAAGGAATAAATGTCGCTGAAATTGCAGTGGGTGGCTTTCATCAGGTTGAAGCGATCCTCCTTGGCCTTGGACAGGGTTTCCTCATGCGGAAGCACAATCCCCTTGGAGAACTCCTCCAGATGCACCTGAGCGATCAGGCCCACGATGCTCCGCCGGCCACCGGCCATACCGCTGATGTCGCTCATGCCCTCCAGGTCGAACTCGATTTCATACACGTAGAAAGCGGCTTCGTCGTCCTGCCGGAGAATGCCCTCCTCCAGCCAGCTGCGCAGCGTCTCCCCCGCGGCGGCATACGGGTCGGCCCCATCCCGGGGCAGCTCCAGCCGGATGATGTTGTGTGGATTGCGGGCCAGATACGACAGCCTCTGGGACTCGGAAATGATGTCGTAGGGCGGGCAGGTAAGCTCGCGGATGTCCCCCGCCCGCTCGGTAAACCGCAGGGCGCGGAAGGGTCGGATGTCTGCCATATTGTCACTACCTCCATAGCGGCGGGCGCGCCCGCCGGTTACTGCTCTTTTATACTACTATATCCCGGAGAAAAAAGAAAGGGCCTGCACAAAAATTGACACAAGCCGCCTTGTGAGTTTCAAAAGTGCTGTTTTTTCACACGCCGGCGCTTGTCGTCCTCCCATTTTCGTTGACAATCCCCTAATTATCCGCTAATATAAGAAAATAAACAGGATGATACATGCAGATCAATTTCATGGAAGAAAAATCCAAAGGAAACCCCCAGCAGAGAAAGGTCGTGATCCCATATGCCCGGCGCGTTCGTCCCCCCTCCCCGGCGTCCAGCCGATGCCTGCCTGCCGGATACTATGGACATGCCCTTCGGCATTTTCACTGTCCGCATGGATGAGAATTTCACCGTTCTGGCCGGAAACGGCCGGTATTATGAAAGGATTGGCTATACGCCGGAGCAGCTGCGGGACGAGCTGAACAACCAAGCGGCGCGGTATATGCATCCCGACAGTCTGGAGGCCGTACGCAGCGCTGTACAAGAGGCAATCCGGCAGGGAAAGGCCACCCTGAGCTTTGAAAATAAAATTATCCGCCGGGACGGTAAAACGGTCTGGATGACGGTGGAAGGGGCGTTTGCCGACTCCTCCGACGGACGGATTATGCGCGGATATATTCTAGACGGCACCAGCCGCAAGGAAGCGGAGGAGCGCAGCCGTCTCAACGAGGAGCGGTATCGCATCGCCATCGCCCTGACAGGCAGCTGCATTTGGGAATACGACTTCGCTTCGCACTCCATTTTTCAAATGGACGGATCGCTGAGTAAATACACGCTGCACGACGCGATTATTCCCGACGTTCCGGCCTCTATCATCCAAAGCGGGGTGGTGCACGCCGATTTTGCCGAGGATCTGCGCGCCATGTACCGCCGCCTGGAGGAGGGCGCCCAGTTCGGGGAATGGATCGGCAAGATACGCCGGGCCGCGGGCGGGTACTCCTGGACAAAAATCACCTACGCCTCCATTTTTGACGACAGTGGCCGGCCGGTACGGGCTGTGGGCGTTTCGGAGGATATCGACCAGAAAATGCGGGTGGATCGGGAAATCCGCCGAAAGATCGCTGCCGCCACCTCTTTCGATTTGGAGGCCTCGGCGGAGCTGAGCCCCGATACCGCCTGGCTCCTCGATCAGGCGCCGGAAATCGTCTATGTTTCCGATCCCGTCACCTATGACATGCTCTACATGAACGCCGCCGGTCTCGCGGCCATCGGCTTGCCCGCCAAGGACATCGGCGGGCAAAAATGCTATAAGGCGCTGTACGGGCTGGAGGCCCCTTGTCCCTTCTGCGTCAATTCTCTGCTGCGCGAAGACCGCTGGTATTCTTGGGAACACGACAACCGGCTTCTGGGCCGCCGGTATCATTTGCGGGGCAAGCGCATTTCCTGGGCGGGAAAGCCCGCTCACATCGAGCTGGCCGTGGACATCTCGGACGGCCGGTATCTGAACCAGCGCCTGGCCGACAAAACCGATACCGTGAACATTCTGCTGCAGTGCATCGATTCCCTGATACATACCGGCGAACTAGACAGCGCCATCCAATCCATGCTGGGGCATATCGGTGAATTCTACGGCGCGGAACGGGCCTATATTCTGGGGCTGGCGGAGACGGACGCCGCCATCCGCGCTTTTAACAAATGGAGCCGCGCGGACGGAGATGCCGGCCTGCTGCCCCTTCTCCCCCCCCAGCATCATCTCCCGCTGGGCGCAGGCCTTCCAAAAACGGGAAACGATCTTTTTGAACAATCCGGAAACCCTGCGGGCCACCCATCCCGACGAATACGCCTTTTGGCGGGAGCATGGAATCCGCTCCTACTTCCTGATTCCCTTCGATGGGGAAACGGATGGCGTGCGGTACTTCGGCATAGTCAATCCCACCCAGCACACCGACGAAGCGCCTCTGCTTCGTTCGCTGGCCTTCTTCGTCTCGAACGAGATGGCCAAAAGGCAGATGCGGCAGCAACAGGAGTTTGCAATTTTCCACGATCTGCTGACCGGCCTGCTCAATCGCAACAGCTATCTGCGCTATCTGCGGGACTTCTCCCGCGCCCCCCTGTCCAGTCTGGGCGTGGCGGCTGCCAATCTCAACGGCTTGAAAGCCATCAACCAGGATTACGGGCATATCCAGGGCAACCAGACCGTTATCCGCACCGCCGATATTTTGCGGAAATGCTTTCCGCAGGGGCAGGTGTACCGTTTCAGTGGGGACGAATTTATCGTATTGTGTGAAAACGTCCCCTATCAGAAGTTTCTGGAGCAGGTGCAGGCGAGCCGCCTGGAAGCGGAAGAGATGCTCAACGGCGGCTTCTCCCTGGGCTTCGCCTGGACGGATGTGGACATCGATCCCGAGGAGCTCATCGATCACGCAAATGAGCGGATGCTGCTGGGTAAGCGACGGTATTACGAACAAACTGTGTCCAGCAGTCACAACCGCTCGGCCATGCTCCGAGGCCTGCTTCAGGCGCTGAAGGCCGGTCACTTCCATATGGTGCTGCAGCCCAAGGTGGACGCCCGCACCCAGAAGATACTGGGGGCCGAGGCGCTGGTGCGTCTGCGGGATCCGCAATACGGCGACATTCCGCCCAATCGCTTCATTCCGCTTTTGGAAAAGGAACGCCTTATCCGGTATGTGGATCTCTTCATCTTCGAGGAGGTCTGCAAAACCCTCCGCCGCTGGAAGGCGAGCGGATGGCCTCTGCTGCCCGTCTCCCTCAACTTTTCCCGCGCCACTCTTCTTGAGGGCGATCTGCTGAACACCCTGGTGGATATCACGTCCCGCTACGGCGTGGATCGCCGTCTGATGGAAATCGAGATTACCGAACGGGTGGGCGACATTGAGCGGGAAACCCTGTCGACCATCGGCCTGCAGATTGCCGAGCTGGGCTTCCCGCTGTCCCTCGACGATTTCGGCTCCAAGTATTCCAGCATGTCCATGCTCTCGGTGCTGAAATTCCAAGTCGTTAAACTGGACAGAAGCCTGGTCTACGACCTGGTGAGCCATACGGAGAGCCGCATTGTGGTGCGTCATATGCTCGACATGTGCCGGGATCTAGGGATCGCCTGCGTGGCGGAAGGGGTGGAAACGCGGGAACAGCTGCACATCCTGCAGGAAATGGGCTGCACAGCCATACAGGGCTACTTGTTCAGCCGCCCCCTCCCCCCGGATGCTTTTGAAAAATTCGCCGGAGACTTTTTCGGTGAATAACCGCGGGGGCATTCTCCCATCCTACTGTCAGGAAGCGGTGTTTCCAAAGGACACCGTTGCTTTCAGGCGGGGCGCGCCCCGCGCAGGATGGGAGGATTTTTAATGTTGCGAGAAACCATCGTCCAAGCCATGAACCGGCAGATTAACGCCGAGCTGTATTCCGCTTACCTGTATCTCAGCATGTCCGACTGGTGTGAGCATGAGGGCTTTCCCGGCTTTGCCAACTGGCTGCGGGTGCAGGCGCGGGAGGAACTGGCTCACGGCACCCACATTTTGGATCACACGCTGGAGCGAGGTGCCAGGCCGCGTCTGGAAGCGGTTCCCGCCCCGCCGGAGACTTTCCGCGATTTGCTGGATATTTTTGAGCAGACCCTGCGGCATGAGGAGCAGGTGACCACATATATCGGCGCCATCGCTACCCTGGCAATGAAGGAAGAGGATCACGCCACCTATAACTTTATCCAGTGGTATGTCAACGAACAGGTGGAGGAGGAATCCACCGCTGGCCTGCTGGTGCAGAAGCTGCGGTTTATCGGAGAGAACGCCGCCATGCTTTACGCCCTGGATACCGAACTGGCCGCCCGGGTATTCGTCGATCCATTCGCCGCGCCCGCCGTAAACAATTGACAGGAAAAACAAAGAACCCGGCCGCCCCATGGCGGCTGGGTTCTTTGGGCAGCGGACCGGAAGCTTAGAAGAACTTGCTCTGGTTCTGCTTGTTCTGCTGATTCTGCTGCTGATTGCTGGGGCACTGCTTGTTCTGCTGGTTCTGCTGCTGATTGTTTTGCTGCTGATTCTGCTGATTGTTCTGCTGCTGATTCTGCTGCCGGCTGTTCTGCTGCTGGTTTTGTTTGTTCGACATGATGACAACCTCCATACGTTTACACATTCCGAAATTTTTGACGAGTCCTCGGGGAAACCTGGCGGCCGCTCGACGTGTACAAACGGTCGTCTCCGATTCCCCGCAGTTCTATTTTCTGCATCGGCCCGCGGATTATGCAGGCAAAAAATTTTTTAACGCTCATGTATTCGCTTTGACGACGCCGCAAGCGATTTTCTTTCCGGAATTTCCGGCCGGCTGGGTGGTGAAGTCGTCGGGCATGTCGTGGATGACCACGGTGCGCCCCACCACCTCCGGGACGGTAAAGCGATCGGTATAAAAGGCCAGGAAAGCATACCCCGCGTTGGCGAACAGGGGCGGCATGTCCCCCGCGTGCCAGGGATGCTCCGCGTTTTCCGGATTGAAGTGAGGGCCCGTGTTTTTGAACGGGTCCGTCTCGTCGCCCGTGCACTGGGAGCCGCTGTGGATGTGAAAGCCGAAAACGCCGTTTTTCCCGCCCGCTTTCAGTCCGGTGCCTGGCAGGCCGAACACCTCCGCCACCACCAGAGTACCGCTTCCTGCCGGGTAAAAGCTGACGCTGCCGTGCAGGCCCCAGTGCGCCCGATCGCCTTTGACCGAAGCTCTGGCGGCCGGCCGGCTCTCCAACATCATGCGGGCGAAGCGCCGCGTGTTTTGCGCGGATATTAACTCCATCCTGCATACCTCCTTTCTATAGATAATAAGGATATACCCTGTCCATACTATGTATCGGCGGAACGGACCGTCACTCCTTCCCAGGAACTTCAATTTTTTTCTTGCTTTTGGAAGCGGTCTGTGCTATACTAATACGAAGTTAGTATATACGCTGTATGAAAGAGTGGGGTGACCCGCTCTTTTGTATTGTGGGAACCTCCCGGCAGGGTTCTCCCCCGGGCACGGAAAGGAACGGCGAATCAATGGCGACAACAAAAGCCAAAGCGGGCGGCGCCCCCTCCGGCGGCACGGCGGCCGTCGTGGCCGGCATGGCCGGCCCAGTGGCGGAGGAGCTCGGCCTCATGCTGTGGGATGTGCGGTTTGTCAAGGAGGGCGCCTCCTGGATCCTCCGCATTATCATCGACAAGGAGAGCGAGCCGGTCTCCATCAACGACTGCGTGGACTTGTCCCGCCGGATGAGCACGCTGCTTGACGAGGCGGATCCCATCCCCCAGTCCTACTGCCTGGAGGTCACCTCCCCCGGCGCTAACCGGGAGCTTACCCGTCCCGAGCATTTCGATTATTACGAAGGCTGGGCCGTGGCGGTCAAGCTGTACCGTCCCCAGGACGGGGTGCGGGAATTCGCCGGCCTGCTCCGCGGCCTGGAAAATCAGGTGCTCACCATCGAGGAGGAGGACGGCACCCTGCGTTCCTTCGACAAGAAAGAGGTGTCCTGTGTTCACGCCATCGAGGACTGGGACGACGGAATCGAAGACGACGATGGGTTGGACGATGACGGGAATTCACTTGAAATATAAAGCCGAAGGCTTTTGGAGGGTTTGTAAAAATCATGAACAACGCTGAATTTTTCGAAGCGCTCAAGCTGCTGGAAAAGGAAAAAGGGATCACCGGGGACTACCTGCTGGAGAAAATCCGCGCCGCGATCATCATCGCGGTCAAGCGGGATTTCGGCGGCAAGGAAAACATCGCCGTCATCATGGACCCGGCCACCAATGAGTTTTCCGTTTCCCTGTTCAAGCGCATCGTGGAAGAGGTCGAGGATCCGGACGAGGAAATGCTCCCCGAGGAGGCGGCCAAATATACCAAGAAGCCCCTGGTGGGCGAAACGGTGGAAATCAAGCTGGAAACCAAGCAGTTCGGCCGTATCGCCGCCCAGACCGCCAAGCATGTCATCCGTCAGGGCATCCGCGAGGCCGAGCGCGGCCAGCAGATGCAGGAGTTCCAGCGCCGCAATCAGGAGCTGGTCACCGCCCTGGTCACCCGGGTGGATCCCAAGACCGGCGCCGCCACCCTGGAAATCGGCAAGGCCGAAACCGTCCTGCCTAAAAGCGAGCAGATCGGCGACGAGGTGCTGCGGGAGGGCGATCACGTCAAGGTATATGTCGTGGACGTCCGCGAGGGCGAAAAGGGTCCCCGCGCCCTGGTGTCCCGCACCCACCCCGGCCTGGTCAAGCGGCTGTTTGAAATGGAAGTGCCCGAAATTTTCAACGGCGTTGTGGAAATCAAGGCGGTTTCCCGCGAGGCCGGCTCCCGCACCAAGCTGGCCGTCCTGGCCCATGACGAAAACGTGGACGCGGTGGGCGCCTGCATCGGCCCCCGCGGCGCCCGTGTGGGCGGCATTGTAGACGAGCTGGGCGGCGAAAAAATCGACATCATCGAATACAGCGACGAGCCGGAGAAGTTCATCGCCGCGGCCCTCTCCCCCGCCAGGGTGCTGTCGGTGGAGGTGGATCCCGAAGGGGCGAAGTCCTGCCGGGTCACCGTGCCGGACGCTCAGCTCTCCCTGGCCATCGGCAACAAGGGGCAAAACGCCCGGCTGGCCGCCAAGCTGACCGGCTGGAAAATCGATATCCGCCCCGAAAGCGGCTTCTACGGAGAAGACGAAGAATAATACCCGGCCACCGGGTTTCCCATAGGCACATGTCCCGCCAGGAAGGAGTCAGACGATGCACGTGAAAAAAACGCCGCTGCGCAAATGCACGGGCTGCGGCGAAATGAAACCGAAAAAGGAGCTTGTCCGGGTGGTCAAAAGCCCGGAGGGCGAGGTGTCCCTCGACCTGACCGGCCGCAAGCCGGGCCGCGGCGCCTATGTCTGTCCCCGCGTCGACTGCCTGAGACTGGCCCGCAAAGCGAGACGGTTGGAAAAAGCCTTTTCCTGTCCGATTCCCGCCGAGGTGTACGATCGCATGGAGGAGGAATTCGAGGCAAGTGAATGACAAACTGACCGGCCTGCTCGGCCTGTCCCGCCGCGCCGGGCATATGACCTGCGGCTTCGACGCGGTGGCGGATCTTTTGCGGGGAGGCAGGGCCGTGCTGGTGCTTCTGGCCAGCGACCTGTCCCCCAAAACGGAAAAGGAGCTCCGCTTCATCGGGAAGGACAAAGCGGCGGACATTGTGCAAATCCCCTTGGATAAGTCGGCCATCGGCCGCGCTCTCGGCCTGAAAAAGCCGGTGGGCGTCGCCGCCGTGGACGACAGGGGTTTTGCGGCAGCTATGAAAAAGCATATCTGCCATGACTTGGAGGAGGATGAAGCCTTATGATGATGAAATACCGCGTCAGCGAGGTAGCGAAGGATTTCAACGTACCCAGCAAGGAGATTATCGAGCTGCTGGCCAAATACATCGACACGCCCAAAAAGAGCATGACCGCGCTCGAGGAGAGCGAGCTCGATCTGATTTTCGAGCACTATACCCAGAAATATCAGACCGAGAATTTCGACGCCTATTACGCCACGGCGAAGGAAAAGAAAGAAGAGCCGGCGCCTGCCGCTTCGGAAGCGGCGGCCACCGCCGCCCCGGCGAAATCCATCGCCCAGATGCCGGGTAAAATCACCCCGGCACGTCCGGCCTCCGCCGCCGGTCAGCCGGCCCGGCCCGCCGCGCCCAAGGCGCCCGCTCCCCCCAAGGCACCGGTGGAACGGCGCACCATCGATACCCGCACCCCCCAGGTGAACGTGGGCAAGTACGACGAAAAATTCGACAACCTGGCCCAGGCCTCCAAGCAGGTGCGGGGCGACGGCGGCGCGGTGAAAAAGCAGAAGCTCAACCAGAGATCCCAGCAGTACCGCAAGCCCCGTCCCCGCCGGGAGACCGAGTCCGAGCGGCTGCGCCGGATCGCCATGGAACGCAAGGCCAAGCCCCTGACCATCACGGTGGGCGAAACCATTACCGTCGGCGAGCTGGCCTCCCGGCTGAAGGCCACCTCCGCCGAGGTCATCAAAAAGCTGATGGGCTTGGGCGTCATGGCTACCGTCAATCAGGAAATCGACTTCGACACCGCCTATCTGGTCGCCGGCGAATTCCACGCCAAGGTGGAGCGCGAGGTGGTGGTCACCATCGAGGAGCGGATCATCGACGACAGCGAGGACAACGATGAGAACCTCCAGCCCCGGGATCCGGTGGTGGTGGTCATGGGCCACGTTGACCACGGCAAGACCTCCATCCTGGACGCCATCCGCAAGACCAGCGTCACCTCCGGCGAGGCCGGCGGCATCACCCAGCACATCGGCGCTTATCGGGTGAACATCGACGGACAGTCCATTACCTTCCTGGACACCCCCGGCCACGCCGCGTTTACCTCCATGCGGGCCCGCGGCGCTCAGGTCACCGATATCGCCATCCTGGTGGTGGCCGCCGACGACGGCATCATGCCCCAGACCATCGAGGCCATCAACCATGCCAAGGCCGCGGGCGTTTCCATCATCGTGGCCATCAACAAAATGGATAAACCCACCGCCAACCCGGATAAGGTCATGCAGCAGCTCACCGAGCACGAGCTGGTTCCCGAGGAATGGGGCGGCGACGTCATCGTCGTTCCCGTGTCCGCTCATACCGGCATGGGCCTCGACAAGCTGCTGGAAACCGTCCTGTTGGTGGCGGAGATGAAAGAACTCAAGGCCAACCCCGCCCGCGCCGCCAAAGGCACCGTGGTGGAGGCCCGCCTGGATAAAGGCCGCGGCCCCATCGCCACCGTGCTGGTGCAGAACGGCACCCTCCACGCCGGCGACGTCATCGTCGCGGGCACGGCCGTGGGCCGCGTGCGCGCCATGACCGACGAAAAGGGCATGAAGCTGCAGGAAGCCGGCCCCTCCGTCCCCGTGGAAATCATGGGCTTGGACGAGGTGCCTACCTCCGGCGATATCTTCAACGCCGTCACCGACGAGCGGCTCGCCCGCGAGCTGGTGGAACAGCGGAAAACCGCCGCCAAGGAAGAGCAGTTCAGCCAGTACCAGAAGGTCACCCTGGATAATCTGTTCGATCAGATGCAGCAGGGCGACATGAAGGAACTGAACATCATCGTCAAGGCCGACGTGCAGGGCTCGGTGGAAGCGGTCCGCCAGTCGCTCGAAAAGCTGTCCAATGATGAGGTGCGGGTGCGGGTCATCCACGGGGCGGTGGGCGCCGTGAGCGAGAACGACGTTATGCTGGCCTCCGCCTCCAACGCCATCATCGTGGGCTTCAACGTCCGTCCCGAGCCCCTGGCGCAGACCGCCGCCGAGCAGAGCGGCGTGGATATGCGGATGTACCGGATTATTTACGAGTGCATCGAGGAAATTGAAACCGCCATGAAGGGCATGCTGACCCCCAAGACCCGCGAAGTGCTCCACGGCCGCGCCGAAGTCCGGCAGGTCTACCGCATCACCGGTGTGGGCCTGGTGGCCGGCTGCTACGTGCTGGACGGCAAGGTCTACCGCAACGACCTGCTGCGCATCGTGCGGGACGGCATCATCATCGGCGACGACAAGATGATTTCCCTCAAGCGCTTCAAGGACGACCAGAAGGAAGTGGCCCAGGGCTACGAATGCGGTATCGGCCTGGAAAAATTCACCGACATCAAAGAGGGCGACATCTACGAGACCTATATCATCGAGGAATACCGGGATTGATGGGCTGACGCCCATCAATCCCTGGAAAACTCCCTGTCGGCTTCCGCCTTCCTGCCGCCGGATGGCGGCACCGGGACTTTTTCTGGTTTCTACCGTTCTTGAGGGCTGACGCCCATCAATCCCGGTCGGCCTTTTGCCTTTCCTATAGCCTTGTTTTTTCTGTTGTCCGCGTATGTTTGCGGGCGGATGTGTCACACTAACCTGTAAGTGAAACCGTCCCGGCGGGTTCCCGGGATCCGGCTGCGGCCGGAAAAGGAGACTGCCTATGTCTAGCTATCGGTTGGATCGCACCAGTGAGGACATCATGCGAGAGCTGACCGCCATTCTCCGCCATGTCAAGGATCCCCGCGTCAGCGGCATGCTCAGCATCGTGCGGGTGGAGGTCACCAACGACATGTCCTATGCCAAGGTGTATATCAGCGCCATGGAGGGGCTGGAAGCCGCCAAATCGGCCGTCAAGGGCCTGACCTCCGCACAGGGCTTTATCCGTCATGAGCTGGGTACCGCCCTGCACCTGCGTCATACGCCCGAACTGCGCTTCGTGGCCGACGACTCCATCGCCTACAGCGCGGGCATCGCCAAGACCCTCCTCGATCTCCAAAAGGAGGCGCCGGCGGATGAGTGAACGCGTGACCGCCGCCCAGGCCGCCCGCCTGCTGGACGGCGCCGATCGGATTTTAATTCTGACCCACCAGTTTCCCGATGGAGATACCCTGGGATCCGGCTTCGCCCTCTGCCTCGCCCTGCGGAAGCTGGGCAAGACCGTGCGGGTGGCCTGCTCCGACCCCATCCCGGAGAAATACGAGTACATGACCGCCCATATCCCCATGCCGGCTTTCGAGCCCGCCTATGTCTGCGCGGTGGACGTGGCGGATGTCAAGCTGTTGGGCGGGCTGAGCGTGTACGGCGACCGGGTGGACCTGTGTATCGACCACCATGGCTCCAACGTGGAATACGCGCAAAGTCTCCTGCTGGACGCAGGCTGCGCCGCCACCGCCATGCTGATCTTCCAGGTCATCCAGCAGCTGGGCGTGGCGCTGGATAAGGACATCGCCCAGTGCCTGTATACCGGTCTGGCCACCGATACCGGCTGCTTCAAGTACGCCAACACCACCGCCGAGGCCCACCGGATGGCCGCGGATTTCATGGAGTGCGGCATCCCCTGCGAGATGATTAACCGCACCATGTTTGATGTCAAGTCCCGCGCCCGGGTGGAGCTGGAACGGCTGGCTCTGGATTCCATGACCTTTTATTTTCAGGGCCGCTGCGCCATCATGATCATCACCAACGATATGGTGGAGCAGAGCGGCGCGTGCGAGAACGACATGGAGGGCTTGGCCCCTATCCCCCGGCAAATCGAAGGGGTGTGGGTGGGCGTCACCCTGCGCCAGAAGCCGGATGGCAACTTCAAGGTCAGCGTCCGCACCGGCAACCATGCCGACGCCGCGGATATCTGCGGCCGTCTGGGCGGCGGCGGCCATGTGCGTGCCGCGGGCTGCGCGATGAACCGTACGGCCGAGGAGGGCGTTGCCCGCCTGCTGGCCGCTATCGAAGCCTCCGTCCCCGCCATCACCCGTCCCTGAACGGGCGTCGTGTACGTATACATAGGGGAAACGGCGCTGTCTTTCCCTTATGCATTCCGGCTGCTCCGGACGGCACCAGCCGCCGGGGCAGCTTTTTTAAAAGTCGCGAAAGGAGAAACCTCCCTATGGACGGCATCTTCTGCCTCGATAAGCCAGCCGATATGACCTCCTTCCAATGCTGCGCGGCCCTGCGCCGCCTGCTGGGCGAGAAAAAAATCGGCCACGGCGGCACGCTGGATCCCATGGCCACCGGCGTGCTGCCCATCCTGGTCGGCCGGGCCACCCGTGCCCTCGACCTGCTCCCCGTCCACGATAAGCGGTACACCGCCACCCTGCGCTTTGGCTATACCAGCGACACCCTGGATGTATGGGGAACCGTCACCCCTACCGGCCGTCCGCTGCCCTCCCTGTCCGCCATTGAAGCCGCCCTGCCCGCTTTCCGGGGCGGCATCCGGCAAATCCCGCCCATGATGTCGGCCCTGAAAAAGGACGGCGTGCGGCTGTACGACCTGGCCCGTCAGGGGGTGGAAATCGAGCGGGAAGCCCGTCCCGTGACTATCTATTCCCTGGATATCCTCGGCTATGATCCCGCCGCCGGGGAACTGCGGCTGGACTGTCACTGCTCCCGCGGCACCTATATCCGCAGCCTGTGCGACGATCTGGGCCGCCGGCTGGACGGTGCAGGCGCTATCATGACCGCCTTGCGCCGCACCATGGCCGCCGGCTACACCCTGGAGGACTGCCTGCCCCTGGAGGAGGCCCGCCGCCTGGCGGAAACCGGGGAACTCGCCGTCCGGGTGCTCCCCACCGACTCCGCGTTCTCCTCGTTCCCCTCCTTGGCCGTCACTGCCGCCCAGGCTGTCCGCTTCGGCAACGGCGGCGCCCTGGATCTGGAACGTCTGAAGCAGCCGGTGACCAGCCCCGTCCGGGTGTACGGCCCAGACGGCGCGTTCCTGGGCCTGGGGAAGCCGGAAGACGGCGCGCTGAAAATCTTGAAGCTCTTTTGAACATACCGCCCCGTGCCCGTACTCTCTCTTGACCACGAAAGGCGTGACTACCCATGAAAACAATCGCATTCCCCGGCGTGGATATCCCCGATATTCCCCGGGCGGTGGCCCTGGGAATATTCGACGGGGTGCACATCGGCCACCGGGCCGTCATCACCCGGGCCGTGGGGGTGGAGGGCACCGTCTCGGCAGTCTTCACCTTCGAGCAGCCGCCCTGGGCCCTGCCAAAGGACGCCGCCTGGGAGCTGATTTCCCCCGACGCCAAAAACCGGGTGCTGGAATCTCTCGGCGTGGAAGAGCTGTTCCGCGCCGATTTCGCCGCCATCCGCCATCTGTCCCCCCGGGAATTCGTCCGCGACGTCTTGCGGGGTGTGCTCCATGCCCGTGTGGTCTCCTGCGGCTTCAATTATCACTTCGGCAAGGATGGCGCCGGCAACGCCGATATGCTGCGTACCCTGTGCGAGGAATACGACATCCAGCTGCGCTTGGTGGAGCCGGTGCAGGTGGACGGCCTGCCCGTCAGCGCCAGCCGCATCCGCCGCTTTATCGAGCAGGGCGAGGTGCAGCAGGCCGCCCGGATGCTGGGCCGCCCCTTTGCCATCGATTTCCCCGTGGTGGGCGGGCAGAAGCTGGGCCGCCTGCTGGGTACCCCCACCATCAACCAGCCGCTGCCCCCCCACTTTATCCGGCCGAAATTCGGCGTCTACGCCGCCTCGGTGGAGGTGGACGGCCGGGTGACCCACGGGGTGACCAATGTCGGCATCCGCCCCACCGTGGGGGCCGACGCCCCCCTGGCCGAAACCTGGATCGCGGATTTCAACGGCGATCTTTACGGCCGCCCGGTGCCGGTATCTCTGGTCAAATTCCTCCGTCCTGAAACCAAATTTGATTCCATCGAAGCTCTTCAAAAGCAAATTCTCAAGGACGCCGCAGCCGCCCGCACGGCCGTGATGGGGGACGACGGCGGCGGCGTGCGCGCCATTCTCTTTGACTTCGACGATACCCTGCAGAACCGGCCCCAAGCCTTTCGGCGCTACTGCGCTTTTTTTCTGGATAAATACTTTCCTGCCCTCTCTCCCGAGCAGAAAGCGGCCCGCGCCGAGGAGATGCTCGCCCTCAACAACGGCGGCTACGTCAATTATATCGATTATTTTCTCTCCCTGTTCGAGCGGTGGAACTGGCATGACGCCCCCGAGGTGGGTGATATCTATCGGGAATTTCAGTTTCGTTTTCCCGAGTATTCCACCCTGTTTCCCGACGCGGTGGACACGCTGAAAGCCCTGCGGAATAAGGGCTATCTGCTGGGGATCATCACCAACGGCCCCTCCGTGCTGCAGAATCGAAAGCTGGATGTCTGCGCCCTGCGCCCGCTTGTGGATCTCTGCGTGGTCTCGGGCGACGAGAATCTGCACAAGCCGGATCCCGAGATCTTCCGCCGGGCCGCCTCCCGCATGGGCGTGGGCTGCCATAACTGCGTGTATGTGGGCGATCATCCGGTCAACGATATCGAGGGCGCCCGCCGGGCTGGCATGCGTCCGATTTATATCAACGCCTTCGACGGCCCCCTCCATCCCGAAAATGTCACCGAAATCCACACCCTGTCCGAACTGACTGAAATCTTTTAGTTTGTCGGAGGCCCCCGTTTTTCGTCTCTATTTGTTTTACAAATAGTTAAATATCGCAATCGATATACGACAAGTATCGCCAAATCCCAACAAAATGTTCGAAATCTCGCCTGTCCGTATACCATATAGCTTTTCTTCCGGCCAAGAAACCGGATTTCTCTCTTTACAAACCCTGTCCCCTGTGTTATACTGTTTGAGCATGTTTTGCACATGCCATCCTTTACCTGGTCAGCGGAGTATGCCCGCCATCGCGGGAGTCACCGTTTCCCTGCACTGGGTTTATGGAAATATTTGAAGAGGTGAAGAAATCATGATGCTTCCCGAGGAAAAAACCGCCATAATGAAGGAGTACGCCACCCACGAAGGGGATACCGGCTCTCCCGAAGTGCAGATTGCCGTTCTGACCAAGCGCATCGGCGACCTGACCGAGCACCTGAAGACCCATAAGAAGGATCATCACTCCCGCCGCGGCCTGCTGAAAATGGTCGGCCATCGGCGCAATCTGCTCAACTATCTGATGAAAAAGGACATCAACCGCTACCGCGCTATCATCGAGAAGCTGGGCATTCGTAAATAAGTCCAACCTGAGGCAGGCGGGCGTAATGCCCTCCTGCCTCTCGCTGCGCTTGCGGCCCCGCGTTTCCCTGTCCGTATTCCGGCATGGGCGGATGGCTTTAGCAGTGAAACGAAGGCTTTTTCTAGAAAAAGCCCTGGTTTTATTGCTAATGGTCACCTCGCATATGCAGGATGGAAATATATGCAATCGGAGGTACCCTATGTTCAAAAATTATCGTGTGTTTGAAACCACCCTGGCCGGCCGGCCCCTCGTGGTGGAAACCGGCAAGCTGGCCCAGCTGGCCAGCGGCGCCTGCCTCGTCCGCTATGGCGAAACCGTCCTGCTGTGCACCGTCACCGCGTCGGACAAGCCGCGGGAAGGCGTGGACTTCTTCCCCCTGTCGGTGGACTATGAGGAAAAAATGTATTCCGTGGGCAAAATCCCCGGCTCCTTCCAGCGTCGCGAGAGCCGCCCGAGCGAGAAGGCCATCCTGACCTCCCGCGTCATCGACCGGCCCATCCGTCCCCTCTTCCCCAAGGATATGCGCAACGACGTGTCCGTGGTCTGCACCGTCATGTCGGTGGATCCCGACTGCGCGCCGGAAATCACCGCCATGATCGGCACCTCTATCGCCATCTCCATTTCCGACATCCCGTGGGACGGCCCGATTTCCGGCGTCGTCGTCGGCTTGGTGGACGGCGAATATGTTATCAACCCCACCCATGAGCAGGCGAAGCGCTCCGAGATGCATGTGACCGTCGCCTCCACCGCCGACCTGGTCGCCATGATCGAGGCGGGCGCCAACGAAGTGGACGACGACACCATGTTCAACGGCATCATGGCGGGCCACGCCGCCAACCAGGAGATCGTCGCCTTTATCCGGAACATACAGCAGGAGATCGGCAAGGAGAAGTTCCCCTTCACCTCCAACGATCCCGATCCTGCCATGTATGAAGCCATCAAGGACTTCGCCATCGAGAAGGTACGCGCCGCCCTGGATACCGACGACAAGCGCGTGCGGGACGAGCGTCTGCGCCCGGTGTACGCCGAGGTGCATGAGAAGTTCGACGATGTGTATCCCGAGGCCGTCGACAAAATCGAGGAATGCCTCTATAAGCTGCAGAAATACGTGGTGCGCCGCTGGCTGCTGGATGACGGCAAGCGGGTGGACGGCCGCGGCATCGACGAGATCCGGCCCCTGGCCGCCGAGGTCGGCATCCTGCCCCGCACCCATGGCTCCGGCCTCTTTACCCGCGGCCAGACCCAGGTGCTGACCACCGTCACCCTGGGCTCCTCCGGCGACGCGCAGCAGCTGGACGGCCTGGACGATCAGACCGAAAAGCGCTATATGCATCATTACAACTTCCCCTCCTACTCCGTGGGCGAGACCAAGCCCTCCCGCGGCCCCGGCCGTCGGGAAATCGGCCACGGCGCTCTGGCGGAGCGGGCCCTGGTGCCGGTGCTCCCCTCGGTGGAGGAATTCCCCTACACCATGCGCCTGGTCAGCGAGGTTGTGTCCTCCAACGGCTCCACCTCCCAGGCCTCCATCTGCGGCTCCACCCTGGCCCTCATGGACGCGGGCGTGCCGATTAAGGCCCCCGTGGCCGGCATCTCCTGCGGCCTGGTGACCGAGGGCGACCGCTTCATGACTATGGTCGACATTCAGGGCCTGGAAGACTTCTTCGGCGATATGGACTTCAAGGTGGGCGGCACCCATAAGGGCATCACCGCCATCCAGATGGATCTGAAGGTGCACGGCCTGACCCCCGCTATTATCAAGGAGGCCCTGGCGAAAACCCATAAGGCTCGTCTCTATATCCTGGACGAAATCATGCTCAAGGCCATCCCCGCCGTGCGGGAAGAGCTGTCCCCCTACGCGCCCAAGATGCTGACCACCAAGATCGACGTGGATAAAATCCGCGAGGTCATCGGCAAGGGCGGCTCGGTCATTCAGAAGATCCAGGCAGAATGCAACTGTAAGATTGACATTGAAGAGGACGGCAGCATCTTCATTTCCGCCCTCAACTCCGAGGACGCCAAGCGGGCCCTCAGCGTGGTGGAAACCATCGCCAAGGACCCGGAAGTGGGCGCCATCTATAAGGGCAAGGTCACCCGCCTGATGACCTTCGGCGCGTTTGTGGAAATCGCCCCCGGCAAGGAAGGGCTTGTCCACATCAGCCGCCTGGACGTCAAACGGGTGGAAAAGGTGGAGGACGTGGTCGCCGTGGGCGATCAGGTGCTGGTCAAGGTCACCGAGATCGACGAGCAGGGGCGTCTGAACCTGTCCCGCCGTGACGCCCTCATTGAGGTGGAAGGCCTCAAGCCGGAAAACACCGTTTCCGATTCTCCCCGGCCTCCCCGCCGCGAAGGCGGCTTTCACCGGGACGGCGGCAGCCGTCCCCCCCGCCGGAGCTGAGCAATAACCAAAACAACAAGCGGCAAACTCCTTCGCGGAGCTTGCCGCTTGTTTTATTAGCGCGGCCAACTTAGCCGCGCCGTCCGAGCTGCGTGTTTTCCTAGCAGCGGGGTTCCCGCATCCTCTTGGAATAAGGAATGAGAAACACCGGAATCCCGCTGGAATAGGGCGCGATGGCGTACTGCTGGTAGTACACCATCACCCCCTCTGGCGTCAGATAGAACTGCCCGGGATCGAACTCCTCCACCGCGTTTTTCTCGTAATCCTCGAAATAGTCGCCTTCTCCGTTGTGCATCTGGGTGCGAATCTGCCGGATAACCTCCCCGGTGATGTACGCCTTACCATCCATGAATCCCGGCACCAGCCGCCCCAGTGGAGTGGGCGTCCCCGTCTTCAGATCCCAGGTGTTGGCGTACCGCGTAGTACTGCCGTGGGCCCCGCCGGTGAATATGTACTGGTCGGTGTACAGGCTCAGCGCGCAGTTTTGGTTGTAGGTGACCGTGAACTCCGCGATGACCTCGTACACCATCACCGGATACCCGTTTTCCACCGCCTGCAGATAGGCCCGCACCGCGTCGTGATACAGATTCATGCGGGCGTAAAGCTGCAGCCGCATCGCCTCCAGCCGGTGATAGGCGTTGATCCTCTCCAGTCCCTGCCGGAACCCCTCCGCCCGGAACTGGGGATACGCGATGGAATAGCGCAGCACCGGCGTCCCCCGGTAGGACATTTCCTCTTCCAAGGTGACGGTCTCCGTCTCGACTAGCATCAGAACCCCATCCTTTCAATGACACAGGGCTGTCGTGGAACGGCAGGCCGCGCGCCCTTCTGCACGGCAAGCCGCTGTTTGGCCGGCCGAACCCCGGCCAGCACCCTCCCGGCCTAGTATATGCGGCTCCGGCCCGTCCTGACTTTCCGGCAAATATTGTTATTTTCCCGTTTTCGTGCTATACTAACACTCGTCTAAACTTTGCCAGGAAAGGCTGATTGAATGAAACTCGGATTGGTGCTCGAGGGCGGCGGCATGCGGGGCCTGTACACGGTCGGCGTGCTCGACGCCCTGATGGAACGGCGGCTGTCGCCGGATTATGTCATCGGCGTCTCCGCCGGCGCGGGCAACGGTATTTCCTTCGTGTCCGGCCAGAAGGGCCGGGCCTACCGGGTGGATATGGACTATCTGCGCGACCGGCGGTACATCAGCCTGCGCAACTTTGTCAAAACCCGCTCGGTGTTCGGCATGGATTTCGTCTTCGACGACATTCCAGGCAAATACGATCCCTTCAACTACCCCGCTTTTCTCGCCTCCCCCACGGAATTCGTCACCGGCGTCACCGACGTGGTCACCGGCCGCCCCGCCTACTTCGGCAAGCAGCCTCTCATGGCCGATCAGTGCCGCCTTCTGCGCGCCTCGGCCGCCATCCCCCTGTTTTCCCCCATGGTGGAATTCCAGGGCCGCCTCTACCTGGACGGCGGCACCGCCGATCCCATCCCGGTGAAACGGGCCCTGGCCGACGGCTGCGACAAGGTGCTGGTGGTGCTGACCCAGCACCGGGAATACATCAAATCCCCCACCGGCCAGCCCTCCCTCTACCGCCGCGCCTTCCGGGACTATCCCCAGATGATCCGCGTCCTGGACGAGCGCCACACCCTGTACAACGATACCCGCGCCTGGCTGTGGGAGCTGGAAAAGACCGGCAAAGCCGTCGTCGTCGCCCCCAGCGCCCCCCTCACCGTCAGCCGCTTTGAAAAGCGGAGAAGCCGCCTGGACGAGGCCTATTTCCTCGGCAAGCGGGATGTTCTCCTCTCCTGGGACGCCCTGCGCCCCTTCCTGTCCTCCCACCTTCCTGCTGAATAATCGATAAGGAGGCCCGCCATGCGCTGGGACCTGTTTGCTATTTTAATGCTTCTCCCCTGGGCCGCCACCTTCGGCGGATCCGTCCTGGCCGCCCGCATGCAGAGCGGCGGCCCCAAACGGCAGGGCGCCATGCTGGGCTTCGCGGCGGGCATCATGATCGCCGCGTCCATCTGGTCGCTGATTCTCCCCGCCTTTGATAACGCGGGCAAAACTCCCGCCGGCGCCGCCGTGGTCAGCCTGGGCTTTCTGCTGGGCTGTCTCGGCATGCTGCTGCTGGATAAGCTCGTCCCCCATCAGCATATGGACGAGGCCTCCCCCGAGGGCCGGCCCAGCCATATGTCCCGGCCCAAGCTGCTGGTGCTGGCCGTGGCGCTGCATAATATTCCCGAGGGGATGGCCCTGGGCGTGGTCATCGCCGCCGCCATGGGGGACGCCGGCATGTCCTGGACGGCCGCCCTGGTCTTTGGCGCCGGCCTCGCCCTGCAAAACTTCCCCGAGGGGATGGCCGTCGTCCTCCCCCTGCGGCAGAGTGGTGCCACCCAGAGGCACTGCCTGCGGTGGGGCTTCTGGGCCAGCCTGGCCGAACCCGCCGCCGCCATCATCGGCATCCTGATGACCACCTTCCTGGCCACCCTGGGCGGCGTGGTCATGCCCGTCCTGCTCAGTGTGGCCGCCGGCGCCATGATCTTCATCGTCGTGGAGGAGCTCATTCCCGAATCCCAGAGCGGCGATCACGGCCACGCGGCCACCTACGGCTTTCTGCTGGGCTTCTGGCTGATGGCCCTGCTGGGCGTACTAGGTAACTAGAGCGGGATTGGGAAGAACCCTCACCGGCCCGCCCATATGCCAATTCAAACGAGAGGAACACATTACACATATGGAAAAAATCACCTGGAGCAACGGCCTGCGCCTCTTGCTTCTCCCCGTGGAAGGGGCGCTGTCCGCCTCCGTCGGGGTGTGGATCGAGGCCGGCTCCCGCTACGAGCCGGCGGCCGCCCAAGGCATATCCCACTTTGTCGAGCATATGCTGTTTAAAGGGACAGCCGCCCGATCCGCCCGGGATATTTCGGAAGAGATGGACATGCTCGGCGGCAGCCTCAACGCCTATACCACCCAGGAATGCACCCGCTACTATGCCCAGACCTTGGCCCAGAACGCCCCCGGCGCGCTGGAGCTCCTCAGCGACATGCTGCTGCACTCCCGCATGGCCCCCGCCGACGTGGAGCTGGAACGCAAGGTCATCCTGGATGAAATCGCCATGTACGAGGACGTGGGGGAGGATCTCGCCCACGAGGCCCTGTGCGCCGCCGCTTGGCCGGGCTCTCCCCTGGGCCGCCCCATCTGCGGCACCCGGTCAAGCGTCGCCGCCCTGACCTCCGCCGACCTTCTGCGCTATGTGCGGGAGCAATACACCCCCGAACGAATGGTGGTGGTCGCCGCCGGCGCCTTCGACAAGGCCGCCTTGATGGACATCCTGGAGCGCGGCCTGGCCGCTCTGCCCCGCGGGGCCGGCCGTCCCGCCGCCGACGCGCCCGCCTTCTCCCCCGCCCTCACCCTGCGCCCCAAGGATTTCGAGCAGGTCTGCCTTGAGCTTGGCTGGCGGGGCATCCCCGCCGGGGACGAGCGGCGGTATGCCATGATGCTGGCCAATTTCATCATCGGCGGCGGCGCCTCCTCCCGCCTGTTCCTGCGCCTGCGGGAAGAATTGGGCCTCGCCTATTCCATCTACAGCGGCAGCTACGCCGATACCGGCGCCGGCCTGTTCACCGTGTCCGCCTCCGTCGCGCCGGAGGAGCAGGAACTGGTTCTCACCGAAATCCGCGGCGTGCTCGACGGCCTGCTCGACGGGGTGACCGAGCCCGAGTTCCAGAGGGCCAAGGCCCAGGTCAAGGCCTCCTACATACTCGGCATGGAATCGGTGGCCGCCAAAGCCGCCAATCTCGGCCGCTGTGAGCTGACCTTCGGCCGGTCGCTGCCCGACGAGGAGGTCCTGGCCGCCCTGGACGGCGTGACCCGGGACGAGGTGGACGCCCTCATCCGCACGCTTTTCGCCGGCAAACCCGCCGCCCTGGCCGCCGCGGGCCCCGTCGGCCCCGACAGCCTCTATGCCGCCGCCCTCGCGCCCCTGCGCTAAATTTCCGTTGGCAGACCGGGAAATCTGTGCTATACTGAAACGTATTCATCCCGCAATCAAACCCACCAAAGAAGGAAGGAATCATTCTTATGTCCGCTGTGGCAGACACCAAACGCCTGGTGGTCAAGGTGGGCACCTCCACCCTGACCTATGAAAACGGCCGGCTGAACCTCCGGCGCATCGAATCGCTGGTGAAGGTGCTCTCCGATCTGAAAAACGCCGGCCGGGAAATCGTGCTGGTCACCTCCGGCGCCATCGGCGTGGGGGCCGGCCACCTGGGGCTGAAGGAACGCCCTCGGGACATCGGCGGCAAGCAGGCCGCCGCCGCCGTCGGCCAGTGCGAGCTGATGTATACATACGACAAGCAGTTTTCCGAATACGGCCACGTCACCGCCCAGGTGCTGCTCACCCGGGACGTGGTGGAGGACGACCGCCGCAAATCCAACGTGGTCAATACCCTCTGCCGTTTGCTGGAATACGGCGCCGTGCCCATCATCAATGAAAACGACACCGTCGCCACCGAGGAAATCGAGTTCGGCGACAACGATACCCTCTCCGCCCTGGTTGCCGAGCTGGTGGGGGCCGATGCCCTGGTGCTGCTGACCGACATCGACGGCCTGTACGACGCCGATCCCCATCAAAACCCCGACGCCCACCCCATTCCCGAGGTGCGCATCATCGATCAGAACCTGCTGAACCTGGCCGGCGGCGCGGGTTCCAACCGGGGCACCGGCGGCATGGTCACCAAGCTGCACGCCGCCGAAATCGCCATGGCCGCCGGCATCCCCGCCGTCATCATGAACGGCGCGCGCCCCTCCCGCCTGTACGACCTGATGGAGGGACAGGCCCTGGGCACGCTGTTCGTGCCGCATTCTATCACCGGAAAGGAAGGGTAACCGCATGGACACGCTGGAAAACATCGGCGCCCGCGCCAAAATCGCCTCCCGCCTGCTGGCCGTGGCCGGCACCGCCCGTAAGAACGAGGCCCTGACCGCCATGGCCAGAGCCTTGGCCGCCCATTCCGACGATATCCTGGCGGCCAATCGGCAGGACGTGGCCGCCGCCAAGGCCGCCGGGATGCATCCCACCCTGCTGGATCGCCTCACCCTGACCCCTGACCGCATCCGCGGCATGTGCCAGGGCATTCTCGATATCGTCGCCCTGAATGACCCGGTGGGCGAGGTGACGGAGGGCTACCGCCGTCCCAACGGCCTGAAAATTCAGAAAACCCGCGTCCCCCTGGGCGTGGTGGGCATCATTTATGAGGCCCGCCCCAACGTCACCTCCGACGCCGCCGCCCTGTGTGTCAAGGCGGGCAACGCCGTGATCCTCCGGGGCGGCAAGGAAGCCATCCGCGCCAATATGGCCATCGTCGCCGCTCTGCGGCAGGGCCTGAGCGCCGGCGGCCTGCCCTCCGATACCGTCCAGCTCATCGAGGACACCGCCCGGGAAACCGCCCTGGCCCTGATGAAGCTCAACCAGTACGTGGATGTCCTCATCCCCCGCGGCGGGGCCAGCCTCATCCGCACGGTGGTGACCAACGCCACCGTCCCGGTGATCGAGACCGGCACCGGCAACTGCCACATCTATGTGGACGCCGCCGCCGATGTGGAGATGGCCGCCGCCATCACCGTCAACGCCAAGGCCTCCCGCCCCTCGGTCTGCAACGCGGCCGAAACCCTGCTGGTGCACGCCGACATCGCCCCCCGGGCCCTGCCGGTCATCGCCCGGGGCCTGCTGGACGCCGGGGTGAAGCTGCGGGTCTGCCCCCGCTCCCTGGTCATCCTGGCCGGCCTGCCGGTGGAACCCGCTGTCGAAGAGGACTGGGGCACCGAATATCTCGACTACGTCATGGCCGTCAAGGTGGTGGATTCCCTCAACGAGGCCATCGCCCACATCGCCACCTACAGCACCGGTCACAGCGAATGCATCGTCACCGACAGCCAGTCCGCCGCCGAGCGGTTCACCGCCTCGGTGGACGCGGCCGCCGTGTATGTCAACGCCTCCACCCGGTTCACCGACGGCGGGGAATTCGGCATGGGCGCGGAAATCGGCATTTCCACCCAGAAGCTGCATGCCCGCGGCCCCATGGGCCTGAAGGAGCTGACCTCCTTCAAATACGTGGTGATCGGCAGCGGCCAGATCCGCTGACCTCCCCGCCAGGAAAGGACAGGAAAACGCGATGAGCGAGTGGAAAAAGGTAGAGAATCCCGTGGACGGCGCTTCGGAGCCGGCCCCCCAAAAAGCGCAGGAGCCGGCCCCGGAAAAAACGGCGGAACCGGCCCCCGCGCCGAAGAAGGAAGCCCCGTCCCCGGCCGAGCCGCCCTCCAGCACCCTGGGGCTGGAGCCGGAGGATATCCCCGCCGGGGACAATGCGGATAAGACCCCCGCTCCCCGGGTCAGCGAGCCCAAGCCCCCCGCCTCCAAGCGGTACACCGCCGCCGGCCGGCGGAAGGGCCATTTCCGGTACGCCGCCCCCCTGGGCCTTTTGGTGATCCTCCTGGCCCTCACCGGCGTGGTGTCCCTGATCGTTTTAGGGGTCAACGGCATCCGAAAGGCCGTCGATGACACCGAAGTCAAGGCGGACATTTTCGAGTTTCTCGAGCCGGTGACCGCCAATCAGCCGGTCACCGCCTTCACCGACATCAACGCCACCGAGCAGGACGCCCTCATCATGGCCGCCGTCTGGAAAATCACCAACCAGGAGAATATCCGCATGCTCCGGGAAAAGGACGACGTCTGCTCCTACGCCCAGACCGACGACGGATCCGGCCGGATCATCGTCCCCCTGTCGGAAATCAACGAGGCTTACGCCTCCCTGTTCGGCCCCGACGCCAAGCCCTATCACCACAACATCGGCGACGAGGGGCTCAGCTTCTCCTTCGAGTACAAGGCGGAGGAGAACTGCTATTACGTCCCCCTCATGCCCAATACCCCTGGTTCCGAGCCGGTGGCCGGCGAGCTGAAAAAGAAGGGGAAAACCTATACCCTGCAGGTTGGCTATGTGCCGGTGACCAAGATCGGCGTGGACGAAAAGGGCAAAACGATCACGCCCACCATCGACATGGCGGAATCGTCTCAGTATTACACTGTGCAGAAGACCGACGACGGCTGGATGCTGACCGCCGTCTCCGACACCAAGCCTTGAAGGACGCGTTGCAAAATGCAGAATTTTGCAACGCGTCCCTGAAAAACCGCTTGCGGGCCATGAATTGTGGCCCGCATTTCGCGTCTTATAGACGCGGAACCGCGCTTTTTCTCAGTCTCTGCGTAATTTACGTTAAGAGGCCGTTCGCATCCCCAGCACACCCAGCAGGTGGAGCGCCTGGACGCAGTCTCGGAAGCCCTGTCGGTATAACTCACCTTGCAGCAGGCTTCCCGCCCTGCCCTCCACCTCCAGATAGTCGCGGAGGTTGAGGCAGTCTCCGCCGCTGATGGACAAGTCCTCCTCGTGGCTCACAATCGGGTCGATGCGGCTGTACAATTCCCGGCTTTGTTCCCAGGCCATGGCGTACTCGCCCTTCTGCCGCAGAAGATCGTCCATCACCTCGCCCAGCCGGTTTTCCAGCAATTCCTCGATATCCGCCGTAAAGCTATGCATGGTTTTTACATCCTTTCCTGTTGTCCAGCCATGCTTGAAAGAATCGGCGGCATATGGTATAGTATTTATGCCTCCTGTTCTTTTGAACATGGCTGGTGTGTGAGGAAGCGGTGTTGCCTTTGGCTTGGAGGCCCCGCTTCCTTCATTTTTTGATGGGCTTGTCCCTCAAGCGGAGAATCCCCCGCCGAATCGCTTCTGCTCTGGGAACGCTTTCTCGTTTGCAATACTGGTCAAGAACCTTCACACATTCGGCGTCTAGCCGTACATGTACAGGCGTTCCCTTTGGATTGTCGGTAGGGCGGCCCATTTTCTTTTCTTCGGGCAATGCTTTCACCTCTCTTTTCGTAGCCCATATATATATTACTTTTCCGTAGCCCAAAAGTCAATCGGCAAATGCAAAAAGTGATAAAATTTCACATTATTCTATCGGGTATTGCGTTGGTATGCGGGGTAGTACCCCGCGAGCTGGTTACGGCTGTGAGCCGCCCCGCACCCCATCTTTCTTTTTCGTGCGTGAAAAAGAAAGACGGGGGAGAAAGAAAAAGCCTACTGGTACCTTTCCGGCGGGGGGAGACCCACTCTCTGCCTCGCGGCAACCCCTGTGTCGCTGCGGG
>URCA01000021.1 GCA_900546265.1 uncultured Oscillospiraceae bacterium | reverse complement strand
GCTACGCCGGCAGCTTCGGCAAACCTTTCGACCGGCTGCAATGCCGCGTCGTCAAGAAATAAACGGGAGGCAAACAGACGTGTCAAATGAAATCGCCGTGGCCCTCATCGCCCTGTTCGGGACGCTGGCGGGCAGCGCGGGCGGGGTGCTGGCTTCCAGCCGCCTGACCAACTTCCGGCTGCAGAAGCTGGAGGCCAAGGTGGAGAAGCACAACAGCCTCATCGAGCGCACCTACCGGCTGGAGGAACAAATGGGCGTGGCCAACCATCGGATCGCCGACCTGGAGCGGCACGAGGAACAGCGCGTCGGATAAGAAAGGAGACGGATATATGCAGGGGATTTTACTCATTCTCGCCCTGGCCGTGACGGTGGAGGCCGTGGTGGAGTACGTCAAAAGCATCGTGAAAATGTTCACCGAAAAGGACTATCGAACGGCGATTACGCAGCTGTCGGCGGCGGCCATCGCCATCGCCCTGTGCTTCGCGGCGGGGGCCGACCTGTACGCCGCGCTGGGGCTGCGTTTCGCCGCCCCCTGGATTGGCACGGCGCTCACCGGCCTGTTCGCCTCCCGGGGCGCCAACTACGTCAGCGACCTCATCGGCAAGCTGCAGGCCCTGGGCCAAAAGCAGGGATAAAAGACGGAACCGCCCCGGAGTTTCGGCTCCGGGGCGGCAGCTTGTCGAAAAAGTCCGGCTCACGCCGGCCGTTTACGCCAAGCTGAGCAAAAGTGGGGGAAATCGTGCCGATTTTCCCCACTTTTGGCCGCCTGCGGGCGGGTGATCCGCTTCGCTCGACGCGGAGTGGGGAACCCTGACGGTTCCCCCTCCACACCTTCCCTTCCCTCCGATACTTCTTTGACAGTCTGACCGCCCCGGAGCTTCGGCTCCGGGGCGGTTCTCGTTACTCTTTGGGCTCCCTGTCCGGGGAAGCGTCGGCGGACGGCGGGGCGGCGGCGGGAGGCGCATAGGGCGGCCTTGTCTGCCGGCGGCGCCGGCTGCGGCGCAGCCCTAAGCGGACAACCAGAATCGCCACGGCGGCCATCGCCGCGATCAGCAGCAGATAGGGCAGCGACCCGACGAACCAGACGAACACCGCCCGCAGGCCGCGGCCCACGCCGGACAGGCTGTCCGAGAAGCGGACGCCGATTTCCTGCCAAATCCCCACCGGCTCCACGACGGTTTCCTTCTCCACCTCGCTGAGCCGGAGGGTGACCGTGCTGTAGGCCACCAGGGTCTCCATGGTGCGCAGCTTGGTCTCATAGGATTCGATATCCCCCCGCACGCCGGTCAGCTTTTCCTGCAGGGTGAGGATGTCGCTGAGGGACGTGGCCTTCTCCAGCAGGGCGAGCAGCGCCTCCTGCTCGGTGCGCAGGGCCTTGAGCCGGCTCTGCACGTCCACATAGTCCATGGTCACGTCCTGGACGTTTTCGGTGCGGGCCAGCACCGTGCCATGGGGGGCCAGCGCCTCCAGGAACCCGTTCAGCTTGTCGGCGGGCACCCGCAGCACGATGGTGCCGTACCGCCCCGCGCTGCCCGCGCCGCCGCGGATATCCGACTGCTGCACATAGCCGCCCGCCGCGGCCAGCCCGGCGTTCAGGCTGTCCATGAAGGCGTCGTAGGTGCGGGTCTCCAGCTCCAGCTCCACGGTTTTGATGAGCTTGCGGTCGGCCGCCGCCTCCCGCTCCCCCTCGTCCGTGTTCAGGCTGTCCCCGCTGCCGTAATCTTTTTGGCCCGGCGCCGCACCCCCGGGGGCCGCGCCCGCGCAGCCCGCCGCGCCCAGGCAGAGCAGCAGGGCCAGCAGCCCGGCCGCCAATCGCTTGAACATTCGATCCCCTCCTCTCTGTTATAGGCAAAGCATACCATATATTTCCGCAAACTTCAATGAAAACTGGAGAATTATTCGTAACAACTGCCCCGCGCGGAAAAGGGTTGCAAAACCGGCGGCGGCGGGGTACACTGGACGGGACAGCCAATAGTTAAGGAGGGCTCCCCATGGAGATGAAGGAAATTCTCGAGCGGATGCACGGGCAGAAGCTCTATTTCTGCAACGACGAAACCCTGATGAAGGAACAGGCGGCCTGCCTGGAAATCCTGTACGATTTCAACCAGACCCGCCCCGGCGAGGGGGAAAAGCGGACGGCGCTGCTCCGCCAGCTGCTGGCCGAGGTGGGGGAAAACATTTATATCGAGCCGCCGCTGCGGGCCAACTGGGGCCGGCACACCCATATCGGCCGGGACGTGTACGCCAACTTCAACCTCACCCTGGTGGACGATACCCATATCTATATCGGGGAGGGCACCATGATCGGCCCCAACGTCACCATCGACGCGGCCACCCATCCCATCCATCCCGGTCTGCGCCGCAAACAGGCCCAGTACAATCTGCCGGTGACCATCGGTAAAAACGTGTGGATCGGCGCGGGCAGCATCATCCTGCCCGGGGTGACCATCGGGGACAACACGGTCATCGGCGCGGGCAGCGTCGTGACCAAGGATATTCCGGCAAACGTGGTGGCCGTGGGCAGCCCCTGCCGGGTACTGCGGGAAATCAGCGAGCGGGACTACGAGGTCTACGACAAAACCCGCCCCATCGATCTGGAATAAGCAAAGCCCTGCCGGACGACCGGCGGGGTTTTTTTCGGCCTTCCGCGTGTCTATAGTCATTGTCAATTAGCCGCAATTTTAACGAATACATTTATTATTATATAAATTTTATATTTATTTGTTGATAAAATATACTGGATTTTATAATGGTAATAGAATATAATGAATAGGAACCCATATGGATCACGCCATAAGCACGAGGCCAAATCCAAATAGTAAAACGGAAATCATGACGTTGGTGGGGAATTATGAACCAATCTGTAATTAGAAGGCCATCGAAGGCTCTTGGCTTAAGCATCCTTTGCGTCTGCGTTTTATATGCCGGGGCGATGCTTTTGAATATGGAGAGCTTCCTCTTCGGCCGGCTGCAATACAAAATCGCCGAACCCCTGGTTTCCAGCCTTCTCTTAATAGGGGTACTCGCCATGTCGTTTCTGTTTGGAAAATATGGCGGCAAACGATATGTTATCACCCTTTCCGCTTATCTGGGAATATCCATGGCAGCGACCCTGACAACCTCTATAATGCAGCTGGCATCTCAAAGCATTGCGTGGTATGTATGGCTGCTGCCGGCGATTATGGTATGGATACCCGTTTATGGCGTTTTTCACTTTTTCCGAGATTTCTATTGGCTGCTGGTGCTTCTTCCTGTGTTTTACGGCGCCAATATCGGCCTTCTGAAGGCCGGAAAACGATGCGGGAAACATGAAAAAGGATAAAAAAACGTTTGGATAAGAAGCCTGACGCTGCGGCCACCGTGAAAAGCCCTGATTCCCCGGCCCCTTCGGACAAATTTGGAGGGGCCGGGAGCTTTTTCGGGCCGCCGATTCCTCCGCCCGGCCCGGGCCAACTTTTTTCATCTGTTTTTGGAAAATATTCCGCTCCCCGCGCCCGTCCCTTGACAGGGAGGGCCTACGGGGCTACAATGGGCGGTGGAACAAAATCGAATAACGGCGTACGGTTCCGCGTCGCTCCGGGCTTTCCGGGGCCGCGCGGATGAAAAGGGAACGCGGTGCGAAACCGCGGCAGCCCCCGCTACTGTGAGAAGGACGAAAGCTTTCGGGAAGCCCCGGCCAGGCCGGCGCTTCAGTCACTGGATACCCTCTGGGAAGACGGAAAGCGAGTAGGTGGAATTCGAGCCAGGAGACCTGCCTGACGCCGGGACACGCGGGAAATCGCGCCCAGACGCAGGGGAGCGCATCCCCGCTGCGCGGGATAGAGAGCCGAAACCGGCTCTCTTTTTTGTTCGCAGCAAGGCCGGCGGGACGACCCGACCGGCGAAGAAAGGATGTAGCCCCATGCAACTGAAAAAGCGCTTGTTCAGCGCGCTGCTGGCACTGGCCGTCGCGGCCGGCGCCGCCTGTCTCCCATCGGCGGCCGCGGGGGCGGCCGGAACCGGTGCCTCCTCCGCCATCACGGCGAACTCCCCTCTCGACTTCCCCCAATTCCGCGGCCAGTCCGGCTCTCCCGGCGTGACGGACGCCAAAACGCCCCTCACCGCCGCGGATATCGAGGAAAAATGGGCCGCTAAATACGGCTCCGGCTGGTTCGCCAACATGGGAACCCCCATTGTGGCGGACGACGCCGTTTTCGTCCTGGCCCCCTCCAAGAGCGCCCTTCTCAAGCTGGATAAACGCACCGGCGAGATCCTGGCCGAGGGCGCCTGCCCCGGCGGCAGCCAGTTCTTCTCCATCATCGGCTCCGGCGACGGAAAAATCTTCGTCCCCCGGGCCGCCACGGTGGACAAGGTCAGCACCGCCGTGATTTACGCCTACGATCAAGAGACCCTGGAGATGGTGTGGCAATCGGCCCCGCTGGGCGAAAAGGCCCAGCCCCTGTCCGCCATCGTGTACCATAACGGCCACATCTACACCGGCGTCTCCGACGGCAGCGCGAAGGTGGGCGGCTTCTACGCCTTCTCCACCGCCGATGACGACCCGACCAAGACCGACGAGGTCAAGCAGCCGGCGTGGACCTACGCCCCGGAAAGCGGGGCCAAGGGCTACTACTGGAGCGCCGCGGCCATCGTGGGGGATGCCGTCGCCTTCGCCGGGGAGGCCGGCGAGGTGGTGCTGCACAGCCCGGACACCGACGAGGTGTACGACCGGCTGAGCCTGCCGGGCGAGGCGGGCGGCGTGCGCAGCACGGCCCATTATGATCGGGAAACCGGCCGCCTGTTCCTCACCAGCAAGGGTGGATACATACACTCTGTTAAAATTAACGGTGATTACACATTCGATCCCGCCTCCCTCATCAGCAAAAAGATCGGCAACGACGTCACCTCCAGCCCCCTGGTCTTCAAGGGCCGGGTGTACGTGGGCGGCGGCGGGGTGCAGTCCACCGCCGGCTTCTCGGTGCTGGACGCCGACACCCTTGAGCTCATTTACGGCGTGGATGTGAAGACCCAGTCCTCCCCCGTCCTGACCACCGCCTATGCCACCGAGGAAAACGGCTGGCAGGTCTATCTGTACGTCACCCAGTACGAACGCCCCTCCTCCCTGGTGCTCATCGCCGACAAGCAGGGCCAGACCACGCCCGACATGACGGTGCTCGCCGAGCCCTCCACCGTCCAATACTGCACCCAGTCCGCGGCCATCGACCGGGACGGCGGCATTTACTACGTCAACGATTCGGGCAACCTCTTTGCCTTCGGCCATGCCGATCCCGCCAAGGGCCTCTATACCGCCTCCGACGTGGATAACGCCATCGGGCGGCTGGCCGCCGGCGGCCCGGTGCAGCTGGCCGACGCCTTTGAGGTCAGCCGGGTGAAGGCCCGCTTCGACGGGCTGGACGCCGCCGGGCAGGCCGCTGTCACCCGCGGCGGAGAGCTGACCGCCATGCTGGAACGGCTGGCCCTGCTGGCCGACGAGAAGGCCGAGGCGGCGGACATCGCGGCCGCCATCGGCGCGCTGGATCCCGCCGCCGTGACCAAGGACGACGCCGCGGCTCTGGGCGCCCTGCTGGCCCGATATAACGCCCTGTCCGCCGAGGGGCAGGCGCTGGTGGACAACATCGGCACCCTGAAGGCCGCTATCGCCCGGGTGCAGGAGCTGACCGACAAGGCCATGGCCGCCGAGCTGACGGCGAAAATCGCCGCCCTGCCCGAGGAGGCCGCCCTCTGCCTGGACGACAAGGCCGCAGTGCAGGCCGTGGCCGACCTGCTGGCGGCCCAGAACGCGTCGGTGAAAGCCCTGGTGGACGCCACCCGCCTGACCGCCCTGCAAACGCGGCTGACCGCCATCGAGCAGGCGGTGACCGCGCTGAACGACCGGATTTTTGGGGAGATCCAGCCCCTGAACGTCACCCTGAAGGACAAGGAAACGGTGGAGAAGCTGGAAGCCGCCTACCAGGCCATCGGGGAGAAGGATAGGAAGCACATTACCGGCTACGACGATGTGCTGTACGCCCGCAAGGTCATCGACGGCCTGCTGGCGGGCCGGGTGGAGGCCGATGTGTTCGCCACCATCTTCGGCTCGGACACCCGTTACACGGTGCCCGGCGTGACCCCGGACGGCCAAAGCTACACCGTCGCCTTTACCGGCACGGCCATCACCGATCCCTCCCTCTCCTTCACCATGGGCCTGTCCTTCACCTCGCCGCACGCCGCGGCCATCCGCCGGCTGTCGCCCGACGCGGTGATTTTCTCCTTCGCCCATCAGGGCGCTCTGCCCGGCCCCATGACGGTGGAGGCCCCCGTCTCCCGCGCCGACGGTACTTATACCCTCTACCGATATAATGCGATCACAGGCAAAGCGGAAGCCGCCGGACCGGTGGCGGTGAAAAACGGCACCGCCGTCTTTACGGTGACGCAGGGCTCCGACTTCTTCTTCGGCGAGGCCGCCTCCGCGTCCCCCGATACAGGCGTCGCCTCCGCCCTGCCGGCGGCGGCGGTGCTGGCCCTGGCCGGCGCGGCGCTGCTGTACGCTGTGCGCCGGAAACGGTAATCCGAATCGGCACGCGGCCCTGAAGCGAACGACGCAGCAGGGCCGCGCGTCCTTGTCAAAGGAGCCTTCTTATGAAAAGATTCGCCGCCCTGCTGCTCGCGGCGCTGCTGTGCGCCGCCGCGCTGACCGGGTGTAAAATCGAGTTCCCCGACGATGTGGCGGTAATTCCACCGCTCTCGTCCACCGGATCGGCCGACGTCAGCGCCCCCTCCGCCTCCTCCGCCATCCCGGCGGAAACGACGGCCGCGACGACGGCGGCGACCGGAACGACGACGGTTTCCCCGCCGGCCGGCTCCACCGCCGCTTCGACCGCCAAGCCCACCGCCGCGACCACCAAGGACAAGTACCAGACCGACCCCGTCCCCGAAGGCAAGCCCCAGCCGGTCAACCCCGAGGACACGGAGGTCAACCGGAAAAAGACCGGCACCTGCACCCTGTCGGTGGACTGCCTGACCATCCTGGACAACAAGGACAAGCTGAAAAAGGAAAAGCTGTCCGTCCTCCCGGCGGACGGCATCGTCTACAAGGAGCGGACGGTGCTCTTTTACGAAGGGGAATCCGTCTACGACGTGCTGAACCGGGAGATGAAGAAGTACCGCATCCACATGGCTTCCCGCAACACGCCCGTCTACAACAGCCGGTACATCGAGGCCATCCAGAACCTGTACGAATTCGACTGCGGCGACCTGTCCGGCTGGACGTATCAGGTCAACGGGTGGTACCCCAACTACGGCTGCAGCCGGTACACGGTCAAGCAGGGGGACGCCATTAAGTGGCGGTACACCTGCGACCTGGGCCGGGACGTGGGCTGCGATTTCCTGGAGCAGAACGACTGAGCGCACGCGGCAGAAAGGAGGGAACTCCCCTGAAAGACAGCTTTTCCGCCTTCCATCCGGCGGTGAATTTTCTATTTTTCGCGGCGGCTGTTTTCTTCGGCATGTTCTGTATGCATCCCGTCTTTCTGGGGATTTCCCTGGCAGCCGCCCTGGCCTACGCCCTGCGGCTCGGCGGCCGGAAGACCGCCCGCCTGTTCTTCCTCGGGGTGCTGCCTCTGCTTCTGCTGGTGGCCGTCCTCAACCCCCTGCTCAACCACGCCGGCGTGACCATTCTCGTCTACGTCAACGACAACCCCATCACCCTGGAGGCCATCCTGTTCGGCGCGGCCAGCGGCGTGATGTTCGCGGCGGTGCTGCTGTGGTTCTCCTGCTACAACGCGGTCATGACCTCGGATAAATTCCTGTACCTCTTCGGGCGGATCATCCCCGCCCTGTCCCTCATCTTCTCCATGGCCCTGCGCTTCGTCCCCCGCTTCGCCGCCCAGCTGAAAATCATCTCCAACGCCCAGAAATGCGTGGGGCGGGACATCTCCCAGGGCAACCTGCTCACCCGGGCGAAGAACGGGCTGAAAATTCTTTCCATCCTCATCACCTGGGCCCTGGAAAACGCCGTGGACACGGCCGATTCCATGCGGTGCCGGGGCTACGGCCTTCCGGGTCGGACGGCCTTTTCCAACTTCCGGCTGGATAGCCGGGACAAAGCCTCTCTCGGGTTGCTGGGCGGGCTGACCGCCCTGCTGCTCGTCGGGCTGGCCCTGGGGGAAACCACGGCGGTCTATTTTCCCGCCGTGCGCATCCCCCCGGTCACCCCCCTCAGCTTCGTCTTCTACGCGGCCTACGCCGCTTTGCTTTCATTTCCGCTAGTCGTCAATGGTTGGGAGGACATCAAGTGGGCGCGTTTGACATCCAAGATTTGAGCTTTGCCTACCCGGAAAAAACCGAAAAAGCCCTGGACGGGGTGAGCCTGCGGGTTCAGCCGGGGGAATTCGTGGTGCTCTGCGGCCCCTCCGGCTGCGGGAAAACCACCCTGCTGCGCCACCTGAAGCCCATCCTCACCCCCCACGGGCAGCGGCAGGGCGTCATCCTGTTCGACGGGCGGCCCATTGGGGAGCTGTCCTTACGGGAACAGGCGGCCTGCATCGGCTATGTCCTCCAGCAGCCGGAAAACCAGATCGTCACCGACAAGGTGTGGCACGAGCTGGCCTTCGGCCTGGAAAGCCTGGGGGAAAAGCAGGAGGCCGTCCGCCTGCGGGTGGCGGAAATGGCCTGCTTCTTCGGCATCCAGGATTGGTTTATGAAAAAGGTGACCGAGCTGTCTGGTGGACAAAAACAATTGTTAAATTTAGCAAGCATTATGGCTATGCAGCCCAGCGTCCTCATTCTGGACGAGCCCACCTCCCAGCTGGATCCCATCGCGGCGGCGGGCTTCCTGGACACAGTGCGGAAAATCAACAACGAGCTGGGCGTCACCGTCCTGCTGACCGAGCACCGGCTGGAGGAGGCCCTGCCCATGGCCGACCGGGCGATCGCCATGGAGGGCGGGCGGATTCTTGCCGACGGCACCCCCGCCGAGGTGGGCCGCCAGCTGCGGCAGAAGCGGAGCGGGCTGTTCGCCGCCATGCCCGCCGCCATGCGGATTTACGCCGGCATCGACGGGGTGGGGCCGGACGTCCCCTGTCCCGTGACGGTCAAGGAGGGGCGGCGGTTCCTCTCCTCCCTGCCCCTGGATCAGCCGGCCCTGGCGGCCAGCCTCCCCCCCGCCGCGCCCGAACCGCAGGGGGAGCCGGTCATCGTCTTCAAGGAGGTCTGGTTCAAGTACGAGAAGAAGGGGGAGGACATCCTGAAGGATTTGTCCCTCACCGTCCGGGCGGGCACCCTCCACGCCATCGTGGGGGGCAACGGGGCCGGCAAAACCACCGCCCTCTCCCTCATCAGCCGGCTGAACCGCCCCTACCGGGGCAGCGTTTCCCTGGCCGGCCGGCGGGTGGAGACCTACACCGACGCCGAGCTGTTCCGCGGCTGCCTGGGGGTGCTGCCCCAGAACCCCCAGGCCCTGTTTGTCAAAAAAACGCTGCTGCTGGATCTCCTTGAGATGACCGACAGCCGGCTGAGCAAGGCCGAGCGGGAGCGGGAGGCCCGCCAGGCGGCGGAGGAGGTGGAGCTGTCCGAGCGGCTGGACGCCCACCCCTACGACCTGAGCGGCGGGGAGCAGCAGCGGGCCGCCCTGGCCAAGGTGCTGCTGCTCCGGCCGAAAATCCTGCTGCTGGATGAGCCGACCAAGGGCCTAGACGCCCAGTTTAAGGAGAAGCTGGCCGGCATCTTCCGCCGGCTGCTGGGGCAGGGGGCCACCATCCTGATGGTCTCCCACGACGTGGAGTTCTGCGCCCGCCACGCCGACGTGTGCACCCTGTTCTTCCAGGGCGGCGCGGTGGTGACCGCCCCCGCCCGGCCGTTTTTCAGCGGCAACAGCTTCTACACCACCGCCGCCAACCGGATGTCCCGCCACCTGATGGCCGGGGCCGTGACCAACGAGGATGTGATTGACCGATGCAACCGACACGCCGCCGTCTGAGCGGCCGCACCCTGGCCGCCCTGGTGATGCTGTGCGCCGTCCCCGCCCTCATCGCCCTGGGGGTGACGGTGTTCGACGACCGAAAATATTACCTCATCAGCCTGCTGATCATCGCCTGCACCCTGGTGCCCTTCGCCGTGGCCTTCGAGCGGCGGCGGCCCATGGCCCGGGAGCTGGTGGTCATCGCCACCCTGGTGGCCCTGACGGTGGCCGGCCGGGCCGCCTTCTACTGGGCTCCCCAGGTCAAGCCGGTGTCCGCCCTGGTGATTGTGGCCGGGGTCTGCCTGGGGGCGGAGAGCGGGCTGCTGACCGGCGCCATGAGCGCTTTCCTGTCCAACTTCTTCTTTGGCCAGGGCCCCTGGACCCCCTGGCAGATGTTCGGCTTCGGGCTCATCGGCTTTCTGGCCGGGGTGCTGTTCCGGCCCGGAGCCCTGCCCCGGGGGCGGGTGGCGCTGTGCGTGTACGGCGGGCTGTCCACCCTGATCCTCTACGGCGCCATCGTCAATTTCGGCTCCCTGCTGATGTTCGGCAATACGGCCCTCAACTGGGCGGGGCTGCTGGCCGTGTACGCCTCCGGCCTGCCCTTCGACCTGGTGCACGCCGCCGCCACCGTCCTGTTCCTGGCCATCCTGGGCCCGGCGATGATCGAGAAGCTGGAACGGCTCAAGCGCAAATACGGCCTGCTGGAGGCCTCCGCGTAAAGGAAAGGGGGCTGCTCATGCACTTCGTCATGTCCTACAGCGGCGGCAAGGACAGCGCCCTGGCCCTCTGGCGGCTGAAATGCCAGGGGCATCAGCCTGTCGCTCTGCTGGCCACGTATAACCCGGAGCAGGAGCGCTCCTGGTTCCACGGTATCCCCCTGGCCATTCTGGAGGAGACAGCCGCGGCCATGTCCCTGCCCCTGCTGCCCTGCCCCTGCCCGCCCGCGGATTATAACGCCTCCTTCGAGAGGGCGCTGGCCCGGGCCAAGGCCCTGGGGGCCGAGGCCTGCGCCTTCGGGGACATCGACATCCCCGATCATCGGCAGTGGGACGAGGAGCGCTGCGCCGCCGCCGGGCTTTCCTGCCTGCTGCCCCTGTGGGGGGAGGGGCGGGCGGCCCTGGCCCGGGAAGGGGTGGAGGCGGGCTTCCGCGCGGTGATCAAGCTCGTCCGGCTCGACTGTCTGGACGTCTCCTTCCTGGGCCGGACGCTGGACGAGGCCACCCTGGCCGCCATCGCGGCCACCGGCGCGGATATCTGCGGGGAAAACGGGGAATACCACACCCTGGTCACCGGCGGCCCTTTGTTCCGCCATCCCCTCCCCGTGCGCCCCGGCCCGGTCATCCACTTCGGCACCCACGCCGCCATGGATTTTCTCCTGCCATAGCCAAAGGGGGCTGTTGCGAAAGGGATTTTACCCCTTTTCGCAACAGCCCCAATTTGTTCAGACTGTCAAAAAGTCGGCAAGCGGCTGGACGGGGACGCTGGATTGCGACGGCCTTGTAGGGGCGAGCATTGCTCGCCCGTATCCCATGGCGGTGGGGCCGTTTCGCAGGCGAGCACTGCTCGCCCCTACAATCTCTATCCGAATGGGAGGGGGTGCAAAAAGAGTTTTGCAACAGCCCCCCTTTTTTCTTGCACTCATAAACATTTTAGAAACATTTTCTGGTATACTGGAAGGGAGCGAAACGAAAGCGGGGATTGCCATGGTGAACATCTTGGTGGTGGAGGACGACGACAGGCTCAACCGCATCGTCTGCACCTACCTGAACAGCAGCGGCTACGCCGCCAAGGGCTGCCGGAATCCCCGGGAGGCCTACGACCTTATGTACAACGGCCGGTATGATCTCATCATTTCCGACATCATGATGCCGGAGATCGACGGCTTCGAGTTCGCCGAAACCGTGCGAAGCCTCAACGCCGCCATCCCCATCCTGTTCCTAACCGCCCGGGACGACCTCGCCTCCAAGCGGCGGGGTTTCCGCGCCGGTGTGGACGACTACATGGTCAAGCCGGCGGACATGGACGAGCTGGTGCTGCGGGTGGGGGCCCTGCTCCGCCGCGCCAACATCGCCAGCGAAAAAAAGCTGACCGTCGGCTCTCTGACCATGAACGCCGACGAGATGAGCGCGGCGGTGAACGGGGAGGAAATCCCGCTGACCGTGCGGGAATTCAACATCCTGTTCAAGCTGCTGTCCTATCCCCGGCATACCTTCTCCCGGGCCCAGCTGATGGACGAGTTCTGGGGCCTGGACAGCGACACCAGCCTGCGGGCGGTGGACGTGTACATCACCAAGCTGCGGGATAAATTCTCCGGCTGCGGCGACTTCAAAATCGTCACCGTCCACGGCCTGGGCTACAAGGCGGTGCCGGTATGAGGGGGGCACCCGACCAGCGGGTCACCGCCCGGCACTTTTCCGGGGGAGAATTTTTCATCACCTTCGCCGTGCTGGCGGTGCTCAGCGCCGGGCAGGCCCTGGTGCTGAGCGCCTACGTGGAGCTGGAGCCGGTGCCGGCGGGCTTTATCTGGGGGATGGCGGGCTATTGGGCCATCGTCGCCGCGGTGTTCAGCCTGGTCACCCATTACCAGATCCGCAAACGGTTCGACCTGCCCATGCGCCGCCTGAGCGCGGCCGCCAAGGCGGTGGCCGGCGGGGACTTCTCCGTGTACGTGGAGCCGGTGCACAAAGGGGATAAGCGGGATTACCTCGACGTGATGGCCGAGGACTTCAACACCATGGTGGAGGAGCTGTCCAGCATCGAAACCCTCAAGAGCGATTTCATCTCCAACGTCTCCCACGAAATCAAGACCCCCCTGGCCGTTATCCAGAGCTATGCCATGGCCCTGCAGCGGGAGGGGCTGTCCGAGGAGGAGCGGCGGGACTATACCGGCGCCATCGTCGCCGCCTCCCGGAAGCTGACCGCCCTGGTCTCCAACGTGCTCAAGCTCAGCAAGCTGGAAAATCAGGAAATCCCCCCGGCCGCCGAACCCTTTGACCTGTGCCGCCAGCTGTGCGACTGCGCCCTCTCCTTTGAGGAGCTGTGGGAAAGCAAGGGGATCGCGTTTGAGGCGGACATTGAGGATCGGGCGGTGATCCGCGCCGACGAAAGCCTTCTGGAGATCGTGTGGAACAACCTGCTGTCCAACGCCCTGAAATTCACCGAGCCCGGCGGGACGGTGACGCTGCGGCAGACCTCCGGCGCCGACACGGTGACGGTGGAGGTGGCGGACACCGGCTGCGGCATGGACGAGGAAACGCAGCGGCATATCTTCGACAAGTTCTATCAGGGGGACGCCTCCCATTCCGGGGAGGGCAACGGCCTGGGGCTGGCCCTGACCCACCGGGTGCTGGAGCTGACCGGCGGCCGCCTCCAGGTCGCCAGCGCCCTCGGCCGGGGCAGCGTTTTCACCGTCACCCTCCCCGTGGACGGCTGAGCGTTTTCATATTTCGTAAACATTTCCGCGACAATTTTCCAACAGCCTTCCGGCATACTGGTGTCATCGGCCGGGCTTTCCGCCCGCTGAAATACCGACTGGAAGGTTCTGAAGCTATGGAAACCAACAAGGGAAACGGGTTTATTGGTTACGAGTATATGGAAGTCGCCGCCGACCGGCAGATGGAGGCCGTGTACTCGGACAGCTATCCCAGCTTCGGCTGGAGGCTGGACGCCTGTACCCCCTGCGTCCAGGGGCTCACCCGCGTGACCATGAAATTCAAGCGGGATCGCAAAATCCGCAACAAGGCTGAGCTGACCCGGCTGCAGCGGCAGTTTGAATCCGGCGCGGCGGAGATAGCCGCCCTGGAAAAATCCAAAACCCTGGGGGCCTCGGCCGCCGCCTTCCTCATCGGCATCGTGGGCACCGCCTTCATGGCCGGGTCGGTGTTCAGCTACCTGGCGGGCATGCTGCCCCTATGCATTCTGCTGGCGGTTCCGGCCTTCGCGGGCTGGATCCTCCCCACCTTCTGCTACGCCGGCCTGCGCCGGCGGCGGGCCGCCAAGGTCGGCCCCCTCATCGATCGGCAGTACGAGACGATTTACGCCGTGTGCGAAAAGGCCAGCGCCCTGCTGGACGGCTGACCGCGGCGCAACCCCCATGAAAGGATGGCGTTGACCATGGAGGAAACCGGAGGGCTTCGCCGGCGGCTGCGCCGGTACTGGGCGATGCGCAAGGATCCCGACGAGAGCGCCATGCTGACAGCCTCCCTCTCCTTTTTCGTCAACGCGGCCATCGGCGTGGGCAAGCTGCTGCTCGGGATCGGGCTGGGCTCCTTCTGGTTCGTGGTCAACGGGGCGTATTACCTGCTGCTGTGCATCGCCCGCGGCCGGGCCGTCGGGCAGTACCGCCGGGCCCTGGCCATGGACGACGGCGGCCGACAGGCCCTGGAGCGGGCGGTTACCCGCCACACCGGCGTGTTCCTCATCCTGCTGGGGCTGGTCTACGCCCTGACGTGCCTGCGGATGTATCTGCATGGGGATTCCACCGTCTACCGGGGCTATATGGTCTATCTGGTGGCGCTGGTGGCCTTCGTCAAGATGGGGTTCGCCATCTCCGGCACCCTCTCCGCCCGCAAGCGGAACAGCCCCATCGTCACGGCGGTGAAAGTGCTCAGCTTTGCGGACGCCCTGGTCTCCATCGTGGTGACCCAGTGCACCCTGCTGACCTTTAAAAACTCCCCCCACGCCGTGACCAGCAGCGCCCTGTTCGGCCTGGGGGTGAGCGGGCTGTTCCTGCTCGCCGGCCTCATCATGGCCATACGGGGCCGGAAGTCCGCCGGAAAATAAAGAAGCGCTCCCTTTAAAGGGGGATTTATAATTTTTTACTTTTTCTATAGGGTGAACCCCCTTAAAATCAACCGGCGGTTGATTTTAAGGGGGTTTTAACTGCGCCGTCATTGTTTCAGACAACCAAAGGTCGTATAATGATAACAAAAAGAAGCGAGGTGTTGTGCATGCAGTATACGCTAAAATCCCCCCGCTACCAGTTCGCATTCGAAACGGACGGCCACACCGCCCGGATAGCCGGCGGCCATATGGGTGGGATACCCGCGGCCCCTTCTCCGCTTTTCACCGCCACATTGAAAAACACGGCGGACAACCGCAAGCTCCACATTGACACCCTGTCCCACTGGGAGGAAATCCAGATCCACGCTTTTGAGCAAAGCCTTGCGTTTTATTTCCATATACCATCGGAGATCGAAGGACTGACGGTGATGGTGAAAGCCGCGGGCGACCAGGATGGGATTACCTGGCAGACCGACGTGAGCAACGCCAATCCCGCGTGGAGCGTGATGGAGATCACCTATCCCACGCCGTTGCTGGCCGCCGAAGAGTGCGATCTGTTCCTGCCCCTGACAAGCGGACTGGTCCTGAAAAATGCGGGGCAGCGCTGCTATCAGGAAACCAGCTTCTACCCATTTCATCAGGCCTGCATGCAATATTTCGCCCTGTATAACGCGCGCGGCGGCGTGTACATCGGCATTGAAGACGGACGGGCGGCCGTCAAGCGCTTTGACATACGTGTCCAGGACGGCATGGCCTCCATCCAGGCCTCCTTTTTTGGCATCAACGGCGGCAAACCGGGGAACTCCTTTTCCCTTTTCGGCGCGGCGCGCTGGCAGGCCTTCGCAGGCGACTGGTACGACGCGACCATGCTGTATGCCAAATTCGTTCATGCCCAGGCGAACTGGCTGCCTCCGATTGGCGAACAAGGGCGGCCGGACACCCCCGCCCGCTTTCAAAACGTCCCTTTCTGGGTATGCGACTATATCCCCAACAGCGCGTCGCAAGGGGACAACCGGCCCATGAACCTGAGCGCCGGAAGCGATAAAACCGACCCAGGATACTGGTACCAGGCGGTCATCGACCTGCAAGAAGCGTTGGGGGTTCCCATCGCGTACCACGTGTACAACTGGCACGAGATTCCTTTCAACATCGAATATCCCCATTTTCTGCCCGCCAAAACGGCGTTTGCCGAAGGGGTCAAAAAGCTGCGCGAACACGACGTGTATATCCTTCCCTACATCAACGCGGTTAGCTGGGAAATGCACGACGAGGAAGGCGGGCACGCGGTGACGTTTCGCAACACCGGATGCCATGGCGCCGTCCTGGACGAAAACGGCGAATACCAGGTGGAAGACTACCCGCAAAAGACCCGCCGCACAGGCAAGACGGCGAAGCTGGCCCCCATGTGCCCGACATGGAACGAGTGGGGCAATCTTATGGAAGCGCTCGTCCGCGAAATGGAACGGACGCTGGATATCGACGGCGTTTATTTCGATCAAATCTCCGCCACCCCTTCCTATCCCTGCTACAACCCCGAACATACGCACCTGCCCGGCGGCGGGGACTACTGGGTGGAAGGGTATACCCGCATGATGGACAAGATCCGCATGCATAAACCGGCGGACAGCTTCTATTTTTCAGAATGCAACGCGGAACCGTATCTCAAAAGTTTTGACGGGTTTCTCACCTGGATGTGGGTACGCGACGGCGAAGTCCCCGCCTTTTCGGCTATATACGCCGGGTATACGCAGATGCTGGGCCGCTGCACGATCGGCCGCAAAAAGGAGGATTTCGACTTTTTCAAATACTGCACGGCCAAATCCCTGCTGTACGGCCAGCAGCTCGGTTGGTGTAAGGCGGATGTGCTATTCGACGCGGACAGGCTGTCCTACCTCAAACAGCTGGTACAGCTGCGCTACCAATACACCTCCCTGTTTCGGAGCGCTCGTATGCTCCGCCCCCCCGTCGTGACCTGTGACGCGAAACCCGTCGTCACATCGCCCGCTTTGTGGTTCAAAGACGATCTTGTCATGGAGCAAGTGCTGGCCGGGGCGTGGCAAGCGCGCAGCGGGGAACGCCTGGTGATTTTCCTCGTCAACAACGCCGAACGGCCGAGCGCGTTTTCGCTCGCCTTTCCGGCGGCGGAATATGCCCTGGAGCGGTATCGCCTTACCGAGGATTGCGTCCTTGAGGGGGATACCGGCCGCCTGTCAGGCACCCTGCAGCCGCTGGAATGCCGCGTCTGGGAATGGAGAGAGAAGGACGAACCGCTATGCTCAACACCGTGATTTTAGCAGACAATATTCAAAAATATCGGAAAGCCCGCGGCTTGACGCAAAACGAACTGGCGCAAAGCCTGTCCATCAGCCCGCAGGCCATCTCCAAATGGGAACGCGGCGCTTCCGTTCCCGACATTGAGAACCTCTGTTTGATGGCGGAACGGCTGGAAGTTTCAGTCGACACGCTGCTGGGCGGCAGCTATGCCACCGAAAAAGCAATGATAGCGGTGGATGGCGGCACAAGCAAAACCGAGTTTATCCTGTTCACGGAACATGGAACGCTTTTGCACCGCCTGCTGCTGGGCGGCTGCAACCCCAATGTCATCGGTATTGACGGCGCTTGTCAAGTTCTGCGCGAGGGCCTTGACGATCTGTTCAAACGGCATGCGTTTGTGTGCGGCGTGTACATCGGCGCTTCCGGCTTCGGCACGCAGGATAACGCCCGGCTCATCGCTTCCCAGCTGCAAAAAGTATACCCGCATATCAAGCTGCGTTGCACAAGCGATATCTTCAACGTCATCGCCACCGCCACCAGCAGCGAGCAATGCCTGGCCGCCATATGCGGAACCGGCGCGGTCGTGTTCGCGAAAAAAGGCGAGACGCTCACGCGCTTCGGCGGTTGGGGATACTTGTTTGAAGAAGGCGGGAGCGGCTATGCCATCGGCAAAGCCGCCATATGCGCCGCTTTACAGGAAGAGGACGGCTTGGAGGAGAAAAGCCTGCTCACCCAGCTGGTACAAGACAAGCTGGGTTCCACCGCCTGGGGTTCTCTCCACCGGCTTTATGGGGAACCTCCCGCTTTTATCGCGGATTTTGCGCCGCTTGTCTTTCAGGCGCACGCCCGCGCAGACAGCCGGGCGGACCGTATCCTGGAGGAACACGCCGGTTGCCTTGCCCGGTTGATAAACCACGCGTTCCATATCGTGCGCGGCGACGGCCCGCTGGTGCTGTCCGGGAGCATTTTGACCAGTCAGACCGTTTTTCTTGACATGCTGAAGGCCCGGCTGGATCCCTCCCTTCCCGTGCTGGTCCCAGCGGTTGCACAGGTATATGGGGCGTGCCTGCTCTGTTGCCGCTTGTGCAAGCTTCCCACCGGCCCTTTGGCCGAAACATTTTGCAGCCAATACGCTTCTTTCGTATCCGGTAGGTGAAATTGATGCTTCGTACAGAAATGCGCAATCCCCGCACCACTCATATCGATCAAATGGACACCATGGATATCCTGCGCTGTATGCAGGCGGAAAATCTGGCGGCGGTGCAGGCGGTGGAGCGGCCGCTGCCATCCATTGCTGCCGCGGTGGACGCTATCACCGCCGCCTTCCAAGCCGGGGGACGGCTGTTTTATATCGGCGCGGGGACGTCGGGCCGCCTGGGCGTGCTGGATGCGGCCGAATGCCCGCCTACTTTTGGCGTTCCCGCGGATAAGGTTGTCGGCATCATCGCCGGCGGCGACGCTTCGCTGCGCCACGCCAGCGAGTCGGCCGAGGACGATCCGCTGGCGGGCGCGGCGGATTTGCGACAGTATGCTTTGACGGCCCATGACGTGGTGGTGGGGATTTCGGCGGCGGGCGGCGCGGCGTATGTGCTGCGGGCGCTGGAATACGCCGCCGGACAAGGCTGCGTCACCGTCGGGATCACCTCCAACGAGGGAAGTCCGCTGGACATGGCCGCCGCCATTTCCATTTGTACCGACACGGGGGCCGAGGTGGTCACCGGTTCCACCCGGCTGAAGGCGGGCACCGCGCAGAAGCTGGTACTGAATATGCTGACCACCGCCTCTATGATCCGCTGCGGCTATGTGTATGAAAACCTCATGATCCATTTGCATCCTACCAACAGCAAACTGCGCAAGCGGATGATCCGGATTGTATGCGAACTGGCCGCCTGCGACGAGTATACGGCCGAACAACGGCTCATCGCAAACGGCTGGGACATTCCCAAGGCGGTCTCCCCGTGCGATTGAATCGGCGTCAATGACCGGCCTCAGCCAGGCTTTTTCAACAAAGAAGGGCGCGTTGCAAAATCTTACATTTTGCAACGCGCCCTTCTTTGTTCAGCCCAGCAGCCAGCCAAGCTGGTTGAACAGCAGGCCCATGGCCAGGGTGGCCGTGTTGGCCAGCGCCGTGTATCCCAGCACCCGCCAGCGGGACACGCCGCGGTAGAGGAAAAGATAGGCGATGAACTCCGCCGCATACACGGCGATTTCGCCCACCAGCACCGCCGTCATATAGGGCAGGCCGCTCAGAGACAGGAACAGGATGAGCAGCAGCTGCGTCGTCAGGTTGACCGCCGCCACCTTCCACACCGCCCGCAGCCGGAAGGCCAGCGCGAGCGCCGTTTCCACCCCCACCGACAGCAGCAGGCGGGCCAGCACCGCCCACAGCGGCGGCATCCCCCGCCGGGCGGCCGAGCCGTGGTAGTAGTTGGTATAAGTCGCCGTCAGCGTATCCGCCTGCGCATCGTAATGGAGCGTGCGCAGAAAGCTGTCGGCATCCGGCGGCGCCGCCTCCACCACCGGGGAAACCTGCAGCACCCGGCCCTCATCGTCCAGCAGGGCCACCTTGACCCGGGCGGCGATTTTGTCCAGCGGCTGATTGGAGGAGGGCAGCAGAATCAGCCCGCTCGCCTGTCCATCGACCGATTTCGACAGGCGTTTGTTTTCCGAAATACCCTGGAGATGGAGAGTCAGGCTGACGAACCCCTCCTCGTCGTAGGCGACGATGGGCGCGTCCTCCGGCAGCCGGGCCCCGGACAAGACGCGCCGGTTGAGGGCGGTATACCCCTCGTCCTCCGGGGACAGCTGCGCCAGCACGTCGGCCCGCGTTGCCGCCTCGTCCGCGCCGGTGATTTCCATGTACAGATAGTTAGGGGGCGCAGGGGCGTTGGCCGCCGCCCCCAGCGGGAACAGCGCCGCGCAAAACGTAAGCAGCATCAGCCAGAGGGAAGCTCTCGCTTTTTTCATCCAGAATCGCCGCCTTTCCAGATTATCTGTTCACTTGTCGTATACCGTTGTCCAACCGTCAGCCTTTGGCCTTGATATACACCTTAAGCACCGCCGCCTGGGTTTTCGCGTCGGTGATGGTACCGTCCAGCACCATGGCCGCCGCCTTCTCCAGAGGAATCCGCTCCACCTCCAGGAACTCGTCCTCGTCGGGGTTCATCTCTCCGTAGGTCAAGCCGGTGGCCATGTACATGTAGATAATCTCCCCGCAGTAGCCGGGAGAGGGGTACAGCTTGCCCAGGAACTCGTACTGCGCGGCGGCGGCGCCGGTTTCCTCCTGCAGCTCCCGCTTGCCGCATTCCAGCGGATCCTCCCCGGGGGTCAGCTTGCCCGCCGGGATTTCGGGGATGACCTCCTGATACGGATAGCGGAACTGCCGCACGAAGAGCAGCTCCCCTTCGTCGGTCAGGGCGGCGACGCAGACCCCTCCGGGATGCTCGATCACCTCCCGGGTGGCCTTCGCCCCGTTGGGCAGGCGGGCCTCGTCCACCCGCAGGTTGATGATTCTCCCCTTATATTTATATTCCTGCGACAGGGGCGTTTCGGTCAAATTCATAATGTCGTCTCCTTACTAATATGATAGACTATGTACGAGGAGGGAAAGCCATGACGGACACCATCACCATCCCCCAGGTCACCGACAGCGGCGCGGTGCGGGGCATGATGTACGCCCTGCGGGGGCGCTACCGGTTCTTAGACACCATCCCCATCGGCCGCAGCGTCCTGGGCCGGGAAATCTTCGGCCTGCTGCTGGGCGGCGGAAACGGCCCGGAAAAGGTCCTGTTCGCCGCCGCGTTCCATGGGCAGGAATGGCTCACCGCCCTGACGGTCCTCCGGCTGTGCGAGAACATCTGCGAGGCCATGCAGAAGGACGGCAAGCTGGACGATCTCGACCTGCGCCAGGCCCTGGCCGGGCGCAGCCTCATTCTGGTGCCCATGGTCAACCCCGACGGGGTGGACATCGCCCTGCGGGGCGCCGAGGCCGCCGGCCCCTTCGCCGAGCAGGCCGCCGCCCTGGGGGCCGACCGGCCGGGCCTCTGGCAGGCCAACGCCCGCGGCGTGGACATCAATCACAATTTTAACGCAGGCTGGGCCCTCTTGCAAGAGCTGGAACGCAAAAAGGGCATCGACGGCCCCGCCCCCCGCCAATGGGGCGGCCCCTGCCCCGAAAGCGAGCCGGAAACCCGGGCCCTCACCGGCCTGTGCGCCCGCTTCCGCTTCCGCCACGTGGTGGCCCTGCACAGCCAGGGGGAGGAAATCTACTGGCGGTACGGCGATCGCACCCCGCCCCAGGCCCAGATGATGGCCGACGTGCTGGGCGCGGCCAGCGGCTACCGGGTGGCCGACCCCGAGGGCCTGGCCTCCCACGGCGGGTTTAAGGACTGGTTCATCGATTCCACCGGCCGCCCCGGCTTCACCATCGAGCTGGGCCAAGGGGTCAACCCGCTGCCGGTTTCCGACTTCGAATCGCTGTACGCCAAGGCCCGGGAAATGCTGCTGCTGGCCGCTCTTTTATAGCCAAATGCGTATATCTTTGCAAAAAAATACAAATTGTATAGTAAATCACGCCGTTTTCTCCCGGATTTCCTCCGGATGGCAGCGGCAGTAGTGGAAGATATACTGCTGGGCGATGCCCGCGTACGGGCCGAAAATGGCCGGGGCGCTCTCCGGCATTTTCCCCGTTTCCTCCGGGAACAGCCGGGCCATGGCCCGCTTCATCCACACGTCCATGGGGAAGCACTCCAGCCGCCCCATACCGTACAGCAGCACGCATTCGGCCACCTTGGGCCCCACCCCGCGGATGCGGGTCAGCTCCCGACGGGCGTCGGCCAGCGGCATGACGGCCACCGCCTGCAAATCCACCGTCCCCGCCGCCACCTGCCGGGCGGCGTCCAGGATGTAGCCCGCCCGCCAGCCGCTGCGCAGGGGGGCCAGCTCCGCCTCGCTGCAGGCGGCCAGCCTCTCCGGCGTGGGAAAGGCCCGCGCCCCCCCGGGCAGCGGCTCCCCGAACAGGGCGCACAGCCGGGCCAGGATCCCCTTAATGCGGGGCACGTTGTTGTTCTGGGACACGATGAAGGCGATCAGCGCCTCGAAGGCGGGCTGCCTCAGCACCCGGATACCGGGGGCGAACGCCACGCAGGGGGCCAGCCGGGGATCCCGGGCAAAGGCGGCCCGGACGGCCGCATAGTCCCGGTCGAGATCGAGATAGTCCCGCCAGAAGCCCTCGAACTCCGCCGCCGTAGCCCCCTCCAGCACGAGACTCTCCCCCTCGAAGCGCAGCCCCGCCGCGTGGCCTCCCGCCGCGCCGAACCAGCCGCCGTCCCCCGTCGGGGCGAAGCGGAAGCACTGCCCGCAGTCCAGCGTCTGGGCCAGATCGAAGGGCTCCGCCCCCTCCACCCTCACCCCGCCGGGGAATTCCGTCACCGTCATCGCTCACGCACCGCCTTTTCATTTCGATTCCCGTATGCTATACTGTTCAGTATACTGGAAAACAACCATTTCCGAAAGAGTGAATTTTTCCCGTCGGGGAAGGAAGGCGTGTGAACCCATGAGAGAGGATATTACCAGCATCCCGATAAGCGAGGTGTTCGAACCCCGGGACGGCTGCCCCATCTGCCGGATGCGGGACATGCTGGAGGCCCGGGTGGTGGACTACATCACCGGCGCGGCCATGATGGAGCCGGACGTGCGCATCGAGACCAACAAGCAGGGGTTCTGCTTCCCGCATTACCAGATGATGCTCGCCAAGCGCAACCGCCTGGGGGTGGCCCTGATGCTGGAAAGCCATCTGGACGAGCTGGACAAGCAGATCTTCGCCGGCCTGCCCCTGCTTGGCAAAAGCGGGAAGAAACAGGGCAAGGACGCCGGCCAGGCGGCGGGCTCCTGCTTCATCTGCCGGCAGGTGGACTGGGCCATGGAGCGGATGCTGGACAGCGTCTGCCGCCTGTGGGAGAACGAGCGGGATTTCCGCCGGCTGTTCGAGGAGCAGCCGGTGCTCTGCCTGCCCCACTTCTCCCGCCTGACCGAGGTGGCGGGGTTGAAGATGAGCAAGAAATACGCCCCCGATTTCGCCAAGGCGGCCGCCGCCCTCTGCCGGAACTATCTGACCGAGCTGCGGGGGGACGTGTCCCATTTCTGCAAGATGTTCGACTACCGTAACACCGGGGAGGACGCCGACTGGGGCAATTCGAAGGATTCCATCGAGCGGGCCGTCTGGTGGCTGACCTCCCGGGAGCCGAAGTAAAAATGGACGACAAAACGAAGCGGGCGGCCATATACGGCCGCCCGCTTCTTCTATTTCGAGTGCTTTTCCTCATACGCGATAAGCACCACGTTCTTGTCCCGCTCCCGGCTGAGCCGTTCCTCCAGGCGGCGGATTTCCTCCACCTGCCCGGGGCTTACCTGCGCCACGGGGAACTCCAGCTTCTCCTCCATCACAGGAACTCCTTGAGCTGCTCCAGGTTGCGCTCTTCCATTTTCAGCAGCCGCTGGGCCAGCCGGGTGGTCTCCGGCTCGGCGTCGGGGCACTCCTTCAGCTTCTTGGTGATGTCGATAATCCCCATGTTGCTGCCCTGGAGCATCATCTCCGCGATGTGTGTGTTGGATTTGTCCAGCAGGGTGTTGAGGTTCAGCATGGTGGAGGCGGACACCCGCTCCATGGTGCTGATCCCCTTGGCGTCCCCGCCTTCCTTCTGAATTTTTTCCTCCGCCTTGTTGAAGATCTCCTGGTATTCGGTCAGCTGATCCTCCAACACCCTGCGGAAGTTCACGTCCTCCACGATTTTGGTCAGCTTCGGGATGGTTTCCTTACCCATCTCCGCGTTTTGGTAGATGAAATTGAGCAGCGCCATGTCCTGCGTCATAGTTGTCCCGCCTTTCCTTGTTTGGCTTTAGCGTTCCCGGCGGGACAGAGGATTATCGCAGACATCTCCTGGAAATTTTATACACGGGTCAATGTGAAGGACAGGGCCTCGAAGTCCTTGAGAACCGGAATGCCCAGCCCGGCGAACATCAGCTCGCCGCCGCCGAAATCGGCGTCCAGCTCGTCGATATGATAGCGGGCGTCCGGGTCGAGACCCATCAGCTTAAGACGGGCCGCCAGGCCGGGCTCGGTCAGCGCCCGCACATAGGTGGCCACCGCCCGGCTCTTGTCCGGGGAGACGAACATCCAGGCGCAGCTGTTGGTTTCAAAGGGGCTGACCAAACGGTAAAAATCCCCGTCGGTGATTAGGCTGCCCAGCGCGTGATAGCGGGCGGTCTGCTCCGCGATTTGCCGGCGCTCCTCCTCGCTGAGTTCCAGCGGATTGAGCTCATACCCGAAGGAGGCGCTCATGGCCACCAGGCCCCGGGTGCGGAAGGGGGTGACGCGCCCCACCTGATGGTTGGGGCAGGCGGAGACATGGGCGGTCATGGCCTGCGGCGGATAGACCAGGGAGGTGCCATATTGGATGCGCAGCCGCTCAATGGCGTCGGAATCGTCGCTGGTCCAAATCTGGGGGTCATAATACAGCATCCCCGCGTCAAACCGGCCGCCGCCGCCCGAGCAGCCCTCGAAAATCACGTCCGGGAACGTCGTGGTCAGGTAATCCAGCAGGGCGTAGAGATTGAGGATATACCGGTGAAAAAGCTCCGGCTGCCGTTCCGGCGGCAGGGCGGCGGAATAGGCGTCGGTCATGTGGCGGTTCATGTCCCACTTGACATAGGAAATCCGGTTGGCCGCCAGCATCCCGCCCACCGTCTCCTTGAGGTAGTCCAGCACCTCTTGCCGGGACAGGTCGAGAATCAGCTGCTTCCGGCCCAGGCAATAGGGGCGGCCCTCCTGCCGGATGCACCAGTCGGGATGGGCACGGTACAGATCGCTGTCCTCCGAAATCATCTCCGGCTCGAACCACAGCCCGAAGGTCATGCCCAGCTCCTCGCATTTTTCAATGATGGGGGTCAGCCCATGGGGCAGCTTGCGCTTGTCCACGAACCAGTCGCCCAGGGAGGTAGTGTCGTCGTCCCGATGGCCGAACCAGCCGTCGTCCAGCACAAAGGTATCGATGCCCATCCCCCGGCAGCTCTCTATCAGTTCCAGCAGCTTTTCCTCGTTGAACTGGAAATAGGTGGCCTCCCAGTTGTTGATGACGATGGGCCGGGGCTTGTTGCGGATTTTGGTGTGCCCCAGGTGGTATTTGATGGCCTGGTGGAAGTTCCGGGACAGGCGTCCAAGGCCGCTGCCCGAGTAGGTGAGGATGGCCTCGGGGGCGGTGAAGGTCTCCCCGTCCTCCAGCCGCCAGGAGAAGTCGGCCGGATGGATCCCTATTTGCATCCTGGTCTGTCCGAAGGGCGTGACCTCCGCCTGGGCCAGGAAGTTGCCGCTGTAAATCAGCGTCGCGCCGTAGCACTCGCCCGCTGTCTCGGTGGTCTCGGGCGCGGCGAGGGCCAGGAAGGGGTTATGCTGATGGCTGGACGCGCCCCGGCGGCTCTCCACAGCGTTGACCCCGCGGCGCAGAGGGGTGCGATCGATTTGCCGCTCCCGGCAATGGATGCCGTACAGGCCGATCATGTCCCACCGGCTGTCTGGCAAATCCACGCTGGCACTGAGCACGCGGGTCAAATCCACCGGCGCGCCGGTGGCGTTGATCACCCGGACGTTGCGGGTAATCACGTCGCAGGCGGGATACACCACATAGCGGAGCACCACCGTCAGGCCGGTGAACTCGTCGGCCAGGGTCACCTCCAGGGTCTGCTCCCCGCCGGACAGGCCCGGCAGCCCCTGGGGCTCGATACAGCCGTCGAAAATGACATGGGAGCGGTAGGTGAGATCCAACAGGCGGCTGCCGGTTTCAAACCGGGCGGAGAAGGCCGGCACCCGGAAATCCCCGCCGCCGTACACCGGATACTCGGTGGGAATGAGATCCAACGAATGCCGGCTATCCGCCGCGCCGCTGTAAACCGGCGAGAACCCGCTGGGGAACGGCTGCCAGAGCCGGGTCAAATCGGCCGGCTGGATTTTTGTTCCCCAATAGGTGCTCAGCAGATAGCCCTTGTCAAAAATACGGAACATATAGCAGGTGCGATCCGTCGCGAGATAAAATGTGCCTGTGTCTTTCAAAAAAGTTATCGCCAAAGCAAACACTTCCTTTTAAAAGATGATTCTGTGAGTATTTTACCGGCTTTTTTATAAAAAACAAGAGAAAAAGCGTCCCACCTTATGGAATATCGTCCCATCGACAAGAAAAATCAAAAATAGGACTTGCAAAATCCGCCGGGACGTAGTAGAATTAATATGCCCTTTTGAAAGGGAAACTATCCGCCCGTGGCGAAGCTGGATATCGCAGTGGATTCCGATTCCAAAGGCCGGGGGTTCGAATCCCTCCGGGCGGACCAAAGTAAATGCACCCGAAAACCTAGCAGTAATGCGGATTTTCGGGTGCATTTATTATTTGTAGCCATATTAACGATTGGCGAAAAAACAGCACAAAACAGTGTAAAACAGCATTAGCATGCAAGTAAACATGCAAGTAAAAAATCAATCGCGTAAACGCGCTCCGTATAACCAAAACCGTGCTTCTTCACGGCTTACCGGCCAGCGTTCCACTCTCCACGCCTTTCCGTTCCCGATGAAACTATCCGGGCCGCACAATACCTTCAAATAAAATTTCCCGTTTGGCGAAGCATATAATGTTGTCGATACATATCGCGGGTCAGTTCGCGCATATTCGTTGTGCGTCATGGCTATAGGCTTTACGGTTCCGCGTCTTGGATACGCTTTGGCCTTCACAGCAACACCCCCTACCGCCAATTATAAGACGGCGGTGGGTGTTTTTGTATTGGTAAATGTTGGAGAGATTCTGAATTGCATCGTTATAGATCTGTAGGCAAAAGGAAAAGCGGGAGCCGCCGGTGAGAACCGGAAGCCCCCGATTTTACCTAATTAAGATATTGCTTTTTTCTATTAATTACTATGTTATATAATATAGCTACCGAGATAAGTCCACTATAGCCGCAAGAGATTGTAAGCAGCATGTGTTGCTGTCGGTTCAGTGGCGTCGGTAGAAATGCGCTCCAGATATGGGGCGCTTTTTCGTTTTATTTTGTTAACTTAAGAGCCGGACGAGGAGTAATCCCCGCCCGGCTTTTTCTATGTACCTATTCCGCTTTTGGTTTCCCCACGGCCTGCAACTTGCGGATGATGTCGCTGACGTAGTTGGCGTCCCGGGAGGCGAACAAGCCCGTCAGGACAACACCAATCCACCACAGGTCGAAATTCAGCCCCAGCGCGGCGAACAGGTCAGCACCCGCGGCTAAGCACAGGGCGATGGCGATCGCCGCCGCCGAGAGCTGGGTTACGGCGGTTTTCCAGTCGCCGGTCGCAAACATTTTCCCGATGCTTTTGATGTACTCCACGACGGCCTCCACGACGACAGCCAGGGCTAGGATTAAGATGATGCCTTGCATTTTTACAACACTCCTTTTATTTTTTCGGCAAAGCGCGAACCTCTGCCATAATAGGCTGTCACGCCCTGCTCATTGGTAGAGGCGATACAGGCAACAATAAAGGACTTGTGGACATCCATCCCGCAACAGACACGGTAAATGATTTTAAGCATAACACATCCCCTCAAAACCGTATTCGAGGGAGCAGGCAGGGACTGGACGTTCACTGAAAGATTGAAGTAGTCCGTCTCTCCAAAGATAAGGTTACAGGGTGCAAAGCCCTATTCATTGGTGCTTGAAAGAGCGTCCGGCACACATAAGCATTCAGTCCAGCGTAAGGCCGAGCCTACTCACCTTCACGTGCTGTGTAGTGTGCCTGCTTCCTCAAGCCTATTCTAACAAATTACAAATTGCTGCGTTATAGGCTCCCGTGTTTCACTCCCTTTGGTGCCTTGCAGCGCAGCGGAAAGGAATGGTCATAAGCATGGTTTCTGTTACCGGGGTGGCTGTCCCGGTATAGAGGAAGCGTCCATTTGCTTATTTGCAGAAAAAAAGGCCGCAAAACCAATCTTTCTAACGGTTTTGTGGCCTATGCAGCCTGTATTCATTTTATCAATGCCCGCAGGATACAATACCCTCACGGTATTTTCATTCTCTCAACTTCGAAAACACTTGAGGCCGGCGCATAACCACTGTTTGCCCAACCGCAACAGCGAATGGGCATTACCTCTACTCTTGAACAACGTACAAACTTAACAACGTATGCAATGCCACTGGTATAAGCAGCAAGGCACAAAAATCAATTACAATTGTATATATAGTACTTGTCAATAGATATTCCAAAATATTATCTACAAACCCAATTTCAAGCCTTTATTAGAGCACAGCCATACCCACGGTGCCTGTAAAAGGCTTTTCACGGAGCCTATGGCAATACTACTCGCATGCCTGCGGGTGCATCCCACGTAGTCCGGATATCACCGTCCGGCTGCCGGCAGTGCTCCACGCGCAGGATACCTAAGGGCGTCGGATAGGTCCCCCTCGCCCATTGAAGATCGCCCAGCTTTGGCCGCAGCTCGATCGCGCCGCATCCTGCCTCTAAAATATGGATGCCCAGCACGTCTTCCGCCAAAAACGCCGTGGGTCCCGAGGCCCAGCCGTGACAAAGGCTGTGGCGCAAGCCCTTATAGCAGAAAGCGCCGTTATCCCCGTGAATATCCTGCATCCCCTCCGGCACCGGCTCGTCGATCCGGCCGCTGTTCTCCAGCCAATCGACGTCAAAGTCCTCCCAGAAGGTAGTGGCTCCACGCTCCAGCATCCCCCCATAATACGTCTCGAGCATCTCCAACGCCGCTTTCATATCCTCCGCCGCCGCAATTTTCAGCAAATAATAGCTCATGAACGTGGACATACGGCGGGCCCCATCCTTCAGCACAACGGCCGCCGCTTGCTTCTCGTCCAGCAGGCGGGCCAGTCCAAGCATGGCGGCGGTCTGCTTTGAGCCGTAATGTGCTATTGGCTGCAGACGTAAAGCCGACCGCTTTTTGGAGCAGCAGGTGGCTGCCGCTTCTTCTCCATACTGAACGGCCAGTTTTTCTCCCGCCTCCAGCGCCAGGGACAGCAACGCGCGGGATCCGTCCTTTTCCTCGGCGCGTTCATGGCTGGGCCAGTCGAGAAAATAACCCGGCAGAGTGTCGGAGCCATCCGCTCGAATTAAATCGGTTATCTGCCTGATAAGCACCAGCGCATAGTCCCGGTTCTCTTCGAGAAAAGTCCGGCTGCCCGTATACCAATACCAATCCCATACAATGAGCAGCCACCAGAGAGAATACGTTGGCATGCCGTTCATCCAACCGGGCAAAGGCGTCGTTTCCCGGGCAAAGCGCAGGGTATCCTCCAGCAGGGGCTGCCTGCCGAACACCGTCCGGATGGTCAGCATCTCCGGATGCATATCTCCCACCCAAACCAATCGATCCCTTTTAATTCCATCCCAAACATACCGCTGCATATTCAGATGACAGGTATAGGCAGCCGTGTCGTAAATCCGATTCAGCCGGTCCCGATCACAGCGGAAAGACCCAAGATAGGGAATATCCCGATAAATGAACACCGCTGTAACCCCCTTGAGCAGCAGCTTCGTGTTCCGGCTCAGAAGACGAACGCAGAGAAACCGAAAGCCGGTTTCTCCCCAGGCCGTATCGCTGAGCGCCGGGAGCGCAACCGTCATGTCCCGGGGCGCGTGGTCGTTGCCGGCGTTTTTTTCACCGATGTCACTCAGCGCCTCGGAAGCCGATTCCCCAAAGGTCAGCCGTACACGCGCCGGATTTTCCCCCTGAATAAGCCCGCACAATAGCCTTGCCCCGCCGTGCAGCTCCGCGCCGTAATCAAGCAGTATGCCCGCCTCTTCTCCACCCTCTCCGTTTTCCAGCACGGCCATAGCCGGTTCGCTGGTAGTAATCTGCAAAAGCTCCCGGGAGAGCAGCCTCTCCGCGCCGTTGGTTTTTCCTTTGACCGATACGACACGGCGGGGAAAGAGATCCCGCCGTATCCGTTCATCCCGCTGCGCGGCACTGAATTGTTCCAGTATATCCATATCTGTTTCTTTCACCTCAATCGGCGTTTTTTCCACCATAAAAGGTATCCCGCGGCTCCTACAGACACCGCCGCACATCCCGCGATCATCATAATCGGCAGGAGCGAGGGGGCCGATCCTGCAGATTTCGTCGCCCCGTTGTCCGTTGAAGCGGTCGCCGTGGCTCCGGAGCGCGTGATTTCGGCCGTACTTTCCGAGACGGCCTTTGTTGTGCCGGGGGGCGGGGTCTGCGCCGGCTCTTGCGCCTCGCCTGCTTCCGTGGCCGCCCTTGTGCTTATTCCCGTTCCCGAAGCGGCCGCCGTCGTAAAAACGGACGCGGTGGGAAGCGTGTGATAGGCCCCGCCGATTCCCGGCTGCTTTTCATCATAGCCGACCACCAGTATCCCATTGGCCACCTGCCGCTGAGCGCCGTCGCTGGGACGGTTCATCAGTTTCAGCTGTCCGCCGCTTTTGGCGATCATCGTGGTGGAGCCGCCGCCATCCAAATGCATAGCGTTATAGCAGCCCTGCTCCAATAGCAGCTGGGCCATCTGCCAAACGGTTAGCCCTTTACTGAAGCCGGGCTGTCGCCCGTCCGCCGTCACCAGCATCACGGTGCCGTCCTCTTTCACCCCCACAGCGGTCATGGGCGACGGGGAGCTATAGCCGCCGTAAGCGCCGGAGCCATCCAGGTTGGGGTTGATTCTTCCGTCCCGGATTAGAAATTGAACGCCGCCCAGTGCAAATTTCACCCGATTCCAGCGCTCGTTTTCGTAGGTAAACGAGATATAGACGGTCTGACCCGGTCGTAGTTTTTCCAGCATTTCCTTATGTACATCACAGCTCGAAAGCACCACGCATCCCTCCGGTATCGCCGTGTCGCCGACGCCTGAGGGGGACAGCCTCTGCACGATACCTTCCAGCACGTCGCCGCCGCGTACCGCGCCTTTTTGTATGCGTATGACCACCTCCTGCCCCCCGCTGCTGTCCGTCCGGGTGGACGCGCCGAATTTATCCGTATACAGCACCAACGCGTCCGGACAGTTCACGGAGCACGAGCCTTTCATACGCAAGCGGTTGATGTGGTTGACCGTATAGGATGCCTCCCCTACGTGAAGGGTGATATCCATCCACGGCGCGTAATCGATAAACGCCGTATTGTCCTCATACATGGCGACACAGTAGGCATCGCATCCGTTGGGGGGATAAGGCTCCCCCTGGTAGGGAACGGGCGGGCTGGTATACAGTTCGCCGTCCTGCACCATAAACCCAAAAGGAATCCCATGACCGACAGAGGTATCCATACTAAAAAAACCACCGTTTATCCCCGCGACCACCTTGCCCCCATACCGGTCGTCCCCGTCCTCCGCCATTCCCAGCAGCTGCTGCACACCGCTGACCGACTGATGCGACAGTCCCAGCTTGAGTTCCGCTTTTTTCTCCGAGGGACGGAAAGATACGGTATGTATTTTTAAGGCCCCCGAATCGGTATGGGTGTCGGAAAAGGCGTACCGCACCCCATAGCCCAGATCCTCCTGAAGCACGGGGGCTGTGTCGGCTAAAACGGCCCCGGAGGCGGAAAACGTCAGCAAAACGGCGGCGGCCAGAACAAGAAAACCTGTCTTGATCCTTCTCATACGGTTCTTCCTTCGCCCCGACGGAACAGTATTTGGAGTTTCCGCGCAGCCAGGCTAGCCGCATCCAGACGATAGCTGTCGGAGATCGGTCGCAGGACAACGCCGCCGCCCTCGTATACGCCCGGCTCCGTCATGCGCAGCGCCGATGGTTCTATGCTGCATTCTTCTTCGCAGGAAACGCCCAGCATCTGGAAGCCGTGGCTTATGGTCATCCGCTCCCGTGAGGCCGCCAGCTTTCCGGGCTCCGCAAGAAGCGGTATGCCAAACTCCAGCTCTACAAAACCGTTTTCAGGGACCGTCGTCGCCGCGAAGCCGTTGACCCGCCGGCATTCGACGGCTGAGCCGTTGACTTTCAGGTGATAATCCGCCGCATAGCTCGGGATAAAAAGCGCTATCCGATCCTGCGGCAGCCGCCCGTACAGCCGGCAGGATACACGACCCTCCAAGGGATACTGGGTACGGATTTCCAGTCGACCGCCCGGAAATCGAAGCTCGGCCGGATTGTAGAGGCCGATGTGTACGACGCCGTTCTTTTCCATGCCGATGCTCCTCGCCACCTCGGCCAGACCCTCCCCGCCCCGCATGGAGCAGCACCAGTATGCGTCGCCTCCGGTTCCCGTCGCGTACAGGAACGGATTATCTCCAAGCGCGCAGCTGTCGCAACCAAAGCCGCCGTTCTCGCGCTGGGCGTGTCCAAGAGCGTTCCAATATATTTTTTGTGCTGTCTCAAAATAAATGATATTCTCCGTAAACCGGAACAAGTCCATAGCGGCCATAAAAGAATCCACAATGGCGCAGGGTTCCGTCCAATGCGGGCGGCGGAACCAGTTTTGGTTGGCGTAATTCTCCGTCATACCCTGCCGTTCATACAGGGAAAACAGCCGTTTGGCCATCTCCAGATACCGAGCGTCCCCCAACGCCTCATAAAAGCAGAGAATTCCCCGGATTCCCGACAGCGTGGCATGGGTCTGCATGGAAATGCCCACGAAATCAATAGCGGCGAACGCCTCGATCATTTCCTCCAGCAAATCCTTCAGTTCCGGGATATCCAAATCCCGATACGCCCGGCTAAGTCCATCCAGGCACATATAGGCGCAGCCAATATCCGTGGACAGATACCAGCCGTTTATACAATCTCCTGTCAGCTCGCCGTCCGGCCGCCCCTCGAATACACGGTCTTCCGGTCGCAACGGATACCGGGCATACGCGCCGCCCCGCAGCGGCAGATAGAGAGACCGCACCAGCCGCCCGGCCGCCGCGCGCGCCTCGCCGCAGCCGGTGAGCCGGGCATAGTCCAGCAGCGCCCGCAGCAGCCAGTTGTGCCCGGAGAGCTGCTGCTCATTGAAACAACCGGGTGGCAGAATCTCCCCCAAATACCCTTTTTCATTCAAATTTCCATACACGGTGCGCAGGGTTTCTCTTAAATAGGAGGGCTCCCGTTTGGTGACTTCCATCTGCCGGATCAGCGCCAGCAGCGTGCGGCCCTCCGCGTCCGCCGGCCACCCGCCGCTGTCCAGCCGGCAGACCCTGTCCGGGATATATATATCCGACTCCAGGCGCATGCTACTGCGCAGCAGACGATGCGACAGCAGTCCTAAGACCGTCACATTCTCCAACGATAGGCTTTTCATCCGGGTACCTCCTGTATCAGCAAAAGAGCCCGGCGCGCGCCGGGCCCTTTTGCCTTGTCATGTCATAAAACTTCACTTAAGCGCCTCAGCGGCCTTTGGCGGATCGGCGTCCCGCAAGCAGAGCTGCCGCCACGCCGGCACCCAACAGCAGAACCGCGGGAAATACCGCCGATTCATAGCCGGTATGGGGGGAACCCCCGCCGCCCTCCGCGGATTCCACGGAGGAGGTGCCGTCCGTACTCGTGACGGACGAATCATCCGAAGGGCTGGTTGACGAGGTGGTTGGGGAAGCCGTACTGCTGGTATTGACGCCGGGAGCGGGCGCTCCCTTTGCTATGAGCGTATACTTGCCGGTCAGCGTATCCCATGTGGTGTCGCCGTAGGAGATATACGTTCCCTGATTCAGGGAGGAATCCTCCGGGAAATCGTCGTTTTGCTTGAGGCTGATGCCAAAAGTGGCCGACAGATCCACGACTCCCAAAGCCGTCCACGGGATAGCCGCCTCAAAATCCCAGCCGGTTACGGTAAGAGTACAGGCGGACTTCACCTCGTCAAATTTCCCGGCCGCGTAGTCCTCCCGCTGAGAACCTCCGGCTCCCACCCGCAGGGCGGGCTTTCCGTCGTCCTGGCAGGTAAAGATAAACTGCACATCTCCGTCTCCATAGGCGCCCACCCGATTGGCCGCGGAAAAATAGAATTCCAGGCAGTCGTATTGGAACGAATAGATGTCTCCCTTTCCATCGTCCGCGAATGCTTTGTCCGCGCTGAAAAAAGGCGTGGTGTCAGCCAACCGGACGGCCAGATACAGATTATCTGTGTCCCAGGCAAATTGGAACCGCATCGGCTTACCGGAAGCCTCATCGGTATGCGTGAAGAAACGGTTTGCCCAAAGCGCTTCGTCCAGCCTGCCGTCCACCGTCGGGGCTGTTTCGGCCTTCCGCGCCTCTTGTTTGGTATAATCTACCAAAGAAACAGGCGCCCTGTAAAACCCGCCGGCCAGGCCACCGGCCTCCTCGCCGTTTCCGCTGTCGGCCAGGAAAATGTAACCGCCTCCCACGGCGGACTGCGCCAGGTTGCCGCTCAGCCCGTCCACCGTCAGCTTTTTCACCTCGGAAAGATTGGTGTCCAGAATGGTGATCTTTCCCTCCTGGCTGTCCCCGACCACCAGATAGCCGCCGCACAGCACAATGCTATAGGCTTTCGCCAGCTCAATCTGCTTGAGCTGAGTGCCGTCCGGCCCGATTTTCGTCACGTAATACACGGAATTCGCCGAGCCGGTCGCATACACGTTTCCCTGCGTGTCGGTGGCCAGGTAAAACGGGGTGTAGGCCGTTTGGCAAACGCCGTTCTGTGCGAAGTCCGTATACAGGACGATGTTTTCCGGATCCGTCACGTCATAGCAGCGAATGGAAAAGTTGTGATAAGAAACCGCCATGTAGCACAGATAGGTATCGCCGGTTTTGACCACAGCAACGCCGTTGACGCCCACATTCGTGCCACTTGCCGCCACGGCCTCGGTGACATGGCCGATCTCATCCATGGTGGCTTCTTTCACCGCGGCGAGCGTAATTTTGTGATTGTCGCCCGCCTCGGCGTGGGTAAGCCCCACGAACAGGTTGCCCCGATCGTCGACGGCCAGCCCTTTGGGATACCGGTCAACTGGGTTACTCACCTCTGAAATGGCGGGCGTATAGCTGTCCGCGATCTCGCCGCTGGAAACGCTGATTTTCTGTACGTCCCGCGTGTTCTGAAGAAATCCGGCGTACAGATATTGCCCGTCGGGAGAGGCCGCGCAGCCCCGCAGCTCATAGCCCAACTCGGTATCCGCCAGCGTCAGATCACAAATCCGTGTAAAAGCGGCGTCCGGCACCGACGCCGCGGCGGGCGAAAGAAACGGCATAGAAGACAAGGATACCAGCAGCAGAAGCGCCAAAAGGCTTATCGATACTTTACGCATAGCTATCCTCCATTATATCATTGTTGTCTATAGCCGCCGGGCATGTCAAATTCCCGGCGGCTATAGATTTCCGACCGCTTAATTTTTCGCCTGTTTTTCCGCTCTTCCCGTGACCGCCAACACGGTCACGGCCAGCGCCAGCGCCAGCACAGCACCCAGCGCCAGCGGCACGCCGGTCTCGGGACCGGTTTCTCCGGAGTCGGAGCCGTCCGTCTCAGCGGAATCGTCTCCGCCGGCGGGAGGCTGATAGCCGTCCACCCATTTGATAACCTCCACCGAATTTACGGACAGGGAGTTATCCTTGTTCAGCATCAGCTTCATCGAAAGCGTCTTGGCCTTGGAGGGAAGCGTCAGGACCTTGCCGTCGGCGGACAGAGCCGCCTTGGCCGCGTTTACGGCTTCCTTCATTTCAATCACCATGGTGGAAACCGCACCGTTTCGGATAACCAGGAACGTCTTGGAACCGCTCTGCATATCTAAAAGCAGGAAGCTGCCGTCATCCTCCGTCACGATGGTCTGCGTTCCGTCCCCGTGTATGCTCATGGAAACGCCGCCCAGCGCCTTGCCGTCCGCATCCACCAGCGTGCCCTCAAAGGTAAAGGTATGCTCCTCTTGCGGAGCCTGCGTCGCCGCCGTGGTGGGTTCCGTAGTGGGCTCCGTGGTGGCGCCGGTGGTTGCACTGCCGTCGGGATAGTAGTGGACGGGTTCCTTCGTGATGGCGGAAGGGGATGTCCGAACGCCCTGAGGCTTGCCGGGAGTGACTACCCAAGCGCCGTTTTCCTTGATTTCCGTGCCGTTGGGGAGCAGGCAACCGGCGCGCAGGTCGATGGTTTCCCCTTTCCCGGTCGTTCCAAAATAGGGAACCTTATTTTTCGCCAGGGCCGCCGGAGAGAGGGTGAATTCCAAGTTATCCGTACGGCCGTTGCTCGCCTGAATACCGACGAAAATGTCCGGATCCTTTTCAATCAAATCCTTGAAAGAATAGCCGTTAAAAAAAATATAATCCGCGAACTGATAGAACCACGCTTCGGAATCCATTACAATTTCGCCGTTATCGTAATACTTTTGCCCAGCGGTCAAGGTCTTGGGAGACACATTGAGATGAACGATATAATAGTTTTCACTATAGGTGTTCACACCGGTCCAGGTAATCTCCGCCTTAGGCGCGTCGGTGGTGGGCGGCGTAATAATGGACGGGCTGGTAGTGGCTTTAGTGGTAGCTTCGGTAGAGGCTTCCGTAGAGGCCTCCGTTGTGGCTTCTGTGGTGGAAGGCGTGTTGACTACGCGTTTGCCAACCGTTTCCGCTCCAGAGGTAAACGTAAACTTATACGAAATTTCCTCGGCTAACGCGGCAACACCGGGCAGCTTGCAGCCTTTTTCAAAGGTGATGGTCTCGCCGTAATCGCCGAAGTTCAGGAAATCGCCGCTGTTTTTAAACACGATATCCAGCTGGCCCGCCGAGGTGGCCGGGAGATACCGAATATAGCCGGTGTCCATCCATTCCTTCAACGTTTTATCGTTAATCCGGATTTTTGTCGTAAAGGCGTCCAGCTCCTCTTGGGTGATGACCTCCTTGATGGTACCTTCCCAATAGTTACCGGTGGTGAGGGTCGCCGGCTCAACGGTGCAGAAAATTTTTAATTCGTTTGCGCCCGCACCGATGGTGCTGAATTTCACCCCGGTAATATCTGTTCCCGTGCTTTCTGCACCGCTGCCGGCCAAAGCGGGAAATGACAGCACGCATACGCTGACAAGCAACGCAAGGGACAATACCAGCGTGAAAATCCTGGCCATTTTCTTTTTCATGAACAATCCTCCAATACAATTTTGTTTATACGTGTAACTTTTGACAAAACGAAATCCCAGTCTTCAAAATAAGAAGAGGGTTTCATCTTTCTCACGCTCAGAGGGTTCCGTCCGGTTCATATTTCGCCAGCCACACCTCGGAAACCATCCCTTGAGGGAGCAGATGATAGGGCGAGCCGCCCGCGCCGTCCGGACCGAGACGCGCACCGAAGGTGTTGGCGCGTGTCAGGATATACTGTAATTCCACCGATTCCCGCTCTGTGAGCAGCTCGGTGACGTCGGCTCTGTAGGGTTTCGACCAAATCGGCTTCCGACGTTTCCCGTCCGTCGCCAAAAGCAGGGCGGCTTCAAAATCCTCCGTATAGAGCTCCGTCCGTCCTGAAATCCCGTCAGGCACAGGCAGCAGATAACTGACACCCGCGCCGTAAAATGGAAAGCCCTGTTCGGTTATATCCCCCACCGCCAGCGTCTCCGGCGGCTTCGTCAGCACATTCCCCTCCGGGGAAAGGGTCACGCCGAAATGCCCCAGCAGATAAAGCGCCTCCAGATTGAGAGCGCCGTGGAACCGGCATAAAAGGGTGATGGTATTTTGGCCGGGCCGCAGGACTTGGGGCGAAATCTTTAAAATACGGAAACACGGATCCACCCAGAAATCCCCGGAAACCGCAGCAGCATCCGGCGTTCCATTCACCAGGAGATCGAATTCCTCCGGCGTTTCCATCGCCAGCCGCAGCTCCTCGGGTCTATCTTCCACGTAAAAGTGAAAGTCAAGGCGAAGCGAGCAAAGAGCCGGCTCCTTTTCCTCACCCGTAAACCAGGGCTGCAGCATCTGCCCCCCTCGCTGTGGGAGTCCCAGGCACGTCCGTATTTCCTTATCCGCTTCCAGAATGTCCTTTCCGCAAACCGGCGGCTCGTCATTTATCCGGTAATCCACAAAGTTCAGCAGGCAGACGTTCGGCTCATGCAGCCGGTAAGAAAATGCTTTGCCGCAGGGGATATCCGCCGTCTTCCGACCGCCCTCAAGGGCCGGCCGCAGACCTTCGTCCATTTCTGTAATGACCAGACACAGCTCGGCCGCTGCCTCAAAATCCGTTTGGAAAGAGAGGGGATCCCCTTGTGCAAGCAGGGTTCTCGTACCTGTCCGGACATCCCATTTCTCACAGTATCCGCCAATCGCAAAGGCCACGGTCACCCCGCGGAAAGCCTGCCAGCGGCTGATGTTCATCAGAACAGCTATCGTTCGGTCTCCGTCACGGCGGAGCTGGGCGTAAATATCCGGAATCGGGCGGCCCTCTTTGTCTCGAACCGTCACATACGGCTTCGTCTGAAGCGTATCCAGAATGTGATCGAAATTCGTGTAGACGGCTGGCAACTCCGCGGCCGCATTGGAGGGAATCGCATCTATATAGCAGGGCGGGGAATCGCCAAAGACCACCTGTCCCCCTTTTTGCGCGAATTCGTAAAGTAAATCCAAAGTGGACTTTCTCATGTTCAGCATGCCGGTCACTAAAACGCTTTTATAGACGGCCTTTCCTACCCGCAAAACCGGTATGCCGTCCTGTTCCTCCACACGGCCCATCCGATGTAAATAATCTTCGTCTCCGTAATCGAAGTCCACCCTTGCGCCACAGAGCAGATGGAAAGTGTCCTCATAGATCTGTTCGAGTTTCTGCACCTCCGGATCCAGCGTCTGCAATTGCCAGGACCACTTGGGGTAAATCCGGCACCAAAGGCTTTCCACCGGATACACAATCAGAAGGTCGCACAGCGGCTCTCCCTGACTAAGCAGCACATGAAGTCGGGCGAAATAGTCCTCTATGTAGGAATAATACGGGTACCAAGCGGATTGGTACGAAATGCTGGCGGGATAATCTCGTTTTCCTTCCCCCTGCATGCTATACCATGAGAGATGATGACATCTTAAATTGATGCCGAACAGCGCCTGCCAGTCGCCGACCGCCTTATGCCCTTCGAAGTCGAATTGCCAGCCGGTAGCTCCGTAAAGCTCACTGAGCAGCCAGGGCTTGCCCAGCTGTCTGGCGGCCGACTGCAGCTGCTTGACGATCCAGAAGCAGTAATTGTGCTCCATCAGGACGTCCACGCCCGGCACGTCCATATATTCATAGGCCCGCATGACGGAGCCCAGCATACAGGTCTGCGCGGTGAGACTGTCCTCATGCAGCATATGCCCGGTAAATTGTATCCGGTTGAGCCGGCACCAGTCCTGAATCGGCGAGAGAAAATTTTCTGCAAACAGCCGTTGGATAAGTTCCATATACTGCCACTTCACCGGGCTGACCTTTTCCCCATTTGGCCATAAGAATAGTTCCGGTAAAAAATCCCGCAAATCATAGCCATAGGCCGCATAGAAATCGGCAAACAGAGAATCGGTATAGGGAATCAGATACTCGCCGCCCGGATTGGAATTTCCAAAACCGGCCATAACCGCTCCTCGGTGGGGTTCATCGGTGAAAATACCATAGATCTCCGTCCCGAACCTGTCCCCGCAATGCTCCCGGTATTTTTCATGCGTTTCCTGAAGAAACTGCTCCGTGGCGCTACGCTTCATGGTATCCAAATAGGTAGAGCCGTTGCAGGAGGTTTCCTTTACCATCTCCTCCACCATAAATTTCAGAACCGTTCTCCGGGGGTGCGGAGAATCGGGGCCAAGTCTGGTCTTTTCCGTAAAGGAATAGCCGTCCAAAGAGACCGTGAAAGCGGCAACGGTATTGTCGTCGTACACGAAATCATTGCCATCCTCTATGGACAACCGTATGAACTTCATGCGGTTGTCCGGATCCTGCGTTACCTTGCCGCCCGCGATGCCGGAGGGCCATCGATCCTCGTCGTAAAGCCAGGTTTCCAACCCCAGGGATTGCCCCTTATCGGCACACGCGTTAATAAGCTCGAACCATTCCTTGCCCAGGTATTCCGTAACCAAGCCGATGCGGGAATGGCAGAAATAGCCGCCCATGCCCATTTCCTTGAAAATCTGAATTTGCCTGAGCAGCTCATCTTTTTCAAGCTTGCCGTTCCAGCTCCAAAACGGCTTTCCGCGGTACGCCGCCGACGGGGATTGAAATAGGTTTTCCAAATTATTCATTGGCAAATCTCCTCGCCTGTCCTTTACAACGGAACCTATTTCACTCTCTTCTTTTTAAATACGAAAAGATAAAGTAATACGCCGCCGCCCGCCAGCAGGACGACCCCGCCGGCAATCACCATATACGCCCAGACGGGCAGGCCATCCGCCGACTCCTTTATCACCGGCGCCGCAGAGCTTTCCGGGCGGGTGGTCGACGTCGTATCGAGCGCCTGCGTGGTTTCGCCGGAAGCCGGTTCCGAAGCTTCGTTTGACGGTGCATCGGAAGTTGGATTTTCTACCGGTTTGGACTCCGGTGAGGTAGCGGTCGGTTTTTTCGGCTTGGTGGTTGGGGTCGCCGGCTTCGTGGTGGTCGGCTTTGCCGTTGTAGCAGAGCTCTCCGTCTTTATGTAGAGCGGGGCAAGCCGTGTGTGCCAGTGCCCCCACCAGGCTTCGTCGCCGGTGGGCGTATACGCTGCGCCGATGTAATTCGTGATGCTCAAATCCAACTGCCCGAGCGTATTCCCGCTCACGCCTATGTTGTGTGCATAGTGGGGGAAGTTGCTTCGGAACGTCGTGGTTTTTTCAAAATTGATGCCGTCCTTGGACTCCATGACGCTCACATAGGAATCGTAATCCCATCCGTTTAACAGCTGAAAGCCGATAAATTTCCCCGTTTCCGGGCAATACTTGACTTCCTCCGGTTCGTTTTTGCAGCGGTCATTGGAAATCTGCTTTCCCGGCCAGTTGGGATCCTTAAGCGGAAAAACCGACACCGAGATATTCCCGTAGCTGTTCCAGTCCTGATCGTCCTTCGTCTGGTCGACATAATACATATAGAGCCTGTCGTCCTTGACCGTAAAGGCGGGCATGGAACAGCCCACGCCGTTTCCACTGTAGCGGGTAATGGCGTACGGCTTGCCACCCCAGCCGCTGCCATTCCATTTTTCATAGGGGCCTTCCGGATTTTTGGCACGGGCGATGAACAGGTTGTTGACGGCTTTTTCTTTCGAGGGATCGGTCCGGAATTCCGGCGAACCCGTATATCCAACATAATAATAGTCGCCGTATTTGAAAGCGCCGGGGTCGCAGGTAGACCATTTGTCCTCCGAATCCAGCGTAGGATACAGCACCACTTTCCAGTCCGTCCACGTCTTGCCCCCGTCCATGGAACGGGTGTATTCAATGCTGTCGTTTCCGTACCGCACGCCGTTGGAAACAAGTGGCGGCGCGGACGCCCAGATGTCGATTCGGTTGCCGTCGATGAGGATCGCCGGGCCATACCGGTAGGAATACTGCACGCTCTCCGGCGGCGTGTAAATATTGCTCCCCTCATTCGCACAGACAATTTTCAGCGTGCTGTTCTGCGTGGCGGCAGCCCCCTGAAACACCACAAGGGATACCGCCAGCAGGCCGGAAAAAGCCGCCAAAAGCTTTTTTCTATTAACCATAACGAATTATCCTTTCGCGCTTACAGCATTTTTTATATGCCGAACCGTTCGTTAATCTCGGCCTGCGCCGTATTGAGAATTGCTTCCATGGCCTGCTTGGGCGTCATTTTCTGATCAACGCAGGCGGCAGCCGCGTTGTTTTCAAAGGAGGAGGTTGAAAGACGGAAAATGGACTTGTAACTCCGAATCTTGCGCAGCATGCCTAGAGACTCGTCGTCCCGGACATAACCCGCGTGCCGCTTTTCCCAATCCGCCGCCTTCGTAAACGTGCGGTTTCCAAGAGCTACCAGGATCTTGCCGGCATCCTCCACCTGCGCGTTGTTGCTGGCAAGCCCGTAGTACCGGTTATTCAAAAGAATACAGGTATAGTCTTTTTGTCCGTCGCCTTTGGGGAAAGGAAGGATGCCGTAATCGTCTTTCATCAAAGCGGACAAATCGTTGATATCCGGTGAACCGTTACCGGCGATGTAAAACAGACTGTTGCCGCCCATGAAAGAGTTGATAGCGGTCACATAGCCGCTGCTGCCTTTCTTGTTGTACAGTCCGGCCTTGCAGTAATCCTGCAGCCAGTTCAGCGCTTCCAGCAGTTTGGAATCCAGTCCGTTGAACACCGGGATGCCATTGGCCAGGACAATCGGCGAGGTGCCGTTTGAAAAGACCAGATTGAATATATACGGTGTGAACGTGGCGTTACAGCCGTAAACCTTTCCGCTGGACTGCTTATAAACCGCTTCGGAGGCCTCGCGGAATTTGGACCAGGTCCACTGTCCCTTGTCCACCAGATCATACAGATTGCCGATCTTGTACTGGGAAGCCAACGCCTTGTTAAAATAGACGACGCTGTATCCTACATCTTTCTCGAGTCCCACGCCATAGCAGGTGTTTTTATACGTGGCGTTTGCGATGGCAGCCTGACTCCACCCATTCGTTTTCAGACCGACGGATTTCACCTTGGACAGATCGGCGAAATAGCCGTTTTTATACAGGCTGTTCATTTCACCCTGGATTTCATAGATATCCGCCACGATCTTTCCTCCCGCGGTGGCGGTGGCGACATCCGTCAAATAACTATTTGCATCCAAATTGACCACTTTGATGGTACACTTGTATTCCTTCTGAATCGCGGCGATTGCCTTGACGTTCGCCTGGGCGATTGGATCGCTGTTGCTGGCCTTGTAGTTGTTGGGCCAGAAAGTCCCCAGCTTGATTGTTTTGCCCTTTAAATCCGTAACCTGTTCGCTGAATACCGGATCCTTAAACGGATCCACGCCGTTCAGAAAACCCGGATCGACCATTTGCGCGGAATCGCTGGTTTTTGTAGGGACAGTCACCACCGTTTGCGTCTTGGTGGCTCCGCTTCCATTCTTGCCGCCGGTCGTCGTCCCATGGCTTCCACCGGACGCATCCGGACTCATGGAAGAATTCGATTCCAATCCGGGAAGCGTGGTAATCTCGGAACCCGGTTCGGTTTCTCCCGATACGCCGCTGTCGGTCGCGTTTCCTCCGGAAACGGCCGACGAGGAATCGTCGGCAGGCTTCGATCCCCCCCCGCAGGAACAGAGTGACAACAGCAGGAACGCAGCAATCAACGCGGATAAAATTTTTCTGGACATAATTCTCCTCCTTCTATTTCTGTTAGTGCGACATGGCTTCAAGAATAGACTGCTATAAGGCGTTTCCGATTTGTTACACGTGTAACATTAATAACATAATACCATTTTTCTCTACAAAACGCAAGCGGTTTTCGTAAAAAACATATTTTAATTTGCACACGGCTGCTCGGCTATCTGTGTACCGGGCCGGTAGAGTCCCGGATGAACAGTTCGGTGCTGACGGTGACATCATCCACCGTGTTGTGGCGGATATGACGATGCAAGACATCAAACGCCAGTTTACCGTATTCCAGCTTATTGAACCCAATAGAGGTTAGAGACGGGCTGAATTTAGTGGATATATAGATATCGTCCATACCCACCACGGAGATGTCGCCGGGAACCGATTTTCCTTTGTCGGAAATCGCCTGAATGGCACCGTAGGCCATCAGGTCGTTCAGGCACAGGACAGCGGTCACCTCAGGATGCTCCGCCATCAGCTTCTGCATGAGCCGGTAGCTGGAATCCATATCCGGGTTGCGCGTAGCGATTTCTCCGACAAATATCGGCTCGCTGTCCGGCAGCATCTTTTCCATCGCGGAAAAAAACAGGCGATCGCTGGGATCAAACGTGTTATTACGGGCAAAGGTGCTGAGCATGGCAATGCACGTATGCCCCATATTTTTCAAATGCGCCACAGCCTTTTCAATCCCCAGCGTATGATCCACATAAATATGAGAAATATCCCGGCAATCCTTTAAGATAATGCCGTTAATCAGCACCCGCACATCGCCGTCGACCATACTGCTTATGATTTCATGATACCTTTGATCCGACATATAGGGCAGACCCGTGATAAACACGCCGTCAATCCGCCGGGCAATCAAGTGCTGAATATACTTTTCCGTCTCGCGCTGGCCGGTGCAGATACTGACCAGATAATCGTTATCAATGGCCGCGTTTTCAAAGCCCGTAATAATTTCCGCAAAATACGGGTTGGACAGGTCGTTGGCCAAAACCGCCAATTGCTTGGTTTCGTTTTTCACCATCGACCGCGCCACCATGTCTGCGGTATAGTTGAGCTCCTTGACCGCATCCCAGACCTTTTTAGTGGTTTCCGGAGACACGCTGCGGCTTTTATTCATGACATACGACACCGACGCCTCGGACACGCCCGCCCGAACGGCAACGTCTCTTCTGGTCACACGCATCTGCAATCCCGCCTCTTTTTAAAATACTAACACAGGAGAATTCCTTGCTAGCCGACAATGCCCGCCCTGTCAATAGATTCTACAAAGAATTTCTGAAGGACGATATATATAAGCGCAATAGGGAGAACGGCCAGCACGGCGCCGATATTGACATAGTTGGCTACTTCAATCGGTTTGCCGGCACTCTGAGCCAAAGCGCTCACATTTTTTGACAGAATGTTGACCTCATCCAGGAACAGCGGGGAAAAAACCGTATCCGTCCACTGCCAGGCCAGAGCCAGAAGAAAAACGGTCGTCATAACAGCCGTGGCCGCCGGCAGCATGATTTTCGTAAACGTCCGTAGCGTACCGCAGCCGTCCAGATAGGAGGCTTCCTCCAGCTCCTTGGGCATATTCCGGAAGAACTGACGAAACATGAAAATATACAGGCCGTTTTTGATCCCCAGACCGGTCATGGACAGGATTACCAGGGGCCACGCCGTTCCGATCAGCTTAAACACGCCGAGAAACGCCTTGAACTTCAGATACAGCGGGAGGAGGATGGTCTGGGAGGGTACAATCAGAGAAAAGATGACCAGGAAAAAGCAGAGGTTCCGTCCTTTAAATTGAAACCGGGCGAACCCATATCCGACAACGGCGCAAACCAAGGTCTGCAAAGCGCCCAATGCCACCGAAATCAGCAGCGTATTTTGTAAAGCCGACCAATAGCTCATTTCCTTGACAACGTGCCGGACATTTCCCCAGGTAAACGTTTTCGGCAGAAAGCGAACCGTGGGATCGATAAAATCGGAATAGGTTTTAAACGCGTTGACTACCTTAATAAAAAACGGGTACAGGATGATATAGCACAGCCCCAGCAGGATGACCGCCCGCACCAACTTCCAAAGCAGAGAAGTAACCGCTTGCGGCGTCAGATGCCGCGCTTTCCACCGGTTCCATTTCTTGCGTCCGGACGCCGTGGCCTCCGCGGGTACAGACGATAATAAAGAATTCATAATTTCCCCCTAATCCAAATACTGTATGCGCTTGGACAAGAGGCCGCAGATAATTCCCAGACAAATCACAATAATAAGGAAGAACATCCAGGACATAGCGCAGGAATATCCAATCCCCCGGCTGTTGGTAAAAGAATTGTCCAGAATATATTGCAGCACCTCGTACTTTGGATTGGTAAACGAGTCGATGATGGTGTAAACGATATTGACAAGAATCATGGGCGTCAGCATAGGGAACGTGATTTTCCAGAACTCCTCCCATTTGGTGGCGCCCTCCACCTTGGATGCCTCAAACAGAGAGCTTGGAATCGTCTGCAGGGCGGAAAGGAATATGAGGATTTGTACACCGGAGGAATTGACCACACTGTAGGTGTTTTCTACGGCATAGAGGATTACGCCGGTCAGGGTGCTGTTTAAATTCGCCGATTCCAGCAGGCTTTTCAAATCAAAAAAGGAGGCGAAGTTGCCTGAGAACGCCGTGGAAATAGATTCGCCGTTGTTGGTGGCGGAGCCGAAAAAGGAAGTGGCCATATTGTTGACGTCGGCACTGGCTATAATGCCTGTGGCCACCAGCACCGGGAGGAAAAAGACGGCGCGCGCCGCTCCTCTGCCGATGAACTTCTGATTCAGGATGTTGGCAATGAAAAAGCTGAAAAACAGGATGACGACCAAATCGACGAGCGTGCCCTGGACAGCCCCGTAAAGCTTCGGCAGAAATTCCGTGTCCTCTGTCAGTGCGGCTATGTAGTTCTGAAAGCCGACATATTCCCTGGCTACCGAGTCAAACTGAACGGTGGCGAATTCCAGCGAATAGGAAAAGGATTCCACCAGCGAGGGGAGAAAAATAAAGAGCATACCCACGAGAAATGGACATATGAACAGATAGCCAGCGTTATTCCTTTTAGCCATCAGGCTGCCGGCCCGTCTGGAAGGGCCGCCATGATTACGTGTGCGCATCGTATCCCATTCCTTCTGTTATCGATTCGTTCACATACAAAAAGTCCATTCCGGCTATCGTATACCCTTCAATGACAGCGTCGTCATTGTTGTAATTTATCAGTACACGGCCGCCGTTTTCATAGGAGACCTGCACGACGCCGCCGGTCAGCCGTTTATGCTCCGTTATCACACTGTCGCTGATCTCCCGAAATAGGGCGTTCAGACGGGTATATGTGGAGATAATCTCTTCTTCCCACGTATCCACCGCTACGGAATAATAATCCGAGCAGCTGGTATCCGCCAGCAGCAGCGGATCCTCCGTCATCAGAACATAGTGCAGACCCGCGCCGCTCTCGATGTTTTTCAGCAGGGCCTTTTGATAACTGCCCTGCTGGTTCAGCGCGACGCCGCTGTACTCCATATAGCCGTGCAGCACCATGCCAACAAAAGGAATCGCATAGCTTTCCATGCTCATTTCCGAAGATCCAAGTGAAATATCGGTCACCGCCCGCAGATATTTCAGCGTATACGCGTTCCCGCCGTCCGCCAGTAAAGTATACCCGTTATTTACCAGCTTTTCAAGCGAAGCGACGGTAATGTTTTTACTTTCCTCCCGTGTCACCTCATGTCTCTCATCGTAATTACCGGACAGATAGGAGCATAGGGAGGAAACAAAAAGGGTATTTGCTCCGATGCGCGCGCCATCCTCATGAAAACGGTCGATGATAGCGCCATAGCTCAGGGGATTAAGGAGATACGCGCTGTCATCCGGGTCACGGCGACCGCTGGACGGAGAATATCCGCTGAGAACCGCCGTGTCGTTGCTGATAAAGCGGGAGATTTGCGTGCTGGTATTCAGGCCGTTTCCATTTCGGTAAACCCTGGTAAAATCCACGCCCAAATACGCGCGGCCCTGTGTCCCGTCAAAAAATTTTGTCAACGAGGAAAGCCCCTCGGTTCCTCCCAGGGATTTTTCGATGGTGGCGGTATGAGGCACCCGAAACTGCATGCCGCCGTTGATCGCCCCCAGAAGCAGGGCGTTAAAGCTCGCCACATTGCGCTCCGCCAATTGCCGCCCAAACGCTTGGATCCCCTCAAAGGTAGACGCCGCGGTTTCCACATTCATCGGAATAAATCCGACCATCTTCCTTTTTGTGACCGCTCCTAAAAAACTCACATCGAGACGCAAATCCCGTTTCTCCGGCAGCTTTTTTATAGAACCGGTTTGTGCCAGATAGGTGCGATAGTACCGGGCCATGCCGGAATAGCCGGCGTTTTCGCCGTATAGGAAATGATACCGTACCACATAGGGAGCTTCGGGTTCCTTTTTGGAATACACCCGGTTTGCCACCACATTCTCCTGCTGATCCAGAATATCGTTTGATGCAACGTCCATGGTATAGTAGGTAAAGTAGGGGGCTGCCGTATTATACGAGGAAAGTGAATTCACGGTCTTTATCCGCACGCCGCCCATAGCGTCGCCGCTCTCCACAATGCCGAAAACCCCGCGATTCCCGCTGCGTATACCGAACACGGGAAACGGCGAATAGGGAACCAGCGTCGAAGCGTCGTTATGGTTGACGCCGAAATCGCTGCCGTAAAACGGCAGCTCCGTTTGCGTTAAGGAAGCGCTGCTGCCATTTCTGGAGCTGTTCTCAATAACCGCGCCGCTGCCGTCGGGGATCATGAGATAGCCCTCTTCCTGCGCCGTCGTGGAAAACAAATTGCTCAGCAGATAAATTTTTGTCAGCGTATATCCACTGTTCTTGACATGCACGATATGGGACGTGTCAATCTGTGCTATGAGATCTCGCTCCTGCAGCCGATACACCACCGGGATCTCGAAATACGCCTGCGCGGCCCCGGCGGCATTGACGGCGCCGGCCTGTGCTTCCTCCCGGGATATGAACGACTCGTCAATGCTCAGCGCGGCGGAAACCTCCTCCAGAAGAGAACGCTGAACCGACGTCAAATACGTAGGATCGCAAACATACAGGAGCCCCAGCGACGCGAGCCCGGAATATTTCTTGGCGTATGCCGCCTTGTCGGCGTCGTCCAGCTCGTCGTAAACAATCGCTTGATACAAATTTTGGAATCTCGCGAATTGGGAGGTCGAGATTCGCTCCTCCCCGATAGCCCGATCTGCCTTTTCCGCAAGCTGATCGTAGCCTTTCTGGCTCATGACATAGCAAATCGTTTGTTTTTCCGTGTTGGTTCCGAACGCATAGGTGATAGTAAGAGAATCCGGCTCCGCTTTTACCGTTACCTGATTCAGCCCGTCGTCGTCAACACTGTTGGGATAGCTGCTCATCATATTGCGCGCGCTGGCTCCATCGTAATATTCGACAGCCACCTGAGAATAGGCGTCGGCCTTTCCTTCCTCGCTCAGATCTGTATCGTCCTCATAAACCGCTCGGTTGGAGAAAAACACGCTGCCCGTGTCCTTGTCCAGTACGGCGATATCATAATACCGGCCAAGATACAAGGTCAAATGATCGTTGCTGAGGACTTCTTCCATCGCAGAAAGCGCCTCAAGCTCTTTCTCGCCCGCTTTAAACGCGCCGCTTTTCGCCTCACTTTGTAAATCGCTGACAAATTGACTGGCATGCGGCGCATAGACGGACTTGGCGTCGCCGGCAGAAATCGCTTCCCCGCCGCAGCCGGCCAGCAGCGTCAGGGCGGCCAGACAGCCGATGGCCGACACGGCAGCCGAGCGCTTCTTCGTGTGTGGCATCCGTTTACCTCCTCTCAAGACAGTCTGAGCTTGAGCTCCGCCCAAAGCGTAACAAAAAAACCGGACATCTGCTGGATTAGGTTGAAAAACAGCAGGGCGATATAGGCCATCATACACATGCCCAATAGAATGAAAACAATCATCAGAACCGATTTGGCAAACGTGTATTGGTGGGTAACCAGTGTTCCCGTAAACAGCAGGAACGCCATCCAGACATAGCCGATATTCACCAGCATTGTATAAAAAGAAGCCTCCGTCAGCACAAGCATATAACTCAACGGAATGAGGATACACTGAATCAGAGTCACCGGCACCAAGGCGTAGGCCGTCGCCTTTAAAATATCGGTAAACCGCCCCTCGCCGTCATACAAGCTGGTGAGACACCAGCTTGCGATGCACCATAAAAAGAACAGCCCCAGCGTCGTGGCCACGCTTTTATAGATGCTGAAATTCACGCCGCCGGCGGGATTGAACAGATATGAGGTGCAATAGCCGGACAAAACGGAGACAAGGATGTAAAGGGTAAGCAGAATTCCAGCCGTACGCAGGCTGCCCTTGCGTTCGTGTTTGATCTCCCAATAGCCCTTAAACGGGTGTACGGTTACATACAAGGAATACCGCAATTCTTTCAGCAAAGTACCCATAGGCTCACTCCTGACTGCCCTTATAATATTTTACCATGCGCTTTATCAGGGAATACAGCAGGGCCAGTACCCCAAGTGAGATGAGGATTCCCATTATAACGGGAAAATACGTTTGCACCTTTTGTTCCCGAATGAGAGCAACCGTATCGGAATACCGGTTTTGATCCTCGGCATACCGAAAATACTTGAGCGCCGCATCGTATTTCCCCTGCTTGAGCATAGCGTTTCCCAAGCCCACAAACGCGTACTTAAAATTGGTGTTTTCCCCCGCCAGCTGCGACCAAAGCTTGTAGGCTTCCTCGTAATCGCCGTTAAACTGACTGGCCTCCGCCTGCAAAACCAGCTGGCCGTAGGCCGTCGGCTGGAATACCAGCACCTTTCCAAGTCCGCTGTCCAGCACCAGCAGATTGTCCCCCTGATACCGAATATCCACCGGCATTTGAAAATCGCTTTTTCGGTTTCCGATATTTCCAAAAATAAAGAGAAGATTTCCGTTGTCGTCGTAGGTGAAAATATGCCCTCTTTGCTGATCCAGCAGACTATATATCCCATTCTGGCCGACCGCCACACCGACGATGCGGGAGGGCTCTTCCTTAAAATCCAAATCGCCCAGCGGCGCGTAAAAGCCGTTTCTTTTCAGGACGTCGTTTCCCATCGTGTTGAGCTTTTTTATTGGCGTCACGGTGCCGGATTTATCCTTGGATCGGATGGCGTTCAAAATATCCTCGCCGTCCAGAGAGCTGATGGTAGACCAGAGAAAATCCTCGTCGTCCATAAAAATACTATTGTATTCCGTGGGAACAAACTGCTCCAGCTTCGCCTTCTGCGTTTCCGTAAAAAAACGCCGTAAAAGCACGGTCATTACATCATACTGCACCCGGGGAGAACCAATATATCCCATGAAGCGGCCCTCACTGTCCAGCTGGATGATGCCCCTGTTAATATTGCGGGCCACTACGTACATTCTCCCGATGCTGTCCACCGCCAGCCGGGAGGGCAGAAAAGCCTCGTCCCCACCGGTCAGCCCTGTCATATTGGCAGGTTTTTCCAAAATCTTAAAAACCGTCCCGTCCTCCCGGCATTGGAGGATGCGTCCGTTTTGAGTATCGGCTACCAGCAAATCCCCATTATCATATACATAAATACCCTCGGGCTGATTGAGCTGAAGCGTATCATTTTCGTATGGAAAATCCGTCAAAACCTTTTCCAGCCGAAAATCCGCCGAATATATCAGGATGCGGTTGTTGTCGGTATCCGCGACATACAGCCGGCCGGTTTTCTCCGACAGAACCATGCACTGTGCATGCCCGGCCCGCAGCCCGTCCGCGTCTACCAAATCGAAAGCGGTCTTAAACGTGTACGCATCGGGAATGCTCACGTCGTTTCCCTTTTCATCGTAGGTGTAGCTTGCGTTCTCGCCTATCCCCGTATAGGCGAGAGCCGGAAAGCACGCCATCAAGCTCAACGCCAGCAGCACAAGCAGCGCACGGCCGCCTTTCCAATACTTCACAACCACACCTCAATCCTTCATGCCCGACGTGGACATCGTCTCTATAATATTGGACTGGGAAACGACGAACACGGTTAAGGGCACCAGCATCATCAGCACCGTGATGGCGCCGCCGACCCCCGCCCGGGCAATGCCGGCCGCCTGCACCTGACTGAGTGCATAGGACAGGGTTTTCAGCTGCTCACTGAAAATATACGACGAGCTTCCCAGCCCCCACAAAGATTGCACCGTGAAAATCATCAGCGTGATCCATGCCGGCTTGGCCATGGGCATGACCAACTTGAAAAATTTGGTTCCCTCCCCGGCACCGTCGATATCCGCGCTTTCCAGTACAGAAAGATTCACCGTCTGATCCATAAACTGCTTCATAATAAACAGGCCGAGCGGGGCACCTACTGCTGGCAGGATGACAGCGGTATAAGTGTCAATAAGATGGAGTCTGGACATGATGATAAAGCTGGGGATCGCCGTGACGGCCGAGCTAAACATAAGCGTGGTTTGGATGACGGAAAAAATAAAGCGGGAGCCCGGGAACCGATACCGCGACAACGGATAGGCACACATAGAGGCCAATACGATATGCAGCAGCGTTCCGGCCGCAGTGATGAATACCGTGTTGAATATGTACCGGCTGAAAGGTATCCAGGAATCCGACATGAGGGAAAACAAATCGCCGAAATTTTTCATAGTGGGCTTGATAACAAAAAAGCGAGGCGGAAACAGCCACAGCTCATTGGCGGGTTTCAGCGACGTTGAAATCGTGTAGACAAACGGCAGGATCATCAGCAGCCCCATAAGTGCGAGAAAGAGAACCAGGACAATATCGCCGCCTACCGAACGAGCCACTTTTTTTTTGAATAGGGTATGTGAAATCGACATCATTCAAGTTCCCACGCCTTTCAAAAGTCTGCGCACCGCCATGTTGCAGAAAATCATCATGAAAAACAAGAGCGTTGCAATCGTGCAGGCATAGCCCATCTCGTACCGTATAGTGCCGTAATCCGCCAGATGGTTCATAATGGTGTGGACGGAATAATTGGTGCTGGGAAATCCGCAGAGACCGGTAATAACATCCCCCACGCCGAAAGAGCCGGTTATGCTCAGTACAGCAGAGAGAAGCAGCTGCGGCTTCATCAGCGGCAGCGTTACAAACCACAACTCCTGCCACCGGTTGGTGATCCCGTCTATCGCCGCTGCTTCATAGTACTGCTTATCCACGCCCTGGAACCCCGCGATGAACACAAGGAAAGAGGTTCCCAGACTCATCCATAGGATAATTACGATTAAAACAGGAAACATATAGGCTGGATTTTGAAAGAACTGGATAGGCGCCTGTATCACCCCCAGCCTCCGAAGCATGCTGTTGATATAACCCTGGGCATCGCCGCTGAAAAGATAATTCCAGATAACAAATATGCCCCCGGAAATAGACGGTGCGTAAAAAACGATGGTGAAAAACACGCGCATGCCACGCGACAGATCGTTGATAAGCCAAGCAAAAAAGAAAGAGAGCAAAAAGCCTCCCGGGCCGACGATGACGGCAAAAGCCAGCGTGTTCTTAAGCGCAATAACAAAAATATCGTCATTTAGAAACAAACGAAAATAGTTGCTGACCCCGATAAATTGCGGTGCACTTAGCATATTGAAAGACGTAAAGCTTAAGCACACCGCCACCACGACGGGCAGAATGGTAAACAGGGTGAAAATAAGCAGATACGGGAGCATAAACAGATAATGCGTGCGGTGCTTCCGCATGGCTTTAAACGTATTGGAACAATCGGATTTGAGACGAGCTTTAAAAGCATGTCTTCCTGCAAACATTCGCATCGGCCACCTTTTTCTAAACGTTGACGCCCCACATCCCTCACTGCAAGCCGAATTCCCGGCGTTTGAGAGCCATTTCCCGGTTGATCTGATTCACATAGCCAAGCAGCGTATCACGGGCGCTGACATTTTCGCTGTATACGGTGGCAATGGCAAAGCCCACATTCCGGCTGGTCATGTACCCGCCCGGCACCTCGGGAATCCCCCGGGTAGCTTTCAGCTGCTTGAGCAGAACCTGTTTGTCGACAGTGCGCCAAGGCAGTCTGGCGAGAGCTTCCAGATTGGCGGTGTTATACCGCGCACCGACCCCCATGACGCTCTCCAGTTCCTTGCCGTATTGATACTGCGTATCGCTGCTGGTCAGCCATTTCATGAATTTCCAGGCTGCTTCCTTATTTTTGCTGGCGGACATCAGCACACAGCCGGATCCAGACGATGGGGAAATGTTTTGCACGGCGCCGTCCTCGCCAGCGATGCCGGGGATGGTGGTCATGCCCCACCGGCCGCTGATTTCCGGGGCGGAAATTTGCAGCAGGTTGTAGTTGGTATAATCTTCTATGCCGATAACGATTTCCCCCGTGCGGAAGCGGGTGACGAAATTGTAGGCGTATGGGAGATTATAGTCGGTAAAAAGCCGCATGAAATAGTGGAAAGCATCCAGATTTGTCTTGCTGTCCAGCGCCGTCCTGCTGCCGTCCTCGCTGTAAAGCTGTCCCTGATTCTGATAGAGGAACATGGCATAGGAATTAAAATTCGGCATCAGGGACACATTCATGTTTTGTCCCTGTATCGTGGGCAGGGCGCCAATAAGATCCTGCCAGGTCCGGATCGAACCGATGTCGATTCCGAGCTGTTCCAGAATATCCCGGCGGTAAAACATCATTAGAAAGGAGAACGTTTCCGGCAAGGCATAGATGCCGCCGCGATACCGGTAGGGGACCAAGGCGCTGTCGGAAAACCGTTCGGCCACCTGGTCGAAATCTTCCATAAGAGATAAATCCGCCACCGCTCCCCGCATGGCGTAATTGGCCGGATCCCCCCCGCTGACTTGCAGAGCCACATCCGGGCCCAATCCCGCCACTGTGGCAGTCAGAATGGTCGTCGCCGGAACCAGCTGGAGGTTCACCGCGGTTCCGTAAGAGGGAGAGAATTGCTGCTGGATCAGCCGACGGAGTACCATCGCCTGATCGCGGCCGCCCGATAGGCCGTTGCCCACCCATACGGTTATGGAGGTATCGCCGGTGCCGCCCGAAAGGTTGTTATAATCGCTGACAAAAGAGGACAGAAATTTCTGAACACCGTCTTTCAGCGAGAGGAAAAAGCTCACATTGGCTGTCGGAAGTGCTGCCTGCGGCTCGGCAATAAACAAATAATCCAGCAACAGTGGCTGCTTTTTCACATCCAGGAGCAAGTTGGCAAAGGTACTCAGCGCATCGCGGAACTGGCTGTAAATTCCGGGGATCTGCCCGGGAGAGCGTACCATTTCATCGAGCTGGTATGCCAGCTGATTCATCTGCGCGACATTGGAATCCTGCTTCCCCGTCAGATCCACCCAACTGGCGGCAATTTTTTTCAGCTGCGCCGCTTGCTGCCGGAATACCTCGATTACGTCGGGCATGTATTGGTCGATGTTATAATCCCGGTATAGGTCGGGTTCGGAGCCAAGCAGGGTCAGCAGCCGCCAGCTTGCCGTATTCAGTTCATCAAGGCTCTGTGAGGCGTCAAGCAGGGAGGGCGCAAGCGCCCCCAGCGTCACCTCCAGCGTAATCGTCCGAGAGCCCTTGTCCAGATAAAACAAATAGGGCGTATCGCCGCCTGCCGCGGTTACCTGCCAACTGGAATCGAACGCAAACTCCATATTTTGTGCTTCACTGAACGGAATCTCCCCATCAATACGCAGACTTCTTACACAGGGAACGTCACGCAAATAGTTTTGCTTAAAACGATAGCCGATGTGATAAAGCCCGCTTTCCGGCACTTCGATTTTCCATGTAATCCACGCCCCGGGTTCCTGCCAGCGGGTTCCGCCAATCACATTGATTTTTTGTTCGTTATATATGTAGGGCTCGTTAGCCGGGGAAGTGTTGTCCGCGCTGGCATACAGCGCGGGGCTCGACACCGCGCTGGTATCCTCCGCTTGCACCTTTAAAATTCCGTCTTTCAGCACCCCCTGTACCGCCGAAGCGCCTTGCCTTTGATATGCCGCTACAGCTTCCGTATAGTTCGGTACGGGTTCAGCGGGAGGGTTCAGCGTAACGGATGCAATCGCCATCGGCTCCGCTATCGATTCCAGCGCGAGGCTGTGCGTCCCCTGTGTCAGGTAAAACTGCAGGGGGCCGTAAAAGCCGGAAGCATCTTGGAGCGTGGCCGACAGCCACTGCGGCTCTTCCTTCAGCACGGTCTGCCGCTCCTCATCTTCTGTGCTTTCCCGGGCAAATACTCTGCCGAATTCAAGCTGAGAGGCTTCCTCAAAAGGGACTGTTCCATCAATAAGCAAGCGTCTTTGAACGGCTGAGCTGGTCCCCTCCATGGGGTAATATGCAAGCGTGATCGTATATAAACCGGCCTGTGAAACCTCTATCGTCCATTCTGCCCGTCCCGTCTCTTCCGTCAGTACCACGTCACCCGTTTTGCCAGCGTATTCTTTTACCAAACGAACATTTTCGCCGCCGTGCAGAGAAGAAAGATCCACATGTACACTTTGACTGGGAGACTCTCCCGTTTGCATTGCCGTGATATAAGCGCCGTATCCTGTGGCCTTCCTGGTCTCCCCAGCAGGGGATGTATCTGCAATTTCCGCGAAACCGGTCATGGGAACGAGAGCAATTGTCGTGGCAAAAATCACCAAGGCGCACAATCCCGTCAAAAACCTTTTTTGAGAGATCCGCAAAGCAATCACCCCTTATTTTCGTTTCGTTATACGTGTAACACAAAACAATTATAGACTGTCCGTACAACAAATGCAATACTTTTCTTTAAAAAATATTTAATTTATTAATCGCCCAGCCCGTTCTCCTGAATGACCTTCTGATACCAATAGGCGCTGTCTTTCCACGTCCTGTTTTGCGTCGAATAATCCGTGTGCAAAATACCGAAAGGATACGAATAGCCCGCCGTCCATTCGAAATTGTCATATAGGGACCAGAGATAATACCCCCTGACGTCAGCCCCGTCTTCAATAGCTTTGTGAATCCATTTAAGGAAGCCTTCCACATACTGAATGCGATAAGCGTCATGAACCCTGCCGTCCGCCCCTACTCGTTCGTTGGCATTATGTACGCCGTTTTCCGTAATATAGATAGGGATTTTCAATTGAAAATCCTCACGCAACATGGTTATCGCATCATATACGCAGCGCGGATAGTACTCCACACCCGTTTCCAGGAAATTACCTCCGTTGCGTTCCATGGCACGTTTTATCTCTGCTGCTTGCGCGGAAACCACTACACGGTTGTAGCAATTGCAGCCAAAGAAGTCAATGGGCTGGCTGATAAGCTCTAGGTCGCCTTCCCTGATTTCCGGCATCGTGCCGTCCCGCTCCATTTTATCCAGCAAATACGCCGAGTAGCGGCCTTTTAGAACCGGATTCAAATAGGAAAGGTACGATTCTTCGTTTTCCCGCAATGCGATAGCAATGTCCTCTTCGTTTTCCGGGCGCGCGGGATGCCGGTGCCAAATATCGACCACAATACCGATCTGGCTGTTTTGGGAGCTGCACGCCCGGAAAGCCGCAACGCCCTCGCCGTGAGCCCTTAGTATATTATGATTGGCTTGTTTCCCAAACGCCTCGCTTTTGAGCCCAGGCGCGAAAAGCCCCGTGGCATACCCCATATAAGTGGCAATTGGTTCGTTAATCGTGGCAAAGAGCGGCACGCGATCCGCGAATTCCTTGAATAGAAGCTGCGCATATTCTCCAAACCACTTGGCTGTATCCCGATTCAGCCAACCGCCCAATGTTTGCAGTTCATAGGGTAAATCCCAATGGTACAGAGTCATGTTGGGGGCAATATCATTTTTCAATAACTCGTCCACCAGTCTTTTGTAGAAATCCAGGCCCTTGTCATTGATTCTCCCCTTGCCCTCCGGCAATATCCGTGGCCAGGAAACGGAAAAGCGATAACTGTTCAGCCCCAACCGCTTCATTTGCTGAACATCCTCTTTATAAAGCTCATAATGGTTGCAAGCCGTTTCCGGCAAATCTCCGTTCGCCGTTTTGCCGGGAATCCGGGAAAACACATCCCATATGGACAAGCCTTTACCATCCTTCTGAGCCGCCCCCTCTATCTGGGCGGCACTTGTCGCCACACCCCATAAAAAATCTTTCGGAAAAATACAAGCCATTTTAAACCCCTCCCAAGTTGTTACACGTATAACTATATCATCTTTAATTGGAGAAGTAAATAGCTTTTGATAAATCTTATAAGGACCAACATTTCTTTGATTCATTTTTGCGCTATACATCCAACGACCTCTTGTATTTACGCGTAAAGCATTGCATACTGGAAAGGCAATAAATGGATGGAGAATATCCCATGAGCGTTGTACATGCGCACCGCGGTGCGTCCACCTATGCGCCGGAGAACACCATGCCCGCCTTTCGTTTAGCTATGGAAATGGGAACGGACGGCTTTGGGAACGACATTCATTTAACGAAAGACAAGGTGTTCGTTGTCAGCCACGACGCATCTATTGCCCGCTGTTCCGACGGAAACGTCCTTATCCATGAGAGTACGCTTGAGGAACTGCGCCGTTTTGATTTCGGGAGTTGGTTTTCGGAGAGGTTTGCCGGAACGAGTATCTCCACACTGGACGAAATGCTGGACCTCACCAGCCGTATGACCGTATTGAACATTGAATTAAAGCCCCCGCTGCCTGCCGGCCAGGAACTAGATGAGGCATTGGGCATCTTATATGAGGCGCTGAACCGGCATCATTGCACAGAACGAGCTATCATCACCTTCTGTCATGACTGGGCGGCGCGTCTCAAGGAGCTGTTTCCAGATTTGCGCACGTGACTTCTATATGGCGAGCATCTTTCCCCCGAGGAAACCGTGGCGCTGGCGGAACGGTACAGCGCCGACGCCGTTCACCCGGCGCTGAACGGCGTAACGTCAGATGTAGTGACCGCCTGCCATGATCGAGGGCTTCTCATCAACGTCTGGACCGTGGATGCTCCTGAAGCAATTGAGCGGGCCATTGCCCTTAAAGTAGACGGTATCATCAGCAATGTTCCCGACCGTGTTCTTCGCGCCCTAGGCCGCGACGTTAAATGAGAAACTGACAAATGCCAACCGGCGGACCCGGGAGCGTTTACCGGCCGGCATTTGTTGTAATGGTTATCGCAATATGAAAGATAGCAAAAGGGGAAGTGGCGGTAACCATTCCAGCTCTGTGTTCTAATTTTCACAACTTAGGAGATTAAAAACAGTGATGGGCTTACGCGCGGAAAAACTTCTAAGATTTTTTCTAATACTTTCTGGAATAAGCGGTCTTTAAACGGGAAGCGGGTCGGTTAAGATTTACAGGCGCAAAAGCCTTGAAACCCGCATGAATACTAGGCTTTACGTGGCATTACCCGCCCCTCGGTAATCTTCTGTGACACCCCACCCATGCGATTCCGATTCCAAAGGCCGGGGGTTCGAATCCCTCCGGGCGGACCAAAAATAGAGCGTCGTGCGCG
>URCA01000020.1 GCA_900546265.1 uncultured Oscillospiraceae bacterium | reverse complement strand
TTCCGATCTATTCCAAGTTTCGAGGGCGTTCTGGAGATTCTGAACTACCCAGTTATCGGACATTTTCATCACCTCCACCTGAGTCATAGTAACACTCCATCTTTAGGTCACTAACTATTTCGTTTCCCCAAGCATCCCAACCATCTTCTTTTTGTCTCGCAAATAATTCAACACGAGGCAAATCACCGATTAAGCGAACAATACGCTTTCGGGTTTCATCAGGCTTTTTGCTGTGTGCCTCGATATGAGAAATAATAACTTGATGAACATCTGCGGATTTTCTTTTTGGATGCCCTTTGGTAGCAAGTATACAAAGTTCAGCATTTGCCCGTGTCCAATGTCCCATTCCCCAAAAAAGGCTGTCCGATTTTCTATTCTGTTTAATCCAAACAAATGCTACTGTTTTATAAGTAAACCCCCAAGTGTTTATAACAGAAAAACATTCCTCTAAAAGAGGAACTGTTGTCCACATAAATAAAGCACAATCAGATGCAGCCATATTTTTAACAGGTAAAGCCTGTATTTCTTCAAGCTGCATCGTCGGATAATGGCTTTCTGCGGAGCGCCCCAAACCTTTTTTTGAATAAACCTTATATCTCCAAGGTGGATCAGCATAGATAATATTGTATTTTTTCAAAAGCACACCTCCTAATAACAGGGGCGTTCCTGAAAAACAATCCAGGAACGCCCCTGAGCGTCGTTTGCGTAAGGGTTAGCCCGTAATCAGAGTGAGGATTTCTTTAGCGAAAGTAATGATGACGCCGCCCGCCAGCGTCAGAAATCCGTTCGCACGCTGCGAAGGATCGTGGGATTTCAGGGAAAGACCTACCTGAACGATACCAAAGCCGAGCAGGATCAGACCAATCGCACGGATAAAGCCGAAAATGAAATCGGACAGGTTATTGACAACGGTAAGCGGATCGCTTGCGGCAAAAGCCGTTGTAGACATCGCAAAAACAGCGGTCACGCTCAAAACCGCAGCACAGTAATAACGAAAGCCTTTCTTTACCTTTCCGGTCATCGGCAGTTTGCGGGTTTCTTTCTTCTGAGTCTTATGAAAAATGTTCATTCTATTTTCCTCCAATCAATTTGTTAAGTTTTCAAAGTCCTCATCGGACAACAGCTCGTAAGTCGTTTCCGAAAGCTCCATTTCGGGAACGCTGTCGAGATCAACATACAGGGTTTCAATGGTCGCCACATTTTTTGTGACTTCGCCGTGCTGATACACGCCGCCTTTCCCGTCTGCGGTATACGCCACATTCGGGTGCTTCAAAATGGCGTACTTCAAATCCATTACCGGAAGCTCGCCACGGATAAACAAAATGGCGTAGCGGTTGTCGAGCATTCTCACTTCGTCAGGGGTAAGCAGCTCACGACCGGAAATCTGATAATTGGTCGAGTAGCTTCCGCTCCGTCCTTCGCTTTTCCCGTAGGTGTTGGTATCAATCGTTTCCTTGCCTAAAAGCTCGGACACATACTTGTGCGTACTCTGTTCATTGCCGCCGAGATAGAGAAATTCATCGCAGTTGCCTACAATGGATTCCCATTGTTTCTCAAACAACGCCTTTAACTGCGCCAGATTTTGCAGGATAATGGATACCGACACGCCTCTTGAACGCATAACGGAAAGTATCTTGTCAAAATCGTCGGGCAGTGAAACATTTGCGAACTCGTCCATAAGAAAATGGACGGGTATCGGCAGGCTGCCGCCGTGGATATGGTCGGCAGAATAAAAAAGCTGCTGGAAAAGCTGCGTGTAAAGGATACTGACGAGGAAATTAAAGCTCGAATCGTTATCCGGTATCAGCGCAAACAGCGCCGTTTTCTTCTCGCCCATTGAAGCAAGGTCAAGCTCATCGGCGGAAGTCAGCGCCGCTAAGCTTTCAAGATTGAATTTCTCCAATCTTGCGGCAAGGGTAATCTGAATGGATTTGAGCGTCTTTGCCGAGCCGGAGTGGTAGGAACGGTAGTATTTCAGGGCGATATGGTCGGGATTATCCATTTCCAAATCGGCAAACAGATTATCGAGGGGAGAAGGGCGGTTGTCCTCCTCGTCCTCAATCGCCGCCGCCCTGAGCATTTCCATTACCATAGCGAAATTCTGCTCCTCCTCCGGCGCTTCGTAGTGCAGATAAAAAATAAGGGCGAGTAGAAGCATACTCGCCGCAGTGTCCCAAAAAGGATCGTTGGATTGAGAGCCTTTCGGGGTGGTACTCTTAAAAAGGTTGGTCACGAGGCGCTGAATATCGTTGTCGTTTCTGAGATAGACAAACGGGTTGTAACAATGGCTTTTCTCCATTGAAATCAAGTCCAGCACCTTGATCTCATAGCCTGCTTTTTCAAGCAGATTGCCGACATCACGCAGAATTTCCCCTTTTGGATCTAAAATTACCTGAGAGGAATTGCTTGTCTGCATTAAATTCGGCTTGCAATAGAATCTTGTCTTGCCTGCGCCGGAGCCGCCGCACACCAGAGTATTCAGATTCCTCCGGTGTTTTTTCGCATTGAGTCCGATTCGGACATTCTGCGTCATCAGCTTATTTTCCGATGGCGGGCTTTGACGGTACTTTTTATCAATGGCTTTTGCGCTGCCCCATTTCGCTGAGCCGTGTTCCTCACGCCTTCGGTAATTCCTCCGTGTGGATAGATAAATCCCAATCCCCATTCCGTAGAGCAAAAGCAAAACGAGGACAGTTTTTAAGCTGTCCCCGCAAAGCTCGATATGGAACGGATCATTGAATACCGCCAAAAGGCTCGGCAGTATCTCCGGCAGACCGCCCTTGACGGACGGCGCTATCAATAAGCCGAGCCACACAACGGGAAGAATCCCGATTACCGCAAGGATAATCGCAGACTGCCTGCTGCTATCTCGATTCACGGCAGGATTCCTTTTCTACCACTTTGAACTTGCGTCTTGGGGCGTGACCGATTTTGATAATCAGTTCGTCAACAGCGTCGGTGGACTTGCCCTCTTTTTTGAGGTCGGTCTTTTTATCGTTCAGCGAACGGATCACAACGCCGTGTTCATAATCGTCCAAAGCGATATGGTAGAGTTCTTCTTTCATCACAGCTACCTCCGGTTATCTCTCCTGTTCCTTTGAGCGTTCCGCCCTCTGACGGTACAGCTCATCGGAAACACGGGCGGTAATTTCCTTAAACGCCTTCTGCGTCTTGCCGAGTTCAGCTTTGATGTCTTTCGGCTCTTTATTTTTCAATTCATCGGGGATACGGTCAATCGCAAAGTTCTGCGTATCGACGCCGTATTTCTTACAGAGCATATATCCAATGCACACCGCCTGAAATCCCATATCCCTGCGGCTGTATACCTCGCTGTTCATAGAAAGCTCGGCGTGACCGAGTTCCTGAGCGACGCACTGGCAGAGGGCAACGCTGTCGCCGATGTCCCGCTTCACATAAAGCGTCTGATCTTCATTTTTATAGAAAGCGCCCATATCGGGATAAGGCAGCTCATTGGTGCTTTCAATATTGATCGGGGCGCTGTCGAGCATAACCGCCACCAGCTTTCTCGGATCACGGTTAGCGGTCGGGGCGGCAGGGCGCTTGCCGTTGGTCTGTGAAACATCCAGCACTCTTTTCAAATTGAAATCAATGCCGATTGTCCCGTCCTTCTTGGTGTACTCGTAGGGATCAAGGATAATAAAGGTCTTGGAGCCTTTATTGACCTTTACGCCCTCAGCCGCCCAATCGTCAAATTCCTTGATCTGGCTTGCCTGCGGGAACTGCTTATACATCAGCAGCGCATTGTTCGCCGTGTACCTGTCCATACGGCTCTGCACATCAAGGTAGGCTTTGAATTTTTCCGGCGACTGCACCACTTCCGAAGCGGTATTGTCGAGCAGTTGATAAATGGCTTCTTTCTCCGCCTTTTTCTTGGCGGCGTATTCCTCCGGCGAAAGTCTCGGCGGTCTTGCGCCGCTGCTTTGCTTATTCTTAAAATCGTTGGTCATATCTTTTTACCTCTCTTTTGATAGATTTGATTTTTGCGGTTGCGGGACGCTAATCTGCCCCAACGCCTGTGCTGTGCGGTTTTCTTCTTTGGAAGCGGTCGGCTCGCTGCGCTCTGTTCCTTTTTCTGCCTTTGCCGCCGCCCTGTATCTGCTGAGATTTTCCTTTACAGACGATTTCACACGGGAAACTCTGAGCTTATCCGCTGTATCCATCGCCTTTTGCTCCAAAGACGCAAATCCTTTCTGCGCTTTTTCAAATAAACGGGACAGCCTTGATAAAACGCCTTTATCACTCTTGGAATGTTCCGCTTCCTTTGCGGCTTTCCCCATAAACAGCAGCCCCATATTTTTCAAATGCCCTTTTGCGCCCTGAAGCTCCGCCTGCATAGCGGACAGCTTCTTTGTGTCCTGCGCCATCTCCTTTGACATTCTGCCGAACATAGCGGACAGCTTATCCAGCGCTTCGGGGATTTTCATTGCCCTGACCGACTCGGCAAGGGCGTCCCTGCCTCTTTCCCGGAACGCCCGCACAGCGTTTCCGGCTGACTGGATCAGATTGTCCTTCATCTTTTTGACTGCGGAAAATCCCTGACGGATTTTGCCCTCCGTTTTTTCCACAAGGGTATGGCACTTGCTCCGCAGCGTGTTGTTGTGGATCAGATTGATTTCACGGCGCATATCCTGAAGCTCGCCGAGCATTTCAGTAAGCGTATTTTCCATACCGCCGATATAGCTTACCAGCGACTGCACCTCGTTTTTCTCTTTCATCAAGCCGTTTTTATCGAGTGTGTCTAACAGCTCCACGATCTGCGGGTGTTCCTTTAGTTGATCCATTTCGCTCACCTCTCTTTCGGCTTCTTGGATTTCTTCGGCTGCCTGTGAACGGTCTGCCGATTGGCTTCAGGGGTTTTCGGCTTCTCTTTGGAAGCCTCCGGCACAGTACGCTCTGCTTCCTTTTCCGCTTTGGCAGCCGCCTTGTATCGGTCGAGCTTTTCCCTGACCGAAGGCTTCTTATCCGCTGCCTTTGCGACACCCTTATCAGTGTGCGTACCTGTCGTTTCTGAGTCTCGCTCTGACAGAGGGCTTTTGTCCGTCTTTGCGACCGAGGGGTTTTGGTGGGAATTTCCCTCCTTCTGTATTGGCTTTCCCATCGCTTCCTCCACAATAATCTCGCCCCTTGATCTCGCAGGCACTTCATTGGCAGCCGCTTCACGGTCTGCCACATCTTTTTCCGCTTCGGAAACAATGGAAGCCTTATCGACTTTGCCGAGTTCAAAGCGGTCGGAAATTCGCTGGATTTTCGCAGCGTCCTCCGCACGGGCGATAATATCGACCATCGCCGTATCGCTCTTGGTGTTTTTATCACGCAGAACGCAGTAAAGGACGCCGTATCGTTTTGCCTGTTCGGTAAACTTCGGCAGGTCTTTCTGCTGGAACGAAAAGACCTTCAGCTCCTTGCCGGACTTAATCATATTGGTAAGCCGTGCTTTCCCCCGTGTCTTATTCGACTGGCTGATCTCCTGCTTCAGCACGGAAGCTAACAGAATAGCGATATTCTTCGCCGCCGAGCCTGTGAGCCGGACAGCCACTTCAAATCCTTCAAGCGATAGCCTGACGATTTGTTCTGCTGCGTCACCGCCGTTGTTCATAGTTTCGGGACTCCTTTCTTTGAGATTTTTCTTCCTCTGCCTTGACTTGCGAAAGGGTATCGGCAATTACGCCTGACCGCTTCGCAATCCCGTCGCAGAGCTTTACTTCTTTGCGAAGCTCTTTCAAGCGTTCGGAGATAGCTGAAATTTTCATCTTTGCCGCCGACAGCCGTTCATCTGATATATCTACCTTTCGTATTTCATTTCGGAGATGTGTTCTGTCGGCGGTAAGGGTTTTGATTTCGTCCTCAACCGACCGCTTATATGAAAAAAGCTGCTCGTCCGTACCGATCTGGTGCTTGCCGAGCAGCGTTACCTGTTTGGTGAGTTCGTCCATCTTCATCAGATCGTCTTTGAGAAGATAGTGAAGTCTCGCCGTATTCTGTTGTTTCTGATTGTGCTTCGGAAGGTAGCCGAGCCGATAGCAGTAGTAGAGATACAAGCCATACAGACCGCCGACCTTTTGGATTCTGCTTTCTCTTGTGGGAAGGCGGTACTGCCGGACAATATAGGTCTTTGGCTGGAACGGCTTGAACACGATATTATCCCGATTGGCAATAAGCCGTTCAAGGATTTTCTCTTTGGTGTATTCCTCGCCGAGCCGATAAGTCCGTATCGGTTTTTCACTGCCTTTCGGTGTAACCGTCGCATACTTACGATTAGGACTAAAATTCGAGTGATAGCCCATCACGCCCAGCTCATACTGGAACTGCCGCAGGTTACGGCTCATCGCAATCGCTTCGTCAATCGCTTTTTTGGCGTTGTTGTATCGGGTGGGCATACCCGCCTCGTCCTTCATCGTAAGGTAAGAGGGCGATCTGTGCAGCTCCGGCTTTTCTACAATGGACAGCTTATGCTCCAAGCAAATCTCGTCGGCGATATGGCGGAAGTAGTACCAAGACTTTTCTTTATCTTTCAGCCGCTTCCCATCGACAAAGGAAACGGAGTTGATGACAAAATGGCAGTGGAGATGTTTCGTATTCAGGTGGGTAGTGACGACCACCTGAAACCTCTTGCCCCACATCTTCCTTGCAAACTCCATTCCGATCTGCTGCGCCTGTTCGGGCGTGACCTCGTTTTCCTTAAAGCTCAGATACCCGTGATATGCCTGAATCCCGTCCGTCTTGTCGAACTGCTCCTTGACGGTAATGAACTGGTCACGAGCCATCGCCACATTGCAGTTGATACCGTCGCAGAAAAACTCGTGTTCCGTTTTCTCCTCGTCCTTTGCATAGGCAAGCACATCTTTGAGCGCCTGATAATCTTCGGCAGAATATTCGGGGTTGGCGGTCTTTTCGGGGTTGGTCGTATAGTCGAGTACCTGATCGAGCCGGACGCTTACCTTCCAAAGCTTTGTTACTGCCATTTCAATCCGCTTTTTTCAGGGCGCAGAAATTCACGCTCAATCGCCGCCTGAAACTTGTGCCACCTCAGCGCCTCGTTCTTCAGCATTTGCGAATCCACAAAGCCGAGGGCGTTCGCTTTAATGGCGAGCTGATTGATGTTGTTGCCGATAGCGGAAAGCTCCCGCATAGCGTCGTAAAATCTTTCGTCCGGTTTTTCTCTCGGCTCATAGCCACGAAGCAGCAGTCGAATCAGCGCCGCTTCGGTCAGGCAGGCTTTCTTTGCTTTCTTCTTCAAGTCCTGTGCTTCCACCTTAGAAAACCAAAACTGTTTTTTGACTGTTCGTTTCACAGCTCCTCGTCCTCCTTTCGGGCGTTAGAGCCGCCGTGGATTCGGTTGATCTGCATAAGGCACATTATCGTCACGCCGATAACGCCGCCGAGCAGGAAGCCTATCATAAAGAATAGAAATTCGTGCATAGTCAAAATCCTTTCCTGTATTGGGGTATTAGGGGCAGCCCCTAACGAGCTTTTACTGTTTTTGCCCGATAGGAGTAAAAACAGTCTGCTCGCTAAGCTAACGCAGACCTGTCGGGCTGCCCCGTATTTTCCTGATATTTATCGTTCTTTGTCCGCCCTGTCGGGCTTGAACGGCTCGATCTCAATCCCGTGTGCGGTTTCGTGGAATCGCTCAGGATACCGAAAAAGCCGTTTGTACTTCAGTAGTTGTTCGCCTGATAAGCTGCTGTATTTCTCATCGGCGACATTGGAACGGGCAATAAAAAAGTCGCCGTGAATGATGTCGGCGACCTCTCTTGAATCTTCCATTAAGAAGCATTTTTCTATTTTCCAACCGTCCTTACCGCCCATTTCGTCTGCCATCAAGCCCTCCATTCTCAGGCACGGATCAACACCGTCCAGAGAAGCACCGTAGATGGAATAGCCGCCCATACGGGACTGGAACGCTTTGTTGTCCGAGCTTACTTCATAAGTCCGTTCAAATTCGCTGTACGGTTTTTTGAAGGTATCGGCGGTAAAAACGATATGTGCGGTAAGGTGCTGTCTGTTGTTTTCCGCTTCCCGAAAAAGAGATTTCAGGTCGCTGTAACTCATTTGTGTGCGCTTCGGCGGCTGGTATACCGCCCGATTCATCGGCAGCTTTTCCTGCTTTCCGTCACGGTTGCAGACGATAGCGGCGTCATCTTCAAAGGGCATATACTCGTCTAAGCCGCCCCCGCCGACCAGTTCTTTCATCGCTTCATAGGTGTTCGGTATCTCTTTTACTACCGGAGATTTACCGACCGGAATGAGCAGGACAGATATTTTCTCCTGCTCGGCAAGCGATAGAAAACGGTCGCTGACCTGTGTCTTTTCCGGCGCAAAGTCAATCCACCGAAAGCCGATACTGTCGCAAAAGTGGAAGTAACTTTTTCCGTTATTACCGTCAATAATCTCCACCACATCGGACACGGACATCGACCGCCCTTTATATCCTGCGGGGTGTTCAAGATTGAAAATCTCATAGAGTTTTTCCAGCGTGAAGCAGTTTACTTCTCCCTCGAACACCTTATCATAGAGGCTGCTGTCAATCTCCGAGCTGCCCTGAAATTTAGGCAGGCTCTCATAATTCATAAAGGCAACATTGTTGGTGTCACGCTTCATATTGATCTGATAAATTCGTACATTCAACGCTCATAGCTCCTTTCTTTGGATTTGTAGATTCCAAGCTGTATGCAGAGGTAATCGTTATAGTCCTTGCCTTTCTTCGGCGGCTCATCAAAGACCTCATACTTGTTTCTGAGCAGTTCTTTTAAGGTGTTGGCACAGAGCCTTCCTGTTTTATCATTGTCCAAGTGCAAATGAATCGTCTTGATAAGTGGATTTTTCTCAAGAAAAACGGAAAGCGCAATCGGAATTTTGCTGTCTTTGCTCTCTTTTTTCGGCTGATACACGCCCGAAAGAGAGAGCAGATTTTCCGCTTTGTAGTCCTTACCCTGAGCTTTTAGCAAAGTGGCATAGGACAGCAAATCAATGGCGGCTTCAAATAAATGCACCGACTGGCAAGGCTCTTTTGCAAGCAGACGAAAGGAATATTGCTTGTCGCTTCCGTATGCGTCTCCCTTAAAGGTGCTGCTTCCTAAACCACGGTAGGCGGCATACTTTGGCGTCCCCGTTTCGTCCTTCCCGACAAAAACCGCATTATGATAGCGCCCGTTGCTTTCAAAAATCACACCGTCCGCAATGCACTCCTGAATAATCTGATAGTCAATGCCACGATTAAAAAGGTACTGTATTACCCGTTTACTGTCTTGATATTTTTCCGGCAAACGCAGTACCTTTGGCTCAGTTTTTTCTTCTTTTTTCGGTGGCGGCGTCCAATTTGCCAGTTCTTTTCCCGTAAGGATTTCCACTGCGTCCATAAAAGAATAGTTCCTGACTTTTATCAGATAGTCAAGCGCATTATAACCGCCGAAACCTTGCGACCACCAAAACCATTTACCATTGGACATTTTCAAGCTGTCGTGGTCAACGGTACGATATACATTTCTCGTTCCCTTGACTTCTTCAACATTATCCGGCTCAAGCTTTCTCAGATAGGTTAAAAGGTCGATCTGCCGAGCCTGTTCGACCACCTCCGGCGGAATATATGGCATATCAAATCTTCCTTTCCCTGAGAAGCTCAGCAACTTTCTTGATGGAATCCTCCATATCTTCTACCTCAATATTCATCATCCACTCGTCCCAAGACAGCTCCAAGACATTTTTCGTTTTCATAAGGGAACTTACCATTTCAGGCGGAAGCTCCGTATTCTCCACATAATCGTACAGCTCGCACATAAAGGCAAACTGCTTATCGTTTGTGATGATTGTGACCTGCGGCTGGCAAAGATACCGCTTTACATATCGGATCAATTCTCTTTCAAGCTGGCATTGCAGCACCAGCATATCCGCACGAATAGTTTTCAATTTATGCACCATTTCTTCACCTGCTTTCTCTGTTTTTATCCCGTTTGAGTACATCGTTTGCCCTTGTTTCAATGGAATCCCGAATGGTATCCATATGCTCAACTTCTCTGTCCTTAAACTCCTTATAGACATCATCAAGCGGGCAGGGGGATCGGAGCAATGCCTTTGCCTGTTTCGGAGAAAGCTCCAGTTCCTCCATACACATCACAATGTCCTCTCTCATCGTGTACTCGTAGGTATGATTCAAAATTTCCTCCGGCGGCTGATTAAGCAGCCAGTCTCTGTACTTGTCCTGCTCGGCTTTCATCTTATCGTAGAGCAGGGCGTTGTAGTCTGTTTCGCCCATAGCGAACACCTCCTTAAACAAAAATATAGCCGCCTGATTTTTTGTAAAAACCAAGCGGCTATGTAAAGGTATTTGTTATTCGGTAAGTCCCATTACTTTAGATCATCAATACTTCCTGTTTGAATGGCGGAAATATTTTTTTTAATTTTTTCATCCGACCAATCCCACCATCTAATACTCAATAATGATGATATGGTATCTTCAGAAAATCTCTTTCGGATTTGTCGTGCGGGTATACCGCCTACAATCGTGTAAGGCGGCACATCTTTCGTTACTACTGCACGAGTCCCAACGATTGCTCCGTTACCAATGGTAACACCGGACATAATAACAGCTTCATATCCAATCCATACATCGTTACCGATAACAATGTCTCCCTTATTATCCCACGAATCTGTCACATTGCTTTTGTCCAGTTCCCATTCTTCAAAAAACAATGGGAAAGGGTAAGTAGACAATGACTTCAAAGTGTGATTAGCACTTGTGAAAATAAACTTCGCACCACACGCAATAGAGCAAAACTTTCCAATAATTAGTCTGTCGTGATTGATTGGATAGTGATACAAAACATTGTTTTTTTCAAAATCCGTTGGAGCATTTACAAAATCATTATACATCGTATAATCGCCAACAATAATATTAGGATTTTTTACTACGCTTTTTAAGTATACCGTTTGTTTGTCCCCGGTACGAGGATAGATTTTTGTCTCCGAAATAGTCATTATTAACCTCCTGATATTTTATTTTAGACTATTTCGGTTACTACAATACAACGCTTCACCTACAAACCACCTCTTTCAAACCAATCGTTCATTTTATAAATTGCATAGGTGTATATCGCATACCATCCGAAAGTTGCTCCGTATCGGTATCTACGAAACCCAGTTTATGATAGACCGGAACTGCATACGGAGAAGAATTTACTGTAATGGTTTTGCTTGAACTATTTTCTCGTAGGAAGTCCCACAACTTTCTACCAATGCCTTGTCTTTGATACTGTGCTTTCACAAAAAAGCAACAGATATGCTTCCGGTTTTCGTTTGTTGCGATAACTCCCTTTAGTTCTTCTTCGTCATAAGCGCCCCAAAATTCTAATGTTTTGATGATCTCTTTGTTCTCAATAAAATCCTGAAACGACTTAACTCCTTCTTCAGAATAATCGGGAGCCTCAAATTGTAAAAAAGTTTGCCAAATCAAGTCAATGGCATTTGTAATTTGAGTATCATCTATTTTTTTGACTTCCATACTAAGCACCTCGTAAATTTTCGTTATGACCGTTCCTTTTCGATCACATAGGATTGCAAGCTTCTTTTGCAACCATTCTTTTCGTAAAACTTTTCTATCCCCGGCTGCGCTCCAAAATACAGCATAGTAGGGGTATTATCCTTTGCAAGTTGCAAGAGTTTACTGCCGACTCCCTGTTTTTGATATTCAGGAAGGACGAGCAACTCTGTAATCGTACCGAAATAATATCCGTCTGTAAGAATACGCAAGCAGCCAATCAGTGCCTCATTTTCATAAGCAGTAATATTGATTGTCTGAGACAATGCACACTGTGTTTTTTCAATATCATAATTGCCTTGCCATACTTGTTTGACGAACGCAATAAAGGTAAATGCGTCCAGTTTTTTATCATCTACTATATATTCCATCTTTCTGTCTCCATATTTCCTTTATTAAATTCGTGACGGAAATCTACCACGATAATCAACATATCAAAACCAATTTGCCTTTTCATCTCTAAATCGAGGTTGATCGCCATATTGATACGGATTATAGTTATTACGGTTGCAGCCAAATTCTTTTAAAGACTTAATTTTGTTATCATCCGTCCACTCTACAAGTGAAATGCCGTCAAATTCTTCTATGCTTCCAGCGTTCATTTCATTTTTGAAGTACCATTCCACGATAGTCTGATTACCTTTATGGAAAAACTGCTTAATGTCCCAAATAAGGACTTTTCCCCGTGTATTCCACTCATTAAACCAGTGCTTAACAGTTTTGCGATCCTGATATTTTGGACTCCAGCTTTCCGTATAAACCACATCTTCTGTAAAAATATCATCTATGCCCAAATCCTGTTGTTTCAGCCACATATCAAACCATAACCGGATAATTCTTTCTCTCTCATTCATTATTAAAAACCTCATCTCTACCTGTCTGCCCAAAAGTCTTGCAAAACACGAACTAACTCATTCGGATTATCTTTGTTTACTTCGTGACCGGAAGCTTCCACAATGACCAGCTTGCTGTTTTTCATTGCTTCGTGAAACCGCTTAGCACTCTCCATATTCGTTTTATCCTTTGCGCCGCAAAGAATAAGGGCGGGACAATCAAGCGCTGTCGCCGAATCCATAAAATTGAGATCAACCATTGATTTGCTCAAACGAATAAAATCTTTTTTGCTTACGCCCATATTCTGAAATACGGCTTTGGGCATAAATCTAAATACAATATTTTGAAATTTCAGCAGTCCTTTCGGTATCTCAAACGGCGTTCCGATCAAAACAAGAGAGTTTATTTTTTTCGGATACTGGATAGCATAATTGAGCGCAAGCAGACCGCCGAGGGAAAGCCCGCAAAGATTTAGTTTGTCTTGGTAAGACTCGCACAGCTCGCTGAATGCCTGATATACTGTGGGATAGTCTAATTTCCTGCCTTTTGCAAGGTCAAATAAATCAGGAGCGACAGAGGAAATTCCCCTCGTTTCCAACTCATTTTTAATGGTATCCCAATCCTTACTGTTTTGTCCCAAGCCGTGAATCAAAATATTTTTCATAGGAAAATAACCTCAGTTTTCTTGACATTGACTCTCAAAGAGCCACTTTATTATATCACAGCACTATGTCTTTTTCCACCTTGCCGTGATAGATATAGCCGCCTGATTTTTGTAAAACCAAGCGGCTATGTAAGTTTTATTCTACTGTTTTTTTGATTTCCATTCCGTCCATCAGCCCCCGCATATAACAAATGCGGTATTCTTCCAATACAACATTGTTTTCTGCAAGCAGGTACTGGATTAAAAGTTCGCATTCTTCTTCGGTAAGAGCAGATGGCTTTTCCAAATCCAAGACAGCATTGAGTTTCTCGTTTTGATGTTTAATCTTTGCCGCCTTTTCCTTTGCAGCCTTCAATTTCTCATCACGGGAACGGGCTTTAGCGATTACCTGAGACAGCATACTTTCAAGATCGCTTTCAAACAGTTTGATAGAACAGTTTTCTTCCATCGGGTTTTACCTCTTTTCTTTATATGATGTCTCATATTATAAAGACAAATCATTGCCCGCACAAGGAAGCCACAGTTCTATTTTTACTGACACAGCAGTTCAGAGAACTTACTATGTAAAAGCGGTATGAGACTTCTCCCATACCGCTAAGAAGGTTATCGCTCATAAGCTCTTTCCTTTGAAACGGGTACGCTGTCGCCCTCGTCCGGCGCACCGTCCACCAGTTCATTTTCCCGCTTGTCTACATTGAGCAAGCCGTTAAGGACATTGAGCCGATTTGTCTTTTCGGTCAGTTCTTCTTCCTTGTCAAACGGTTTTTCCACCTCTGCTTTCGCAGTAACGAATTGCTGTTCGAGGGTTGAAAGCTCCCTGCTTTTTGCCTCCAGCCGTTCAGGGATTTTCTCAATGGCATTGTCGATTCGGGTAATGTTGCCGATAGCGTCCGTGCCTAAAGAGACGGAACGGGAAAGGCTGCCCTTGATTTTTACCTGATAGGCTTTCTCAAAGGTATCAAAGGAAAGCTCCAAATCAAAGCCTCTGTACTTGCCGAGAGGGATGGGATCAGGCGAAGTCATTTCCTTGCAGGCGTCAATGATTTTCTGTCCGCCTTCCGCTTTTTCGGAATAAGAAACACCCTTAACCTCAATCCCTACAAAGGTATCGTCCAGAGGCTTCGGGTGTTCTTTTGCAAGCGATATGTCTTTTTCCAGCCCCGCAATCGTCTCTTTCGTCCGAGCGATTGTTGTCGGGTAGTATTTGATGATCTTGTCCTCCAGCTCATATTTTTCGGAGAGATAGTTGGACTTCAAAAGGCGCAGCTTCTGCACCTGAATATCCAAATCCATTTTCTCCTTGATGTGCGGATTGTCCGCCGCAAGCATTTTGATCTCCGCATAAGAAAGAGCAGTAGCGTCCACATCTTCACAGGAACGCACGGGAGATTTGCTTGTCATAATCTGACTTGCGAACTTCTGCTTGCCCTCAACGAGCTGCCAGCAGTATGCGTCAAAAGTGCCTTCCGTAACATATCGGTACAGACCGACCTTCGGGTTTTCGTTGCCCTGCCGCACCGTCCGCCCAGCTCGCTGCTCCAGATCGGCAGGTCGCCACGGGCAGTCAAGGTCGTGGGAAGCAATGATCTTGTTCTGCACATTCGTCCCTGCGCCCATTTTCTGTGTACTGCCCATCAGGATTCGTACTTCGCCACGGCGTACCTTTTTGAACAGCTCCTGCTTCTTCGTTTCGGTATCCGCCTCGTGGATAAACTTGATTTCCGATTCGGGAATACCACGCTCGATCAGCTTCTGTCGTATATCCGTGTAGACGGAAAACTCGCCTGCACCCTTTGGAGTGGAGAGGTCGCAAAAAAGAAGCTGCGTCAGTTTTTTATCGCTGTTTTCCTCCCATATACGGAACACCTCGTTCACGCAGGCGTTGACTTTACTGCCTTCTTCATCGGGCAGCATTGGATTCATCATTCGCTGGTCAAGGGCGAGCTTTCTCCCGTCGTTTGTAACCTTCAGCATATTATCCACGCTGGAATCCACATTGCCGCCCCTTATCTTTTCGGCTCGTTCGCCGAGAGAGGCGACCATTTCCTTCTGCACCTGCGATGGCTTCACGGCGATGTTGTGATACTCCACTTCCGGTACGGGAAGGTCGAGCATATCCGCCGTTTTGATGTCCGCCACCTGCTTGAACATCGCCATCAGTTCGGGCAGATTATTGAATTTCGCAAAGCGTGTTTTCGCTCTGTATCCTGTTCCTTCGGGCGTAAGTTCGACTGCCGTGACCGTCTCGCCGAACATCGACGCCCAAGCGTCAAAGTGCTGCAAATCGTGTTCTTGCAGCGTCCGGTACTGCAAATACCGCTGGATCGTATACAGCTCTACCATACTGTTTGAGATCGGCGTACCCGTCGCAAACACAACGCCACGCCCTCCGGTAATCTCATCAAGGTAACGGCATTTCATAAAAAGGTCGGAAGATTTCTGCGCTTCCGTCTGAGCGATACCGCCCACATTCCTCATTTTGGTGTAAAGATACAGATTCTTGTAATAATGACTTTCATCTATGAAAAGCCTGTCTATACCGAGTTCTTCAAAGGTTACGACATCATCCTTTCTTGATTGATCGTTTAATTTTTCCAGCTTCGTTTGCAGGGATTTTTTTGTCTTTTCAAGCTGCTTGACCGAAAAACGGTCGCCCCGGTTTCGTTTTGCCTCCGCAATCCCTTCAATAATATCGTCAAGCTGCTGTTGTAAAACAGCCCTCTGCCGTTCAATACTTATCGGGATTTTTTCAAACTGCGAATGCCCGATAATCACGGCGTCGTAGTCTCCCGTCGCAATGCGACCGCAGAAGCGTTTTCGGTTTTTCATCTCAAAGTCTTTCTTCGTAGCGACCAAGATATTCGCCGCCGGATAGAGCTGCAAGAACTCCGCCGCCCACTGCTCCGTCAAATGATTCGGCACGACAAAGAGGGACTTATTGCAAAGTCCGAGCCGCTTGGATTCCATAGCAGCGGCAGTCATTTCAAAGGTCTTGCCTGCGCCCACGGCGTGTGCCAATAAGGTATTCCCGCCGTATAGGATATGGGCGACCGCATTTTTCTGATGTTCCCGAAGCTCAATTTCAGGATTCATACCACTGAAAGTGATATGGCTTCCGTCATACTCACGGGGGCGGATACTGTTGAACTTGTCGTTATACAGCCGTACCAGCTTTTCCCGTCTTGCGGGATCACGCCATACCCAATCCTGAAAGCCCTGCTTAATAAGCTCCTGCTTTGACTGGGCGATAGCGGTTTCTTTTTTATTGAGGATAGCCCTCTTTTTGCCCTCATCATCTTCCATATAGTCAAAGACACGCACATCTTTCATATTGAGCGTATCTTCAATAATTTTGTAGGCATTGACACGCTTCGTGCCGTAGGTGTTGTAGGCTTTCAGGTTTCCACGGTCATAGGATTTTCCCTCCACATTCCATTCGCCCGTCAGCTTTGAGTAATGGACTTTAATATTCCATCTCGCATAAACGGGCGTATCCAAAAACTCATACATAAACTGCTGTGCGATTTCTTCCGGCAGCCAAGTTGTACCGAGTTGTACGAAAATCTCGCTGGCAGTCAGGTCTTTCGGCTGTACCTTTTCCAGAGCTTCCACATTGATGTTGTAATCTTCGGGGTAGACTTCTGCGGATTTTTTTGCCCAAGCGAGCTTTTCCCGCACATTGCCGGAAAGGTATTCGTCCGCCATCAGGTACTTTCGCTCGGTGCTGTTTCCGTAACCGTACATCGGGTTTAGGAAGATGACGCCCTTTAATTCCCCATAGATTTCCTGCTCGGTCTTGCCCGTAAGGGAACACATATATTCCATATCCACACAGGCTTTTTCGCCCATAGATACGGCAAGCGCTTCGCTGGCGGTATCAACCGAGGTAACAGGAGTGTGTGGCTTGATCGTCCGCTTCGTGAACATATCCGCCTTGCGCTCCAGCTCCCCGTTCTCATCAAGCACCTCCAGTGCGGAGAGCAGTGCAAAGGAACTGTCTTGAGAAAATGCGGACACATTCGCACGGGAATTGATCAGCCCGTACTTCTTGGAAAAAGTATCGTAAAGCGCATTTAGCTTCTGCTGTTCTTTTTCAACTTCATCATCAGAGAAGCCTGCGGTCTGCATTTCAATCAGGCTGCGAACACTGTCCCTTATGGCAATCATACCCTTGATCCGGTTTTCAGCCGTTGCCGAACATTCCACCGGAGTCATTCGGGAATTTTCACGGTAATAGATTTTATCGTCCACAACCGTATAGGAAAAGTTGCGGACTTCGGGATCGGCGGGAATGGAGTTATCTTCTTCGGTCAGTTCCTCGTCCACTTCGTAATCTGTAATCTCTGCGTGGATATTGGAAATGGCTTCGTCCAAAAGCTCGGCAAGGTCGGCATTTTCATAAGGGACAACGGTATCTTCTTCGCCGAATCTGCCGGACACGGTTTTCCATTCGCCAAGTACCATTTCGGGATGAGCGACAAAGTAGGCGTTCATCTTCACGCCGTTTTCATCGGTGTTCAGGTGTACCCATTCAGGCTCAAGGTCAATGAGCCTATCCCGTTTTTGCAGGATCAGAATATCCGAAACAACCTCCGTTCCGGCGTTTCCCTTAAAGGTGTTGTTCGGCAATCGAATAGCGCCGAGCAGGTCTGCTCGCTGTGCGATATACTTCCGCACGGCTGGATTTTCCTTATCCATCGTGCCTTTGCTTGTGATAAGCGCCATTACGCCGCCCGGTCTAAGCTTGTCTAAGGACTTCGCAAAAAAGTAGTCGTGGATTAAAAAATTATGCTTGTTATACCTCCTGTCATTCACTCGAATATCGCCGAAAGGCACATTCCCGATAACAGCGTCAAAAAAGCTGTCGGGGATATTTGCTTCCTCAAACGGCTGCGCCGCTATCGAGGTTTTCTGATAAAGCTGCTGTGCAATCCCCGCTGAAATCTTATCAATCTCAACGCCGTAGATTTTGCTGTCCTGCATAGACTGGGGCAGCATACCGATAAAGTTGCCGATTCCGCAGGAAGGCTCTAAGATATTGCCCTCCCGAAAGCCCATCTGCTCCATTGCCTTGTAGATTGAGGAAATGACAACGGGCGGGGTATAGAAGGCGGTCAGAGTGCTTGCTCTTGCGCTTTCATACTCATCAGGAGAAAGGGCGGTGTAAAGTTCGATAAACTCGTCCGCCCAAGAGGGATTATTTTCATCGAAGGCTTCGGGGATACCGCCCCAACCGACATATTGCGAAAGGATTTCCTGTTCTTCGGGCGTTGCAAAACGATTATCAAACTCACATTCCTTCAGCACCCTGATTGCCTCCATATTCCAGCCGAAGCGTTCTTTTTTGCCTGCCTCTGGCACTTCGTGGGAAGCAAGGTCAAAGGTGTGCCGTTCGGACAACGGGATTTCAGGGTGCAGATCAAAGGTCTGTACCCGTGAGCGCTTCGGCTGGCTGAAAGCAGGCGTGAATGGCTCGGCTGCTTTCTGCTCAGGCTGTTCGACAGAATTTTGTTCTGCTATTTCAATTTCCTCGTCAGACAGATACACAAGATCGTTAAAGGAAAGGCTCTGCAAACTCCTTTCGATCATATCTTCAAGAGAAGAAAACTGTTCGCTCCTGACAACTTTTCCGTCTACAAGGGTTTCAAGCCGGTAATCCACAAGATTAACTCTCGCCTGAATTTCGTGCTTATCATCTTCGGTTGTCGTATAAGCAAGCTCCACATTGGAAAGGTCTGTGTAATCCGCACCCTCGTCACGCTCAAACTCCTCACGGCAATACTCATCTATGAGCGCTTTTGCCGTATCCAGTTCGGAAACAGATTTCTTGACCTGTTCCAAGTAGTCGTTTGCCTGCCACTCGCTCTTAAACTCCTCGCTGACGCCCTCATCGTCGATATAGATCGCTTCCGTCAAATCGTCCCAAATGGCATAACCATCATCGGTTTCAATGACGAAAAATCTCTCGTCGGGCGGGAGCGTATTTTCTGCCGCCCTGTCGTTTGCAAGATAGGGCGAATCAATGATTTCTACGCCTTTCGGTTGCGGATCAAGGCTGCTGATAAAATCCTGCGGTATAGTGTTCCCGTCTTTATCCTTATAGAAAACGACGGTAAAAGGAACACCGTAGTAATTTTCTTCCTTTATATCCTTTTCAAACTGATAGGGGCTGGTGTATTCAACGCTTTCCCGCACCGTCCCGTCCGTATGCAGATAGTCGATTCTGCCGACCGGCTGCGACTGCACCGGATCTTCCTTATTGGTCGATACGATGTTTCGGGTGCTGCGCTCTCCGTTTTCAAGGGAAGAAACAGCCACATCAAAGCCACGGTCAAGAAGCATATTGACATAGGTTTCCAAGCGGTTTGCCGGAAAGCCGCACATCTGTGTTCGCTGATTGCCGCCGATAGAACGGGAAGCAAGATTCAGCTCCAACGCTTCGCTTACAGTCTGTGCGTCCGCACCGTAGGCTTCAAAGAAATCGCCCATCTGATACAGCACAAGGCTGTCGGGATTAGCACTCTTGATTTCGTTGTACGCACGATAAGCGTCCGTAAAGCTGCTGCGCTCGTTCTGCTGAACAAGGCGCATAAAGCTATCTTTGCGCTCCAAACGGGGCTGCGGATTTTGCACAGAGCGATCCATCAGCTCTACATTCCAGTCATCTACCCGTGTGATTTCAAAAGGCTTTCCGTCCAAATACACTCTGTCGCCGACTTTATAAGCGGCAGAGAATAACGATTTTTGCTGTTCCCGTGCCGCCGCCTGCTCAATCCTTGCCACTACATTTTCGGGCAGTCCGTCCACATAGTAGCGGATTTCGCCCTCATCGTTGATATGGGCAATCGTTTGGTAATCGCCGCTTTCCTCAACTGCTCTGTTCCAGACGGTAAGACCGTTGCCGAGATACCCCATACCAATGTCAAAGGCAGGCGATTCAGCCGGATCAGCTTTTTCCTCCGGCTGAAGGTAATCGCCGAGTCCTTCGCTTCGGACAGCCTGAATATAATCGTCTTGCAGGATAGTATCGGGCGTGACAACTGCCAAAACCTTGTTTTCCATATCCTCCTCAAAAGAGTAGGACGGGCTTAGATCACGGGGTGTAACATAGAATTTTTTAATATCCCCGTCGTAGCTCTGAACAGCCTGCTGGAACTTCCTTAAATCCCCGGCAGTAAAAATCTCCTGCGTTACCCAATACATCTCATTGCCGTTTACCAAATCGGTTTCCTTGAAACGCATACGGTGGGGAATGAGCTTTTCAAACTCGATAGAATTGAAACGAGGCTGCTGCTCTGCAACCGCCGCCTGATTCGTTACCTTCAGGTGGTCGTTCATCGGGTTTTCCCGCACCCTGCGGTCAAACTCTGCTCTCTCCAATTCCTTTTGAAACAGCGGATACTGCATATCGTGAAGAACGACACGCTTATCATCAAAGGCAAGGATTTCATACTCGTCAGCGCCGATATATACCGTATCGCCGAGATGATAGGCATACTGCGCTTCCTGCTGCGGCTCGCTTTCAGCCGCCTGCGCCGATTCCTGCTTGGGCGGAGCAGAGGAGAGGATTTCACGGTTTCTCTGTTCTTCGGCAAGTTCCGCTCGGCGTTCCTCCTGCTTTTCAAGCCACTGCGGATAAATCTCTTTTTCCTTTGGATTGAGATAGCGGTCAAGCCGTATCAATTCCTTTATCCGCTTCTCAACCTGAGTCCAATTCAGCCGGATATGCGGCTTATCGTCCCCAATGCCTTTTGAGATCAAAATGCCTTTCCCGTCGTGCTGCTCGTCAATGCCTGCGCCGACAATAACGGGATAAGCACCGCCCCAACCGTATTCATTTTTCAGAAAATCGGCATTTTCCTTTGTGGATAGGCTCTTTTCAAACTGCTCATAGATACGGAACTTTCCCTCCGATACGCCGCTTCCACGAGTGAGAACAGCGTCGATAATCTCCTGAGAAAAAGAAAAAGCAGAGGTCTTTTCCTCTGCCTGCATATCCAAAAAGTTCAGTTGCCCGTCTACGGACGGTAACGGCTTCATCGTATCCTGCAATTCGCCGAGCAGCCGCATTGCCTCAAAATACTGTGCGATCACGCCCCAATCATAGAAACCTTGTGCTATTCGGTCTGCATAATTTTCCTCCCAAAGCTGAAGCACATTCTGCCAAGTTTTGTACCCGACTCGCCGCCCGTCGCTCAAAATCAGTTCAGTATAATCGTTATTGAAAATACCCTTGATATATTCGGTACGGGCGGCGTTATCGGGATTGCTTTCATAGAAAGCACGAATTTCCTCTTTCGAGGCTTTCAGGTGGGGCGTTGTGCCGAGGATTTCACGGATGGTATCGTCCCCGCCGAAAAACGGCAGGCTCTTGTCCTCGTTGCTTCGGTCGTAGTAATCTAAGCGAAGATGACCTCCGCTTTCACGATCTCCTGCACTCTGTTCCTCAGATTGTTCATTCCCTGCACCCACTTCATCATATCCGCCGCTTTCAGGCTTTCGGTCAAGCCCTCCTGCGCCGCCATCTGCTTTATCAGGGTTTCTTCCAAGCGGAGCGCTGTCTGCTCGGTTTCCGCCAAATGCTGTGTCAGGGTGCAGCTCGTCAGAAGATTGTAGTACCGGATTTTGTGATGTTCTTTGAGAAATTTCCGCCTCATCTGAGCGTACCTGCCCAAAGTCACTTCCGGCTGTTCGGGCATTGTCAGGTCGGGAAGATTGTAATCGCCTTGCATTGTGTATGTCAGCTCGTTCATTTTCAAAGCTCCTTTCGCTCTTATTTTCAGCCTTATTGTATTCCGGTTTCTCTCTGTCCGCAATGATGCGATTTTGCCTTTCAAGGGCAAGAACGGTACGGGAGATTTCCCCAAGCCCCATCTCCGCAATATCGCTTGACGCAATACCGAGGGCGTTTAAGGTTTCCGGCGTATTGAAATTTGTAATGACAGTGAAATCCTCCGCTTCAAAAAGAGGCTCGGTATCTATCCCAAGCCTTGTCATCATCATATACGCCACGCTGTTTGTTACCGCTTTCTTATACATAGCGGTAATCATATCTTCCGAAAGACCGTAGAGGAAGCTGTCATCTGCGGCATACATCAGATCGCCCAAATAGTCGGGGATATTATCTTCCACGGCGTTTTTAGCGGCGCTCAGCACAGCGTCCGCAAGGCTTTCCCTGTTTTCCAATTCGCCGAAGGTGCTTTCAAGGGATTCGATCACATCGTCCGCATATTCCGGTTTCATATCCCAAAGCGGGACGGGGCGGGAGTAGCGGCTTGCGTGCGTATCAGAAATATCGAAGTAATGGGTTAAGCGCTGCCTGCTCCGCTCAGCGTCCTCAAATACGGCGATACCCTTTGCGCCACGGTTTACCCAACGCCCGAATTTATCGTTCCAGCGCTCGATTTCCAATACCGCCGTTGCGTCCGGTCTTTGGGCGTAGATGAGAAGCTGCTCGTCAAATCGCAGACGATAGTTCCGACAGGCGCAGCGCAAAAAGGCTTGCCAGTTCTGAACATCGGAAACAACAGCGTGTGCGGTACGGCGGTACAGCTCGGAAATCAGGTCGTACTTTCGTGCCATCGGTTATGCACCTCCTATCTTTCATAGTCTTTCTGTTTCGGTCTTACGGGGATACCGTTTTTATCATAGCTTTTCGGATCGGCGGCAGGGGTATCCCAACCGAACATTGAGCCTGCCTTCATTGCCTCTGCCTGACCTTTTGACAAGCCGAGTTTTTCATTCATCTCATTCACAAGGGCGTTTGTTTCACTGGGCTTGCCGCCCTGAATATCCGTGCGGTAAAATCCGCTTTCGCCCTTTTTGACAATGCCGACGCAGTTTTCCGTCTGCACGAACACATAGCACTGCTCCGGCAGAGAGGAACGGAGCGGAATCACAGTATTGCCGTTTTGCTCCATTCGCTCGGCAAACTCGCAGATGTGATAGAGGTTACTGCCAACCTCCAAATGATAATCGTCAATATATCGGCAGGTGCGGTCAAGCTGCTCTCCGTCGCTCAGGGTAATGCGGATTTTATCCCCGTCGGGGATTTTGAACTTTTCTTTGTAATCCGGCGTGATAAAGCGGATTCCACTGCTCGCTTTTTCCATCTGGCGGTCGAGCCATTCCCGCACATAGCAATAGCAGTAGAAGTTATAGTCCCCACGGGCAGGATTGCACCGTATCAGGAAGCTGTATTTTTCGGTGTCGGCACGGAAACCGTATTCGGTCGCATAGTTGCCTTGAAAGGCGCTGTCGGGATATTTCGCCGCATACTGCGTCATATCCGTGCGGCTTTTTAACAGCCCGTATTCTTCAGAACGCAGGGCGTTGATAACCTCGTCCAACTCGCTTTTGAACTTATCCGTTTTCAAATCCCGCCTATGGTCAAACCAAGAGGAAAAGAACTCTTTGCCTGATCCGAAGTCGCCACGAAGATAACCGATACTTCCGGTCTGTCCCTCGATCTGCGTACTTTGTCTGTAAGTGTATTTCTGCTCGTCAGAATGAAGCGGTCGGATTGTGAAACTACTTTCGTTGATTTCATAATCAAGCCCTTCCAGAATTTCTTTTACAAACTCCATATCCAGCCGCCCATCGGAAATTTCGGCGGCAAGACTGTCGCCTACATAAATCTCCAAAGTCTTATCTTCCCTGAGATTCAGGCTTATTTGATTCTCCAAAATCTGTTTTCCCTTATTCATTTTGCTTTGACTCCTGCTCATCATCAGCGCCTCCCAAATAGGAAAAGAGCCTGTTTTTTGCGATCTGCTCCTGAAGCTCTGTGATAACCGTCATATCGGAGACGGATATATCGGGGATTTTCAAAATGCTTTGCAGGCTCAGCGCCTTCAAATCTTTTTCGGTTTTACAGCCGGAATCATAGAGCTTCGCCAGCACCTTTACTTTCTGCTGCAAAGCGGTGTTTGCGCTTTTCTTCGCTGCCATTTTCTTTTACCTCCCATCTTAGCTTTTAGCGTAGTCGGAATAGACACGCTGCATTTTGTGCCTTGCCCTGCGTACTTCGGGGGAGCAGCCGAGTTCAGGATATTTCGCCTGAATCTTCTGCCTTGTCCTTCGGATACTCTCAAAGCAGGGGATACCGTAAGCCTTGTAATTGCTCATCACATCTTCAAAGCTGAAATGGCTGATACCGTGGGTATCATAGATACACGCCTTGCTGACGAGCAGATACAGCTTCATATCGTCATTTCGTGCTTCGGGGTGTTCCTTTAACACCGCAAGCACTCGGTTTTCAATCGTTTTCAGGTTTCTCATTTAAGCCTCCCAAAATAGAAAAGGGGGCGGAGTTTTTAAGCCCCGCCCCCGCAGAAGTTCTTACTTTTTCTTTCTGTTACGGATCTGCAAAAAGATAAAGCCGCCTACGATAAAGGCGACCAGAGCAATCCCGATGATCGCTTTCAGTTCCATCAGTTATCCTCCTTTTTCTTCTTTTTCTTAAAGCCAATGATACCGCAGGCTGCTATGCCTGCCGCCGACACGCCCGCAAGGGCAAGCCAAAGACCGAGCTTGCTGTCATCTCCGGTTTTCGGCGTATCCCGCAGCTCATTGTGCATTTCAACGACCGTGGTAGAGCCTGTCTGTACCGCTGCCTCCTTGTCGGCAGGCAGGATATACATAGCGGAAGCGGAATTGTTTACTTCGGAAATCTTGTACTCGCCGATCCGCAGACCTTCAAGGAAGATTTCGCCGTTTTCATCTGTTTCAAGGGTAACATCATAGCCGTTTGCTCCGGTAATGCGGAAAGCAAAGCCTTCCACCTTTCCGTCAGACGATGTTTTCACGATTTTCAGGTTTCCACGCATAGGCTCGTTTGCGAAGCCTTTGCCCTCTGTGTTTTCCACCTGATAGGTCTTACCGTCCGTGTCGATAAATACCTCATACACGCCCTCGTCACGGATATACGAATCCGGGCTTGCTGATTCCAAAATGAAGTAGCGCCCATAGAGCAGATCGTTCATTTCATACTGCCCGATTTCTTTTTCGGTCAGTGTGCCGATCAGTTCGTCCTCGCTGTCCAGCTCGCCGTTGTCGTTGGAGTCCTTATAGACCTCAAACACAGCGCCCGTCAGCTTCGTATCGGTATATTCAGCGTCCACCTTCGTAAGAGCGATATTGCCACGCACCAGCTCATTGACGATTTCAATCTCAACGACTTGCTCATTCTCTGAGATATTCACATCATAGACGGTATCGTCAAGCACGAATCCGGTCGGCTGCTTGATCTCACGGATATACCAGTTTCCGTAAGGCACATTCTCAAAGGAGAAGCTGCCATCGTCGCCGGATACGGCGGTCATCAGGGCGTTTTCTTCGGTAAACTCCACATCATCGCTCTTAAACAGACCAATGAGCGCACCGCCGAGTCCCTCGCCGTTCTCATCAACCTTTTTGCCGGAAACCGATCCGTAGATCAGCTTGTTTTCCATCGGCTCGCCATTGTTTACGGCAATCACAACCGTTGCGGTTTCCTGTCCCGCATACTCAAATACAACGGGATATTTTTCGCCGTTGAGCTGATAATGCTCGTCTGTCGCCAGTTCTTTGACATAATAGCTGCCCAAAGGCAGGTCAGTCCCTACGGTCGCCCTGCCGTTTTCATCAAGCGTGATGATTTCAAGCAGACCGTCTTTCGGAATGGAAGTGCCGCTTGCGGATACAAGCTCCTCATCGGCGAACAAGCCGAAGCTGATATTTTTGATTTCTCCGTTATTGCCGATACCAAACAGCTCGTTTGTCTCCAGCGCTTTTTCAAGGCTGACCTCAACCTTCTGCCGTTCATTGACGAAGGAAGTCGCCGTTTCAGTCACGGCTACATCCTGTCCGGCGTAAATGAGTTCGACGGTATGGACTTCACTGCTCAGCACCATTCCATAGCCTGCCTTGACCTCTTTGACTTCATATTTTCCGAGGTAGAGTTCCTTGCTTTTTGCAAAGCCGGTTTCATCGGTCGTAACCGTATCGACCAGCTCGCCCTTGCTGTATCGGAGAGTTCCGTCAGGCGTTACCACATCTTCGGCGGCACGGATTTCATAAACGGTATCCGGCAGTCCCTGTGTTTCATAAACCGGCTGATAGATAACGGGAAGCTCCTGCCCGTTTTCATCTGTCCCGCCGCTTACCGAAACGCCGGAGAATACCTCGCCCGTCTTTTCAATGCTGATCGTGCCTTTCTGCGGCATATTGGTCTTTTCAACTTTTATCACTGTTACCCCGCTTTCCTCAGAAGAATTTTCTTCCGTGACATCAAAATAGACGGGTGTGGAATCAAGGACATATCCATAAGGACTCTGTACCTCAACGATAGAGTATCCCTGACCGTATGGCAGCTTTTCCGGCGTTACGAGCGAGCCGTTAGCGTCGGTATAGAAAGTGTCAACGGTTGTCGGGGTAGGATAGGTAAACTCCATCGTAATGAGATTGCCGGACGGATCGTAAATCTGGAATCCTGCGCCCGCATAGGGAATGGTCTTGCCCGTTTCTGCGTCCACCTTGACTACTTGGATATAGCTTTCAAAATTGCTGTTGTTAATCAGATAGCGGTAGGTCTGGGCGTCCTTTGCGATGAACACATCAAAATCATCCATCAGCTCCCTGCCTTCCCAGCCGGATACCTGATGGACGGTATATGTGCCGTAAGGCATATCCTTTGTCTGTGCAAAGCCGTTCTCATCGCAGATGAGCGTATCACGCTCGGATTCCTTTGCGTTCGCAAAAGAGCCTGCGGATTTGAGATACACTTCAAAAACTGCGCCTTCTTCGGGCGTTTCAATCTGCGTCTCGCCATCGTCCGTATGTTTGATAATGGCGATATTGCCCTTGATGACCTGTTCCGTTACATCATTTGCGGTCTGGTTATGCTCAATGGTATAAAGCTCCGGCTCTGCGCCGACCTTATGGACGGTCGGATCGAGCAAATAGCCCTCACTCGGCTCCAGTTCCTTGATTGTCCAGTCCGCACCGCAGATATATTCTTTTGTGGTAAACTGACCGTTTTCATCGGTATAGTATTCATCAATGAGCTGTTCGCCCTTGAAAATCCCGTATTTTGCTCCCGCAAGAGAGGCGTTTCCCTGAGCCGTTCCCGTCTCAGCGTCGCTCTTGGTCACGGTAACGGTAAACTTCTTCAGGATATTCGTGAAATTGCGGGTAGTGACCTCGTTCCACTTGACGGGTGCGCTCTGATCTTCGGGAATGACATAACGGATTGCTGTATCCACTTCCTCAATGGTGTACGGCGTAGTGCCGCTGATCAGCACATCTTCAAAGGTCGCCACACCGTTTTTATCCGTAACCGCATACTCGTCCACGGCAATGCCGGAGAGCGAAGTGCCGTAAAGGTGGAAGGTCACGCCCTCATTAAAGTTATCCTCCGAGGATTTGATAACCTCAATATCGCCACGCTTCAGTGTGTTGTTGAAGTTGACGGTCGCAACCTGTCCCGCAACTACGGTTACTCTGCGGGACTCCTGCGGCTCGTATCTGTCATATTCCTGCTCGGTTACGGTATATACTCCCGGCATTAGGTTATCGACCTGAATCTGACCGCCGTTTTCTGTCTTAACGGTTTTATCAATGCCGTTGCCCTGAATACGGAAGGAGATACCGTCCACCTTTCCGTCCTCGCTGGTTTTGACGATTTTCGCCGAGCCGTAGGAAACCTTTAATTTAAGAAATCCTTTGACCGGATCATTGACCGTCTGAGCGTAGGTTACGGTATCCTGCACACCGCCGTTTGGTCCATAGATACCGTCCGTCCAAGTGATAACGCCTTTTCTCTGCGCCGTTTTCTCTGCGGTAATCGTCAGCCCGTCGCTCGGCGCTTTCTCGGCAGTAATCGTCAGCTTGTTTCCGCTTACGGAGAACTGAACGCCCGAATCATTGGACGAAAACTTATATCCCGAAAGGACATTGTTGCTGTCCGTCAGCGTAACCGTGTACTTAGAGCCATCCCATTCAAGCTCGATTTCCTGTGCGCTCCCCGGCGTTTTGGTAAGGAAGCTCGGCAGCTTGGAATGCTTCTGCACACTTGCCGCCATTGAGTTGTAGTAGCTCATAATCTTGTCATAAAGCGGGTGGTTAGGGCTGATCTGATCCAGAACAGCGTCCTTGCCGCCTGTGCTGACCTTGTTAAAGTTTTCATCACGCTCGCCGATGACGGTTTCCCAAATGAGAAGCTGTGTAGCGACTGCGTGAGCCAGCTTATCGCCGCCCTCGTTCTGAGAACGCCACGAGGTTGAGATTGTTCCCGTATAGCCGTACTGGAAGATACGACCGATGAACAGCTTAATATCATCAGGAGAAATGGTGCTGTTATAGGACGAAGGGTAGTTGTCCCAAAAATCCTCGCCCTTTTTGGTAAAACTGTCTCCGGTCTGCTGCGGGACGCCGATCTCAATACAGTAGCAGATATTCCCGTTGTACGATCCCATCGCACGGACGGTTGTATAACGGGAAGTGCCTGTTTTCCAGCCGTTCATAAAGGTAAGGCTGCCGTGTCCCCATTCGGCGTTGTAATTCGAGTCCCCGTCACGGGGATACGAGATAAGGTACACATCGTCCGTTTCCTCTGCGGCATAGGCAGTCGTACCAATCCCTACAAGGGAAGTCACGCACATTAGCGCCGCAAGAAACAGCGACATAATGCGCTTTGGTTTCTTAATTTTCATCTGAAATCCTCCTTGAAATGAAAAAACGCACCGTTTTTTCGGTGCGTCCTCAAAATGGAATATTTAATTTAAGCGTAGCCGATATAGATGTCGTAGATTCCGTCAGAGACTTCCTCCGCCCAAATCCATACGGCTGTGATTTCTTCGTCAGCCTTGTACCGATCCAAGCGGCTGTGAATATCCCTTTCAAGATATTTGCAGTGCGCTCCGGCACGGATCGGATTATCCCAACAGTAAACCGCCTCGCTGTCTAACAGAAGCCCCACGCTCTGAGCGTAGCCTTTTGCAAAGGAAATCCAGTAGTTAATGTCAAAGTCGGTTTCGCTCGGTGCTTCTTCCGTTTCAGGCGGCGCAGGCGTTTCGCTTTCTTTTGGTATATCCGGCTGCGGTGTGGATACGGAATGTTCGGTCTTATCCGCTTTATCGGGTTGTTCGGCGGGCTGTGCCGCCTGCCCGGTTTCAGAAGCAGTCTGCGGCTGTTCGGAGCTGACCGTATCCGTTTCCGTTGTTTCTTCCTGCTTTTCCGGCTTTACTTCCTGAACGGCTTCAGGCGTTGTTTCAACCTCCTTGCTTTCCTTTCCCGCAGGCGCTTCGGATTCAGGAGAGCTTTGAACACTCTCCGAAAAAGAAAGCGGCTGCGGCTTATCTTCATTCGGCGGGGCATTGTTGCAGCCTGCAAGCACGATCAGCAAAAGAGCCGTAAAAAAAGCAATTTTTGTTGTTTTCATTGCGCTTCACTCCTTTTCTGCCGCCATTGTAATGCGAAACAGCGTTTCAGGCAAAGGTGTGAAACAAGGGTTAATCTTACATCATAGGGCATACCTCCTGTGCTTTGGAATGGTGCGTTTTCCTGAGATAGATTGAGTTAGGTGAGATAGCTGTAATCAGGAGAGATAGATTTATTCTTTCGGATAGTCAGGTAGTTTCAGGGGTTGGAGTGTGAGGAAGGGGAAGAAGAAAAACACACTCCGCCTTACCTGCTGTCACGCTCGGCACGGTTACGCAAAAACCTGTTGTAATGCTCCAGCGCCTTGCAGACATACTCCTCCGTTTGGTTGATGGGGATATTTTTCGGGATCAGGCTTCGCACCCTGTCCCCACGCAAAACAATTTTCTCACGCTGATTCGGCTTTTCCTCACTCATAATCGCAGAGATCGCTTCTGTTGTCAGCTTGCCTGCTTCAAAGAACTTCCGCATACGGATCGCCTGATCGTGGGACGGGGTACAGTCGTTTAGGTCAATTTCGTCCACCAAATCCCTCTGGCAGTCCTCGTTCAGATAGGACAGCTCAACGGCGGGGCGCATTTTAATCCTGCCCTCGTCCACAAATTCGAGCAGTTCAGGAACAAGGTTTGTGAGGCGGATATATCTGTGTATTTGATTTCGGCTATCGCCACATTCCTCGCTCATTAAATCAAGCGATTGCTTACCCCGTAAATCAATCCCCACTGGGGATGAATTTTCTTTTCTCGGTCTGCCTGCCTGTCTTTTCATAGCGTCCAGCCGCATTTTATATGCGTGAGCTTTCTCCGAGGGAAGTATCTGCGACCGTTGAAAGTTGCTTTCGACCATTAAAATCGTAGCTTCATCACGGTCGAGGTCTACCACCTCACATCTGAGCGTTTCAAATCCGGCAAGCTCGCAAGCCCTTTTTCGCCTGTGTCCTGAAATAAGCTCGTATCTTCCGTCCTCCTTCTGCCTTACGGTAGCGGGAGTAATCACGCCACGCTCTTTGATACTTTCCACAAGCTGAAACATATCCTCATCTTCCCGCACCTGAAACGGGTGGTCGGGAAAATCGTCGATTTCCTCAAGCGGAATATCTCTGATTTTTGACAGCTTCGCTTCGTCCCTTTCCTCCTGCGAGGAAAACAATTCATCGAGCGTGTTCGTGGGCAGCGTGAAGTCGCTCTTTCTGCCTGCCATCGGCTAACACCTCCTTTGTGAAACTGGCGTAAGCCTTAGACACCGGACTGTTCGGCTCATAGGCGTAGATACTTGTCCCTTTAGAAGATACCTCTGCGGCTTTTACGGCTGCCGGAATCATTGATCTATATATCCTGATATGGCTGCCGAAATTCTCCCTGAGCGCTTCCACTGTGCTTTTCGCAAGATTTGTCCTTCCGTCCACAAGCGTCAGCAGAATACCGTCGATTTTCAAATCGGCGTTTGTATGTTTCCTCACTTTCGCAATCGTCCCCAAAAGCTGCGTCATTCCCTTAGCGGGAAGATACTGCGCCTGAACGGGGATAATCACGCTGTCCGCCGCCGTTAGAGCGTTGAAGGTAATCATACCCAAGCTCGGCATACAGTCAATAAGGACATAATCGTACTTGTCTTTTACAAGGCTCAGATAATTCTTCAGGACGCTCTCTCGGCTCATCGCCGTTACAAGCGTCATTTCCAATGACGATAGGCTGAGATTGGACGGTACAAGGTCTACTTTCTCTTTATGTTGCAGAATACCGTCAAAGGGATTTTGCTCCTGCTCCGATATAATTGCCTGAAGCTTCTCTGTCAGCGTTACGGAAAGGCTGTCGCTATCCCTCCAGCCGAGGCAGGTCGTTAAATCGCCCTGCGGATCAGCGTCAATCAGAAGCACCTTTTTCCCTTGCATAGCAAGTCCGACGCCCAAATTAACCGTAGTCGTGGTCTTGCCCACGCCGCCTTTTTGATTGCATACCGCAATCGTTTTGCAGTTTGACATCTCCGGCTTTACCTCCTTTCATAGATTTCACAGCCTGCCTCAATAAGAAGCGGCTATGTAAAGACCGCAGTATTTGTTCTCAACGCCCCCTGCGGAAAGCGATTCGCTTTGTACGGGAAGCGCTAAGGTTACGGTTTGCGAAACCGTATCATAGGAATCTCACCTCTGCCGGGTACTCCGCCAGCTCCGTAGAGAAGTATCATTATCATTCTGACTGTCATTGCCGTTTCAGTAGCAAGCTGAATTTCAGGTCAGGGATTCTCGCTCGTTCTCCGTATATCAATAGGAAAAGTCACGGCGTACCCACCTTCGGGCTATTCATCAGAACTAATGTCCTTAGCGCCTGTCTATTCAATTTTCAAGGTACTGTGAAGGGGGAAATCCCCTGCGGAGAAATAACCCCTTCACTCATTTGGACAAAGGGGGTCAAAATGCACACCCAAAATCGCCCCTTTTCCGAAAAAAATTTGAAAAAAATTTTTTTGACCTTGAAAATTGCCCTAAAAACGCAAAAAAGCCGCCTGCTTCTCCGTAAAGAAACAAGCGGCATAACTGTGGTTTTATTCAGATGTATTGCACGGTCATCTTTTTCTTTCGTGCTTTTGTAAATTTTATAAGGACATCATCTACTGCGTCCGTATATCTGCCTTGCGCTATCAGATTATTTTTAAGGTCGATCAACGCCTGCAAAACTTGTCCGTACTCCTCGTCATCAAGATAGATATGAAATTGCCTGTCTTTCATCAAATCGTCTCCTTTATTTTATATGTCCTTTTCTCCATTCAAAAAACCTCTGCCGGATAAATGCTGTATCTTCATCTTCGTTCGAGGTTATGAAAATATGTAAGCTGCGAAACGCTTTTTTAATCTTCACGGCAAAGTCCGCTTCGCTGCTTCCTAATGTATATGGGATTTTAATCAGTTTGATCTCCCGCTTCCGGCACAGATATGCTTTCAAGGTTTCTACATTCTCTGTCCCACTAACCGTTTCAATCGCTGCTTTTTCTTCAGGCAAATAGATTTCAAGCGGTATGCCGATAATCTTATCCGTATCCGTCTGTACCTTTATGCGCTTCTTCGCTGCATAATACATAACTGCCAGCTTCGGAAAAACCGTCAGATAATCTTTTTCACACATCTTACAGCCTTTTCCTTCAATCGCTCTTTCTGAAATTTTTGCCTTCCACGAGTGTCCGAGTGAACATTTCCACCACACGCTCTGCATTGAGTGCCTTGATATTTTGTTTGGGGAAATATCTTTGTTCTTTTCGTAGTCCCATTCCGAAAGAAGATGTGTGTCCGTCATTGCTAAATCATTATACCCTGTCATAACCGCCCGATCTGCACAGACAGGACATACCGTTCCTTTTACACGAGCATACACGACTGACTGCCATTCATACCCGCACTCTCTGCACTTCCACCAGACATTTCTGCGGGACTTTTCATTTATCATATCAGGAGTAAGGGGCAGATTCCGATCCGACCATTCCTGTGCAAGCTGAGGATGTGTCGTAGCAAAATCATTAAATCCTTTCAGCAGAAGTTGACCGCTGCAATAAGGACACCCGCTTCCGCCTGAACGAGTGGAAATGAGAGTATTCCATTCGTGACCTTTGCTGCACCGCCACCATACCTTCCGATTTGCAAAGACCGTAACCATATCAGGCTTTAGCGGGTAATTTCTCTCAGACCATTCAGAAGCGATTTGAGGGCGCTGTGAGGCAAGGTCATTAAATCCTACTAAGATTTTATTATGGGAGCAATACGGACAGCCTGTACCGTTTAACGCCCTGCTCTTAACCGTTGCTGTCCATTCGTGACCATATTTATCCTGCCAAACCACTTTCTTATGGGAGCCTATTGTTACCATTGTCGGCTTTAGCGGATCGTTCTTACTCGACCATTCATCCGCCAGTTCCGGCTTCAGCGTTGCCAAATCATTGATACCCTCTATCACTCTTGCGCCTGAGCAGATTGGGCAGTTTTCGCCGTTTGAACGAGCTTTAACACTCGTCTGCCATTCGTGACCGCAAGCGCCTTTCCACCAAACGACTTTGTTTGAGCCGTATGTAATCTTATCCGGCGTAAGCGGCAAATTCCTCTCCGACCATTCCGCAACAAGCTCAGGGTGTACCTCTGATAAAATATTGCTCATACTCAATCCTCTCCTTCCTCTGCGATTAGCTTCATTATATTTGGAAAGCGTAGATTGGTATAGTTTGCGACGAGGCGAGTAAAAACTATGAGAAAATACAGAAGCCCCTGAGAAGCTATAACTTCTCAGGGGCGGTGTGAAATCAAAATTATGCAATTTTTTTGTCGCTGCACCGATTTTAGCACCGATTGGTGTAAAATTGGTGTATTTGTGTAAAATCCGAGGTTTTCGGAAAATGAAGTACATCTCGTTTTAGTAGAGCTTTGCGCCCGCCGGAATGTGGTCATCTACCATCAGAAGATGAAGCTTTTCTTCGCCTTCCTCGTGGTGTACCGCACTGATCAGCATACCGCAGGAGTCGATACCCATCATCGGTCTTGGCGGCAGATTGGTAATAGCGATACAGGTCTTTCCGACCAGTTCCTCCGGCTCGTAATAGGAGTGAATACCGCTTAAAATCGTGCGTTCTGCGCCTGTTCCATCGTCCAGCGTGAATTTGAGCAGTTTCTTGGACTTCGGTACTGCTTCGCAGGCAAGTACCTTGACTGCCCGGAAATCAGACTTGGAGAAAGTCTCAAAATCCACGAAATCCTTGAACAAAGGCTCGATCTCTACTTTGGAGAAATCAATCTTTTCCGGCTCGGCTTTCGGCGCTTCGGACTCGGTTTTGTTTACACCAATTTCGTCCTTTACACCATTCAAGGGTTTCATTGTCGGGAACAGCAGCACGTCCCGGATGGACGCGCTGTCGGTCAGCAGCATGACCAAGCGATCGACGCCGATGCCCAGCCCGCCCGTGGGCGGCATGCCGTACTCCAGCGCGGTGAGGAAATCTTCGTCCACGTCGTTGGCTTCCTCGTCCCCCGCGGCCTTGAGGGCCGCCTGCGCCTCGAATCGTCCCCGCTGATCGAGGGGGTCGTTGAGCTCGGAGAACGCATTGGCGTGCTCCCGGCCCACGATGAACAGCTCGAACCGCTCGGTATACGCCGGGTTGCCCGGCATCCGCTTGGCCAGGGGCGAAATCTCCACCGGATGATTCATAATGAAGGTGGGCTGTATCAGCTTTTCCTCCACATAGGTCTCGAAAAACAAGTTGAGAATATCGCCCTTTCCATGGCGCTCCTCAAACTCGATATGATGCGCCTTAGCCAGCTCCCTGGCCTCTTCCACCGTGGACACGGCGGCGAAATCCACCCCCGCGTACTTCTTCACCGCGTCGGCCATGCTCAGCCGCTCGAACGGCTTCTCCAGGTCGATGGCCGTGCCGCCGTAGGAAATCTGCGCCGTGCCCAGCACCTTTTTCGCCACCGTACGGATCAGTTCTTCCGTCAGGTCCATCATGCCGTTGTAATCGGTGTACGCCTGGTACAGCTCCAGCAGGGTGAACTCCGGGTTGTGCCGGGTGTCCATCCCCTCGTTGCGGAACACCCGCCCAATTTCGTATACCCGGTCAAACCCGCCCACAATCAGCCTTTTGAGATGCAGCTCGAGCGCGATGCGCAGGTACATGTCGATGTCCAAGGTGTTGTGATGGGTGATGAAGGGCCGGGCCGCCGCACCGCCTGCGATGTTGTGCAGCACCGGGGTCTCCACCTCGAGGAACTCCCGGGCGTTGAGATAGTTCCGGATTTCGGTGATGATCCGCGAACGCTTGACAAACGCGTCCTTGACCTCCGGGTTGACGATGAGATCGAGATACCGCTGGCGGTACCGGGTGTCCGTGTCCTTCAAGCCGTGGAACTTCTCCGGCAGGGGCAGCAGGGACTTGGACAGCAGGGTGATCTTCTGGGCGTGCACGGAAATTTCGCCCTTCTGGGTGCGGAACACAAACCCTTCCACCCCCACGATGTCGCCGATATCCCACTTTTTAAAATCCGCGTACCGGTCCTCCCCCACGTCGTCCCGTTTGACATACACCTGCATCCGATCGGTGTGATCCCGCAGATCCATGAAGCTGGCCTTGCCCATGATGCGGCGGCTCATCATCCGTCCTGCGATGACCACCGGCTGGTTTTCCAGCTCGTCGAAGCGTTCGCGGATTTGCGCGTTATGGGCGTCAACGTCGAATTTAGTGATGGCAAAGGGATCCTGCCCTGCCTCCTGCAGCGCTAATAGCTTGTCCCGGCGGATTTGCAGCAGCTCGCTCAGCTGCTGCTCGCTCAGCTCCTCGCTGATCGGGGAGGGGGTACCGGTGGGTTCGCTCATAAATGTCCGTCCTTTCCTGTCCGCCCGCAGCGGACAGCTGTACTTGTCAACTCGTGCTTTGACCGGGTTATACATTAGGAATTCCTGCAAGAATCTTGGCTGTCCGCAAGGCGGAGGGCGCAGCAGCGAAACTAAAATATCACTTGGTCAAAACACTAGTATGCGAAAACGGGCGGGCGAGCCGGACAGCTCTCCGCTGCCGGCCGCCTCGCCCGGTTCCGTAAGAACCCGCATGACGCCATGCCGGTTCTTTATTTCGAAATCTCCAGGATGGTGTAGTTCAGCACGCCGGCGGGGATCTCGATCTCCACCGTGTCGCCCACCCCGTTGCCCAGCAGCGCCTTGCCCACCGGGGATTCGTCGGAAATCCTTCCCTCCATGGGATTCGCCTCGGTGGATCCGACGATTTTGTAGGTTTCCTCCGACGCGTCGGCCTCATCGCGGATACGCACACGGGAACCGACGTGTACGATCTCGGTATTCAGTTCGCTCTCGTCCAGAATGCGGACGTTTTTCAGCTGATTCTCGATTTCAGCGATCCGGCCCTCGATGATGGCCTGATCGTTCTTGGCTTCGTCGTACTCACTGTTTTCCGACAGGTCGCCGAAGGACAGCGCCACCTTGATTTTCTCGGCGATCTCCTTGCGTTTGACGGTTTTTAACTCTTCCAGCTCATCCTCCAGGCGTTTGAGCCCTTCGCTGGTCATAATCGATTCTTTTGCCATGCCGCGCTCCATTTCTCCCGGGGCCGGATGAACCGGCGGGGTCATGATCGAAGGCCGGATACGCCGGAGGCTTTCCTCCTCCCGGCCTGGGCGGAGCCGCCTCCCTGAAGGTACGGCTCCACAATAGATGTATTATACTAAACCGAAATCCCGATGTCAAGTCCCGCCAGCTTCAGCGCGGCCTCCTCGATGCGGATATACCGCCCGTTCATCCACAGCGCCGCCGGCGGCCGGGCTAGTATGCCCCGCAGGCCCCCCCATTCATACATGGCGGACAAAAAAATCCAGGGATCGCAGAAGGCGGGCTTGGCCGCCAGCCAATCGGACGGGATCCGGGGGATGTAGCCGCCCACCACGTTGCGCCCCGTCTCCTGCACCCCCGACAGCACGTAGCCGCGGGTGCCTGCCCGCTGCCCGCCCAGCCCCTCCGGCGCCAGCACCAGCGGCGCCCGGTGGAGCGCCGCCGTGTCCCCGGTCACCAAAAAGGTGGCCCCGTACTGATCCATGGCCTTCTCCTCCTGCTCCTCGTACAGCTCCGGCCGGGAGGTCACCACCCGTACGTCCGCCGTATAAGGCAGCAGGGCGGGGGCCAGCTGCGGCATCCGTCCCCGCGGATCGTAAATCGCCGCCATGGTGCGCCGCGGCGCGGCCGTCCCGACGCGCAGCAGGTGCACGGCGGTGATCGCCATCATCTCCTGCCCCAGCAGCTCCCCGCAAAAGGGCTTTATCCCCGCTTCGTCCGGCACCTCGAGCCCGCCCGGCAGCAGCATCCGCCCCGCGCCCCGGCCCGCCAGCCGGCGGATCTCCTCCCACGGCAGCCGGCCCCGCTTGTCCGGCCGGGCGGTAATCAGATAATACATCCCGTCCCCGACCCGGATTTTCTCCATCTGCGCCGACGCCTTCCGCCGGCGGAACCATCGGCGGGGCGCCGGCCCCGCGACCTGCAGCGCGACGACCATCGTTTACCTCCGTTTTCCCCGCGCCGCGCCGTTATCGCCGCGGCCGGCCCATCGGGTGCCCCGGCAGCGGCAGCACCGGTATTTCGTCGTCGATGAGGTATTCCACCGTCACTCCGTACAACCGCGCCAGCCCCAGCAGCGACCGGTAGGACGGGTTGGAACGCCCCAGCTCATAATAGGTATAACAGGAACGCTCCAGATGCAGCTGAACCGCTACTTCCTTCTGGGTCAGCCCTTCTCTCTGGCGCAGAGACAGCAGCTTTTCTCCGCATAAGCCCATCGGTTCCCCTCCTCTTCTCCTTTGATTTTCTCCATATTGTTTGCATATTCCCATGGAACTTGCTGTTTAAAACGCATTTGTGTATTCTAATTTTTGGTCGTATTTTCATTTTGTGGAAAACATGTTATGCTATATTATCTGGCTGTCATAAAAAATGTCATCATGTAAATTTCAAAATTATACAATAGAAAAAGCCGCCTGGCAAAGGGGATGAGGGGGACTGCTTTTCAGAAAGGAGGAAACCTTTTGGATGTTGGAGAGAAAATCCGATATCTGCGCCTGAAGAAGCGATGGACGCAAAAGCATCTGGCCGGACTGCTGGGTGTGGACAAATCCACCATCAGCCAGTACGAGACCTATATGCGCACCCCGTCGTACAAAATTCTGGTCAAACTGTGTTACATCTTTCAGGTATCCGCCGACTTCTTTCTCGACGTGCATGTGGGAGCCGAATCGCCCTTTTCTCTGGATGGACTGACCGAGTCCCAAATGTTCAGCATCGTCGGCGTCGTCAGCGAATTCCGCAAAGCCAACTCCGGCGACTGAAAAGCCGGCACTTCCGCAGGGCGCGTTGCAAAATACAAGATTTTGCAACGCGCCCCGCTCCCATTACAGCGTCCCCTTGCGGCCGAACAGCCGCATGACCAGCTTGCGGATCATGTCCGCCGGCACCACCAGGAAGGCGAGCGCCATCACCCGCCGCAGCTCCCACAGCTGCAGCCCCGCCGTGCGGAACAGGCTGCCGCCGAAATAAATGAGCAGCAGCTGCACCAGCGCCACCGCCGTCATGATTCCCACGAAGGACAAATTTCCGAACAGGTGGGAGCACAAATTGATTCGATGGGTGCGGGCGTTGAAGCTGTTGAAAATCCCCGAGAAGATAAACAGGGCGAAAAACGCGGTCATCAGGTAAATCGGATCCCCCGCGTACCGGAACCAGGTCTTGAAAATCGGCGCCTTGAGGAATACCACGCACAGCCCGATGGTAAACAGTCCCATGCAGACGATTTGGCTGAGCATATAGCGGTTGAGCACCGGTTCGTCCCGTTTTTTTGGCGGCTCGGCCATATATTCCTCCAACGGCGGCTCGCCGGCGAAGGCCAGCCCCGCCAGGGTGTCCATGATGATGTTGATCCACAGCATCTGAATCACCGTCACCGGCGTGTCGATGCCGATGAAGGGCCCGATGATGGATACCCCCACCGCGCACAGGTTCATGGTCAGCTGGAAAATGATAAATTTCCGGATGCTCTTGAAAATCGTCCGGCCGTAAAGGATGGCCCGGGCGATGGAGGCGATGTTGTCGTCCAGGATGACGATGTCCCCCGCTTCCTTGGCCACCTCGGTGCCGCTTCCCATGGCAAAGCCCACGTCCGCCCGCTTGAGGGCCGGCGCGTCGTTGATGCCGTCCCCGGTCATCCCCGCCACCAGTCCCATCTCCTGGGCAATGCGCACCAGCCGGCTCTTGTCGGTGGGCAGCGCCCGGGCGATGACCCGCAGCGCCGGCAGCCGCTTGCGCACCTGGAAATCGCTCAGGCCGGCCAGTTCCCCGCCGGTGAGCACCGCGTCCTCACCGTCCGCGGCGTCCAGCAGCCCCGCCTCCCGCGCGATGGCGGAAGCGGTCTCCTTGTTGTCGCCGGTGATCATGACCACCTGCACACCGGCCCCCCGCACCTGCTCGACGGAAGCGCGGGCCTCCGGCCGGATTTCATCCCGGATGCCCACCAGCCCCACCAGAATCAGCCGGCTGAACTCCCCCTGCTCGGTCACCGCGGTTTCGGAAATCGCCAGCGCCAACACCCGCATGGCCTGTTTGGTCATCTCCTGCCATTTGGCCCGCAGCAGATGGGTGCTTCCCAGGGGCCGGAACGCCCCCGTGTCGTCCACATACCGGTTGCAGGCGTCCAGCAGCTTCTCCGGCGCCCCCTTGACCAGGGTCAGCCGCCTGCCCGGCAGCTCCAGGGCGGAAAACTTCCGCGCGCTGTCAAAGGGCACGTGCCGGCCCTTGGCCTCCTCCCTTCCCGGGGCCAGCGGCAGAACATAGTCCAGCAGCGCCCGATCGGTAGCGTTGCCCCCCAGGGCCTTGCCCGCCGCCGTCAGGCTTTCCGAATTGAGGGAGCAGGAGCGCTCCACCCAGTCCCACAGCCCCTTTTTCCGCTTGAGATCCGCCGCCTTCCGATAGGCCTCCCCACTGCCGGTCAGGAAATTGCCCACCTCCAGGCGCCCCTTGGTCAGGGTGCCGGTCTTGTCGGTGAACAGGATGTTCAGACTGCCGGAGGTCTCGATACCCACCAGCTTGCGCACCAGCACATGATCCTTAAGCATCCGCCGCATGTTGGAGGACAGCACCACCGTGATCATCATGGGCAGCCCCTCCGGCACCGCCACCACCACCACCGTGATGGCCAGGGTCAGGGCGTGAAGCACATGGCCGAACACCGCCGCCGGCGAGGCGAACACCTGGGCCATCCGGGCCCAGTTCATGCCGCTGTCGATGTAAAAGGCGTGGAATAAATCCGCCACGGCCACCACCGCCGCCGCCGCGTAGCCCAGCTTGCTGATGGTTTTGGCCAGGCCCGCCAGGCGCACCTTCAGCGGGCTCTCCCGGGTCTCCTCCTGGATCTCCTGCGCCAGCCCGCCGTAGAAGGTGCTGTCCCCTACCTTCTGGACCAGCAGCACCCCTTCGCCCGAACAGACCACGCTCCCCCGGAACAGCCGGTTGCCCGCCAGCAGATCCCGGGGATCCGTGCCGTCGCCGCCGGGGAGCTTCTCCGCTTCCTTGGTTTCCCCGTTGAGGGCCGCCTGATCCACGAACACCCGGCCGGACAGCAGGATGCCGTCCGCCGGCACCCGTTCCCCCGCCTGGAGCAGCACGATGTCCCCCACCACCACGTCCGCTACCGGCAGCGCCTGCAGCCCCTCGCGGCGGCGCACCCGGCAGGTCAGCCTGGCCGCGTCCTCTTGCAGCTTGCTGAACGCCGATTCGCTGCCGTATTCCGACAGCGTGGACACAAAGGTGGCTAAAAAAATGGCAATGGCGATGCCCGCCGATTCGTACCAGTCGAAATGGTGGAACAAGAAAATCAGGTTGACCGCCAGGGCGACCAGCAGCACCTTGATGATGGGATCCCCAAAATTGCTTAAAAATTGACGAAGAAAGCTGTTGCGCTTCTTATGGGTCAGTTGGTTGGACCCATGCTCTTCCCGCGACCGCACCACCTCGGCGGGCGTCAGTCCTTTCTGCTCGAAATCCGCTCCGTTCACGTATGACACACTCCTTCGTCCCCCGCGCACGCAGGAGACAGGCTATGGAACATGTATACGGGAACCAGTCCGCGTTTATGCCTTCGCTTGCCGGAACCGGACGAGCCCGCGGCGCATACGCTGGAAAGAAATCCATCGTAACTCTGCCAGGCACGAAAGGAGATTGCGCCCATGACGGAAGACGCCGCCCGTTTGCAGGACGAACTCGAGCTGTACCAGGACTATGGCAATTTCGCCGTCGACAACCTGTTCTGGTCTCTGACCTTTCTGAACGCCGTCCTGTTCCAGACCCCCAACGCGAGCGAGGTCAAAGAAAAGCTGCTGGCCCAGAAGCGGCCCTACGAAGGGCTGATCACCGCCTACTATCCCGGCCCGGAAGGCCAGCGGCAGGTCAGCCTGCTGGACGAAAACAACCGGCTGTTCATCATCTACGCTCAGCGCTGCCGCCACCGGGATCCCGCCGCCGTCGAATCCGCCCGGCGCAAATGGGCGGAGAACGGCGCCCAGATGGCCCGCCACCTGTCCCAAATGAACCCCCACTGGAAACAGCTGGAATGGAGCGCCATGATTTCCCACCAGACCCAGCTGATCACCTCCATCGCCCGGGCCACCTGCCAGGGCCAGTACGACGCCTTTGTAAACACCGCGCCCCTGTGCAAAAATGTGGCGATTGACATGGCGGCCTATATGGCGTCGGGCATCGCCAAACGTTTTCTGGTGTGAAATAGTACCACACGGCACTACCATAATTAGTGTAATATTTTCACATGCTAATGTCAATACCAGGAAGTGATTCCAGCAAGGGGTGACGGAACCGACCGAATCGATTTCCCGGGCAGACGCGCCGGCTCTATTTTCTCTTGCTTCAGGGCGACGGAGGTGTGTGTCATGTACTTTCCCAGGCTGAAGGACTTGCGCAACGACATGGATCTGCGTCAGGTGGAGGTGGCTGAACTGCTGCATATCCGCCAGACGGTCTACTCCCGGTATGAAAGGGGCGATAGAACCATACCGGTGGAACACCTGTTGATCCTGGCCGACTTTTACAAAACATCCACCGACTACATACTCGGCCGGACCAATCGCAACGAACCGCCCCGAAAATAGGTGCGGGCGCCACGAATACGGCACAAACGTGGGGGACATTCGATAAATGTCCCCCACGTTTGTGTCCGCCCTTCCAAGTATAGGTTATATTTTTAGAATTGTCAATATTTTCATGTCATTTATCAACATATTGGCCGGATAATCAAGCATTGTATTTCGTTATACTATTTTCATAGACCAGATGGGTGGTGTATGAATGGATGACGTGTACGATTTCGGAGCCCGGCTTCAGGAACTGCGGAAAGCTCAAAATTTGTCGCAAAGACAATTAGCTGCCAAATCCGGCGTAAACCGGGACACCATCAACCGATATGAATCCTATGTGGAGGCTCCTCATGCCGATATACTTAAAAATTTGGCGTTGACTCTGCACACCACTACCGATTATTTGTTGGGTATGCCCGACGCCCCGGCGATTAAGTATTACGACATGACACCGGAAGAAGCGCAGGCCGTTAAGCTTCTCCGCGATCTACTGGATCGCCTGCTTCACGCTGATGAAAATGTGAAAGCACCTGGAGTGACAGGAGAATAAAAACGTCCATCTGCACGACGCTGCGCAGATGGACGTTTTTCTGTTTGCTTAGGCCGGGTGGTGGTAATAAAACACCGCGAGCTGGGTGCGATCCCGCAGTTCGAGCTTGTCGAGGATCCCGCTGAGATAGTTGCGCACCGTTCCCTCGCTGAGGAACAGCGCGTCGGCAATCTCCTTGTTGCTGCACCCCTTGGCCACCAGCTCGATGACGTCCCGCTCCCTCTCGCTCAGACCCCGGGCCGCGTAGTCGAAGCCGCCCCCGCTCTGCATCAGCCCCGGAAGCCGTCCCATCACCTCGCCGCCGAACACGCTCTGTCCCGCGTGCACCGCCCGCAGCGCGGGCAGAATGCTCTCGAAATCCTGCTTGATGAGGTAGCCCTTGGCCCCCATGCGCAGCGCCCGGACGATATACTCGTCATCCGAAAAGGTGGTCAGGAACAGGATGCGCGCGTCGGGGAATTCCCTTAGCAGGCTTTCCCCTGCCTCCAGCCCCGTCATCCCGGCCATGCGGATGTCCATGAGCAGCACGTCCGGCCGGTGCGCCCGGTAGAGCGCCACCGCCTCGGCCCCGCTGCCCCCCGTGGCGGCCACCCGCACCTCACCGCCAGCCTCCAGGATGGTTTTCAGCGACGCGCACACCAGCGCGTCGTCGTCCACCAGGACGATGTTCATGGGCGCACCCCCTCCTTCGGTATGGAAATAAACAGCTTGAAGCCCGCGTCCCTATCGATGCGGAAGGTGCCGCGGTAGGCCTCCACCCGTTCGGCCATGTTGCTCAGCCCGATCCCGCGCCCGTCGCTTTCGGGCCGCCTGGTGCCGTTGTCCCGGATGATCAGCTGGTACAGCGCCGGATGCTCCCGCACCGTGACGGATGCCATCGTGGCGTCGGAATGGCGCATCACATTGGACAGGGCCTCCCGCACGATGGCCAGGAAGGCGAGCTTCAGCCCCCGGTCCATCTCCCCCGAGTCGTAGTCCAGCTTCACCGGGCAGAATGTAAAATCGCGCAGCATCGCCTCCAGCTGCATATGCAGATCCACCGACTCGTCGTGGAGATCGTGGACGCTGCGCCGGATGCTGTCCATGGCCCCCGACAGCGTGTCCCTCATGGTGTCCAGCCCCTGCCGCACCGTTTCGTCCCGGTTGACCACCTGCAGCGCCCCCACCTGCAGCAGGGAGCGGGAGAGCAGATGCCCCACGTTGTCGTGGATCTCCCGGGCGATCCGGTTGCGCTCGTTGAGGGTGGCCAGCCGCACCTCGTAATCCTGCTTGTCCAGCAGCTCCCGGTTCTGCCGCTCCAGATGGAGGGACAGTTCCCGGGCGCCGTCCTGCGCCTCCTGGTACTGGCTACGGTACCGCAGCAGCCCCTGGGTGCGCAACCCGAGCAGCAGCGCCGCCCCGGTGAAAACCAGCACCGACACGGTCAGGGCCGGCGGGACGGTTCCCAGCCGGAGCAGCACCGGCGCCAGCCACAGCCCATACAGCAGCCGGCGCCGGCCGCTGAAGCCGTCGTAGGTCAGCGCCGGCAGGAAGGGCAGGAACGCCCCGTTCAGGCAGCACAGCGCGGGGTATAGGATCCCCGCCGCCAGCCGGAACCTCTCCCCGCAGTAAGAGCCCAGCGCGCACAGCGTCACCGCGGTCAGCAGCGCCGCCACATCTATCGCCCCCACCTGCGGGCGGTAAAACAGCAGCGTCAGTCCGCAGGCCAGCAGTATGCCCTTGTCCGCCAACCGTCGCACGACATCCCCCTCTTTCGCTATAGAACCGCTGTCTTTACTCTAGCATATCCCGCCCGCCTTGTACAGAACGGCGCGTCAACTGGTGACATTTGTCACGTCCGGTTGTGATCCTTTTCACTGGCCCTTACCCCGGCACCCTGGTATACTGGAAGATAGAAACGGAGGGCTGCTCTATGGTCATTCAAGTGGAAAATCTGGTCAAACGGTACGGCGACCTGGTGGCGCTGGATCATTTCGGCCTGCAAATCGCCGAAGGGGAAATCTTCGGCCTTCTCGGCCCCAACGGCTCGGGCAAGACCACCGCCATCAACTGCACCCTGTCCCTGCTGAAATACGACAAGGGCCGGGTGGAAATCTTCGGCAAGCCCATGTCCCCCGACGCCTACGACATCAAGAGGGACATCGGCATTGTCATGCAGAACGTGGCGGTCTTCAACGAGCTGACCGTGCAGGAAAACATCGACTACTTCTGCAGCCTGTATGTGCCGGATAAACGAAAGCGCGCCCCTCTGGTCGAGGAGGCCGTCGCCTTCACCGGCCTGGGCGATTACCGCCGCTTCCTGCCCAAAAAGCTCAGCGGCGGTCTGCTCAGGCGGCTGAACATCGCCTGCGGCGTCGCCCACAAGCCCCGCCTCATCATCCTGGACGAACCCACCGTGGCGGTGGATCCCCAAAGCCGCAACGCCATTCTTGAAGGCATCGAGCGGCTCAACCGGGAGGGCGCGACCATCGTCTACACCAGCCACTACATGGAAGAGGTGGAGCAGCTGTGCAGCCGGATCATGATTATGGATAAGGGCAAGGCCATCGCCACCGGCACCAAGGAGGAGCTCAAGGCCATGATCCGCACCGGGGAGACCATCACCGTGGAGATCTACGCCCTCGGGCCGGATACCCTGGAGACGGTGCGGGCCCTGCCCGGCGTCACCGGCGCCGACTATGCGGACGCCCGGCTGACCGTCCGGTGCCAAAGCGGCGGCCATAACCTCATCACCCTGCTGGACTGCCTGAACAAACAGGGCCTGTCCTTCGGCCGGGTGTATTCCGAGCCCCCCACCCTCAACGACGTTTTCCTGGAAATCACCGGCAAGGAACTGCGGGACTGAGAAAGGCGGAAATGACATGTTCTGGAACCAATATATCTACCGCCTGCGGGTTTCGGTGCGCACCTGGGACACCCTGTTCTGGACCTGGGTGTTCCCCCTCCTGCTGGCCACCCTGTTCTTCTTCGCCTTTTCCCGTCTGGACAGCGCCGATGCCTTCGCCCCCATCCCCGCCGCCGTGGTGGCCGACGAGGCTTATCAGGCGGATCCTGCCTTTTCCGGCACTCTGGACGCCGTTTCCGCCGAGGGGGAGGGCCGCCTGCTTCTCCTCACCCGGGCCGCCTCTGTACAGGAGGCCGACGCCCTGCTGGATAAGGGGGCCGTCACCGGCTACTTTCGCCTGGACGCGCAGGGCGTCCCCTGCCTGATCGTCAAGGAGGACGGCCTGAACCAGACCATCCTGAAAAGCTTTCTGGACGAGTACCGGCAGACCGCCGCCTCCCTGTCCCGCGTCGCCCGGGAAAACCCCGACGCCCTGCCTGCCGCCATCGCCGCCATTAGCCGCGGCGCCGATTACACCCAGGAATTCTCTCTCTCGGCCGCCAGGCCCTCCGCCACCGTTAACTACTATTACGCCCTGCTGGCCATGGTCTGCCTGTACGGCAGCTTCACCGGCATGGACATCATCACCTATCTGCAGGCCAACCTCTCCCCCCTGGGCGCGCGCCGCAGCCTGGCCCCGGTGAAAAAGATGAAGATGGTGCTGGCCGACCTGCTCAGCGGCTTCACCATCCACAGCGCTTGCCTGCTGACCACCCTGGCCTACATCGCCCTGGTGCTGCGGGTGGATTTCGGCCCGCATTTCGGCCTCGTGCTGCTGACCTGCCTGGCGGGCAGCCTGGTGGGCGTCTCCCTGGGCGCCCTCCTCTCGGCCGCCACCCGCCTGAGCCCCATAACCAAAACCGGCCTGCTCGTCAGCCTGTCCATGGTCTGCTGCTTCCTGGCCGGCCTGATGATGGAGGGCATCAGCTACCAGGTGGCCCAGAACGCCCCCGCCGTCGCCTGGCTCAACCCGGCCGCCCGCATCGCGGACGCCTTCTATTGCCTGTATTATTTCGACACCTACCACCGCTTCTTCCTCGACATCGGCGTCCTGCTGGCCATGGCCGCGGCGCTGTTCGGCGGCGCGGTGCTCTTCCTTCGGAGGCGGAAATATGAAAGTATTTAATGCCTGCGCCCTGGTCATCCGGCGGCGGTACGCGGCGTTTCTCATCTATCTGGTGATTTTCACCGCCCTGTCGGTGGTGATGACCTCCATGTCTGTGCAGCAGAACGACCAGACCTTCAACCGCACCAAAACCGCCGTCGCCGTCGTGGATCGGGACGGCGGCTCCCCCCTCTCCCAGGGCCTCATCGCCTATCTCGCCCAGAACGCCGATCTCAAAGAGCTGCCGGACGACAAGGAGGCCCTGCAGGACGCCCTGTTTTTCCGCCAGGTCTCTTACATCCTGGTCATCCCCGCCGGCTTCTCCGCCGACTTTGCGGCGGGCGGATCCATGCGGGTGGAGCAGACCGCCGTCCCCGGTTCCGCCTCCGGCACCTATATGAACCGCCTGGTGGAGCAGTATTTGTCCGCCGCCCGCCTGTATCAAACCGCCCTGCCCGGCCTGTCCGAAGCCCAGCGCCTGGCCGCCGTCTCGGAGGATTTGAAGGTACAGGCGCCGGTGGAAAAAAAGCGGTTCGGCGGCAGCTCCCCGGTGGACGAAACCTTCGCGATATACTACCGGATGATGGGGTATATCCTGATGGTGCTGCTGGTGCTCACCGTCAGCAACGTCATGATGGTGTTCAACCGTCCGGATCTGCGCATGCGTAACCTGTGCGCCCCCATCCGCCCCCGGACGATGAACCTGCAGCTGAGCCTGTGCACCGGCCTGGTGGGGGCGGCCTTCTGGTGCCTGACGGTGATCATCGGCTTCCTTATCTACGGCGGCCGGCTGGGCGGGGCGGATCCCCGCACCGTCCTGCTGATGATCGGCAACTCCTTCGTCTACCTGATCGTGGCCCTCAGCCTGAGCTTTCTCGTCTCCCTGTTCATCAGGGGGGGCAATGTTCAAAATGCGGTGGCCAACTTTCTGGCCCTGGCTCTCAGCTTCCTGGGCGGCGCCTTCGTGCCGCTGGAGCTGCTCGGCGACGGCATCCTCACCGTCTCCCGCTTCACCCCTACCTTCTGGTATACCTCGGCGCTGGAGAAAATCACCGCGCTGACCCGATACGACTGGGCCGTCCTCGCCCCTGTCGTGGGCGACATACTGGTGCAGCTGGGCTTCGCCGCCGCCTTTTTCTCGGTGGCCCTGGTGCTCGGCCGCCTGCGGCGGCAGAGCAGCAGCGGCTTCGCCCCCACCGCCACCGAAATGAACGGATAATACAAAAAACCGCCGCGGAAGAGTTGCTTCCGCGGCGGTTTTTTGCGTCCTTACGCATGGGACAGGGCCGGGAACCGCAGCCGCCCCTCCCGCAGCGGGTTCTCCTTCCCCCGCAGCACGAACAGCGCGTCGTCCCCGCCCAGCGGACGGACGGCGGCCCCCGTCCCGTCCGGCGGCGCGAACCCTAGGGTCACGTCCTCCTTCCCGCGTGCCAGGCGGGCCAGCACCGCGGCCAGGGGAACCTGCCCGCCGCCGAACACGTCCAGGCAGATCAGCCGCCCCTCGTTCCGCGCCGCCACCGCGGCCATGTCCCAATCCTCCATATAATACACCGCTTCCTTATATACGGAGCCGGCGTAAAACATCAGCAGCCCGAAATTGTTCCGCGCCGGTAGCGCGGCGTAGGGGCTTCCCCGATCGTACGCCCGGCGTAGCCGCTCCCTGTCGGCGGCGCTGTCCATGTCCAGCCGCCGGCAGGGCCCCGCCTCTTGTCGGACGGGCAGCGTCCACTCGTACTCCGCCGCTCGCTCGAAGCCGAACCGTGGATAGAACTCCAGCACCGTCTCGTTGGCGAATAAATAGATGCCGTCGCAGGCGTCCTCCCAGTCGGCCAGCACCGCCTCCATCAGCCGGCGGCTCAGCCCCTGCCCGCGGCAGGCTGGATCGGTCATGACGGTGCCCAGCTGGATATACCTCCGATCCTTCCCCCGCCAGGCGGTGTCCATGACGTTAACCGCTATGCAGGCCAGCACCCGGTCTCCGTGCGCCAGCACGTAGGGCCGGTATCGCTCCGACCACCAGCCCCCCGCATACCACTCCCGGAAGGACAGCCCGAAAACCCGCTCGGCCAAAGCCATAAAGCTCTCCCGGCGGGCGGCGTTGTCCCGGATATGTTTGTCCAGCTCCATGTCCCGTCCCCTACTTTTTCTTGTGATGGGGCTCGTGCACCGGCACCACCCGGCTGAACACGGCGATATGCTGTTTGCTCATGGTTTTGTCCATGTGCAGGCAGCCGAAAAACCACCGCTTGAAGCGCACCCTTTCCTCCACCTGGTTGAGGTAGACGTTCACCCCGTTGATGCGCGCCCCCCTGGCCAGATACCCGCTCGACCGGGCGGAGGGCTCATGGGTCAGGACGTAGTCCACCTGGTTGCCATGGGCCTCCAGGTTCTCGAGCCCATGGGTCATCTCCCCGGCGGTGGGCATCTCCGCCTCCCACCAGGTCTTGCTGTCGGCCCGCAGGTCGTGATCGTCGCTTTCCCCGCCGCCGAACACGAAATAGCTCTCGTCCTCGATGTCGTAGATTTCTCCCCGCATCAGGTGCACGAGGTTTCCCTCGATCACCTGCGCGCGCCCGCCATGCCATTCGCTTTCCTCATACGCGGCCAGCAAATCGTAGTTCTCGTGCCGACCATCCAGGAACAGCAGCGTGTAGGGCAGCGCCCCCAGCCGCTTGAGGATTTTTTTCTCGCGGCGGTCCCCATTCCAGATGAAGCCGAAATCGCCGCAGACAATCAGGGTATCCCCTTTTTTCACCTGCCGCATATCGGGCGCGGACAGGCGGGCCAGATCCCCATGCAGGTCGCCGGTGATGTAAACCATCGATAACTCCTCCACACTTTCTGAAAAACAATCGCAAAAACTCAAAATTCCCGCTGAAAATTGGAAATGATTGTGGTATACTAAAGAACAACCGGTAGCTGCCGGCCCGTCAGGGCTCGTACAGCCGCCGCCTTTTATCCGAATGAACCGGGGGTCACCCTGTACAATAGTATACCAGAGAACATTGGGGAATGTCTATGAAGAAAATCATACATCGTTGGAAATCTGCTCTGGCCCTCCTGACGGCCGTCTGCCTGCTGGGCGCGGGGCTCGCCCTGCCCGCAGCGGCGGATTCGCCCTATAAGCTGCCCGATGACCTGACCGTCTCCTCTCCCGCCGCCCTGGTGGTCTATCTCGGCCTGACGCCGGAGCAGGACACCGTGCTGTTTGAGAAAAACGCCGACGAGGTGCGCGCCCCCGCCGCCCTGGTGCGCCTGATGGTGGGGGCCTACGCCCTCAAACTCATCGAGGAAAACAATATTGACGTGGCAACCGCCACCGGCACCTATGAGGTGTGGATGTTCAACAGCTTCGTCGCCGGCACCGGCATCTCCACCGCCAACATGGATTTCGGCGAGACCTGGACGATTAAGGATCTGCTGGCCGCCTCCCTGCTGCAGACCGCCGGGGACGCGGCGGTCACCCTGGCCGCCACCCTCAGCCCCACCGGCAAGGTGGGGGACTTCGTCAAGGGGATGAACGCCTACGCCAAAGAGCTCGGCTGTACCCACACCTCCTTCGCCAATGTCACCGGCCTGGACGCCCTGACCCAGTACACCACCCCCCGGGACATCTACCGCATCATGCGCACGGTCATGGATTATCCCCTGTTCAACACCCTGACGAAAAAGGTCTGGTCCTACGACATCAACCCCACCGCCAAGGGTAAGCCCTGGACGCTGACGACCGGCAACAGCATGATGAAGCCCTCCTCCCCCTACTACTATGAGCCTATGCAGTTCGGGCGCACCGGATTCACCGATTTGGCCGGCTGGTGCCTGGCTTCGGTGGCCAGCGCCGAGGGCTACGACTACATGGTGATCGTCATGGGCTGCCCGGAAAAGGCCGCCGACGGCACCCTCAACCCGTTTTATCTGGATACCAAGGCCCTGTATAAATGGGCCTTCAATTCCTTCACCTATAAGCCGGTGCTGACCAAGAACGAAATCCTGGCCCATGTGGGCGTGAACCTGGCCTGGAGCAAGGACAAGGTGCCCCTTGTGCCCAAGGAGGAGTTCGCCACCGTGGTGTATAACGCCCTGAAAAGCGAGGACATCCTGCCCAAAATCACCCTGTATAAGCAGACGGTGGACGCGCCGGTGGAAAAGGGGACGGTGTACGGCAAGGTGGAGCTGTACGTCAACCTGGATCAAAAAATCGGCGAGGTGGAGCTGGTGGCCGGGGAATCGGTGGAGCAAAGCCAGATTCTCGCCGTGTGGGAAAAGGTGCGCGGCTTCCTGTCCTCCCCCTGGTTCTACGCGGGCATCGGCCTGCTGGTCGGCCTGCTCGTGCTGTATATTATTCTCAATATCGTCCACAACCGCAACCGCCGGAAAAACAATATGCAGAAGGTCAAAAAATACAAATAGCCGCCCGGCCGCATAAAAAAGGCGGGCCACTGTCCATGGCCCGCAAGCGGTTTTCCGGCGGCTGCCTCAGTAGCCCCGTTCCCCCTGGAGGGATCCGTCGTTTTCGATCCAGTCCTGCACGTAAATGGCCGTGAAAGAGTCGGGCGTGTTCCGGATGATTACCCGGGAAATCCCCGCGTTGATGATCATTCTCTTGCACATGGAGCAGGGGCTCGCGTCGGGCACCAGCTCCTCCGTCTGGGCGTCCACGCCCACCAGATACAGGGTGGCGCCCGTCATTTCGCTGCGGGAGGCGTGGATGATGGCGTTGGCCTCCGCGTGCACCGATCGGCACAGCTCGTACCGCTCCCCCCGGGGGACCCCCAGCTTTTCCCGCAGGCAGACGCCCAGATCGCTGCAGTTCTGCCGCCCCCGCGGCGCGCCCGCATACCCGGTGGACAGAATCTGATCGTTCTTGACAATGATGGCGCCGAAATTCCGGCGCAGACAGGTGCCCCGGCCCAGCACCGCCTGGGCGATGTCCAGATAATAGTTTTCCCGGTCCCTTCGCTGCATACGCAAACTCCTTTCCCGTCCCGCATTGCCTGCATCCTACCTCTCCATGATACCGGATTTTCCGCCCGGATGCAAGACCATCCGGCGAAGAGGGCCGTCTCGCCTCCCTTCGCCCCCTCAGAAAGGATGACCTTTATGGCTGTGAATTCCGCCCTGCTCGTCGCCTACGCCCGGGCCGCCCGGGTGCACGCCTACTGTCCCTATTCCGGCTTCCCCGTGGGGGCGGCCCTGCTGGCTTCCTCCGGGGAGGTCTACTGCGGCGTCAACTGCGAAAGCGCCTCCTACGGGGCCACCATCTGCGCCGAACGGGCGGCCCTGACCGCCGCTGTCACCGCCGGGGAGACCGCCTTTGTCGCCCTGGCCGTCGCGGCGGGGGAGGAGCCTGTTCCCCCCTGCGGCGTCTGCCGGCAGCTGCTGGCCGAATTTGGGGATATGGCGGTGATCTGCGCCGCCGGCGAGCCGGGAACCCAGGGGGATCCCCTGCGGGAAACCACCCTGTCCGCCCTCCTGCCGGACGCCTTTACCCGCCGGGATCTCGCGTGACCGGTATCCAAAAATTCAAACATAAGGACTTTTATATGACCAGATTAACCGATATCGGCACCATCAAAGACATCTTATCCCGCCACGGCTTCCAGTTTTCCAAAAAGCTGGGGCAGAATTTTCTCATCAACCCCTCGGTCTGCCCCCGCATGGCGGAGGCCTGCGGCGCGTCCCCCCAGGGGGGCGTGCTGGAGATCGGGCCGGGCATCGGGGTGCTGACCCACGAGCTGGCGCAGCGGGCCGCCAAGGTGGTGGCCATCGAACTGGACGAGCGCCTTCTGCCGGTCCTCGGGGAAACCCTGGCAGAGCATGACAACGTGGAGATCGTCTCCGGCGACGTGCTGAAGCTGGACCTTGCCGCCCTCATCCGGGAGCGGTTCGAAGGCCGGGAGGTGGCTGTGTGCGCCAACCTGCCCTACTACATCACCTCCCCCATCCTGATGCGGCTGCTGGAAAGCCGCCTGCCGGTGACCGGCATCACGGTCATGGTGCAAAAGGAGGCCGCGATACGTCTGTGCGCCCGGCCCGGCACCCGGGAATGCGGTGCGGTGAGCCTGGCGGTGCAATATTACGCCGAAGCCGAAACCCTGTTTTCCGTCTCCCGCGGCAGCTTTCTGCCCGCTCCTAACGTGGACAGCGCGGTCATCCGCCTGACCGTCCGGAAGACGCCGCCCTGCGCGGTGCGGGACGAGGCGCTGCTGTTCCGCCTGATCCGGTCGGCCTTCGGCCAGCGGCGCAAGACCCTGCCCAACGCCCTGGTGACCGCCGGCTGCTCCAAAGCGGCCGTCCAGGCCGCCATGCGGGCCGTCTCCATCCCGGAAACCGCCCGGGCGGAGGAGCTGACTCTGCCGCAGTTCGCCGCCCTGGCCGACGCGCTGGACGGGCCCGCCGCATAATCGGCCGATCCCGGCCGATACTACTGTCAGGTTCCGGGGCCTTGCCCCGCCTGAATATCTTCATCTCCCAACAGAAAGGAAGAGCATTATGAAAAAATACGTATGCACCGTCTGCGGCTATGTCTACGACCCGGAAGAGGGCGCGCCGGACGCCGGCATCGCCCCCGGCACCGCCTTCGAGGATCTGCCGGACGATTTCGTCTGCCCCCTGTGCGGCGTGGGCAAGGACATGTTCGAAGCCGAATAAGCCGGACAGAGGAAAATCGTGCATAAAAGCAGCGCTCTCCACAGCGAACGAAGCCGTTGGAGAGCGCTGCTTTTTCATTGGCAGTGGGGTGCCCCCCTCTGCCCGAATGGGCGGAGGGGGGCACGTGCTATCCGGCGTTCCCATCCAGCAGCTTGTCGACAAGCTGCAAAATCGGCCGGCCCTTAGCGGGGCCGGCCGATTTTTATCCTTACCGTTCGTCCTTTCCGTCCTTCCGGCACTCCCGGCAGTAGCCGTAGAGCTGGATGACATGGTCGGTGACGGTGAACCCGGCCGCGCCGGCTATCTCCTCCTCCAGCGCGTGCAGGGGGCAGGCGGGCAGATCCACCATGGCGTTGCAGCCCTTGCAGATCATGTAATGCTTGTGCTCATGGGGCCGGACGGCCTCGTACAGGCTTTCCCCGTTTTCCAGCAGCCCGTGGGACACCTCTCCACGCTCGCGCAAAGCCTCCAGGTTGCGGTACACGGTGGATTTCGCCAACGTGGGCTGCTGCCTGCAGGCCCTTTCGTAAATCTCCCCGGCGGTCAGCGGCACCGCCGACTCCTTCAGGATGGCCATAATCAGCTGTTTCTGCTTGGTCACCCGCGGCTTTCCCGCCATCGTGCCGCCTCCTTCCTCCGGTTTTCCTCTCCCTCAGTATAGTCAAAACCCCTCCGGATGTCAATGAACCGGCCCTGGACGACAAAAAGCGCTTGACATTCCCCCTTGCCGGTGTATACTGTTTATTGCAAACCAGTTGCAATAAAGGAGAACTCCTATGACCCGATCCACTCGAATTTACGGCAAGGTCGCCCTGCTGATGGCGGGGATCCTGGCGGCCTCCGTCCTGCTGACCCTGGCGGTCGGCGTGGACAGGCGTCCCGCTGGGAAAACCCGGATTGTGGCCTCTTTCTATCCCGTGTATATCGCGGCCCTCAACCTGGCCGACGGGGTGGAGGGGGTGGAGGTGGTCAGCCTGACCGGCCCCACCACCGGCTGCCTGCACGATTATCAGCTCTCCCCCGACAACCGGATCACCCTTTCCGGCGCGTCGGTGCTGGCCGTCAACGGCGCGGGGGCGGAATCCTTCCTGGACGGCGTCCTGGCCCAGTCTCCCGATCTCCCCGTGGTGGATACCTCCGCGGGCGTCCCCCTGATCGAAAGCGGGGAGCACCACGAGCACGAGGGTCATGACCATTCGGAGCAGGAAGAGGTTTTCTATAACGAGCATATCTGGACGAGCCCCGATCGGTACCGCCGGCAGGTGGAAAACCTGCGGGACGGCCTGTGCCGCCATGACCCGGCCCACGCCAAGCAGTACGAGGAAAATGCCGCCGCCTACATCCGGCAGATCGAGGCCATCGGCGGTCGCCTGAAGGCCGCCGCCGCATCCCTGCCCTTCAAGACCTGCGTCACCTTCCACGACTCCTTGTCCTACATGGCCGCCGACTGGGGGCTGACGGTGGCCGCCTCCCTGTCCATAGGGGAGGAGTCGGGGGTGTCCGCCGCCGACCTGGCCCAGGCGGAACAGCAAGCCAAAGCCGCCGGCCAAATCCTGCTGCTGTATGACTCCCAATACCCGGTGGAATACGCCTACGTGGGCGCCTCCGCCCGGGAAAGCCGGGTGCTGTCCCTGCGCACCGGCGTGTCGGGCGACCCGGTCCCGTCCGCCTGGCTGGACGCCATGACCTATAACCTGTCCCTGCTGGAGGAGCTCTCCGGCGCGAAAGGAGGAGACGGCGCATGAGCGGCTGCGGCCTGCACTGCCTGAAGATTCAGCATATCACTGTCAAAGCCGGCGACACCCTGTTGGTGGACGATGTCAGCCTCCACGCCCACTGCGGGGAGCTGACCGCCGTCATTGGCCGCAACGGCGCGGGGAAATCCACCCTGTTCAAAGCCATCCTCGGCGAAATCCGCCACACCGGCACGGTGGAATTCAGCGGCCACGACGGCCGCCGTCCCACGGGCACCCCCCGCATCGGCTACGTGCCCCAGACCCTGAACGTGGACAAGGGCTCCCCCGCCACCGTGCTGGATATGGCTCTGTCCTTCACCTCCCGGTATCCGGCCTTTCTCCCCCGCCGCAAAAAGGCCGTGACCGCCCTGGAATCCCATTTTTCCCGCTTCGCCGCCGCCGGCCTGCTGGACAAGCCGGTGGGCCGCCTGTCGGGGGGCGAGCTGCAGCGGGTGCTGCTGGCCGTCGCTACCCTCCCTCAGCCCGACCTTCTGATACTGGACGAGCCGGTTTCCGGCGTGGACAACGCCGGCCTCCAGCTTTTTTATGAGCAAATCGACCGGCTGCGGGCCACCGCCGACCTGGTCATCCTTCTCATCTCTCACGATCTCGACTACGTCCGGCGCAGCGCCGACCGGGTGCTGCTGCTGGATACCTCGGTGAAAGCCGCTGGCACCCCCGCCGAGGTCTTCGCCTCCCCCGCCTTCCGAGACGCCTTCCCCGGGCACAAATAAAAACCGCCGCCCGGCCGGGCGGCAGACGAATCAACGAATCGAGGAACGATATGGACGCGCTTTTCAGCTGGTGGCAATACGATTTTATGCGCAGCGCCCTGTTCGCGGTGCTGCTCATCATGCCTCTGTTCGCCCTTCTGGGCACCATGGTGGTCAATAACGGCATGGCCTTCTTTTCCGACGCCCTGGGCCACTCCGCCCTCACCGGCGTGGGCATCGGCGTGCTGCTGGGCATGACCCGGTACAGCGCCGTCATGGTGGTCTTCGCCATCGTTTTCGCCCTGCTGATGAACCGCATCCGCCACTCCCGCCTGTCCTCCACCGATACCGTCATCGGCGTGTTCTCCTCCTGCGGGGTGGCCCTCGGCCTGGTGCTGCTCTCCCGGGGCGGCGGCTTCGCCAAATACCAGAGCCTGCTCATCGGCGACATTCTGAGCATCTCCGCGCCCGAGCTCATCGCCCTGGCGGTCACCCTGGCGGTGGTGGCCGTGGTCTGGCTCCTGTGCTTCAACCAGCTCCACGCTGTGAGCATCAGCCCCGCCCTCGCCCGCAGCAAGGGCATCCCTGTGGGCTGGCTGGATAACCTGTTCGTGGTGATCATCGCCGTGGTGGTGATGCTGGCCATCCAGTGGGTGGGCCTGCTCATCATCAACGCCATGCTGATTCTCCCCGCCGCCGCCGCCCGCAACGTGGCCGGCAGCATGCGCAGCTATCATCTGCTGGCCCTGATTTTCGGCCTCTTCTCCGGCGTCCTCGGCCTTTTTCTCTCCTACTTCAACGCCGTGGCCGCCGGCCCCACCATCGTGCTGGTGGCCGCCGCCCTCTTCTTCGGTACCTTCCTGCTGCGGGATAAAAGCCGCGGCTGAGCGCCTACTTCCACAGCTGCGCCCGCACGAACCCCACCGCCAGCAGCCCGATCCATACCGCGCACACCGCCATATACAGCCATTTCGTGCGCGCCTTCTCGAGCCGGCGCAGGTTGACCACCGCGAACACCAGCGCCCCCGCCGCCAGCAGCAGCGCCGTCAGCCGGGTGAAATCGTTGGCGCAGAACACCGGCGCCCTCAGATTCCCCGCCGCGTCCATCACCGGGCACCCGCACCCCAGCCAGGGCAGAATCACCCATTGGTTGAGGGGCCGATACGCCAGAAAGCCCAGCGGCAGGATCAGCAGCGGCGCCGCCAGCCGCAGCCCCCGTTTCCAGTTGCCCATCTTCCCTTCCTCCCTTTTTCATGCCTGATATTGTTTGAGTGGCGGTTCGCCCGCCATTTGTTGCACCCCCGGAAAATTTTCCCTTGTCGGAAACCGTCGGACGGATTTGCAGGCCTGTCCGGCGGTTTGTCTTGCATTGGCCCCGAAAAAATGGTATAAATAATGAAGAAACCACCAGCAAAATCGACCTTACCATAGAAAGGATGCATGCCTCATGATGACCAAGGAAGTTCAGGACAGCTACGCCCTGTGGCGCGCCCGCGCCGTGGAGGATCCGGATCTCGTCCGGGAACTCGGCGACGTGGAAGGCCGGGACGAGGAGATATACGACCGGTTTTACCGGGAGCTGGAATTCGGCACCGGCGGCCTGCGCGGCGTCATCGGCGCCGGCAGCAACCGGATGAACATGTACACCGTGCGCAAGGCCACCCAGGGCCTGGCCAACTACCTCAAGGCCCATTACCCCTCCGCCTCGGTGGCCGTCTCCTTCGACTCCCGCATCAAATCCGACCTGTTCGCCCGGGAAGCCGCCCGCACCCTGGCCGGCAACGGCATTACCGTGCACCTCTTCCCCGAGCTGGAGCCCACCCCCGTCCTGTCCTACGCCGTGCGGGATCTACACTGCCAGGCCGGCATCATGGTCACCGCCAGCCATAACCCCAGCAAATACAACGGCTATAAATGCTACGGCCCCGACGGCTGCCAGATGACCGATAAGGACGCCGGCGAGGTCACCGGCTTCATCCGCCAGATCGACGTGTTCGACGGGGTGACTGCCGCCGATTACGACGCCGCCGTCGCCGCCGGCCGCATCACCGTCATCGGCCCCTCCCTGCTGGAGGATTTTCTCGGCAAGGTCGCCTCGCAGCAGGTCAATCCCGGCATCTGCGCCCGGGTGCCCCTGAAGGTGGTCTACACCCCCCTCAACGGCACCGGCAATAAGCCCGTACGGGAAATTCTGCGCCGCATCGGCGTCTCCGAAGTGGCCGTCGTGCCCGAGCAGGAGCTGCCCGACGGCCGTTTCCCCACCGCCCCCTATCCCAATCCCGAAATCCGCCAGGCCTTTGAGTGCGCCCTGAAGCTGGCCGAAACGGTGCGCCCGGATCTCCTCCTGGCCACTGATCCCGACTGCGACCGGGTGGGCATCGCCGTCAAGGACGGGGATGACTATACCCTCATGACCGGCAACGAGGTGGGCTGCCTGCTGCTCGATTATATTCTCTCCTGCCGTGCCGCCGCCGGCACCCTTCCCGCCGATCCGGTGGTGGTCAAAACCATCGTCACCTCCGACCTGGCCGCCCGCATCGCCGAGAAATACGGCTGCCAGCTGGTGGAGGTGCTCACCGGCTTCAAGTATATCGGCGAGCAGATCGGCCTGCTGGAGAAGGAAGGCCATCCCGAGCGGTACGTCTTCGGCTTCGAGGAAAGCTACGGCTACCTGTCCGGCAGCTACGTGCGGGACAAGGACGGCGTGGTGGCCTCCATGCTGGTGTGCGAAATGGCCGCCTATTATAAGGAAAAAGGCCTCTCCCTCCTGGATGTGCTGAACGGCCTGTACCGGGAGCACGGCGTCTATCGCCATTCCCTGGTCAACGCGGAGTTCGAGGGTGCCCAGGGCATGATCGCCATGCAGAACCTGATGGATTCCCTGCGGAACAACCACCCCGCCGCCATCGCCGGCCTCAAGGTGGTCAAGGTGTCCGATTACCTGCTGTCCGTGAAGAAGGATCTGGCCACCGGCCGGGAGGAAGCCATCGACCTGCCCAAATCCAACGTCCTGGCCTTCGCCCTGGAGGGGAACGCGGGCCTGGTGGTCCGTCCCTCTGGCACCGAGCCCAAGGTTAAAGCCTACGTTACCGCCACCGGCACCGACGCCGCGGCGGCCGCCGCCATGGCCGACCGCCTGACCGCCGCCGCCAAGGAGCTGCTGAAATAAAAACAGAAGGGCCGCCCATTCGGACGGCCCTTCTCAGTCTGTCGAAAAAGGGGAATCCGCCATTCGTGAAACGAAAAAGGCGGAGGCGGGTTACCGATCGGTGTTTGCGAGGACATGTGCCTCGCAAACACTCCTTATAGGCGAAAAATAGCGGAAACACGTGTGTTTCCGCTATTTTTCAAGAGCAGGGCGTGGCCGGGCGGAGCGAACGCTCCGCCAGCGGGGCATAGAGGGCGGGCCTGCGCTCCAGAGCCCGGCGGCGGCGCAGGCTCGGCTCGCCCGTCATCCGGGTGGGCACGAACCAGGGCGGCTGCACCTTTTCCTGGTCCAGGTCGATGCAGTGGCTGACCACCACGTCCGCATCGAAGCCCGCGTCCGCCTTTACCTGGCCCCAGTGGTCGATGACGCTGCTGTGGCCGGCGTGGGCGTAGACGTAGGACTTGGCGGTGACGATGTATAGGTCGTTGTCGTTGGCCCTGGTGCGCAGCGTGGCCTCGCCGATGCTGTCGTACCAGCCATAGCCGGCGGTGGGGTGGAAGACGATGCGCGCGCCCCGCAGCCCCAGGACGGAGAGCACCTCCGGAAACATCATGTCGTAACAGATGGCAAGGCCCACGCGGCCAAAGTCCAGATCGAACACGGGCAGGCGGTCGCCCGGCGCGATTTGCCAAGCCTCGTCCGAGGGCAGCTGCACCTTGTCGTAAAAGCCCACGGGCGCCCCATCCCGGCCGAAGATGGTGGCCCGGTTGTAGATGGCCCCGCCCTGCTCGTGCAGGTAACAGCCCACCACGTACATGCGGTGTTTGCGGGCCACCTGGGCC
>URCA01000019.1 GCA_900546265.1 uncultured Oscillospiraceae bacterium | reverse complement strand
GCGGCTTTTTGTAGGGGCCACCGCTTCGCGCTGTCCCCTACATGCTTAAGCATAGATAAAAAGCGGGCAATTGCTTGCCCGCTTTTTTCGTACATTATTTGAACTTTCTCTTGCGAGCCGCTTCCGATTTCTTCTTGCGTTTCACGGAAGGCTTCTCATAATGCTCTCTCTTACGCACCTCGGCGAGAACGCCGGAACGGGCGCAAGACTTCTTCCACCGGCGCAGAGCGCTGTCCAGGGATTCATTATCTTTTACTCGAACTTCTGACATCGTATTCCCTCCCTCCGCCGTGTAGCAGGGGCTAATCTCTAAATCACGCGTGACTTATTATACAGCACAACGCCGGTTTCGTCAAGGCCTTTATGCAAATTCAAGGAAAACTCTCTGGAAACTGCGCCAGCCTTTTCCGCCTCAGCCTTTTACCACCAGATTGACCAGCTTACCGGGAACATACAGCTCCTTCACCAGCTGCCGCCCTGCGATTTCTGCCGCGATTTTCTCGTCGGCCTTGGCGGCGGCAATGGCGTCGGCGGCCTGCGCCGCGGCCGGGATTGTCAGGCGGGCGCGGATTTTCCCGTTGACCTGCACCACGATTTCCACCGTGGCCTCCACGCACTTCGCCGGATCATACGCCGGCCACTTGGCGTGAGCCAGCTGCCCGCCGTACCCCATCGTTTCCCACAGTTCCTCGGTCATGTGGGGCGCGAAGGGGTTGAGCAGCAGCAGCAGGATCCGGTACTCTTCCCGCGTCACACCGCCCGCCGCCGCGAATTCATTAAGCAGCGCCATCATGGCCGCGATAGCGGTGTTGTATTTCAGGTTCTCCACGTCCTCGCCCACCTTGCGGATGGTCTTATGGACGGCCGTTTCCAAAGCGGGGCGCACCCCGTCGCCGGGCAGTAGTCCCTCCGACAGGGCCCATATCCGCTCGAGGAACCGGCGGCAGCCCCGGATGCTGGAGCTGGACCAGGGCGCTGCCTTCTCGAAGTCGCCGATAAACATCTCATACAGCCGCAGGGTGTCCGCGCCGTATTCCGCGACGATTTCGTCCGGATTGACCACGTTGCCCCGGGATTTGGACATTTTCTCACCGTTCTCGCCGAGAATCATGCCGTGGCTCGTCCGCTTGCCATAGGGTTCGGGCGAGGGCACCACGCCGATATCGTACAGGAATTTGTGCCAGAACCGGCTGTACAGCAGATGCAGGGTGGTGTGCTCCATCCCACCGTTGTACCAATCCACCGGCATCCAATAGTCCAGCGCCTCTTTGGACGCCAGCGCCTGGTCATTGTGCGGGTCACAATACCGCAGGAAATACCAGGAGGAACCGCCCCATTGGGGCATGGTGTCCGTTTCCCGCTTGGCCGGCGCGCCGCACCGGGGACAGGTGGTGTTGACCCAATCCTCGATGGCCGCCAGCGGGGACTCGCCGTTGTCCGTCGGCTCATAGCTCTCCACCATGGGCAGCCGCACCGGCAGCTCACTCTCCGGCACCGGGACAAAGCCGCAGTGGGGGCAGTGGACGATAGGAATCGGCTCGCCCCAATACCGCTGCCGGGAAAATACCCAGTCGCGCAGCTTGAAGTTGACCTTGCTCTCCCCGATGCCCTTTTCCTCCAGCCACGTCTTAATGGCTTCCTTCGCGTCCTCCACCGTCATCCCGTCCAGGAACCCGGAATTGACCATCACGCCGGTGGCGCAGTCGGTGAACGCTTCCTTTTCCACGTCGCCGCCCTTCACCACCTCGATGATGGGCAGCCCGAATTTCTTGGCGAACTCCCAGTCGCGGGTATCGTGGCCCGGCACCGCCATAATCGCGCCGGTGCCGTAGGACACCAGCACATAATCGGAGATAAAAATCGGGATTTCCCTGCCGTTGACCGGGTTGACGGCCATCACGCCCTGCAGGCGGACGCCGGTCTTGTCCTTGGCCACCTCGGTGCGCTCGAAATCCGACTTGCGGGCGGCCTCCTCCTGATACGCCTTTACCTCGTCCAGGTTGGTCAGGATGCCTTCCCACTGCGCGAGCAGCGGGTGCTCGGGGGACATGACCATGTAGGTGGCACCGAACAGGGTGTCCGGCCGGGTGGTGTAAATCTCCACCGGCTGTCCCGCCGTGGTCTGGAAGGTCACCTGCGCGCCGGTGGAACGGCCAATCCAGTGGATCTGCTGCGCCCGCACCCGCTCGGGGTAGTCCACCAAATCCAAATCGTCGATCAACCTCTGGGCATACTCGGTGATTTTCAGCATCCACTGGCTCTTGACCTTGCGGATAACCTCGCCGCCGCACCGCTCGCACACGCCGCCGACCACTTCTTCGTTGGCCAGCACGCATTTGCAGGAGGTGCACCAGTTGACCGCCATTTCCTTTTTATAGGCCAGCCCCTTCTCAAACAGCTTGAGAAAGATCCACTGGGTCCATTTGTAATAGTCGGGATCGGTGGTGTTGATTTCCCGCGTCCAGTCGAAGGACAGGCCCAGCGCCTGCAGCTGGCTCTTGAAGCGGGCCACATTGTTTTTGGTCACGATTTCGGGATGAATGTGGTTTTTGATGGCAAAGTTCTCCGTCGGCAGGCCGAAGGCGTCCCAGCCCATGGGATACAGCACGTTGTATCCCTCCAGGCGGCGCTTGCGGGCCACCACGTCCAGGGCGGTGTAGGAGCGGGGATGACCCACGTGGAGCCCCTGGCCGGAGGGATAGGGGAACTCAACCAGGGCGTAGAACTTCGGCTTGGACGTGTCTTCCGAAGCGGCGAAGGTGTTCTCCTTCTCCCAAATCGCCTGCCATTTCTTTTCAATCGAGGAGGGTGTGTACCGCATGTTGATGGCATCCTTTCAAAAGGGGCGGCTGCCCCATAGATACAATACAGGGGGCTTTATCCCCCGGCGCTCTCAGTCCGTTTCCGGCTGGCCGAGGAATTCATCGAGCGGGAGCTGCTCCCCGTCCTTCCACAGCCGTTCCAGATCGTAGAACTGGCGGGTCTCCCCCTGAAACACGTGGAGGATAACGGTGCCGTAATCCATGAGGATCCAGTTGGAGGCGTTGTATCCCTCCACTCGCAGAGGCTTGACCCCCTGCTCGCCCAGCTCGAACTCCACGTAGTCGCTCAGGGCCTTCACCTGGGTGGAGCTCGTGCCCTCGGCAATGATGAAATAGTCGGCCAGCGAGGTGATATCCGTCACCCCGATGACCTTGATATCCGCGGCCTTGTGCTTGTCGAGAGAGACGACCGCGCTTTTGGCAATGTCTTTGGCTTCCATGCGCTGTTAAGTCCTTTCCGGCGTCAGGATTTCGCGGCGGTGGCGGCGGTGGTTGCGGTCGCCGCCGTGGTGGTGGTGACCGTCCCCGCCTGCTCGACCTTGATCGCGCTCATAGCCTGCGCCTTCGTATCGGTTTTCTTCGAATTTTTCAGCTCCGCCACCTGTAGGTTCGCTTCGGTGATCGCCGCGCCATAAGGATTAAAATGCTCCTGGAGCAGCGCGGCCAAATCGGCCTTGTGGATGGAATAATAGGTGTCGTTTCCCTTCTTGGCGGCTTCGCCCGGCATCACATAAAACTGGATGTTTTCCAGCGGCACCTTGGCCAGCTCTCCGAACATCCCGGCCAGCGCTTGGGCCGTCGTCATCTCCTCGAGCTTGCCGTCCGAGGGATCGAGCAGCATGGCCCGCATGGCTTCTGTGTCGTTCTTCATGCGGATGGCGTTCGCGCCGCCCATCAGCCGGCCGAAAATGTCCTTTTCCCGCGCGGCGCTGTCGGCGGCGATCAGCCGCTGGAACAAGGAGGTATACACCTTGCGCTGCCGCACCAGCCGATCCACGTCGCTGTCCGGGGTGTTTTTATAGCTGAAGGTGGTCATATACTGCAGCGCCGCGTCCCCGTCCAGGGTCTGGACGCCCTTCTTGTACTGGATGTCGTCCACCTTCATGTCCGCCTCAAGGCTCACATCCACCCCGCCCACGGCGTTGACCAGAGCGGTCAGTGAGCCTCGGGACAGCAGGAAGAAATTATCCACCGGCATGCCGTACTGCTGGGTGAAGATATGGATGAGATTTTCGGTGGCGGAGCCGGTCTTCTGGGTGATTTTCGTACCGCAGACCGTGTGCTTGCCGTCCTTGATTTCCGGGGAGTACACCGGCTTCCGGCAGGTCTCGCACCAGTCGAGCGGCTTCGGATGGCCGTACACGCTGCCGGCATTTTTGACCGCGAAGGTGCCGTCCTCGCCGAGATAGGTGGCCGCGGGCACCTGCAATATCTGCACCGCCTTGCCCTTTTTATCGTAGCAGACCAGGGCCAGAGAGTCCATGGTACCGACCTCGTCCTCCCCCAACAGTCCCACCAGGAAATAGGAAACCCGGCTCTTTTCCGAGGTGGGGGTGGTGGCGTAGGAGCTCAGTGTCACCGGCGGCTTGGTGGGGGAGCGAAGGCTCTGGTACACCGTCACGCCCAGTACGATGATAAAGGCCAGGGACACCAGAATGAGGATGACCAGCAGAATGGTGACCACCCGTTTTCCGGTGGATTTCTTCTTCTTTTTCCGGGGAGCGGAACCGCCCGCCGGACTTTTGCCAGCCTGCCCGGCCTTCTGCGCCAGGTTCACCTGTCCCGGTCGGCCGGTTTTGTCCCGTCTGTCCTTCGCCAATGTCCCGTCCTCCTTACCTGTGTTTCCGGCTCATCACCAGTTCGTTGTAAGCGGCCAGCGTGTCCGGATGCACCGCCTGCCGGCGTTCGGTCAAATCCCGGATGCTGTAGACCAGCGCGTATTCCATCGCCTCGTCCATTCCAACATCCACCAGCCGGCGCATCTCGTCCACATCGGGATAATCCCGATCGGCCGATGTGAAGTCCGCCAGATACAGCACCCGTTCCAGCCGCGACATCCCGGCCCGCGCCGTGGTGTGATACCGCACGGCGTCGAGAATATCCGCGTCCTTCACCTGCAGCACCTGCTCGAGAAAGACCGCGCCCGCCCGGGCGTGCCACAGCTTGGGCGCCTGTTGTTCGACGTTATCCAGTAGTATAGCAAAATCCTTGAAAATTTGCAACTGCGCATCTTGTCCCGCATCCTTAAGAATGTCGTGGAGGATGCCGGCCGTGCGCGCCTTGGCGGGATCGGCCCCGTATTTTTTCGCCAGACGGACGGCCTCATCAGCTACCGCCAGGGAATGGCGGAACCGCTTTTCGCTTTCCCGCCCCCGGATGATCTCGATAAACTGCTCGTCCGGCGGGAGCTCCTCCCTCGGCGCGCCGCCGTATAAGCCCCTTTGCCGGATATAGTCTTCCACCTCACGGGGAACCTGTCCCTCCAGCGGCTTTCCCGCCGCCAGCCGGGCCCGGATGTCGGTGGAGGAGATGTCCATCACCGGAATGTCCTCCACCCGGCAGCGGGCGCCGCTCTCCTCCAGCGTGTGGGCGTAGGCCCGCAGCTGGGCGAGCGTCACCGCCCCCCGGGGCGCGGCGCACAGCACCGCCAGCTCCGCGATATCTTCAAAGCGCCACCAGGTGCCCAGGGTGAGGAACATGTCCGCCCCGGTGATGAGATACCATTCGGTGCCCGGATACTGGCCCTCCAGGGTCTCCAGCGTGTCTACCGTGAAGCTGGCCCCGCCCCGTGTGATCTCCATGTCGGAAACCTTCAGTTTGGGATGGGCCGCGGCCACCAGGCGGCACATGGCCAGCCGGTCCTCCGCCGCGGCCATGTCGGCCTTCAGCTTATGCGGCGGCACAAAAGTGGGCACCAGCAGCACCTCGTCCAGCTTGAGCCGCCGGGCGAACTGCAGCGCCAGCTGTACATGCCCCTCGTGAATAGGGTCGAATGTGCCTCCAAAGACGGCCACTCGTTTCGGCATACGCGCTCCTCCTCGTACGGGGTAATTTTGATACAGGCTTTACCTCTGCTTCGGCAGCTGGATTTGCGGCTCCTTTTCGTTGCGGCGGTAGAGCACGAAGGTGCGGCCCACAACCTGTACCACCTCGGCCCCTACCGCCTCGGCAATGGCCTGGGCCGTTTCTCTGGCCGATATGGGCGCGGTTTCCAGCGCCTTTCCCTTGAGAAGCTCCCGGGCGGTCAGGGCGTCATCCGCCTGGCGGATCATGGCGTCGGACAGGCCGCCCTTCCCCATGTGCAAAATCGGATCCAGGCCATTGGCAAGTCCTCTGAGATACGCCCGCTGTTTACTGGTCAGCATATCGTTGCTCCATTCTTGTTAGTCTCCTGCGGCGGCCGGATGGCCGTCTAAATACGTTTTGAGCCGCTCGGCGAACAGCCGCATGGCTTTCCCCCGGTGGCTGACGGCGTCCTTTTCCTCGTCCGACAGCTCCGCGTATGTGCGATCCCCCACCAGGAACAGTGGGTCGTAGCCAAAGCCACTCGCCCCTCTGGGCGCGAAACCGACGGTGCCCGCGCATTCGCCCCGGGCGGTCAGTACTTCCCCGTTCGGGAACACACAGCAGACCACGGACACGAAAGCCGCCCCCCGCTTATGCGCGGGTACGTTCTTCAGCTCCCGCAGCAGCTTGTCGTTCCGGTCGGCGTCAGTGGCCCCCTCTCCGGCGTAGCGGGCCGAGTAGACCCCCGGCGCGCCGTCCAGCGCGTCCACCATCAGGCCGGAATCGTCCGCGATGGCCGGAAGGCCGCTCTCCCGGCAGGCCGCCGCCGCTTTGATATAGGCATTTTCCTCGAAGGTGTCTCCCGTCTCCTCTGCCTCGGTCAGGGTCAAGCCTAGATCCCGGTCGGTGGCCGCCCGGATACCCAGCGGCTCGAGAATCCGGGCCATTTCCTTCAGCTTTTTCTGGTTATGGGTGGCAATGATAAAGGTGGTCATATCCCCGCATCCTTTCCGACCCTGTTATTCCCCGAAAATCCCACGGGCGAAATCGTCCGGGTCGAAGGGCTGGAGATCGTCCACGCCCTCCCCCACGCCGATGAACTTCACCGGCACGTCCAAATCCTCCCGGATGGCCAGCACCACCCCGCCCCGGGCCGTACCGTCCAGCTTGGTGAGCACGATGCCGGTGATCCCGGCCGCGTTTTTGAACTCCCGGGCCTGATTGACCGCGTTCTGTCCCGTGGTGGCGTCCAGGACGAGGAGCACCTCCTTGTCCGCGTCGGGCAGCTCCCGGTCGATGATCCGGCTGATTTTGGCCAGCTCGTCCATCAGGTTTTTCTTGTTGTGCAGCCGCCCCGCCGTGTCGCAGATGACCACATCGGCCCCCCGCGCCTTGGCGGCGGCGATGCTGTCGAACACCACCGCGGCGGGATCCGCCCCCTGGGTGTGCTTGACGATGTCCGCCCCGGCCCGTTCGGCCCAGATTTCCAGCTGCTCAATGGCCGCGGCGCGGAAGGTGTCCGCCGCCCCCAGCACCACCTTCTTGCCCTCCGCCCGGAACCGGGCGGCCAGCTTGCCGATGGTGGTGGTCTTGCCCACGCCGTTGACCCCGATGACCAGGATCACCGATGGCTTGGTGGTCAGCCGCAGCTCCTGCCCTCCCCGGAGCATTTCGGCCACCGTTTCATACAGCAGCCCGCGGACCGCCTCCGGGTCGGTGACGCCCCGCTCCTTGACCTTGCGGCGCAGCTCGTCGCAGATCCGGCCCGCCGTGGGCGCCCCCACGTCCCCCATGATGAGGATCTCCTCCAGCTCCTCGAACAGCTCCTCGTCGATTTTGGTGAAGGCGTGGAGCATGGAGTTGACCGACCCCATGATGGAATCGCGGGTTTTCTTCAGCCCCGCGCTGATTTTACTGAAAAAGCCCATGGATGCACCTCAAATTTCACATGAATTACTTAGCGCCGGTGAGCTGCGCAGACAAACGACGACGCTATATACCGCTTACGCCTGGTTCATGCTGATGCCCAGCTTCTGCTCCACCTCGCTGGCCCGCAGCTCCAAGAGCTTGGATACGCCCTGCTCCTGCATGGTCACGCCATAGAGCACGTCGGCCTCCTCCATGGTGCCCCGTCGGTGGGTGATGGCGATGAACTGGGTGTTGTCGCACATCCGCCGCAGATAGGCCGCGTACCGATCCACGTTCACGTCGTCCAGCGCCGCCTCAATTTCATCCAGCACGCAGAAGGGCGAGGGGGTGACTTTCAGAATGGCAAACAGCAGCGCGATGGCCGCCAGGGCCTTCTCGCCGCCGGACAGAACGTCCAGGTTGAGAATGACCTTGCCCGGGGGCTGCACGTGCATTTCGATGCCCGAATGCAGAATGTCGTCCGGGTCGGAGAGCTTCAGCTCCCCTTTGCCGCCGCCAAACATCTCGGCGAAGACAATGCCATAATTATAATTGATTTGCTTGAAACGTTCAATAAAGATTTCTCGCATCTGCACGGTCAGCTCGCCTATGAGGGCCAGCAGCTCGTCCTTAGAGACTTCCACGTCCTGCACCTGGGCGTTCAGGAACTCGTACCGCTCGCTGACCTCCTTGTACTCCTCGATGGCGTCCACGTTGACACTGCCCAATCCCCGGATTTTGCTCTTCAGCTCGCCCAGCCGGCGGTTGGCCGCCGCCGGATCCGCAATGGGCTTGGCCGCCGCCTCCGCCTCGGTGCGGGTCAGCTCGTATTCCTCGTACAGCCGGCGCACCACGTCGTCCACATCCTTCTGGACGGCGCCGCACTTTTCCTCCAGACGCGCCGCCTCGCGGCCCGCCAGCTCCCGCTCCTCGGCCTTTTCCCGCGACTGCTGGCGCAGCTTGGTCTGCATGGCTTCCCCTTCGGTGCGCCGGGCCGCCAGGGCCTCTATCTGCGCGCCGGACGCCGCCGCCTGTTCCCGGAGCGCTTCGGCCTGCCGGTTTTTCTCAGCGATCCGCTCCTGCAGCGCCTCGTTGGCCTCGGCCAGGGTGGTGATCTGCGCCTGGAGCGCGGCCTTGTGCCCGGCCGCGTCCTGACGGCGCGCGTGCAGATCGCGTATGGCCCCCTCCAGGGCCTCTATCTCCTTATTATAGGCCACTACCTCCAGCTTTATTTCGGCGATTTTGGCAGACAGCTCCTCCCGCTTGGCGGTCAGCTCCTGCCGGCCTCCGCTGGCGGCCTGCAGCTCGGCCTCCAGGGCCGTTTTCCGTTCCGTTGCCTCGGCCGCCTCGGCCGCGGCTCCCGCCGCGGTGCGCTTGCATTCCTCCGCCCGCTCGTTCAGAGCGGTGATTTCGGCGGCGGCTTCCTCCGCCGCCCGGCGGCTGGCCTCCTCCTGCTCGGCCAAACGGCGCACCTCGCCCTCCAGACGGATGCGATCCTCCTGTGCCGTGGCCAGCTCGCCTCGGGTGCCGGTGAGATCCGCCTCGGCGGCGGCCGCTTCCTGCTGCAGCTGCCGGAACAGCTCCCGGGCCTGCCGCGCCTTTTCGCCCAGCACGGCGGCCTCCTTCTGGATGCTTTCAATTTCCGCCCGGCGGGACAGCAGCCCGGTCCCCTTGGCACTCGAGCCGCCGGTCATGGAGCCGCCCGCGTTGACCACCTGTCCATCCAGGGTCACGATGCGGAAGCGGTAGCCGTATTTGCGCGCAATGGTCACGGCGTAATCCAAATCCTCCGCCACGGCGGTGCGGCCCAGCAGGCTGCGGGCCACTCCCTCGTAGGCGGGATCGTAGGTCACCAGGGAGGACGCCAGCCCGACGAAGCCCGGCTCGTTCTCCAGGCCCCGCTCGCTGAGCAGATTGCCCTTGACCGACGTCAGGGGCAGGAAAGTGGCCCGTCCTCCCTTGTTCTCCTTCAGATAGGCGATAGCCCGCTTGGCGTCGTCCTCTTTTTCGCACACCAGGTTCTGGGCCGCGCCCCCCAGGGCGGTCTCCACCGCCAGGGCATAGTCGGCCTCCGCCCGAATCAGCCGGGATACAGGCCCCAGGATGCCCCGCAGGACGCCCCGCTCCGCCTGCTTGACCACCGCCTTGACGCTGTGGGCGAAGCCCTCCATGTTGCGTTCCAGCTCTTCCAGCAGCCGGGCCCGGCGCATCTTCTCCTCCGCGTCCAGCCCCAGCTTGTCGGCGTTCTGCTTGGCCGCGTCCAGCTTGGCCGCCCGGGAATTGTACCGCAGCTCGTAGCCCTTGGCCGCGTTCTGCAGCTCCTCCACCCGCTGCCGGCAGGCGTCCAGCGCCTCCTGGGCCTCGGTCAGCTCCGCCTTGGCCGCGTCCCCGGCCTGGGAACGCAGGGCCACGCTGGCAGTCAGCTGGGAAAGCCGAAGGGTGATTTCCGACAGGGAGGACTCGCTGGTCACCGATTTGACCCGGATATCCGACAGCCGCATGGCCAGGGCTGACGCCTCCCGGGACAGCTCGTCGATCCGGCCCGAATACACGTCGCTGCTCTGCGCGAGACTCTCCATCTCGCCGGACAGGGCCAGCTGCTCCGCCTCCGCCCGCGCGATGGCCTCCCGCTTACCGCGGATGTCCTCCTGCCGGGCGGCGATGTCCTCCTCGATGCGGCTGTCCCCCTCCGCCGACAGGCGGATTTCCTCCTCGATGCGGGCCGTGTTCTCCTTGTTGTGGTAAATATCGTTGCGCAGCACCGCCACGTCCCCGTCGCAGCGGGCGGCCTCCTCCTCCAGCTGCTGGGCGCCCCGGCGGATGTTGTCCATCTCCACGGCCAGCTCCTGGGCCTGCCGGGCGATATCCTCCATCTGCGCCTCGAAGCCGTCCATGGCCTCTCCCGCCGCCTCGTACTGGGTGCGGGCCAGCTCCAGCTTGGCCGACAGCTCCCGCAGCACCGCCCTGGAATCGATCATGGTGTGCAGCCACAAGCCGATTTCCAGATCCTTTTTCTCCCCGGCGTATTCCAGGAATTTCTTGGCCTTTTCCGCCTGCTGGGCCAGCGGGCCCACCCGCTCCTCCAGCTCCTGTAAAATGTCCCGCAGACGCAGCAGATTCTCCTCGGTGGATTTCAGCCGCCGTTCCGCCTCGTTTTTGCGGTAGCGGTATTTGGAGATGCCCGCCGCCTCCTCGAAGATTTCCCGCCGTTCCTCCGATTTGGAGGCCACGATGTCCCCAATGCGTCCCTGCCCGATGATGGAGTACCCGTCCCGGCCCAGGCCGGTGTCCATGAACAGCATCTGCACGTCCTTGAGCCGGACAGTGGCGTTGTTGATGAGGTACTCGCTCTCCCCCGACCGGTAATACCGGCGGGTGACCTTTACGTCGTCCGCGTCAAAATCCAGCTTGCGGGAGCGGTTGTCGATGACGAGGGACACCTCGGCAAAGCCCACCGGCTTGCGCTGGGCGGTTCCGTTGAAGATGACGTCCTCCATCTTGGAGCCCCGCAGGCTTTTGGTGGACTGCTCCCCGAGCACCCAGCGGATGGCGTCGCTGATATTGGATTTGCCGCTGCCGTTGGGCCCCACGACGGCGGTCATCCCCTGTCCGAAAGAGAGGACCGTCTTGTCCGGGAACGACTTGAAGCCATGTATTTCCAGGGACTTTAATAGCATATGTTCACATCCTGTAGTTCACAGTGTCATCCGCCGCCGGGGCGTTTCACCCGTCGTAGCCCATCAGCTTGAGTGCCTCCCGGGCGGCCTGCTGCTCCGCTTCTTTCTTGCTGCGTCCCCGGCCGGTACCGATGACGTTGCTGTTGAGATGGACCTCCACCACAAACTGCTTGCTGTGGTCGGGCCCCGACTCACCCGTCAAGACATATTCCAGCTTCTCCTCCGGGTTCTGCTGGACGATCTCTTGGAGGGTGGTCTTATAATCCTTAAAGTGCCTCTTACGTTGGTTGTTCGCTTCCTTTTCGACAAAGCGCAGCACGAACCCCCGCACCGGCTCCAGCCCGCCGTCTAAGAACATGGCGGCGATGACCGCCTCAAACGCGTCCGCCAGGATGGAGGGCCGCTCCGCCCCCCCGGTAAGGCGTTCCCCTTTACCCAGCAGCAGATAGTTCCCCAGCCCCAGCTCCTTCGAATAGGAGCACAGCGCTTTTTCGCACACCACCGCCGCCCGCAGCTTGGTCAGCTCCCCCTCTGGGCCGTTCTCCTTCTCAAACAGATATTTCGCCGCCACAAACCCCAGCACGGAATCCCCCAGGAATTCCAGCCGTTCGTTGCTTTCCAGCCCGTGCCGCCCCTCGTTGGCATAGGAGGAATGCGTCAGCGCCTTCTCCAGCAACCGGGGATCCCGGAAGCGGTACCCCAGCTTATCCATCAGCGCCGTATACTCGTTGTTCATGCCGTGTCCATTCCTTTCCTACAGCCTGTCCTCGATATACCCCACCATGTCCTCCAGCGTCACGAACTCATCCAGCTCCTCGTCCGGAATCGCCACGCCGTAGAGCTCCTCCAGAGTCAGCGCCATATCGCTGCGCTCGTCGGGGGTGATGTTCAGCTCGTCAAAGCTGTCGGCCAATTCGACAGGCCCCTCACAGCCATAACGGCCCAGACAAAGCTCCACCACTTCATTAAAAACCACTCGCCTCACCTCGGTTTCGTCCGCTTCTTGAAACACCATACGCTGATACCGGGAGGTAAACGCGCCGGAAAAATAGGTATACAGCTTGCCGTCCAGCCACGCGGTGCCGCTGCATCCGCAGGCTTCGTGCAGATGCGTTACCCCCAGCGCCGCCCAGTCCTCGCTGTTCCCCGGATATTTCACCAGGAACTTGGGGGGCGTCTCCTCGTACCGTGCCACGCTTTTGCCTGTCAGCTCCATCCGGGCCGCATGCCACAGTCCCGTGAAGCCGTTTATCTCTGGATCGGAAAGATGAAAAGCGCTTATTAGGCACCACACCAACGCCAGCCCTGCCAGGAATCCCAGCAGAATCCCCGCCAGCCTCAGCGAGGCCTTGACGTTCGCTTTTCTCTCCGCGTCCATCCCGTATCCTCCCGCGTTCTGTCGCTTATTCCGCCTTGTCCGCGTTCTTCGCCACCGCCGCCGCGATATCCTCGATTACCCCAGCCTGCGCAAATTCGCCCGCCACCCGGATGGCGTTCTTGATGGCCGCGGCCTTGGAATTGCCGTGGGCCTTGATGACCGGCTTGCTGATGCCCAGCAGGGGCGCGCCGCCGTATTCGGAGGTGTCCATCTTCTTCTTGAACGCGCCCAGATGAGGCTTGACGACCAGCGCGGCCAGCTTGGTGGCCAGGGTGGACATGAACACGCCCTTGATGTTCTTCATCATCATGTCCGCGACGCCTTCCATCATCTTGAGCGCCACGTTGCCGGTGAAGCCGTCAGCCACCACCACGTCCGCCACCCCAGCGGGCAGATCCCGCGCCTCCACGTTGCCTAAGAAGTTTAGACCGCTGTCTTTAAGCAGCGCGAACGCCTCGTGCTGCAGCTCGCCGCCCTTGCAGTCCTCGGTGCCCACGTTGAGCAGCCCCACCGTGGCCGGTTTGCCGCCGCCCATCACCTTGGTCATATAGCTCGACCCCATATGGCCGAACTGCAGCAGCATGTCGGCGCGGCAGTCGGCGTTGGCTCCCGCGTCCAGCAGCATGAACGGTCCCTTGTCGGAGGGCATCAGCGGTGCCAGCGCCGCCCGGGAGACCCCCTTGATCCGCTTGACGATAAAGGTGCCGCCCATGATGAGCGCCCCGGTGCTGCCGGCGGACACAAACGCGTCCCCTTCTCCGGCGGCCAGCCGCCGCATGCCTTCGGCCATGGAGCAGTCCTTATGTTCCTTGAGGATGGACTTGGGCTCGTCCTCCATGCTTATCACGTCGGGCGCGTCCACAATCTCCATACCGGTCAGGGGGATGTCCTTGTCCGCCGCCACCCGGCGGATTTCCTCTTCCCGTCCCACCAGGACGACGGTGTGTCCGTACTCCGCGACCGCCATGGCCGCCCCTTTGATAACCTCCAGCGGCGCGTTGTCCCCGCCGAACGCATCCACAATGATCCGCATACTTTCTCGTCCTTTCCTATCTATCTGTCGTCTCCGCCAGCCGGTCCAGCGCCCGCTGCGCCAGCGCGGCGTATCGCTGCCGCTTGTCCCGTATCGTCTCTTCGAGCGGCGGCAGAATCCCGAAATTTGCCCCCATGGGCTGGAAATCCGCCGTCGCCCCGCCGCTGATATACCCCGCTAGCGCCCCCATCATGGTCTCGGGCGGAAGCGTGAGCAGGGGCTGTCCCCGGTACAGCCGCGCGGCGTTCATCCCCGCCAGCAGCCCGGAGGCCGCCGACTCCATATAGCCCTCCACCCCGGTCATCTGTCCCGCGAAGAACAGCCGGGGATCCTTCCGCAATTGGTATCCCGCCGTCAGCAGCCGCGGGGAATCCAGAAAGGTGTTGCGGTGCATCACGCCGTAGCGGATAAATTCCGCGTCTTTGAGCGCGGGAATCATCCCGAACACCCGCTTCTGCTCCCCGAATTTCAGGTTGGTCTGGAACCCCACCAGATTGAACAGCGTCCCCTGCGCGTTTTCCATGCGCAGCTGCAGCACCGCCCAGGGCCGGTGCCCGGTGCGGGGATCCCGCAGTCCCACCGGCTTCATCGGCCCGAAGCGGATGGCGTCCGCCCCCCGCTTCGCGAGTACCTCGATGGGCATGCAGCCCTCATACACCTTCCGGCCCCCGCCCTGATCGAACTCGTGCAGGGGCGCGGTCTCGGCCGCCGCCAGCGCCGCGTGGAACGCCTCGTACTCCTCTTTGTTCAGCGGGCAGTTGATGTAGTCCCCCTCGCCGCTCTCCTCCCGGCCGTACCGGGACGCCCGGAAGGCGCTGTCCATATTCACGCTTTCGGCGGTCACAATGGGCGCCGCCGCGTCGAAGAAGCTGAGCCCCCCGCCGCACAGCCGGGCGATATCCTCCGCCAGCGGCCCGGCCGTCAGCGGACCGGTGGCCACCACCACAATTCCGTCGGCTGGGATCGCGTCCGCCCGCTCCCGCCGCACGGTGATGAGCGGGTGCGCCAGTATTCGCGCCGTCACCGCGCCGGAAAACGCGTCCCGATCCACGGCGAGCGCGCCGCCCGCCGGCACCTCGCAGGCGAAAGCCGCCGGCACGCATACGCTGCCAAGCCGCCGCATCTCTTCCTTAAGCAGCCCCGCCGCGCTGTCCAGCCGCTTGGCCTTCAGAGAGTTGGAACACACCAGCTCCGCGAATCCCTCCCGGTGATGGGCCGGGGTGTACTCTCCCGGCTTCATCTCGGTCAGTTCCACCGGCACCCCCGCCTGCGCGATGGCCCAGGCCGCCTCGCAGCCCGCCAGCCCCGCGCCGATGACACGGATAGCATCCATCGGCTCATTCCTCCGCCGGCGCGGCCTTCTCCGGCGTTGCCGGTGCCTCGCCCTCTTCATGGGGTCCTTTTTCAAAGCCGCAACCCTCGGTCAGGCAGGCAACGCCGGCGTTCCGCCCCTTCTTCTTGAACAGGGTCTTGCCGCACTTGGGACACAGCTCCTTGGTCGGCTCGCTCCAGGTGACGAAATCGCACTGCGGGTAATTGCTGCACCCGAAAAATTTGCGGTTGTTCTTGGATTTCTTGGCCACGATGGAGCCGCCGCATTTCGGGCAGACGGCCCCTGTTTCCTCCACGATCCGCTTGGTGTTTTTGCATTCCGGATACCCCGGACAGGCCAGGAACTTCCCGTACCGCCCCGACTTGATAACCATTTTTCGTCCGCACTGCTCGCAGACCACGTCGCTTTCCACCTCGGGCACCTTGATTTTCTCGCCCGACAGGTTCTCCTCCGCCCTTTCCAGGGTTTTGGCGAACTCCTTGTAAAACGCGTCCAGGGTATCCACCCAGTCGGCCTTTCCATGCTCCACGCCGTCAAGCTGTTGCTCCATATTGGCGGTGAACTCCACGTCCACCACCTCGGGGAACTGCTCCTTCATCAGCCGGGTGGTCACCTCGCCGAGGGCCGTGGGCCGCAGTGCCTTGCCCTCCCGTTCGATGTATTCCCGGGCCAGGATCGTGCTGATGGTGGGGGCGTAGGTGGAGGGCCGGCCGATACCATTTTCCTCCAAGGTTTTGATAAGGGTCGCCTCCGTGTAGCGGGGAGGCGGCTGGGTGAAATGCTGGTTGCCCCCCAGCTCCCGCAGGTACAGCACATCCCCCTCGTTCAGGGCGGGCAGCGGCCCGTTCTCGTCGCTCTCCTCGTCCTTTCCCTCCACGTACAGCACCGTGTAGCCCTCAAAACGGACAGTATAGCCGGAGGCCTTGAACAGATATTTGTCCGCGCTGATGTCCACCTTGCAGGTGTCGTGGACGCAGTTGGCCATCAGGCTGGCGATGAACCGATCCCAAATCAGCTTGTACAGCCGGAATTGATCGGAGGTCAGAGACTCCTTCACCCGATCGGGGGTCAGGGAGGGCATGGAAGGACGGATGGCTTCGTGGGCGTCCTGCGCGTTGTTGCGGGACTTGAACTGCCGGGGCTTGGCGGGCAGATAATCCGCCCCGTAGGTCTCCCGGATGAAATCATTGCCTTCCTTGCGGGCGTCCTCCGAAATCCGCAGGGAGTCGGTACGCATATAGGTGATAAGGCCGATGGCGCCGATCCCCTCTACCTCGACGCCTTCGTACAGCTCCTGGGCGGCCTTCATGGTGCGCCGGGCCGCAAAGCCCAGCTTCCTGCTGGCCTCCTGCTGCATGGTGGAGGTGATGAAGGGCGGCGCGGGCGAAATCTGCCGCACACCCCGCTTGACGCCGCTGACCTGAAAGGCGGCGTCCCGCAGATCCTTGAGGATCCCGTCCGCCTGCTCCTTGTTCTCGATCTTCATCTTGCCCTTGGCGGTTCCGTGGAATCGGGCCGGGAAGCCCTTGCCTTTGGGCGTGGCCGCTAAGAGCGCGTCGATGCTCCAGTATTCCTCGCTGACAAAGGCGCGGATTTCGTCCTCCCGATCGACGATGATGCTCACCGCCGCCGACTGCACCCGCCCGGCGGACAGACCCTTGCGCACCTTTTTCCAAAGGAACGGGCTGAGCTTATAGCCCACGATGCGGTCGAGAATCCGGCGGGCCTGCTGGGCATTGACTAAATCCATGTCCAGGTGTCGGGGATTCTCCATTCCCTGGGTCACCCCCGTCTTGGTGATCTCGTTGAAGGTGACCCGGTTGTTGTCCCCCATGTCCACCTTGAGAATCTGAGCCAGGTGCCAGGAAATCGCCTCTCCCTCGCGGTCAGGGTCGGTGGCGAGAATGACGCCATCGCTCTCGGCCGCCATGGATTTCAGCTGTCGAATCAGGGCGGTCTTGCCGGGAATATCCACATACCGGGGCTTGAACCCATGCTCCACGTCCACCCCCAGCAGGGTCTTGGGCAAATCGCGGATATGCCCCATAGAAGCAATCACTTCAAAGCCGGGGCCCAGATACTTTTTGATGGTCTTAGCCTTGGCTGGGGACTCCACGATGACCAGCTTTGACATGTCTACGAACCAATCCTTTCTATATGAAGTGTACCCCTTATCGTAAGGGTTACAACAAACTCATAAGCCGTACCGCCGCCCGGGATACCCGCGGGCCGCTCCCAGCAGCTCCAGCTCGGTCAGGGCGGCCAGCGCCTGGCTCAACGGCAGTCCCGCCGCCTCGGCCAGCGTGTCCGCCTGGGCGGGCTCGGCCTTCAACAGGGCGTGCAGCGCTGCCGCCTGTGCTGAGGCGCCCGTCGGTAGCGGCCGGGGCTCGCCGTCTCGCCTCTCCCGCGCAGCCCGCCGTTCTCCAGCGGCCGGCGCCTTGTGGGCTCGCCCGTTTGTCTGCCGACGGCAGAAGGCGCTCATGGCCTCCTGCGCCTGGGCCGCCGCCTGCAAATCCAGCAAGCCTGGGAACCGGTCCTGATAATCCTCGAGGATTTCCTCCGCCCTGGTGACCAACACAGCGCCACTGCGAATCTGCTGGTGTGCGCCTCCATTTCGGCCGGTCTGGAGATCCCCTGGCATGGCGTATACATCCCGTCCCTGCTCCCGCGCCAGCGTGCCCGTGATGAGGCTACCGCTACGCTCCGGGGTTTCCCCGAGGCAGACGCCCACCGACAACCCGCTTATCAGCCGGTTGCGGACATGGAAATCGCATTTCGCTGCACTGCCCGGCGGGAACTCGCTGAGCAGCAGCCCGCCGGAAGCCACAATTTCCCGCCGCAGCTCCTCGTTTTCCTCCGGATAGGTGCCGGTCACCGGGCAGGCCATGACCACCACGGTCACGCCGCCGGCCCGCACCGCCCCAAAATGGGCGGCCCCGTCAATGCCGACAGCCCCGCCGCTGACAACGATCATGCCGCCCGCGGCCAGACCCGCCGCCAAACAAGCGGCGTTCCGCTTTCCGCCGTCCGTGGCGCGCCGAGTACCCACCAGTCCGAAGGCGGGGAGCTCCTGCCAGTCGGGCACGTCTCCCCGGCAGAACAGGGCCAGCGGCGGTCCGACGATCTCCCGCAGCCTTTGGGGATACGCCGCGTCGTCCGGGGTGAGCACCCAGTCCTTGTCCACACACGATCGGCGCAGGGTGTCCGCCGCCCCGTCCAGCCTTTTGTCCAGCAGACCCGGCAGACCGGCCAGCCCCATGGCCGCCAGCTCTTTTTCCCCGGCCGCGTGTATGGCTTCGGGCCGCCGCCCGTCCTCGAGAATGCGCCCGGCTGCCCGGTGTCCCAAGGGCACCGCTGCCTGTAGCCAGATCCAGTATAACCGGCTGTCCAATCCGCATCCTCCCCGCGTTCTCAAGTGCAGGCATCCCGCCTGTATTTTTTATGCGACCAGGCCCGGATTATTCCTGCGGCCGCATCAGCTCCCAAAGTATGATTCCCGCCGCCATGGAGGCGTTGAGAGATTCCGCCCGCCCAGCCATCGCGATGGTCAGCCGTCCGCGGCAGGCCGCGGCGGTTTCCGGCCTTAGGCCGTTGCCCTCGTTGCCGATGATGCAGATGCTGCCGGGCCCCAGCGCCGCCTTGTGCACCGGCGTCGCCGCCGGATCCACCACGCAGGCCCAGCCGGTCATCCCGCGCGCCTGCAGGGCGGCGATAGCCGCGCCCATTTCCCCCACCGCGTAAAACGGCAGGCGGAACACCCCGCCCATGCTGCCCCGCAGCACCTTGGGGTTGTACAGGTCGCAGCAGCCGGACGACAGCAGCAGCCCGTCCGCCCCCAATGCCTCGGCGGTACGCACCACCGTGCCCAGGTTGGCGGGATCCTGCATGTCCTCCAGAGCGATATACCGGCCCATTCTATTTATTGTATCCAAAGCAGCGCGGTTGTCAAGGGTTTTGCAGATACAGAATATTCCCTGCGGGGACGCCGTGTCCCCCAAATGGCGGGATATCTCCTCCGAGATCTCGACATACGCCGCCTCTGCGCCGCTGCCCCGGCGAATGGCCTGCAGCTGCTCGCCGTATCCTTCCCGCGCCCGTGCCGTGACCAGCACCGTGCGAATCGCCACGCCCGATCGGGCCGCGTCGGCGCACAACCGCGCCCCCTCTAAAAGGAAAAGGCCGGTCTGCCGGCGGTATTTCGCGTCTGCCAGAAGCCGCCGCCCTTCCTTGATCAGCCGGTTGTCCCGGCTGGTGATGCTCTCCATAGCCCCTCCTTGGAAAAACAAAGCAGCGCCCGCCGGTCACTACCGGCGGGCGCAATTCCAGCTTATTTCAAAGCCGCCTTGGCTTTTTCGGTCAGCCCGGTGAAGGCCGCCGCGTCAGACACCGCCAACTCGGCGAGCATCTTGCGGTTAAGGGTGACACCAGCCTTGTTCAGGCCGTTCATCAGGGTGGAGTAATTCATGCCGTTGGCCTTGGCCGCGGCGGAAATGCGGGTAATCCACAGACGACGGAAATCGCGCTTTCTCTGCTTGCGGCCGATATACGCGTACTGGCCGGATTTCATGACCGCCTGTTTGGCCATTTTAAACAGCTTGGACTTAGCGCCGTAGTAGCCCCTCGCCAGCTTGATAGTCTTTTTCCTTCTCTTGCGCGTCATCATTGCGCCTTTTACACGAGCCATAATCGTTACCTCCGTTTCAACGTGTCTTTATTTATAGGGAATCAAACGCTTGACCTGCGCCACGTTGGTCACGTCGGCCACAGTCGTCTTGCGGAGATTTCTCTTACGCTTGGTGGATTTCTTGTTCAGAATATGGGACTTGTAGGCGTGGGCGCGGATAACCTTGCCGCCCTTGCTGAGCTTGAAGCGCTTTTTCGCGCCGCTGTGCGTCTTGATCTTCGGCATGATTTTGACCTCCATTTCTTGCCGGGCGCATACCCGGCAGCCACAAATTCGGGTGTGAAAGGGTGCTGTCGCGCTGTCGTCCTGCAAACGTTCTGGCCCGTTTCGGAGGCCATTGCTTACTTGACGGCGGCTTTGGGCGCAAGGAACATCAACATGTGCCGGCCTTCCATTTTGGAAGGACGCTCCACGCTGGCGAATTCCGCGCAGGCTTCAGCAAATTTTTTCATGGCTTCATGACCGATCTCCGGATGTCCCAGCTCACGGCCGCGGAACCGAATGGAAACCTTCACCTTGTTCCCCTCCTGCAGGAAGCGAATGGCGTGTTTCACCTTCGTGTTGAAGTCGCCGATATCGGTGTTCAGACCGAGACGGACTTCCTTGATTTCCACGATGTGCTGATTTTTCCTGGCTTCCTTTTCCCTTTTGGCCTGTTCGAACCGATACTTGCCGTAATCCATGATCCGGCAGACCGGCGGCGTGGCCGTCGGAGCGATTTTCACCAGGTCGAGATTTTTTTCGTCGGCAAGCCGCTGGGCGTCCCGGGACGACATAACCCCCAGCTGTTCGCCGCCGTCCCCGATGACGCGGACCTCGCTGTCACGAATTTGCTCGTTAACCTGCATTTCCTTACTTGCTATGGGTAAGCACCTCCACCACTATACAGTGTTAAAATATAAAACGCGGACAGCCGAAACTGCCCGCGTCATACACACAAAATCCCCCCGCTAAAAGCGAGGTGTGTCTATTGACCTGTTGGAACGAAATCCGCAGGTGAGAGCGGGCGTAACGCTCTGCTTTGTTTTATTTCTGGTTTAGTATACCAGCCTTTTCCCCGCTTGTCAATGGGTCGGTCAAAATTTTCTTTCCCGGCGCGGCCGCTTCAAACGGCGCGCATCATCCGGCTGAACGCCGGCTTGGCAAATAGGCACAGGGAGAAAAAGGAGGCCAGCCCCAGCTTGATGAGATCCCCGGGCAGAAACGCCAGGCTGGACAACAGCAGCGCCGGCATCTCGGCCAGCGTCCGGCCGCTGACGGCCGCTAGGGCCGCGCTGCCGCACAGATAGTCCAGCGCCAGCCCGGCCAGCCCCACCGCGAAGGAAACCGGCAGATGGATGGACATCCCCCAGAGCTTTTTATGCAGCAGCCGGGGCATCCCCCTGTCGGCGTACAGCCCCAGCAGCACCAGGAGGAACACCCAGCCGTAGATATAGCCGCAGGTGGGCCCCAGCAGCACGGCGGCCCCGCCCCGACCGCCCGCCATCATGGGCAGGCCGCACAGGGTGAGCACCAGCACGGCTCCGTAAGCCGTCAGGCCGCCCCGCACCCCCAGGGTCAGCCCCATCATGGCGATCAGAAACACCTGCAGCGTCACGGGAATCCCCGCCACCTGGATGGCGGCCAGCACCGGCACGTTCCCCGCCAGAGCAAACAGCGCCACGTACAGCGCCCCCAGCGTCAGCCGGAACACCGGGACGCTTCTCTTCGTCGGTTTCCTGTCCCTTTTCATTTACATGCCCTTTTCCTGGATATATTCCTCCAGCGTGATGTCCCGGCTCATGATCTCCTTGGCCGCCTCCACGCCGACATACCGGTAGTGCCACGGCTCATAAATCACCGCCGTGATGTTTTCCTTGCCCTTGGGGTACCGCAGGATGAACCCATACTCGGCGCAATGCTCGACGAGCCATTTGAACGCCGGCGTTTTTTCGAAGCTTTCTGTCAGAGAGGTATGCCCGCTGCCGAGAATGTCGAGGGTCAGGCCGGTATTGTGCTCGCTCTCCCCCGGTCGTTTGACCACCGTGGCCGCCTTAATTTTGGCATTCTCCAGGGAATAGCCTTGGCCCTGCCACTTGGCGACCTCGTTGTTATATAGCTTGGTTTGCAACTCCCGGCTGCGGAACATAGAAATCGGCGTCAGATTGTAGGCAGCCCCCGCCTTGATCATTTGGTTGAGAGGCTCCACAATCCGGGCGTCGCACTGCTTGCCCGGCCCGCGAAAATCTGCGATGTGGATCGTGGATTCGAAATTTTCCGGCAGCGGATTGTAATCGTTGACGAGAATCAAATTCCATACGCTGCGGTTTTTCTGCACATACTTGGCCACCGGCAGCAGCCCGTCGGAGCCGGCCGTCGTCTTGGCGGTCGGCTTCGAAGTCGGCTTTGAAGTCGGCCCGGTCGTCGCGCCGTTGGTGGAGACGGTGGTGCCGTCCGCGTTTTCGTCGGAGGAATCCGCCCCGCCGGACGGCGCCGTCTGCGACGCGGAGGACGCGCTGCTGGCTGTCTGCCTGCCGCGCTCAATCATCCCCATCACCCCAATAATCACGAATATCACAGCCAGCAGCCCCAGCAGCGCTATCAGAATGACAAACGCCAGCCTCCGGTTCCGTCTTTTGACCGCCTCTGATTTTTTCCCCATCTTTCGTCCATCCTTCCCTGGCGAGATCCCGATTTCGATCGATTCATATTCACACAGCGTAAAACGCCTGGAGTTCCGCGCCATACTACCCGCCGATCCGGCCGGCGGCATACGTCTAACATTGTAACATATTCGGCCGCTTATGCAACGACTTCCTCCAAATTCATGCAAACCCATAAATTTGCCGGACGCCTCTGCCCTCTTTTAGCCATTATCGGAAAATCCCATCCGCCCCCTTTATTTACCAGCTTTTTGTGATATACTAAAAGCATGTTGGTTTGTCCCTTCCATGCAGTGCCAGCCGGATTGGACCGGCAAAAAATGGAGGTTGTTTATGAGAAAGACCAAAATCATCTGCACCCTGGGCCCCGCCACTGATAACCCGGATGTGCTGCGGCAGCTGATGCTTTCCGGCATGAACGTCGCGCGCATCAACATGTCCCACCAGTCCCATAAGGATCACAAGGCCCGCATCGACATGGTCAAGGCCCTGCGGGAGGAACTGCGCCTCCCCATCGCCATCCTCATCGACACCAAGGGCCCGGAAATCCGCCTGGGCGCCTTCAAGGAACCGAAGGTGGAACTGCGCGCCGGGGACTCCTTCACCCTGACCACCGAACCGGTGGAGGGGGACAGCACCATCGCCTCCATCAGCTTTGCCGGCCTGCCCGCCGACGTGCGCAAGGGCGGCCATATTCTGATTGACGACGGCCTCATCGATATGGAGGTGCAGGCCACCACCGCCACCACCATCACCTGCACCGTCATCAACGGCGGCATGGTCTCGGCTAACAAAGGGGTCAACGTCCCCGGCGCGCAGCTGTCCATGCCCTTTATGAGCGACCGGGATCGGGCCGACATCGCCTTTGCCTGCGAAATGGAGGCCGACTTCATCGCCGCCTCTTTCACCCGCCGGGCCGACGATGTGCTGCAAATCCGCCAGGAGCTGGAAAAGAACAGCAACCATTCCATCCGGATCATCGCCAAAATCGAAAATGCCGAGGGCGTGGACAATATCGACGACATCCTCAAGGTGTCGGACGGCATCATGGTCGCCCGGGGCGACATGGGCGTGGAAATCGCCATGGAGGAAATCCCCAGCATTCAAAAGAAGCTGATTCATAAGGGGTACAACGCGGGCCTGCAGGTCATCACCGCCACCCAGATGCTGGATTCCATGATGAAGAACCCTCGCCCCACCCGGGCGGAAACCACCGACGTGGCCAACGCCATCTACGACGGCACCAGCGCCATTATGCTCTCCGGCGAAACCGCGGCGGGCGCTTATCCCATTGAGGCCGTCAAGACCATGGCCCGCATCGCGCGGCGCACCGAGCAGGACATCAATTACATCAAGCGCTTCTCCAGCCGGGACGTTCACGAAGCGCCCAACGTGACCAACGCCATCTCCCACGCCACCGTCACCACCGCCCACGATCTGGGCGCGGCGGCCATTATCACCGTCACCAAATCGGGCACCACCGCCCGGATGATTTCCAAGTTCCGTCCCGCCTGCCCCATTATCTGCTGCACCACCAATCCCGCCGCCCAGCGGCAGATGAACCTGTCCTGGGGCGTGGTGCCCATCATGGCCGAGGAAAAGGACAACATGGACGCCCTGTTCGACCACGCCGTGGACTGCGCGGTCAACGCCGGGTACCTGTCCAGCGGCGACCTGGTAGTCATCACCGCCGGCGCTCCCCTGGGCGTGTCCGGCACCACCAACCTGCTCAAGGTGCATCTGGTGGGCAACATCCTGGTGCAGGGCAAGGGCGCCACCCGGTACACGGCCTGCGGCAACCTCTGCGTGGCCCGGGACGAGGAAGAAGCGCTGGATACCTTTCGCCCCGGCGACATCCTCGTCATCCCCCAGACCAGCAACAACCTGCTTCCCCTCTTGAAGGAAGCGGCCGGCATCATCACCGAGGCCGGCGGCATGAACAGCCACGCCGCCATCGTGGGCATGGCGCTGGAAAAGCCGGTGCTGGTCAACGCGCACAACGCCACCAAAATTCTCAAAAGCGGCACCACCGTCACCCTGGACGCGGAACGCGGCATCGTGATGTTCGGCAACGGCAAAAAATAAGCGCAGCCCCGGGAGACGTCCGCCGTTCTTCCGGGGCTGTTTCTATCATACGCGAAGAAAGAAAAGAAATCCTCGCGTTTCTGCAAAGCTTCTGCAAATTCTGCGTCAAGACCACGGCCAAAGGACAAGGCTTGCAAGATGGCTCTAAAAGGGCGTGCCAACCGCGCTTTTTCCTCCTGTTTCAGGTGCTGCTCAAATTGCAGGGCAGCCTCTGTCTTGCATGGAGTCCCCATCGTTTGGCCATGGGAAGCATGAGAAAAAGGGACGGAGAAATCCGTCCCTTTTTCCCGCCCTTATGCCGACCCGCCAAGCGGGATAACGAGGGCGCGCAATAGCGCATACTATCGATTTTCAGCGGCCAAATGCCGCAGGTTGTCGCCTAAAGTCTTACTTTTTCGCCGTCGTGGTGCCGGCTTTCGTGCCGGCGGTGGTGGATGCGCCGCCGCCAGTCGTCTTGGCCGCGGTGGCCGACGCTGCCTTCACTTCCCGGCCAATGGCCTCCACCGGGTCGGTATAGGCGCCGTTCACTGTGATTTCCAGGTGCAGATGCGGCCCGTCCAGCAGCTCGCAGGGGATATCCCCCAGGGTGCCGATGACCTCGGATACCTCCACCTTCTGGCCCTTCTCGATGTCGCCCGGCTCGATGCCGCAGTAGCGGGACTTGATGCCGAAGCCGTGGTCAATGGTGACCACCTTGCCCCACAGGGCGTCGTTCTCGATGGACAGGATGGTGCCGTCGGCCAGGGCCTTGATCTTCTGCCCCTTCTCGCCTTTGAAGTCCACGCCGTTATGGGTGCGCCAGTCGGCCATGGTCTTGGAATACACCTGCTTGCCGTCGCTGAACTCGGTCAGCACCTCGTTGCTCAGCGGCAGCACGAACAGCTCCGCCGGCGTGGGGCCGACGTTCACGGCGGTGGTTTTGCCAGTCGTGGTAGGTGCCTGGGTCGTGGTGGTGCGGTCGTCTGGAATGTTGGTGACCGGCTTGTCCACCGGCTTTTCCTTGGTGGTGGGGGTCACGGATACGACGGACGCGGGGTTGGAGCTGTCGCTGGACAGCTGGGGCAGGGAGTTGATAAAGGTGCCTACCGCCACGCCGCAGACAGCCACCAGGCAGACGGCCAGCGCCACGTAGAAGCCTTTGCCGGAAAGAAACCGTTTAAACTTGGATTTTTCATCAAAATTAATCTTTTTTCCCATGGAAACGCTCCTTTTCTCCGCCGCAGCTTCGTTCCTCTCCGGTGGCCAATGGCTTCCGGCAATCCCGTCCGGCGGCGGTAAAACGGGCGGAAAGCGGGGCCGGCGCGCTGGCGGCGGCTTCGCTTTCCAAAATGAACGAGGCTGTTTCTCGGTTATAGTGTGAACCGTTTGCGCGGCAATATGCCGCAAGGGGAAAAAATATTTGCGTTTTTTTTCGCATTCGTATACTATAGAATCGTCCGATTCCGCATCGTTGCGGTCGACCGCACGCGCAAAATCGAATTTTTTGTAACCCTATGCAACAACCCGCCCGCTTTTGAACACGATCCGAGTGTGCAGCACAGGAGTGTCTTTCATGAACGACGACTTCATCGAGCAGGTACAGCGCGCCGCCGCCGGAGACGCGGCGGCCTTCGGCGTCCTGTACGAACAGGTTTATACGGATCTGTACCGGTACGCCCTGTATGCGCTGGGCAGCCGGGAGGAGGCGGAGGACGCCGTGCAGGAAACGGCCCTGGAGGCTTTCCGGGGTCTGCACGGCCTGCGGCAGCCGGACGCCTTCCGGGGCTGGATGTTCACCATCCTGTCCGCCCGGTGCAACCGGCACATCCGCGGCCTCATCCGCCGCCGGGAGGAAACCGATCTGGACGCCTGTCCCCTGGCCTGCCCGGATTTCGCCGGCGACCGGGACACCGTCCTCAGGCTGCGGGCCGCCATTGCCGACCTGGGGCCGGAAGATAGGCGGCTGGTGCTCCTGTCGGTGGTGGGCGGCTATTCCGGCAAAGAGATCGCCGCCCTGCTCGGGCGACCGGAGGGGACTCTGCGCTCTCGCCTGCACCGGACGCTGAAAAAGCTGCGGGCCCTTCTGCCGGAGGAAGAGCCCGCCAACACCCCCTGACGGTTTCCGCTACACAGCAGCTTGGCGACACGCCAGAAAGGCATGGATGTCTATGAACGCTCAATTTCATCCCGACGAGGAGAAGCGCCTCGCCCGGGATATCGATAAGGCCCTGCGGCCGCTGGATGACGAGCCCTCGGCCCGCATCGCACCGGAGAGCATCGTCTCCCGCCTCCGGGAGGAGCAGGCGCCCCATCCCCTCCCCTTTTACCGGCAGAAGCGATGGATCGCCGCGCTGGCTTCCCTGGCTGCCTGCGTGGCGGTGGTCATCGCGGCGGCGGCCGGCGGCCGGCTGCGCACCAAGAATGGCGGCTCGCTGAACGTCGCTCCAGCGGCCTCCCTGAGCACCTCGTGCCAGGAGGATACAGCCCCTTCTAAAACGACAGAGCCTGTCGACGGCTCCTATGACGACAACGCCGGCGGGGCGGCGGACGGAGCTGCCACCACCGTCGGTTTCACCGACGGCCCGGACGCGGCCCAAAGCTCCGCCACCCAAAAGAATATGAACGCCGCGCAATCCACCGCCGCCTGCGGCCAGGCCACCCGGCCGGGCGGCAGTGAGCGCCCGACCGCGGGCAGTGGAAACAGCGAGGGGGCCGCCGGTGAGAAGCCCTCCGGTGCACTAAGCACCGCGCTGCTCTCCGACGCCGAGGCCGCCCAACTGAAGCAGGACGGCGCGCTGCTGGTGGACGTGCGCAGCGCCGAGGCTTACCGCCTCGGGCACCGGGAGGGTGCGGTCCATCTGCCTCTGGACGCCATCCGGCGGGGAGAGTACGGCGGCCTGTCCGCCGCCGCGCCGCTCATCGTCTACGGCGCGGACGCCGCGGACGGCGAAGCCGCCGCGCTCACCCTGCTGGCCGCGGGGTACCAGGTGGAGGGATATCTGAGCGGTTACACCGCCTGAAAGGGACAAAAAAACGCGAAAGCCGCAATGGCTTTCGCGTTTTTAGTATCTGCGGGAAGCCCCCCCGTGTATTCCGGCGCCTTTACAGTCGCTTGGTGGAGCCGACGATCCGGTTGGCTTCCTCGAAGCCGCAGCCCAGGTGAAAACGGGGGGCGGGCGGTGTTGGTCAGCTTGCAGTCGCTTGCGAATTCCCGACAGCCCTGCTCCGCCGGCCAGAGGAGCCACGCGGGAGCAGCGGAGGCCGGCGCGTCCTGCGGCGCTGCCCGGCGAATATTCCTCGGATCCATCCTTTTCAAAGGGACTATTCCGCTTCCAGCAGCAGCTGGCCGCTCGCGTCGGTGGTCAGGCGGATGGCGGACAGGCCGGCGTCGCAGCTATCCACGATCCGGCTGGCGATGCGATCCTCCACGTCCCGGCGGATGACGCCCCGCAGATCCCGGGCGCCCCGCTTGCCGCCATAGGCCTTGGAAGCCAGCACCTGCTTGGCGTCCTCGGTCCAGGAGAAGGCGATGCCTCTTTCCTGCAGCGGCGCGGTCAGCTCGTCCAGCATCAGCTCGGCGATGCGGACAAAGCTCTCTTTGGTCAGCGGGTCGAAGTACACCACCTCGTCCACCCGGCCGATGAATTCCGGACGCAGGAACTCGGCCAAGGCCTTGGAGGCCCGGTCGCGGGAGGCCTGCGCGTCGGATTTGCCGAAGCCGATGAGGCTTTCCCGGTTCTGACTGCCGGCGTTGGAGGTCATGACAATGACGGTGTTTTCAAAATTGACCACCCGACCATGGGCGTCGGTCACCCGGCCCTCGTCCAGGATTTGCAGCAGGATGTTGAGCACATCGGGATGGGCCTTTTCGATTTCGTCGAACAGCAGCACCGAATAGGGCTTGCGCCGCACCTTCTCGGTCAGCTGCCCCGCCTCGTCATAACCCACGTAGCCTGGAGGGGAGCCGATGATGCGGGAAACGGCGTGTTTCTCCATGAATTCGGACATATCCAGGCGGATGAGGGTTTCGGGCGTGTCGAACAGTTCGGCGGCGAGCACCTTGACCAGCTCGGTCTTGCCCACGCCGGTGGATCCCACGAAAATGAAGGAGGCAGGGCGGCGGCGGGGGCTTATCTGCACCCGGCTGCGCCGGATGGCGGCGGAAACCAGGGCCACAGCCTCGTCCTGGCCGATGATTTTGGCTTTCAGATGTTCCTCGATATGGGCAAGCTTGCTCAGCTCGTTCTCCCGCACCTTGGAGGCAGGGATGCCGGTCCACAGCTCGATGACCCGGGCCAGATCGTCCTCGGTCACCTGGGCGCCCAGGGCGGCCTCTTTGATAGCCGCGGCGTCCTGCTCCACCTTCATCAGCTGGGCGCGGGTATTGGCCAGCTTCTCATAGTCGATGGACTCTTGGCCCATCTCCTCCTCTTCCTCCCCGCGCAGGAAGGCGGCCTGGCGCTGCATCTGCTCATACTTATCGGCCGCCTTGTTGTTCAGCGCGGCGGCGGCGCAGGCCTCGTCCAGCAGGTCGATGGCCTTGTCCGGCAGAAAACGGTCGGTAATATACCGTTCCGACAGGGTGACGGCCCGGCGGATAAGCGGATCGGAAATTTGCACGCCGTGGAAGGTTTCGTAATAGCCCTTGATGCCCATAAGCATGGACACCGTATCGTCCACGGTGGGTTCCTCCACCGTCACCGGCTGGAACCGGCGCTCGAGGGCGGCGTCCTTTTCGATATGCTTGCGGTATTCGTTGAAGGTGGTGGCGCCGATGACCTGGATTTCCCCCCGGGAGAGGGCGGGCTTGAGAATGTTGGCGGCGGACATGCTGCCCTCCGCGTCCCCGGTGCCCACCAGGTTGTGCACCTCGTCGATGAAAAGGATGATATTGCCTTCCGCCTTGACCTCGTCCACCAAGCCCTTGATGCGGCTTTCGAACTGGCCGCGGAACTGGGTGCCCGCCACGAGGGCGGTGAGATCGAGCAGGTGGATTTCCTTATCCAGCAGGCGGGGAGGCACCTGGCCCGCCGCGATGCGGATGGCCAGCCCTTCCGCGATGGCGGTCTTGCCGACGCCCGGCTCGCCGATGAGGCAGGGGTTATTTTTGGTGCGGCGGGACAGGATCTGTACCACCCGGTAGATTTCCCGATCCCGGCCGATGATGGCGTCGATCTTCCCCTCCCGGGCGCGGGCGGTAAGATCGGTGCAGTATTGGGTGAGGAACTTGCGCTTGCGTTCCTTCTTTTTCTGTTCCTTAGCGGAGTCCTTCTCTTTTTCGTCCGCGGGCGCTTCGGTCTCCTTCTTCTCCTGCTCGCCGGCCTGCGCGCCGAACAGGTTCTGCAGAAAGGGGAAGGCCGGGGCGCCGCCGGGGGTGAACCCGTCCTCCCCGTCCTCGCCCGACAGGCTCATCAGTTCGCCCAGCTGCTGATCCATTTGCTCCATGTCGTCGTCGGTGATGCCGAACTTCTCCAGCATATCGTTGACAGGTTTGATGCCCAGCTCCTTGGCGCAGACCAGGCAGAGGCCGTCGTTGACCGTCTTCTCCCCCTCCATGCGGGTGATAAAGACGACCGCCGGCCTTTTTTTACAGCGTGAACAAACCATAAAGCCTCCATTCCGGCGGGCTTTGGCCCGGCCAGATACATTTTTTACCTGAAGGTGAGGGGGAGCGAACAACCTCCGATTTTGGGGAGAGCGAGCGCTCACCTTGAGAAACGAGTTTTACAAGCGATAAAATCCAGCGGGAATTCTTCTCCCGCTGGATTTTCCGGTCAGGACGCCGCGTCGTCCTTCTTTTCAGCCGCCGGACCGCCGCTGGATTTGGAGGCGCCCTCTTTTTTGGGGAGCGTCTTTTTGATGTTCAGGTAGACCCTCATATAATTGAAGAAGGCGAACAGCATCAGAACGGCGACGAGGGTCACCAGAAGCACCCGCACCCACCAGTACATATTGGGCAGCAGGACGATGAGGGCCATCACCCCGTAGAACACAAAGGTGCACATCTTACCATACCAGGAGGCGCCCCGCACCTCCGCCCCCCGCCGCAGCAGGATGAGGCCGCCGATGCTCTGGGCCAGCTCCTTGACAAAGCAAATGACGACCAGGGGGATCAGCTGAGAAAAGCGGGTGGCCAGGCAGATCACCACGGCTACCTGGGTCAGCTTATCGGCCACCGGGTCGAGCAGCTTGCCCAGGTCGGTAATCTGATTGCACTTGCGGGCGATGATGCCGTCCAGAGAGTCAGTGACGCCGGAAAGAATCAGCACGCCGAAGGACCAGTACATCAAATCCATCCGCTCGTCGCTGCTGAGCAGGTAGAGGATGACGAACACCGGCACCAGCAGAATCCGCAGCAGGGAGAGGAGATTGGGAATATTCCATTTCCATTCGATATTCATCAGTTGCATACAAACCGCCTATACTTTCTCGCGCGACGGAGCCGGTCAGCCGAACCGGGCTCCCGCGTGAAGGCTGCCGCGCCGGAAGGCTTGGACAGTCTCCACGCCGCCGCTTATTTTCCCGGTCCAGGGCGGAAGCAAGGCCCTGGGCCATCCGCCTTGGCACCGCGGGCAATCAACCGGCGGTCAGGGATTCGATAACCGAATCCATGGCGGAGATGATGGGATTCACGTCGGCAATCTTACTGACCAGAAGCGAATCGTGCAGATTTTTGGCGGATAACAGCGAATCGCCGGCGGAGGAAGTGGCGACCAGCTGGATCACCGTGACCGCGACCAGCACCCACAGCAGGCCTTCCACCGCGCCGAAGATGGCGCCGAGCGCCCCGTTCATCTGCTTGAGGCCGGGCAGCTTGAAGGCCTTATTGATAACGGCGGCCAGAATACCGACCACAATAATCAGAATAATAAACAAAACAAAGAAGCACACCATCTGCAGCAGCAGAACCGCCACCGGGCGGATGACCTTATCGGAAATCGTCTGGGCCACCGCGTCGACGTTGCCGCTCAGCGTGTCGCCGAGGGAATCCACAATGGCGTCGGGACTGCCCAAGTCATAGGCGTCCAGGGCGTTTTTGACAAAGCCGGGCATCTGCTCAATGGCGTCGTGCAGGCCGGTTTTGATGGAGGCGGTGTCGGCGGCGGGAATGTGGGTGACGATCTGCTCCTTGACCTTACCGGCCAGGAAGCCGTCGTAAATCCCGCCCGCGATGGTGCCGCTGAGGGTGCCGGCAATGACCAGGGCCAACAGGCAGCCGACCAGCCGGATAATGGATTTGACGAAGCCGCGGCGATAGCCGATGAAGATCGCCAAAACAAAAATTAGTATGACCGCAATGTCCAGAATATATGCCATGAAGAACCCTCCATTCATAAGCCGCAGAGAGGTTTTTCCGCCCCGCAGTATCAATAAATATACCACGATTTCCTGTTCTTTACAACCGGATAAAGAGGTTTATTTGATTAAGAATTTGATAAAAAGAGGCGCTTTTCAGCATATCTTCCGAAAAAACCACGGAATCGCGGCCCACCACCGGCGCCAACCATTCCAACAAAACGGCCAGCGAAAAAGTCCAGAGCAGGCCGGCCAGCAGGCCCAGGGCGGGCGGAATCAGCCGCCGCGTTCCCCGCAGGGGCGGCGGGGGCACCAGGCCGTCCTCCACCCGCTTTTGGACCAGCTTGCCGACCAGAAAAGCCAGGCAGAACAGCACGGCATAGCTCACCGCCCGGGACAGGGTGCGGCTGTACCTACCGGTAACGGCATCCAGCACCGCAGCGGAATCATGCGTTTCCGGCAGGCCCCGAAGGGTGTCGATATCCGCGCCGTAGTGATCCAGTATTTTCTGGAAGGCCGGCGGATTGGTTCGAATGAGCTCATCAAAGTCCAAGGCCTCCACCGTTTCCCGGCCGGTAGCCAAATGGGGAGCGGAAAACAGATCGGCCAGGCGATAGGCCGCGGTCTTTTCCACCGTCGGAGCAATCAAGGGCCGACCGGCAGCCCCCAGAGGGAGGCTGAGCAGGAAGGCGGCGGTGAGCGCCAGCAGCAGGGCGCCCAACGAAAGCAGCGAGGAGGAAACCGATTTTTGGGCAAACACCACCGCCGAGGCGGCGAGCAGGCCGATGCAGAGAATATCAAGAAGAATACCCATGCCTAAAATCCTTTCCGATAATAGAGCCATTAGCGAATAAAATGACACAAGTTCGGCGGCAAGAATGGCGTGGGGACATCATTGTCGTCCTTCGCCAATAGCTCTAGGCGGCGGGCCGGTCGTACTGCCGCAGGGTGGTCAGCCCCAGCACCATGATTTTATCCCCCAGCGTTCCTATCAGGCGGCCGTCCGACGGCACCTCGAGGACGCCGGTCTCGGCGGCAGCGCCGAACACATGCACCGCGCTGCCGGTCAGGAGATACACGCCATTTTTATCGGCGGCGACATGCCGATAGGCCTCGCGGATATCGGCGGTGTAGGCGGTTGCGCCGTCGGCGGTAACTGCCAGCAGGCGGCACCCGTCCGTCGCGCCGTAGGCCTGGGTGACCAGGGCGACGCGATCGTCCCCGGGGGCGTAGCCCAGCAGCTGCTGCCCGTCGAAATCCGTCTGTTTGAGCGCCCCGGTTTTCTCGTCCGCGATCCACAGGGCGGTATCCCCCACGGCGACCGTCTGGCCACCTGCCAGGTAATCCACGGCGGCCAGCAGGATGCCGGACGCTTCATGCGTAAAGGCGGCATCCTTGTCGGCGGCAAAGGTGAAAATCTCCAAATAGGATTTGATGGCGCCGTTTTCCGCCGCGATGCTGGCGATGGCGACCCGATCCCCCCCGGGGGAGACGGCCACGTCCACCGCCTGCCGTTTCCGGCTGCGGCGATAGATTTCCTTGCCCTTCTTGTCGAACACCACGATTTCGGCGTTGTAGGACTGGCCGCCGGAGGTAATCACCGCGGTGGTGCCATTCCGGGAGACGTCGGCGGAGATAATGGGATGCTCCAGGGTGACGCTCCAGAGGGTTTGAGCCCGGGTTTCCAGGCTCAGCCTGGTGCTGCCGGTTTCCGCCAACACGGCGTATTTGCCGGCGGTTTTCAGGATCGGCGCGGAGAAGGTATGGGGGCGGCGCACCGCTTCCCCGCCGCGGCTGTTGAGAATGGTGAAGGAGGTGTCGCTGAGCAGGGCGAGATTGCCTTCGATCTCGCTCATATGCAGCACGCTGCCGCCGGCCACGCTCACCGGGTAGCCTTCGCCGCCGGCGCCGCCCGACAGCTTTTCCTCCACCCAGATGACCAAGCTGTCCGGGGCGATTTTCTCCCAATTCTGCCAAAGCAGGTAACCGCCGGTGAGCAGGACTCCCACCAGCACCAGGCGGGAAAACACCATCCAGATGAGGGAACGGCCCGACCGACGCCGCTTTTTCGGCGGCACCTCTTTCAGGATGGGGGCGTCCGCTTCCGGGGCTTCCCGGGGGGGCTCGCGGTAAGTATACGCCGGCGGGGCCGGAGACTGCTGGACCGGCGGGGGAACGGCCGCGGGGCGGGCATCCTTCTTTTTCCTAGGCGCCGCGTGGGATCGAATTTTCAAGTCCTGTTTATTCGCCATGCTGTCCCCCCATCTCCTTTCCGACGGCGGCGTCGGGGTAAAACACTTCATCCAGATACAGCCCGCAGGCCGGAGCGGTGGCCCCCGCCCGGTCCCGGTCGCGGGATAGCAGAATGGCCGGCAGGGCGTCCCAGGGGATCCGGCCGGCGTCCATATCCAGCAGGGTACCCACCATGATGCGCACCATATTGTATAAAAATCCGTCGGCCTCCACGGTGAAGGTCACGAGGTCGCCCTGACGCGAGACGCCGCAGCGCCGCACGGTGCGCACCCGATCCTCCACCGCGCTGCCCGCAGAGCAGAAGGCCGTAAAATCATGCGTGCCGCAGTAAGCCGCGGCGGCCTCGTCCATGCGGCGCTCGTCCAGCCGGCGCTGCCGATGCAGGGCGTAGCCCTGCCAGAAGGGATTGCGGGCGGGGGCGTTCCAGATACGGTAGACATACCGCTTGCCCGCGGCCATATACCGGGGATGGAAATCCGCCGGCACCTCCCGGCAGCCGTACACGGCCACGTCGGCTGGCAGATGGGCGTTGAGAGCGGCCGCCAGCTTGTCCCCCCGCAGGGGACAGGCGGTATCCAGGGTGCAGCAGAACATGTTGGCGTGTACGCCGGCGTCGGTGCGGCTGCAGCCGGTCAGCCCGGATCGCACGCCGGTCAGGCGTTCCACCGCGTCCTGCATCACCTGCTGAACGGTGACGCCGTTAGGCTGCACCTGCCAGCCGTGGTAGCGGGTGCCGTCATAGCGAAGGGTCAAAAGCAGGCGCGGCATGGCGGCACCCCTTTCCGTTTGAAATCAGACGTTGGCGGGCAGGAAGATGTTGAGCAGGATGAGGGCGGTCACCAGCATGGCCATGACCACCAGACAGGCCGTGTCCCGGCCGGCGAGATGGAGCTGCTTCATCCGGGTGCGGCCGTCGCCGCCGCGGTAGCAGCGGCACTCCATGGCCATGGCCAGCTCGTAGGCCCGGCGGAAGGAGGAGACGAACAGCGGGATGAGAATCGGAATCAGGGCCTTGATCCGCTGCATCAGGCCGCCGCTTTCCATATCCGCGCCCCTTGCCTTCTGGGCGGACATGATTTTGTCGGTTTCCTCGATGAGGGTGGGGATAAAGCGCAGGGCGATGGTCATCATCATGGCCAGTTCATGGACGTTGACGTGCAGGAACTTGAGGGGTTTCATCAGCCGTTCCAGCGCATCGGTCAGGGCGGTGGGCGAGGTGGTATAAGTTAGCAGGGAGCTGCCGGCAATGAGGCAGAGGATGCGCACCGCGATGAACACGGCGGTGACCACGCCCTGCAGGGTGATATGGATGATCCACCAGTCCACGAGCACCAGGCCGTCCCGCACATAGAAGATGTTGATGATGGAGGTGAAGACGATCAGGGGCAGGATAGGCTTCAGGCTTTTGAAAATCAGCTTGAGGGGCAGATGGGACAGCCAGACGCTCATCACCAGGAAGGCGACGGCAAGCGACAGGCCCGCCCAGTTGCGGGGAACAAAGACCGCCACGATATAGGCGAAGGTCAGAATGAGCTTCGCCCGGGGGTCCATCTTGTGCAGCAGGGAATTGCCCGGGAAATACTGGCCGATGGTAATATCCGTCAGCATGGGGTGTCGCCCCCTTTCAGCAGGGGCAGCAGCCGGGCGGCCGCCTGCTCCACAGTATAGACATTATCGCCCACCGGCAGGCCCTTGTCCCTCAGCCGCATGAACACGCGGGTCACGGCGGGGATGGACAGGCCGATGGCTTCCAGCTCCGCTGCCCGGGAGAAGACCTCCTCGGTGGGAGCGTACATGGCCACCTCTCCCCGGTTCATGACCAGCACTCGTTTGGCCACCCGGGCGATATCCTCCATGCTGTGGGAGACCAGCAGCACGGTGGTGCCGCGCTGCTCCTGATAGACGCGGATCTGCTCGAGGATCGTGTCCCGGCCCTTGGGATCCAGGCCGGCGGTGGGCTCGTCCAGGATGAGCACCTCGGGTTCCATGGCCATGACGCCGGCGATGGCGGCCCGGCGTTTTTCGCCGCCGGACAGCTCGAAGGGGGATTTTTCGAGCAGCTCCTCCCGCAGGCCGACAAAAGCGGCGGCCTGGCGGACGCGCTTATCGATCTCCTCCTCGCTCAGGCCCATGTTTTTGGGGCCGAAGGCGATGTCCTTATAGCAGGTATCCTCGAACAGCTGATGCTCCGGGTATTGGAACACCATACCCACCCGGAAGCGTACCGCGCGGATTTTTTTGGGATCCTCCCAGATGTCCCGGCCCTCCAGCAGCACCCGGCCGGAGGTGGGGCGCAGCAGGCCGTTGAGATGCTGCACCAGGGTGGATTTGCCGGAGCCGGTATGGCCGATAATCCCCACGAAGTCCCCGCGGTTCACCGTCAGGCTGACATCGTGCATGGCGGTCTTTTCAAAAGGGGAGCCGGGAGCGTAGACGTAGGTCAGCGCCTCGGTTTCCAGCACCGGCTCCGCCGGGAGGGCGGGGGCGGGCGCAGCGGGCGCGGCGGCCGGCACAGCGCCCGAAACGGGCAGCAGGGCGATGGCTTCGGCGCATTCCGCGGCGGTGAGGACGCCTTCCGGCAGGGGGAGGCCCCGGCCGCGCAGCGCGTGGCACAGCTCGGTGGGCTGGGGCACGTCCAGCTCCACCCGGCGCAGCTCGTCCACACGGGAGAACACCTCCCGGGGAGCGCCGTCCATGAGGATGGCCCCGTCGTCCATGACCACCACCCGGTCGGCCTGGACGGCTTCGTCCATATAGTGGGTGATGAGCACAATGGTGATGCCCCGCTCCTTATTGAGACGGCGGACGGTATCCAACACCTCCCGGCGGCCGTGGGGATCCAGCATGGCGGTGGGCTCGTCCAGGACGATGCACTCCGGTTCCATGGCGATGATGCCGGCGATGGCGATCCGCTGCTTCTGGCCGCCCGACAGCTTATGAGGCGCATGGGTGCGGTAATCGAACATATCCACCGCCCGCAGGGCGTCGTCCACCCGGCGGCGGATTTCCTCCGGAGGCACCCCCAGGTTTTCGGGGCCGAAGGCCACGTCCTCCTCCACGATGGTGGAGACCAGCTGGTTATCCGGGTTCTGAAGCACCATGCCCACCGTGCGGCGCACCTCGTATTTGAGCGCCTCGTCGCTGGTGTTCATCTCCTTGACCAGGACGGTGCCGCCCGTGGGCAGCAGCATGGCGTTGAAATGCTTGGCGATGGTGGATTTCCCGCAGCCGTTGTGGCCGAGAAGCGCCACGAAGGAACCCTGCTCGATGGTCAGGTCGATGTGTTCCAGCACCTTGAGCGGCGGTTCATCGGGATATTCGTATTGAAAGCTGACGCCGTCGGCGACAATCATATTCATGGGGAAACCTCCTGGGAGTAGATTACCGCTCCGTCCAGAGCGCCGTCGCGCCGCAGGGCAGAACCAGGCCGCTTTGGGTGACCGGCAGACCGATTTCGTCCGCGGAGAGAACGCCGGCGTGCTTCGGAGAGACGAGGGTCCCCAGAATATACTGCATCACCGAGGGGGACAGGCCGGTGGTGTAAGAATTGATGGCGAAAAACAGCGGCCTGTCCGACAGGAGGGCGGCGCACTGCTCCACCAAATCGTAAATCTGCTCCTCCAGCTTCCACACCTCTCCCCCAGGGCCGCGGCCGTAGGACGGGGGATCCATCAAAATGGCGTCGTAGGTGTTGCCCCGGCGCTGCTCCCGCTGCACGAACTTGCCGCAGTCGTCCACCAGCCAGCGCATGGGCCGGTCGGCCAGGCCGGAGGCGGCCGCGTTTTCCCGCCCCCAGGCCACCATGCCCTTGGAGGCGTCCACGTGGGTGACATGGGCCCCCGCCGCCGTGCAGGCCAGGGTCGCGCCGCCGGTGTATCCGAAGAGGTTGAGCACCCGTATGGGGCGCCCAGCCTCCCGGATCCAGGCGCTCATGGCGTCCCAGTTGACCGCCTGCTCCGGGAACAGGCCGGTGTGCTTGAAGCCCATGGGTTTCAGACGAAAGCGCAGAGAGCCGTAGCCGATTTCCCACACGTCGGGAAGCGGCTTCAGCCGCTCCCACTGGCCGCCGCCGGTATGCGAGCGGTGATAGCGGGCGTGGGCCTTGTTCCACAGGGGGCTGCGCCGGGGCGTTTTCCAGAGAATCTGCGGATCGGGACGGATGAGGAGGATATCGCCCCAGCGCTCCAGCCGCTCCCCATCGGCGGCGTCGATTAATTCATAGTCTTTCCATCGGGTAGCTGCTCTCATACGTCGTCCTGTCCTTTAACTCAATCTTATTGGATCGCCGCTTTGATGGTTTCGCCCAGCTGAACCGCCAGGTCGTTGATGGCGTCGAATTCCCGGCCTTCCACCATGATACGGAGCAGGGGCTCGGTGCCCGAAACCCGCACAAGCACCCGGCCGTCCCGGCCGAGGGAGGCGTTGGCTTTGCTGATTTCCTCCGCGAGCGCCTTATCGGCGGCGTATTTGGCTTTCTGGGCCGCGTCGGCTTTGACATTGATGATGACCTGGGGATAGCGCTCCATCATGCCGCCGATCCGGGAAAGCTTGACGCCCTTTTCCCGGGCCATGGCCAACAGCTTGACGGCGGACATCTGCCCGTCGCCGGTGGTGGCGTGATGCCGGAAGATGATATGCCCCGACTGCTCGCCGCCGATGGCGTAGCCGCTGTTCACCATTTCCTCGAGAACATACCGATCCCCCACCTTGGTGGAGACCGGGGTGATGCCGTTCTGCTCACAGAAGCGGAAAAAGCCCAGGTTGGACATGACCGTCACCACGGCGGCATTGCCGTCCAGCTCCCCTTTTTCCTTCATATCCATGGCCAGGGCGGCGATGATCTTATCCCCGTCGATGAGGTTGCCCTGTTCGTCCACCGCCAGGCAGCGATCGGCGTCGCCGTCGAAAGCCACGCCGCCGTAATATTTCAGCTTTTTGACAAAATCGGCCAGCTGCTCGATGTGGGTGGACCCGCAGTTTTCGTTGATGTTGACGCCGTCGGGCTGGTCGTTGAGAAACACGCAGTCGGCCCCCAGGGCGGAAAACAGACGGCGGGCCGTGGCGCTGGCCGAGCCGTTGGCGCAGTCCACCGCCAGGCGCATCCCGCGCAAATCCACGTCGGTCACGTCCAGCAGGTGGCGGACATAATCGTCCACCGCGTGGTCACAGCGGGACACCCGGCCGATACCGCCGCCGGTGGGGGTGGGCGGCGTCTGCGCGCCGTCCAGGACAATCGCCTCGATTTCCTCCTCCAGGTTGTCGGACAGCTTATAGCCCTCGCCGTTGAAAATCTTGATGCCATTGTATTCGCAGGGGTTGTGCGACGCGGAAATCATGATGCCCGCGTCCGCCTGATACTTGCCCACCAAGTAAGCCACCGCCGGCGTGGGCACCACGCCCAGCAGCTGCACGTCGGCGCCCACCGAGCACAGCCCGGCCACCAGCGCCGCCTCCAGCATATCGGAGGACACCCGGGTATCCTTGCCGATGAGCACACGCGGACGCCGGTGCTCCACCTCGATGAGCACCATGGCGGCGGCCCGTCCAATCGACATGGCCGTCTCACAGGTTAGCTCCGTGTTGGCTACGCCACGCGCGCCGTCCGTTCCAAACAGTCTTCCCATTCTAGTACCTCTTTCCCACACAGTGACAGATTCTATATTACGCCTGTCCCACAACAGGCGGAATATACGCGGAATTCAGTTATCAAAAAACGATAAATTCGGTTGTTCAGGCGAGGGCTGGCCCGGGACGGGCAGGCCCAGATGGGCGTAGGCGGCGGGGAGCACCACCCGGCCGCGGGGCGTCCGGGTGAGGAAGCCGATTTGCATCAGATAGGGCTCGTAGACATCCTCGATAGTCACCGATTCCTCCCCGATGACCGCCGCCAGGGTGTCCAGGCCCACCGGGCCGCCGTTATAGTGCCGGATCATGGCCTCCAGCATCCGCCGATCCACCATGTCCAGGCCCAGCTCATCCACCTCCAGGCGATCGAGCGCCTGCCGGGCGGTGTCGGTATTGATGACGCCGTCGTTCATGACCTGGGCGAAATCCCGCACCCGCTTGAGCATCCGGTTGGCGATACGGGGGGTTCCCCGGCAGCGGGAGGCGATCTCCAAAGCACCGTCCTCGTCGCATTCTATGTTCAAAATCCGGGCGCTGCGGCTGACGATGGTGGCCAGCTCTCGGGGGGTATACAGCTCCAGGCGCAGCACCACGCCGAACCGATCCCGCAGGGGGGCGGAAAGCTGCCCCGCCCGGGTGGTGGCACCGATGAGAGTGAATTTCGGCAGAGGCAGGTGGATGGAGGCCGCGCCCTGGCCCTTGCCGTTCATGATATCGATGGCGAAGTCCTCCATCGCCGGGTACAGAATCTCTTCCACCGTGCGGGAGAGACGATGAATTTCGTCGATAAACAAGACGTCGCCCTCGTCCAGATTGGTCAGCAGGGCCGCGAGATCCCCCGCCCGTTCCAGGGCGGGGCCGGAGGTGATGCGGAAATTGACCCCCATCTCCGCCGCAATAATGGCCGCCAGGGTGGTTTTGCCCAGGCCGGGCGGGCCGTACAGCAGCACGTGATCCAGGGCCTCGCCACGAATCTTGGCCGCGTTGATAAAGACCGACAGGTTATCCTTGACCTTTTCCTGGCCGATGTATTCGGCCAGGGTGCGAGGACGCAACGGGTTGTCGCCGTCGTCCTCGGGCAGGTATTCGGCGGATATCATGCGGTTTTCGTAATCCATTTCCACGGTCGACGTCCTTTCCTTCCTGCGGCGAAAACCAGCGGATCCGCCTTTTTATGAGACACGAGTCGGTCAGCTCTTTCTGCCTAGAGACTTGAGAGCCTGGCGCACCAGGGTTTCCACCGGCAGGGCGCTGTCCAGCTTCCCAACGGCGGCGGACGCCTCGCCCGGCGTGAAGCCCAGCACCGACAGGGCATTCACCGCCTCGGCGGCGTTGCCGGCGGCGGACACGACAGCCCCCTGGGGCAGCTCTGCGCCGCCGCTCGTCTGCAGGGCTCCCACCTTGTCCTTCATTTCCAAGACAATCCGCTGGGCCAGCTTGGGGCCAACCCCCGGCGCGCGGGTCAGGGTCTTGTAATCCCCGCCGGCCACCGCCAGGGCCACCCGTTCGGGGGACAGTTCGGACAAAATGGCGATGGCCGCCTTGGGACCTACGCCGGTGATGGCGGTCAGCTGCTTGAAGCAGTTCAGCTCCCCCTGGTCGGCAAAGCCGAACAGCTCGATAGCGTCCTCCCGCACGTTCATCATGGTATAGAGCATCGCCTCGCTCCCCACCGCGGGAAGCTGACGGGCCGTGTTCATGGTAATGCGGCAGCGGAAGCCCACGCCGCCGCAGCAAATGACCGCCATCTGCGGTTCCATATGAATCAGTTCGCCTTTTACGCTGTACAGCATGGCCTATGCCTCCTGATATTTACTGGAAAGTTTTCGCCCCTTACACGCGGCCCGCCAAGCTCCTTTTGAGGACGGTGCCGCCCGACTGGCCGTGACAGATGGCGATAGCCAAGGCGTCGGCCGTATCGTCCGGCCGGGGCACCTCGGCCAGACGCAGCAGCCGGCGGGTCATCTCCATCACTTGGGGCTTTTCCGCCTTGCCGTAGCCCGTCACCGCGCTTTTCACCTGTAAAGGGGTATACTCGTACAGGGGCGTGCCGCTTTTGTGCGCAGCCAGCAGGATGACGCCCCGGGCCTCCGCCACATCGATGGCGGTTTTCTGGTTGTTTTTGAAATACAGCTTCTCCACCGCCAGGGCGTCCGGCTTATGCTGCGCGAGCAGAACGGCCATTTCGTCGTAAATGACCTCCAGCCGGCGGGAAAAATCCATCCCCGCCGGGGTGGTGATGGCGCCGAAGGTCAGAGGGGTGAAGCGCCCCCGTTCATACCGCACGACGCCCCAGCCCACAATGGCATACCCCGGGTCGATTCCTAAAATGATCATGGACGCCGTCACTCTCCCCTGTCCCCGCGGAGGGAATTTCCTCCGGTAATGATATATACGCCTTATCCTTTCAATTATAGCACAGGAACCGCACGCGGGCAATATCGCCCCTTCTGGTTTTTGCCAAATGCGAACAAAATTTCTGTGCGCATTTGACAACGAAACTTCGTCACTCCCGGCGGATTTCAGCGGTTTCCTCGTCCATCAGGATGCGCAGGGCTTCCAGAGCGGTTTCCACCGCGGGGCCGCTGTCCTCGCAGCGGGGATTGGACAAGCCCGCGGCCGCCCGTTCCTGGTTCCATATGGCCGTCAGGACGCAGCCGGCCCGCACGCCCAGGGAGGCGGCGAGAATAAAAAGAGCAGCGGATTCCATTTCGGAAGCGAGGCAGCCGCCCTTGAGCCAGGCCTGCCACTGCAGCTTCAGCCACGGGGCCACGGGCGAGGCCTCGGGGCTGTGCTGCCCATAGAAGGAATCCTTACAGTGCACCACACCGGTATGCGCGGGATGGCCCAGCCTGGCGGCGCTGTCCGCCAGCGCCCGGGTGACGGCAAAATCGGCGGCGGCCGGGAATTCCACCGGCAGATATTCGCGGGAGGTGCCCTCCTGCCGGATGGCGGCGGAGGCGACCACCAGATCGCCCCCCACCACCTTGTGCGCCATCCCGCCGCAGGTTCCCACCCGGATGAGGGTATGGGCCCCGCATTTGACCAGCTCCTCCACACAGATGGCGGTGGATGGGCCGCCGATCCCATGGGAGATCACCAGCATCCGACGGCCGGCCAGGTTCCCCGCCCAAGAGGTGTACTCCCGGTTGCAGGCCACCGGCTCGGGGCTGTCCAGCCGGCGGGCGATGCTCTCCACCCGGCCCGGATCCCCGGTCAGCAGGACATAGCCCGCTCCCTGCTCCGGATGCAGGCCGATATGATACATCTTTTCGCTGTTGAAATTCATCAAGGCTGTCCGCTCCCTTCCTACCGAATAAACCGGGCGACGGATTCCATCGCCTTGCGCTGCTTGGGACGCGGCGCGTCCTCGGCCGGATAGCCCACGGCGATCACCAGGCGCACCCGGCTTTGGGCGGGAATATCCAGCAGGCGGCGCAGCCGCGCCTCGTCGAACAGGCCCATGATACAGGTACCCAGCCCCAGGTCGGCCGCCTGGAGGCAGAGGTGCGCTGCCGCCAGGCCCACGTCGATGGAGGCGAAATGCTGGCTGTCCACCACGCCGTCCAGGCGCTTCATGAGGGTCGCCTTTTCCTCCGTCACCACGACAAAGGCGGGGCAGTCCGCCGTGAATGCGTTGATGCCCAGCTGCTGGACGCAGGCGGCCACCTCGGGAAGCAAAACCGGGCGGGTCACCACAGTAAAGCCCCAGGGCTGGCTGTTGCAGGCCGAGGGAGACAGACGCGCCGCCTCGATGCAGGCCTCCAGTTTTTCCGGTTCCACCGGCCGCCGGTCATAGCGGCGGCAGCTTTGCCTGCGCCGCGCCAATTCTATAAACGATTCCATCGCGGGTCTTCCTTTCCCATAAAGCTTGGCTGGATTTGCTCTAACTATAGCATCCCGGCCGCCGGATTGCAAGAAGCGCCGGCAGACAAAAAACGGCTGTTGCGCCATGGATAAACACACGCACAAACCAGAAAAAGCGCGGTTTTGCGTCTGTAAAGACGCAAAATGCGGGCCGCAAATTACGGCCCGCAAGCGGTTTTTCAGGGGCGCATTGCAAAATCCTGTATTTTGCAATGCGCCCTCGTATGTTGGCATGCCTTTCTCTGTTCATTTACCGGTTGTGAAACGTTTCCACAAGCGGTTTGTGCCGGCGGTCCTGCAGTTTTTTCGCCCAGCAGAGCAGTCCTCCGGCCAGAGCTGCCAGAACCAGGAGCAGCGCCCAAGCCTTTTGCATATCCGTCACATCCTTTCACGTCCGCGAGAATCCGGCAATGCCGCTGTTAAATGGCTTTATACAGAGCGAAGGCCAGACCGGCCAGCGTCACCATGCCGACGACGACCATGCCGGCGGTAATGCCGGTCGTCTGCTCGGCGGCGGGAGCCGGGGCGGCGTCCGCGCCCGCCAGATAGACGGGAGCCTGCACCATCTCGGCGGCCGGCTCCTCGGGGGCGGCATAATCGGCGTCGTCCATGGGCTCGCCTTCATTCTCAGTGATGTCTACCGGCTCGGTATACGTAAAAATCCGCACGACGCGGCCTTCCTCGTCCAGCTGTTCGGTCCAATAGCCGCCTTCCTCCGCGCTGGCCATGACCCCCATAAAGGCAGTCAGCAGCACTAGCAGCAGCGTCACGACACCGATTCGTCCCATCTTCTTTTTCACAGAGGTCACATCCTTCCTGTTATGCGGCCGCCCGGCGGCTGTGTTTGTGTTTTTCCATGCTTTTATTGTATTGGATTTTTCGCGGGAATTATACCGTTTTTGATTACAAACTGATTACACTTTTGAAACCTCCGGGCTGTAAAAATGACAATCTTGTTATCTTCGTCTTTCCGCCGGCAAAAAACCGTGCGTTTGGGGTGTCCGACGCAAATTCCCTAAAAACAAGAGGTTGTATCCCGGAGCGTTTTGTTATATAATAAGATGTCAATACGGGGTGGGGGCTTCTTGTGGGAAAGCGGGACGCGCGTTCGTCCGGCGGCACCCGGCGGCTCCTCCCCTTACAGACTGGGTGGTTAAATTCGTGAAGCAAGCCTATTTGGACAACAGCGCCACCACCGCCGTCTGCAAACAGGCGGCCGACAAGGCGTATGAAATGATGACCGGCTGCTACGGCAACCCTTCCTCCCTGCACACCGTCGGCTTTGCAGCGGAGCAGGAACTGACGGCGGCCAGGCGGGCGGTCGCCAAGCTGCTGGGTTGCCCGCCGGACACGCTGATCTTCACCTCCGGCGGCACCGAAGCAAACAACCTGGCAATTCTGGGCGGCTGGGCCGCGCGCAAGCGGCGGGGCGGCCACGCGGTCACCACCGCCGTCGAGCACCCCTCCGTCGCCGCCGCTTTCGACGCGCTGGAAAAGGAAGGCGCGCAGGTCGACCGGCTGGTTCCCGATGAACAGGGACGCCTGACGGCGGAGCAAATTGCCGCGGCCTGCCGGGAGGACACCATTCTGGTCAGCATCATGCTGGTCAACAACGAAACCGGCGCGCGGTTCCCCGTCGAGGAGGCGGCGCCGCTTATCCGGCGCCGCGCGCCCCAGGCGCTTATCCACTGCGACGCGGTGCAGGCCGCCGGAAAAATCCCGGTATTCCCCGAGAAGATGGGTGTAGACGCCCTGTCGGTCAGCGGACACAAGCTGCACGCCCCCAAGGGGGTGGGTGCCCTGTATCTGCGCAAGGGCGTGCGGGTGGTCCCCCGGGCGCTGGGCGGCGGGCAGGAAAAAGGGCTGCGCTCCGGCACCGAGCCGGTGCCGCTCATCGCCGCCTTCGGCGCCGCGGCCGCCGCGCTGCCCCCCTTCGAGGATCAGCGGCGGCACTACGAGGCGCTGCGCGCTCTGCTGCTCCGCGAACTCGGCGGACGGGACGACATCCGGTTCCATCTGCCCGAGGGAGGGGTTCCCTACATTGTGCATCTTTCCGTTCCCGGCCTGCGCAGCGAAACGCTGCTGCATTTTCTCGCCGAGCGGGGGGTGTCCGTATCCAGCGGCTCCGCCTGCTCCAAGGGGCGCAAAAGCCCCGTGCTGACCGCCATGGGGCTGCCGTCCCCGGAAATCGACAGCGCCCTGCGCCTGAGTTTCTGCTATGAAAACACGGAGCAGGACATCCGCCAGTTTCTCGACGCCCTGGAGGAGGCCATGGCCTCTCTGGCGCGTAAAGGCCGCTGAAGGCCATTCCTGACAATGGAGGTACCCAATGGAAAAGGACAGAAAACCGGGCGGCCTGCCGCCCATGGATGACGATATGGCCAACGAGCTGGAGGTGCTCCGGCTGATGAAAGACTACCAGAGCGGCGGGAAAAGCGCCGAGGTAGACAAGGCCGCAGCTGAGGTGGAGAATCCCGCCGCGCCGCCGGAGGACGATGCCCCGGGGGCCTACGCGCTGGTGTTCGAGTCGCCGGAAGCCGGCGAGGAAGCGGCGGCGCCCCAGCGGAAATTCACCGACGTTCTGCTCGATATGCTGGGCAATGTGGTGCCGAAAAAAGGGGACGCGCCTCTGGAAATCGTGCGCAAGTGCGTGTTTCTCATCGCGCTGCTGGTGCTCATCGGCTCGGTGTCCTACATCGTGTACGACATGGTCATTGTGCCGGCCAACAACGACCGGCTGTACAGCACCCTGGACGAGATGTACGATCCCAACAACCCGGCGGCAGTGCTGGACAAATACAAGGACTTCCCCTTCCCCGAGGGCATCGACGACGCGTTCAAGAACATATACCCCATCAACACTGAGCTGCGGGGGTGGATCAAGTACAACTCCAACGCGAAAAACGATTTTCTGAAAATCAGCTATCCCATCCTGTATTCCGGGGATAACGACAAATATCTGACCAAGGATTTTTACGGGAACAACAACAAAAACGGCGCGCTGTTCTTTGACAAGCGCAACGTAATCGATACGCCTGCTTCTCATAACAAAGTTTCCATCATTTATGGGCATAATATGGCCAGCGGGCAGATGTTCTCCGGCATCAACAAATTTCTCAACAGCGTCTACAACGTGCGCTCCGCGCCGCTTATCACCATGAATACGCTGTACCATCGCAACGAGTACAAGGTATTCGCCGTGGTCATGATTGACAACGCCGAGAAGGAGAGCCGGTACCGCTTCAACTATCTGCGCACCGATTTTTCCGGGGACGCGGATTTCCTCAATTTTGTCAACGAGCTGCGGGCTCATTCGATTTACGACTATAACAGCGTGGACGTGACGGCGGACGACGATCTGCTCATTCTCTCCACCTGCACCAACAAAAGCGTGCTGGACGACGGCCGTCTGGCCGTGGTGGCCCGCCGGGTGCGGGACGGGGAGGCCAACACCGTGGACACCTCCCGCATCGTGAAAAATGACGACGCGATCATGCCTTATCAATGGTATCTCAATCAAAAGCAGGATCCTCATCCCTTCTATACGGATCCCAGTTATGTGATCCCCACCGTGAACGTCACCACCACCTCGAGCGGCGGCACCGGCACTCTGCCGGCGGGCACCACCGCAAGCACCACCCCCACCGAGGGGAGCACCGGCACGACGCTGGGTGAGTCGACCACCAAGCCCACCACCACAACGCCGGTGACGCCGGGCACCACGTCCGGCAACACGCCGCCGCCAACGACGGCCCCGACCACCACGACCACGACGGGAACGCCATCCTCCGAGACCCCCTCCAGCGGGGACACCGAGGCGCCGACGGAACCGACGAGCGAAGCGCCTACCGATCCGCCGACGGAACCTACCGAGCCGACCGACGCGACGACGAAACCGAGCACCGACCCCACAGAAGAAACGCCGGCGGCATGATGCGGCGGCATGAAAACACAAAAGAAACGGATGTAACGATGCATGGCAGACTGTAATGAAATCCTATTGATCAAATGCGGCGAGCTGGCTCTGAAGGGGCTGAACCGCGGCACCTTCGAGGCGGTGCTGATGAAGAACCTGCGCCGGCGGCTGACCCCGCTGGGCCACTTTCATCTGCGCAAGGCCCAATCCACCATTTATATCGAGCCGCAGGACGACGCGGCCGACCTGGACGAGGCCTGCGATCGGGTATCCCGGGTGTTCGGTCTTTCCGCTTTTTCCCGCGCCCGCATGGTGCCCAAGGAGATGGAGGCCATCCGCGAGGCGGCGGCGTCTTATCTGAAGCCGGCGCTGACACAGGCCCGCACCTTCAAGGTGGAGGCGCGGCGCAGCGACAAGGAGTTTCCGCTGAAATCCCCCGATATCTGCGCCGACGTGGGCGGCTGTCTGCTGGAGGCTTATCCCCATCTGCGGGTGGACGTCCATCAGCCCGACGTGGTGGTAATGGTGGAAATCCGCGATTTCGGCGCCTATGTTCACGCGGCGCAGCTGCCCGGCGCGGGCGGCATGCCGGTGGGCACCGGCGGACGGGCGGCCCTGCTGATCTCAGGGGGCATCGATTCCCCCGTAGCCGGTTACATGATGGCCAAGCGGGGCATCGAGCTGACCTGCGTGCATTTCGCCTCCCCGCCCTATACCAGCGAGCGGGCGGAGATGAAGGTGGTCTCCCTTCTTGAGCAGGTGGCCCGGTACGCGGGGCGGATGGAGCTGCACATCGTCCCCTTCACCCACATCCAAGAGGAAATCCAGCGCAGCTGCCCGGAAGAGCTTTTTACGCTGATCATGCGCCGGTTCATGATGCGGCTGGCCGCTTCCATCGCCAAGACGGAGCAATGCGGCGCCCTGATTACCGGCGAAAGCGTGGGGCAGGTGGCCAGTCAGACCATTCCGGCCCTGGCCTGCACCGACGCGGTGGCCGACATGCCGGTGTTCCGGCCGGTCATCGGCATGGATAAGGATGAAATCATCGCCATTGCCCGCCGTATCGACACCTTTGATATATCGATCCAGCCCTATGAGGACTGCTGCACGGTGTTCACCCCCCGCCATCCCCGTACCCGGCCCAAGCTGGCCATGGTGGAGGAAGCGGAAAAGGCGCTGGACATCGACGCCCTGATGGCCGAAGCGCTGGCGGGTGTCCGCCGCCGCAGCATTTCCTAAGACTTTTCGGACAGCAACGCTTGGAGGTCATTATGAACGCTGAAATACTCACAGTGGGCACGGAACTGCTGCTCGGGGATATTCTCAATTCGAACAGCCAGTTTCTGTCCCGGGAGCTGGCCGCGTATGGGATACAGCTGCTGTATCAATCCACGGTGGGCGACAACAACGCCCGCCTTAAGCAGGTGTTGTCTCTGGCGCTGAGCCGCAGCGACATGGTGGTGATTACCGGAGGGCTGGGGCCCACGCCGGACGATCTGACCCGGGAAACCGTCTGCGAGGTGCTGGATATTCCGCTGATGCTGCACGAGGAGAGCTGGGCGCGCATCCAGGAATACTTTGCCAACACCGGGCGGGAGCTAAGCCCCAGCAACAAGAAGCAGGCCATGCTGCCCGAAGGATGCGTCGTCTTTCCCAACGATCACGGCACCGCGCCCGGCTGCGCCATCGAGCGGGACGGCCACGTGGTCATCCTGCTGCCCGGTCCGCCGGCGGAGCTCATCCCCATGTTCAACGATAAGGTAGCGCCCTATTTGTCCAAGTTTTCGGGCGGCACCATCTTTTCCCAAACCGTGGGTGTGTTCGGCATACCGGAATCCACGGTGGCGGAGCGGCTGGCCGACCTGCTGTCGGAGGCCAACCCCACCGTCGCGCCCTATGCCAAGGACGGAGAGGTCACGCTGCGGGTGACGGCCCGCGCCGCGGACACCGAAACGGCCAGGACGCTCTGCGCCCCCATTGTGGAGGAAATCCGCAAGAGGCTCGGGGCTGCTGTCTACGGGGTGGACAGCGGCAGCCTGCAGAAAGCGGTGGTCACTCTTTTAAAGGAAAAGGGCAAGAAAATCGCCACGGCCGAGTCCTGCACCGCCGGTATGCTGTCGGGGCGTCTGACCGAGGTGTCGGGGGTTTCTTCTGTCTTTGAATGCGGCATCGCCGCCTATTCCAAGGAAATCAAGCATCAGGTTCTCGGCGTGCCCGAGGAGCTGCTGGAGAAATACGGGGCCGTCAGCGCCGAGGTGGCCAGCGCCATGGCCGTCGGCGCCCGGCGGGTGGGCCAGGCCGACCTGGGCATCGGTATCACCGGGGTCGCCGGGCCGGAAACCAGCGAGGGCAAGCCGGTGGGTACCGTGTTTATTGCCCTGGCGGATGAAAAGCGCACCTGGGTGAAAAAAATCGTGGCCGGGCATTCGGGCGGCGAGCGGGAATACGTCCGGTACATCGCCACCTCCCACGCGCTGGATCTCACCCGCCGCTATTTAGAAGCGCTTCCCGCCGTCATGGCGGGCGGCGAAACCCTGGAGGAGCCAAAGGAGGCAGCCCCGCAAATCCCCGTCGCCCCCAAATCCGGCAAGCAGCGGCGGTTTTTGGCCACCATTTTCCCTTGGAAAGGGGATTCTCTTAAGGAACGAGTATGGAAAATCGTCGCCTGGGTGGCGGTTCTGGCCGTGCTGGTGACGGGCGGGCTGCTGATCAATCAGTTCGTGCTTATGCCGGTGAGCAACCGGGCGCTGTTCGGTGAAATCCTGAAGATTTACGGGAACGATCCGGGCTCCCTCCCCCCCGACGTTCTGTCGAGCAAGAAATATCCGGAGGGCATGCTCTCCCGCTTCTATGGACTGTACGACCGGAACAAGGACATCGGCGGCTGGATAAAAATCGACGGCACCAACGTCAACTATCCCGTCATGAAGGATACGAGGAACCAGTTCTACCGCGATCACAACTACGACCGGCGCTATTCCCCCTACGGCGTGCCTTACTTCGACAGCACGGCCGCTTTGGTCAACGCGCAGTCCGTCAACCGGACGCTGACCATTTACGGCAACAACCTGCAGGACGGACAGATGTTTTCCGACGTGGTGCGCTATCGGGAACTGGATTTTCTGATTCAGCACCCCTTGGTGGAGATGAACACGCTGTTCACCAACGGCAAGTGGGTCCCCTATGCCGTCATGGTGCTGGATCGGAACGATACGGCCTTCTCGTATAACCGCACGACCTTTGCCGACGAAGCGGCCTTTCTTAAGTTTGTGGCCGAAACACGCGACCGTTCCCTGTACGACACGCCCGTACAGGTGGAAGCCGGCGATTCCCTATTGTTCCTCTCTGTTCCGGCGGATGTAGAGATGAGGTTTTCCGGCGCGGAGATCGTGGTGGCCGCCCGCAGGCTGCGGGATGGGGAGGATGAAGCGATCCATCTGACGACCACGACCAAAAACAGCGACGTCATTATGCCGGAGGCATGGAGAAAAGCCAATCCTTCGGTAACAACGACCGCCCGTACCGCGCAATCCACCGCCGCGTCCCTCACCGAAGGCGCCAGCACGACGGGCACGGAGGGGGTATCCGGCGAAACCGGGGAATCCACCACGGTCACCGGCTCATCGGTACCGACCGGTTCACAGGACGGCACCACGTCCAGTTCCACCACGACCACCAGCCGGGCCTCTGTCACCACCACGACCACCGGCAGCACCTCGGCGCCGCCAAGCGGCGACGAGCCCCCGGAAACCACCATACGGGACGCCGTCGAGCCGGAAAGCGTTTATATCAAAAATTTCCGTTTATACGACGCCAAGGCCGATCAATTGCTGACCATCAGCACCGACCCGGCCAATCAGAAGAAAGAGCTGCAGCTGGCGCTGGCCCGCATCGTCAAGGCGGAAATGGGCAATGCCCGGACGGCTGTGAATTCCACCGCCGCCTGGGAGGCCCAGACGGTGGCGTCCTACACCTACGTGCTGAATTACAACGCCTCCAAATCTGGCAAGGATTCGTATCCATTCAATTTTTCCACGGTTTCTCTGGATGTGGACGGCAACGAGAACGATCAAAAGATTTATCAGGCCGTGGGTAACGTATTGGGGATTAAAATTCTCGATGCGAAGCAGTCCGATCCGGCGAAAGCGCCGATTGAGGCCATGTATTTCGCCTCCTCCCCCGGCGTAACGGCCAATTCGGAGAACGTCTTCGTCTCAGCGCGGCCTTACCTGCGCTCGGTCGCGAGTACATATGACACCAAGACCTATATCGAGAAATACACGAACAATCCCTCCCTGGTCTCCACCACGTACAGCCTTTCCCGTTCCGACTTTGACGCGCAGATGCAGAAGGCGTTCGGCGGCACTGTCGGCTATGACGCCGGGTTCCAGGTGGAATACGACGGCGGGCCGGGCAAATATGTCAAGACCAGCGGGTTTTATTGCATGAACGGCAGCGAAAAGCGCTATCTGGCCGGCAAGGATGTGCGCAAGGCGCTGGACAATTTCAACGGGCAGCGATTTTGGTCCCACTGTTTCCGGGTGGAGGCCTATAATAACGAGACCGTGACCTTCCAGGTGTGGGGCGCGGGACATGGCTGCGGCATGAGCCAGACGGGCGCCATGGGCTACGCCAACGAACTGCGTGTGTCCGACGGCGGGAAAATGCGCGGCTGGACATACGACGAAATCCTCACCCATTATTACAGCATCAACAAATCCAGCCGCCACCAGCTGGTCAAGCCCAGCTGGAACGGCTGACGGCCAAGGAGGACGATCCCATGACAAAACCGGAAGAGCGCACCGTGGAGCGGACGGAACACAAATGCGGCGGGGACGGCCATGTCCTTATCGAACCCCTGCTGGGGGACAAGGAGATGGACGGCAAGGTCAAACTGTTCGCCCGGGTAACCCTGGAACCGGGTTGTTCCTTGGGGTATCACGAGCATCACGGCAACAGCGAAACCTACTATATTCTGACCGGCTCCGGCCGGTACAACGACAACGGTGCGATGCTGGACGTGGGGCCCGGCGACGTAACCTTTACCCCTTCGGGCAGCGGCCACGGGCTGGCCAACACCGGGAAAGACAATTTGGAATTTATGGCTTTGATCATCAACGGTGACTCCTAGATACCGCGTACCGAATTTATCTATTCAGTAAGCATAACAAAGCGTCCGGCGGAATGACCGCCGGACGCTTTTTATTCTTTGACGAAAAAGGCAAAGCCGGCGCAGCCGGGCCCGGCATGGGTGCCCACCACCGGGCCGATGCTGCAGCAATGGATCTGTCCGCAGCCGTCGAGAAGAGACCCGGCCATATCCCGCAGTTCTTCCGCCGCGCCGGGCAGGTGGCTGTGTCCGAAGCAAACCGGCAGGGCGGGATCGATCCCTTCCTGTCCAGCCCGCTCCAGCACATAAGCGCAGCCGGCCTTCTGGCCCCGCATCTTATGCACGCAGACCACCTGGCCGTCCTGCACGCTGATAATCGGCTTAATCCCCAGCAGGGTGCCGAGCACCGCGCCGGCGGAGGATAGGCGGCCGCCAAGCCGGAGATATTTCAAATCGTCGATAACGGCGTACAGCCGCACCCGAGCCGCCAAACGGCCGATTTGTTCAGCGATTTCCGGCCCGGTGTGCCCGGCGTCCCGCAGAGCCGCCGCCTGCCGGACCAAAAGCGCCAAACCAAAGGTGACCTGCCGGGTGTCCACCACCTGGATGACCGCCTCGGGAAACTGCTCCTTTGCGATGCAGGCGGACTGATAGGTGCCGCTGAGCTCCTTGGCCAGGGGCAGCACCACAATCTCCTCCCCCGCTTCCACATAAGGACGAAACGCCTCCTCGAACTCCACCGGCGTAATCTGGGCGGTTTTGGGCAGCCGCTCCGATACGGCCAGTTTTTCATAAAACTCTTCCCGGGTAAGATTTTCGCCTTCTATATACCGTTCCTCATCAAAGAAAATCGGGATGCGCAGCAGCTCCACCTGCAGGGCTTCCAGCTCTGAAAACTCCAAATCACACGCGCTGTCCGTAAATATTCTGACGGCCATGCCTTACCTCCGTTTATTTTGATAATCAAACTAAACGGCATTGTACCATAGGCGGAACTATCTTGTCAACCACCGTCTGACCCGCTTTATTCCTCCGCTTTCCAGGGAATCATGCACAGCGCCTCGGCCACCGGCTCCCGCATCCAGACGGAAGGCGTGATGCGCAGCGTGAAGCCGTTGCCGCTTTCCGCCACACAATCGCTCATTTCCAGCTTGGGAAGAGCGTAGGCCATCATCAGCAGCATGATCACGCCGCCGTGGGTGCAGACCACCGCTTCGGTATCCCCCGAACGCATCAATTCCTGCACCAGCTCTTCGAAGGCCGCCATCACCCGCTTTTGAAAGGCGTCGGCATTCTCTCCGTCGGGAATTTTGACCCCGCTGTCTCCTGCCATCCAGCGTAGAAAAAGCGGATCGCTTTGCAGCTCTGCCACGCTGCGGCCGTCCCAGTCCCCGAAATCGCATTCCGCCAGCCCGTCCACCACTTCCTGCCGGCAGCCGGGATATAGCACCTCCAAGGTTTGCTTGCAGCGGGTCAGGGGACTGGTGAAAAAACGAGCGGCGCCCGGGTAGGTATATTCCCGCTTGAGCGTCAGCAATTCGGCCAGCCCCTCCGGGGATAACGGCAGGTCGGTCATGCCGATGTACAGCCCCTTGGCGTTGGCTTCGGTCTGTCCATGTCGAATGAGGTGGATTTTGTAAGTTTTCATCAAATTTTCTCCTTAAAAATCACATTTTGACGATTTACAAAGGGTATCAAAATAGAGTATAATCGTAAACATACAGTATATGACTGGCTCTAAGCCTGCCCTTCCGCGATGAATTTTGCGGTATGCCGGAAAAGCGGGTTTGGGGCCAGATGCGCCGTTTTGAGGGCTCTCCCATATTTTGGCGCGCTTGCGGATTTCAAATTGTCTGCTGGAGGGTTTTCATGAACACCGCTTTTCCAAGAATCCTGACCCTGCTGCGCAAAGAGCGCGGCGTCAGTCAAAAGCAGGTCTCGGCCGATTTGCAGGTTTCACAGGCGCTGTTGTCCCACTATGAAAAGGGCATTCGGGAATGCGGCCTGGATTTCGTGGTACGGGCCGCCGATTATTACGGCGTCTCCTGCGACTATCTGCTGGGGCGTACGGCGGACAAAACCGGCGCGGTCATCGCCGTGGATGAAATCCCGGAAAACGACCCCGCCGCCCGGGACAATCAGTTTCGGGGCAGCGTTCTGCCGGTGCTGAACAAAAAGCTGCTGGTCAACTCGCTGCATATCCTGTTCGACCTGCTGCAGAAATGCAACAACAAGGCGCTGACCACGGAGGTTTCCTCTTACCTGATGCTGGCGGTTTACGCGGTGTTCCGCCAAATATATTCCGCCAATCCCAAGAACCCCGCCGCTATGTTTTCGGTGGAGGAATTTTTGTTTCTCCCCTCCCTGCTGGGGGAATCCGGCAAAGCGACAGCCCGCATTGGCCGGCTGACCCAAGGGTTCACCGTGGGCGGGGAACCGGGCGTGGCAGCGGACAAGCTGCCCGCCATACTGCCCGACGATATCTCCGCCCAGTACCCGCTCTTCGCCTCGTCCCTATTCAACCTGCTGCGCAACGCGGAAACCCGGCTGAAGGCCGAATAAAGCAGAAACAAGCAACCGACAGGCCGCGCACGGCCTGTCGGTTTTTTTATATCGGATAACGGGCCGGCCTTACTCGCTTTTCCTGCGGCCAAGCTTGTCCTTGTCCGAGGGGCGGCGCTTCTCCTTCTCGGGCGGGAGGGGCTTTTCGTCCCCCAAATCCCGGAAAACGGGTTTGGCCGACGCGGCGGGCTCCTCCTCCGGGGCCGCCTCCGGTTCGGCCGACAGCACAGCGGCCTTCTTCGGCTGGGCAAGCAACCCCTTTTTCTTGGCAAAGGGAGGAAACACCAGGAAGGTCAGCACCGTGGTCACCGCCACGCACAGCACAAAGAAAATGCTGAAATACAGGTTGTCGATGGAGAGCTGGATGGCGTCATACCGATAGGTGAAAAGCGCCGTACAGACAGCCACCACCAATTCCACGACGGAGACGATGCGCAGGGCCATGATGTCCCAGCCGTGCCCCCGCAGATAAGCCATGGCCAGCGCCGGGCAGAACCCTAGCAGCACCGACTGAAAAAACGCGCAGAGCAGCACCGCTACCTGCTGGAATATATACTCTTTTTCCAAGCTGCTGGCGTTATTGCCCAAAGAGGACAGGCCCATGATGCCGGTGACCGCCACCAGTATCAGGACGCCGAGGATAAAGGTAAGGGACACCACCCGCACCAGAATGCGGATGAATTTCTTATCCTCCCAGAAGGCTCTGACCAATATCATGCAGACGATGCTGATCCCCAACAGGACGGCGATGGTCGGCAGGTTGATGGCGGCAAACATGAAATAGAGGAAGCCCAGCACCAGCTGTCCAAAGGAGAAACCGACCAGCAGCTTCTTGTACAGGTCGGTATCCTCCTGCTTAATTTTCTTCGGCATATGTACTTGTCCTTTCCGAGCGTTTCGCTTGTTCATCTTATGGTTGGTATATAGGATATATTATACCGTTGATCCCATGAAATTGCAAGGCGACAATCCGCCGATTCCCACAGCGGTATTCTGGAAAAAAAGCCGGCAGCTCTCCGCTTAGACGGAAGGCTGCCGGCCGGGACGGGGGCCGGCTTTGGCCGGCAGAGCGGCCGGGCGCTTTTTCACCGCAGGTGCCAGCCGCCGGACAAAGATCGCCCGGGTGGTCAAAAACAAGGGGGATACGTATACAATAGGGATAACGAACAGGCAGGCGGCCAGCCAGCCGGAAAACCCCATATACATCCAAGCGGCGTCACCGGTATTCCCCTTCATCAGCCGCCGGGAATCCCGCAAGGCCTCCCGCAGGGATGCCCCTTCGGCCAGCCGGAACTGGGCCGGCAGATAGCGCAGCATCATCAGCTGCTGCACCACCCAGCCTGCGGCCAGGGCGAACAGACCGAACAGGCCGCAGAACAGCCGGGTTACGTCCGTCAGCGACGAGGCGTCGCCGCTTACCCGCAGCACCTCGCTGTACCCCCACAGCAGGGTGGCGGGCGCGAAGCAGGCGAGGCCGTAGACGGTGCGCCAGCCCCACATGACCAGCCGCCAGCCCACCGCCTTGCCGTATCCCTTCCGATAAAAGCCCCAGATGGTGCGCACCGGCACCTTTGGCGTTTCCGGGCGCACAGGCACGAATTCGTGGGTGGCCGACTGAGGCACCGTCAGGCTGCCCGTATCCCGCACCGCCCGGAAGGCGCAGGTCGCCTCCCGGGCGCGTGCCTGTCCCTGCGTCAGCTGGTAATAATAAGCAGCCTCCCCCAAACGCAGAGGAGACACCAGCAGCAGATCCAGCATCGCGACGCCGGCGATGATGGCGGCATGCGGCCACAGGCCGGCGTTTGCCAGCCAGTCGGGCACATGCACGGTTTCCGCCATGCCGATGCCGGTCAGCCGCAGCAGCAGCAATTCCAATACCAGCAAAAAAGCGCCCGCCGCCAGCATCGTCAGCTGGACCGTCACGGCGCCCGCCCATTGCCCTTTCAGGCACGCTCGCCCCCTGGCCGCCAGACGCATACTTAAAGCCCCGTCCTTTCGCATTTCTGTTGAAAAGAGAAACGAAACGCCTTGACGCGTCCGCTCCGCCGTTTCCTTTAGTATGCCCGGCGTTGATGGAACCCATGCGCGGCTGCGGACAGATCACAGCAAGGCCCGCCGAAAAAATCGGCGGGCCTTGCAAAGGGGATGCTTATTTGTCTTCTTCGCAGTGGTGACAGCCGCAGTCGCAGCCTTCCTCGTCACACTCGTCGATATCGAATTCCAGGTGTTCGCCGCAGTTGGGGCATTCGATGCTGCCCTCCATCAGGGTTTCCTCGTCCACGCTGAATTCTTCGTCGCAGTTGGGGCAGGTCACATCGTAAAACTCGCCGTCCCAGTCTTCGTCGCCGCATTCATCGCAGCCGCACTCGCATTCGTCGTCATCGTAAAAATCGCATTCCAGCGCATCCAGATCCTCGTCGATGGCATCCACTTGCTCGGTCAGCTCGGCCGTGTAATCCTCCAGATCCTCTACGCTCAGGGCCAGATCCGCCAGAACGTCGGTAATCGCTTTGAGCAGCTTGCCTTCCTTGGAATTCTCGTCGATGGCCATACCTTCGGCCAACCCTTTCAAATAGGCAACCTTTTCTGTGACAGTCATGTGCTGTCCCTCCTTTAATATTGAATATTTTTATAATTTGCGCACATCTTCGGGGAATTATGCACGCTCCATATACTCGCCGGTACGGGTATCCACCCGAATCATCTCCCCTTCGTCGATAAACAGGGGCACCCGGATTTCCGCCCCGGTCTCCAGGGTGGCGGGCTTGGTGGCGTTGGTGGCGGTGTCGCCCTTGAAGCCCGGATCGGTGGTGGTCACCTGCAGTTCCACAAAGTTCGGGGGTTCCACGCCGAAGACCTTGCCCTTATAGGACATGACCTTGCAGATCATGTTCTCCTTGACAAAGCGGAAGTTGTCAGACAGGATATCCTTGCCGATGGGCAGCAGCTCATAGGTCTCGCTGTCCATGAAATAATACAAATCGCCGTCGTTGTAGGAGTATTCCATATCCTTTCTCTCAACGAAAGCGGTGGGATATTTATCGTTGGGGTTGAAGGTTTTTTCCACCACCGTACCGGCGATTACGTTGCGGATTTTGGTGCGCACGAAAGCGGCGCCCTTGCCCGGCTTGACGTGCTGGAATTCGATAATCTGATAGACGTTGCCGTCCATTTCAAACGTCACGCCGTTGCGAAAATCACCTGCTGATACCATTGTTATTCCTCCATTTTCATAACTGTATCCCATTCTACCGTATCGGCGGATAGATTGCAAGCCCCAAGTTCGAAAAACATGGCTTTCCACAGCAGAAACCGGCAGTTTTTGGGGATTCCGAAAGGTCTCTAGCGGCTCTCGGCCGGTTTATTCTGAAAAATCAGCGTTTTGCCGGCCGGCTTCAGCTTCTCCGCCGCCAGTCGGTACACCGCACGGGCCTCCTGCGGATGCGCGGCGGCATAGCGGTTGAAATCCCCGGCCAGGGTATCCACCCGCTCCGCCTCCTCCCCGCCGGTCAGCTCGTAGAAATCCAGCCAGCCGTCGCCGCCGAGCAGGACGGGCGGCATGGGATAGATGGGATCGCCCCCCAGCGTCACGACGTCTCCCGGCAGGAGGGCCGCCCAATCGGCCAGTGCCTGGGCCATCGCGGGCACAATCTCCTCCCCAGGCTCCGGCTTTTCCTCCGCAATAGGCTCGCGGAGGAGCTCTTTGAGCATGGTCGCATCCCCCAGGGCAAGCTGCAGCAGCGGCGACCAGTCGTTCTTATCCATCACAGCACCATCAATTCCTTCGGGCAGCCGGTCAGATTTTCGCAGCCGTCCGGCGTAATAAACGCCATGTCTTCGATGCGCACGCCGAATTCGCCCGGGATATAAATGCCCGGCTCCACCGTCACCACGCTGCCGGCCGCCAGCCTCTCCCCCGCCGCGCCGGGCGACAAGCGCGGCGCTTCGTGGATTTCCACGCCGACACCGTGCCCCGTGCTGTGTCCGAAGCAGCCGCCGTAACCGGCCGCCTCGATAATCCGCCGGGCGGCGGCGTCCCCCTCGACGCAGGGAAGGCCGGCCCGCAGCACCGCCAACGCCGCCTGCTGGGCCCGCAGCACGGTATTGTATACCGCCCGCTGCTTCTCACCGACGCGCCCCACCGCGACGGTGCGGGTCATGTCGGAATGCCAGCCGTCCACCACCGCGCCGAAATCCATCGTCACAAAGTCCCCGGGTTCCACCGCCTTGTCCGACGGCACGCCGTGCGGCAAGGAGGAATTGGCGCCCGACACCACGATGAAATCAAAAGCGATCCCCTCCGCCCCCTGCCGGCGGATAAGGAATTCCAGCTCCAGAGCAATCTCCCGTTCCGTCCGGCCCGGACGGATATAGTCGAGTATTTTCTCAAAGCCGTAGGCGGTCAGCGCCTGGGCTTCCCGGATACGACGCAGCTCATCCGGGGATTTGATCAATCGAAGCGCCTCCAGCCAGTCGTCCAGCTCGTCCCCATCCTCGACATCCCCCGACAGGGTCTCCCGCAGCTTCCGCCTTTCCCGCAGGGTCATCTGCCCCGCTTCCACCAGCAGCCTCCGGACGCCGTGCTTTTCCGTCAGTTCCCGCAGGGTGTCCGTCAGGCGCTGATAGCACAGGCATTCCATGGAACGGATTTGCCGGCGCGCCGCCTCGATATAGCGGAAATCCGTCAGGAAATACGCGGCGTCCGGCAGAATGAGAACACAGCCGTCGCTGGAGGGAAAGCCGGTCAGATACCGGCGGTTATGCGGCGAGGTAACCAGTGCGGCGCTGCCGCCGTCCGGAAGCCGGGACGCGAGGCGTTCCCAATACGTTGTCATCATATACCTCCCTCTTCCGCCCGCAGGCAGCCGATTTCGCGAAGTTTAGGCGGCTTCTACAGCAGCTCCCGCAGCGCGTGGAGCGCCAGCGTATAGCTTGCCGGCCCGAAGCCCGCGATCTGCCCCCGGCAGACCGGCGCAATGACCGATGTGTGCCGGAACTCCTCCCGGGCGTGGATATTGGACAGATGCACCTCCACCACCGGCAGCCGAATGGCCGCGATGGCATCCCGGATGGCATAGCTGTAATGGGTGTAGGCGCCGGCGTTCAGCACGATGCCGTCGTATACGCCCATGGCGGCGTGCAGCCGGTCGATGAGCGCGCCCTCGCTGTTGGACTGAAAGAAGTCCGCCTGCAGCCCCAGCGCCCGGGCCTGCTCCTCCACCCGCGCGCAGATGGCGTCGTAGCTCTCGTCGCCGTACACACCCGGTTCCCGCATCCCCAGCAAATTGAGGTTCGGGCCGTTCATGACCAATACCCTTTTGTCCGCCATCGCGCATCATCCTTTCGGCTGTGGAACGGACGAAAAATGCTGCCGATTCACATCGGCAGCACCTGCCAGCCTTTCTCCACGGCGTCCTATTTCTTTTTATCATACCCCAATTTCCTTAAAATAGCAAGAGGCGGCCGGACGGAAAAGCCCCCCGCCGAAATGGCGGGGGGCTCAGCGTGTCGACAAAGTCGACACGCTGCTGGACGGGGATGCCGGATCGCGGCG
>URCA01000018.1 GCA_900546265.1 uncultured Oscillospiraceae bacterium | reverse complement strand
TGTCCTCGCAAACACCGATCGGTAACCCGCCTCCGCTTTTTTCGTTTCACGAATGGCGGATTCCCTTTTTCGACAGCCTCAAGCGGAAACCGATGTGTTTCCGCTTTTTTTCATTCATCTTATGCATATTTATCTATGAGAGTTATCCGATATTGATATTTTACAGAATGGGGTAAACCGCCTATACTGATAGAAGCGAGGCATTTTCTTCCTTTTCCACCGCCGCGCAGAACGCCTCCATGGCCGGGGTCAGCTGCTTGCCGCGATGCCGGATGAGCTGGAAGTACCGAATAAGCGGCGGCCCCTCTAGGTTTAGGCGGCATAAGCGTTCCTGGGCGATGAGGGGATCCGCCCACCGGCGGGATACCGCCGACAGCCCCTGTCCCTCCTCCACCGCCCGCAGTACGGCGTCGAAGCTCTGGCACGTCCATTTGGGGTACACCTGCAGCCCGTTGTCCTGCAGAAATCGATCCAGCCCCGCCCGGGTGCCGCTCCCCTCCTCCCGCAGGACGAAGGGCTCCCCGTTCAGGGCGGCGGGCGGCACGGTCTCTCGCCCGGCCAGAGGATGCGCCGGGTTGCTGATGAGCACCAGCTCATCCCGGATAACGGGAACCGCCAGCAGCTCCCCGCTCTCCGGCTCCCCTTCCGATACCGCCAAATCCAGCTCGCTGTTCAGGATTTTCTGCTCGATGCGCCGGGCGCTTTCCACCTCCACCTGGACGCGCACGCCGGGATGCTCCTGCTCAAAACGGCGGATAAGCGCCGGAAGTACACAGCTGCCCACCGTGATGGTGGCCCCCACCCGAATGGCCTGCAGCCCCGCCGCCGCGTGGAGATCCGCCTCCATCTCGTCATAGAGGGCCAGCAGCTGCCGGGCATATCGAAGCAGACGGGTCCCCGCCTCGGTGATGTACAGCTTCTGCGCCAGCCGGTCGAACAACAGCACGCCGTATTCCTTTTCCAGGTCCCCGATCGCCTTGCTGACGGTGGGCTGGGAGATGTACAGCTGCCGGGCGGCCTGTCCCATCTTGCCGGCTTCAGCCACCGCCTTAAAAATCTGCAGATGCCGGATCGTCATCGCCGTCCCCCCTTTTCTTCTATCATACCGGTTCGCGCCGGCAAAAACAAGAGGGCCGTATACGGGACGAGAATTTACATGGCGCCGCCTGCGCGCCGGATTGAGAGGCTTTTATGAAAACACCCGCAGCCACCTATTGGAAGCTCTTCTCCTCCACCTTTTATCTGAGCGCCTTCACCTTCGGCGGCGGTTTCGTCATCATTCCCCTGATGAAGAAAAAATTCGTGGACAATCTGCACTGGATCGAGGAGGAGGAAATGCTGGATTTGACCGCCATCGCCCAGTCTTCTCCCGGGGCCATCGCGGTCAACGCCTCCATCCTGGTGGGCTACCGGGTGGCCGGGGTGGTCGGGGCGCTGGTGACCATCCTGGGCACCGTCCTTCCTCCTCTGATCATCCTGTCGGTCATCTCCCTGTTTTACCAGGCCTTTCGGGACAATCTCGTGGTCAGCGCCGTCCTCCAGGGGATGCAGGCCGGGGTGGCGGCGGTGATCGTCGACGTGGTTCTTTCCATGGGCTGGACAGTGCTCCGGGAAAAACAGTGGGTGTCCGCCGTCATTATGGTGGGCGCCTTTGCCGCCACCTATGTCTTTCAGGTCAATATCCTGCTCATCATCCTTGTCTGCGGGGTCACGGGCGCGGCCGCCTTCTTCCTGCGCAATCGAAAGGGGAGGAACGCCTAATGCTCTACCTGCAGCTGTTCTGGAGCTTTTTTCAAATCGGCCTGTTCAGCATTGGCGGCGGTTACGCCGCCATGCCCCTGATCCAAAATCAGGTGGTGGATCTGCACCACTGGCTAACCCTGTCCGAGTTCACCGATCTCATCACCATTTCCCAGATGACCCCCGGCCCCATCGCTATCAACTCCGCCACCTTCGTGGGCATTCGGATCGGCGGCGTCGGCGGTGCCCTGGTGTCCACCCTGGGCTGCATCCTCCCCTCCCTGATTATCGTGATGACCTTGGCCTATTTCTATACCAAATATAAAAATATCGCCGTCATCCAGGGGGTGCTCAGCGGCCTGCGCCCGGCGGTGGTCGCCCTTATCGCGTCGGCCGGCCTGTCCATCGTCATCCTGGCCTTCTGGGGGGAAGGCGGCTTCTCCCTGAAGCCCGCCGATCTCAATCTGGCGGCGGTGGGCCTGTTTGCCGCGGGGCTGTTTGTCCTGCGCAAATGGAAGCCCAACCCCATCTGGGTGATGCTGGGCAGCGGCGTGGCCGGTCTGTGCCTGTATACCTGGCTGTAACCGTTTCGCTTTTTCGAAACCGCCCCTTGCCAAACCATACTACATCGTGTAGAATATAAGTATACTACATCCTGTAGAATATCGAAAAGGGGGCGCGTTTTATGGCGGATTTGCAAATGGGGGCCGATCGAATCCCGCTTCGCCGATATTATTTGGCAAAACGAGCCGCTTTCCTCGGCCGAGCTGGCCAAACGGAGCGCGGAGGAGCTGCAATGGAAAAAGACCACTTCCTTCACGGTCTTGAAGCGCCTGTGCGATAAGGGGATTTTCCAAAACACCAAAGGCACGGTGACGTCGCGGATCTCCCGCCGGGATTTTTATGCTCTACAGAGTGAAAAATTTGTGGAGGAAGCCTTCGACGGCTCCCTGCCGGCCTTTCTGGCCGCGTTCACGGCCCGCAAGGCCCTCACGCCGGACGAGGTCGCCCAGCTGCGCCGTCTGGTGGCGGAGTATGAGGAGGAAGCCTGATGGAAACGGTATTCCTCTCCCTTTTGAACAGGAGTATGGCGGCCGGCTGGCTGATTTTGGCGGTCGGCGCTTTGGGGGCTGGTGGCGGTGCGGCGCTTTTTCTGAAGATGAGGTGGTCGTCTGCCGGACGGACACCACCTCCATCTATCTGGAACGCGTGCGGCCGGCCGAAAAAGACGGGGAGCCGGTATCCGTCGTCTTCAACATGTCCTATCGGCTCCCCTCCGGCGGGACGATTTTACTGCCCTATCAAAAAAACGAGAATGGCAGCTTTTCCGACTGCGTCAGCCCGCAAAGCACGGCGCTGGACGAGGAAGGGCGGGCGTATCCCGACGCCGTGTACCTGGGGTCGTCCGGGCCGGAGCGGCAGTTCATGCTGTACGTAGCGGCGGACGTGTGGCAGGCGGCCGCCGCTACGATCCGCCTCCGGCTATCCTGCAACGAGCTGACCTATGCCAAATAGGCCGTGGTCTTTTCCAACCACCTGAAAAAGCGGCGGGACTCCCCGAAGGAAGTCCCGCCGCTTTTTTACGCCTATGTTGCTCAGAGAACCCATCATTCCAGCATCCGCAGGATGGCGGGCTTGGGCTGTACGCCCACGGTGGAATCCACCAGCCGCCCGTCCTTGAAGACCATCAGGGTGGGAATGCTCATCACCCGGAAGCGCTCGGCCAGCTCCGGCTGCTCGTCGATGTTGACCTTACCGACCTTGATCCGGCCGGCCTGCTCCTGCGCAATGGTGTCCACCGTCGGGGAAAGCATCCGGCAGGGCGTGCACCAGGGCGCCCAGAAATCCACCAGCACGGGGGTTTCGGAGGCCAGCACCTCCTGCTCGAAATTGGAGTCCTTTAACGTGATGACTGCCATATATACTAGCTCCTTTCTAAGTCACAGGTCTTTGTCTCTTCCTACGAACATAGTATACATCCCGCCGCGTCATCGTTCCGTGACCTTGTCACACTGGCTGCTTGCGTCCCTGCGCCCAGTTTTCCAGCCGTCCGGCGTCCGTAAGCCGCAGGCCGCCCCGGAACAGCTCCACCGCCCCCTCGCTCTCGAAATACTTGAGCATGCGGGAAACCACCTCCCGGGCAGTGCCCAGATGCCCGGCAATCTGCTCGTGGGTCAGCGGCAGCTCCGTCGACTGCCGCACCCCCGCCTCTTCCAGAAGGAAGGCGGCCAGACGGGCGTCAAAGCTTTTGGAAAGGATTTGATCGAGCAGCCACATCACCTCCGTGAACCGGGAGGCCATCAGCTGGTTGGTAAAGTTCGCCACCGGCAGGGATTCCTGCATCAGCGTCTTGTACACCGGGGCGGGTATGACCAGAAAATTGGTGTCGGTTTCGGCCTGCACCTGCATGTCGAACTGCACGCTGCTGAGGATGCAGGCGGCGGAAAACAGGCAGATATCCCGCTCGAGCAGGCGGTACAGGGTGATTTCCTTGCCGCCCTCCGACTGGGCGAACACCCGCAGCACCCCGTCCAGCACCACGAACAGGCCGACGCAGTCCGCCGAGCCGTTATGCAGCAGCGTGCCTTTAGGCGCCGTGCGCTGCACAGCGCTGCCCGCGAGCGTGCGCTGCTGGGCCTGCGTCAGCTGATCCCAAACGGGAAATAGGTCTTTGAGTTTGATGAACCTCGCCCCCTTCTTCTGCGGTGAAAAACGTCATCGGCATCGTCGCTTTAAGGCGAGGGGGGAGCGAACCCACCCTGCCTCACCTTATGCATATGCGCCGCCCCTTCGCTTCATGTCACGGCGTTTTCGGCGCTTTCATGGTCAGCCCGATCCGCTTTTTCTGCGTATCCACGCTCAGCACCCAGACCTTCACCACGTCCCCCACCTTAAGCACCTCCGACGGATGCTTGATGAAACGATTGGTGATCTGCGAAATATGCACCAGGCCGTCCTGGTGGACACCGATGTCCACAAACGCGCCAAAATCGATGACGTTGCGCACGGTGCCGGTCAGCTCCATGCCCGGCTTCAAATCCTCCATGCCCATCACGTCCGTGCGCAGCAGCGGGGGCGGCAGCTCGTCCCGGGGATCCCGGCCCGGCCGCTCCAGCTCGGCCGCGATATCCAACAGGGTCGGCTCCCCGATGCCCAGCTTGTCCGCCAGTGCCGCCGTCCCCAGCTCCCGGATCCGGTCGGACAGCGCGCCGGCCTTCCCGCCCCGCACATCCTCCAGCGTCATGCCGCACAGGGTGAGAAGCCCCTTGGCCGCGTCGTAGCTCTCCGGATGGACGGCGGTGTTGTCCAGCACGTTTTTGCTCTCCGGCACCCGCAGGAAGCCGGCGCACTGCTCGAAGGCCTTGGGCCCCAGCTTGGGCACCTTCTTGAGCTGGGCCCGAGAACTGAACGCCCCGTTCTCCTCCCGGAAGGTCACCACGTTTTTGGACACCGTGGCGCTCAGGCCCGCCACCCGGGCCAGCAGCGGGGCGGAGGCGGTGTTGAGATCCACCCCCACTGTGTTGACGCAGCCCTCCACCACGCCGTCCAGGGCCTCGGACAGCTGCTTCTGGGGCATGTCGTGCTGATACTGGCCCACCCCGATGGCCTTGGGATCGATTTTGACCAGCTCGGCCAGGGGATCCTGCAGCCGCCGGGCGATGGACACCGCGGAGCGCAGGGACACGTCGTAGTCGGGGAATTCCTCGGCCGCCAGCTTGGAGGCGGAATACACCGACGCCCCCGCCTCGCTGACCACCATGTAGGCCACCTTTCTGTGCAGGGATTTGATGAGGTCGGCGGCGAATACCTCGGTTTCATGGGAGGCGGTGCCGTTGCCGATGGCGATGATCTCCACCCCGTATGTTTCGATCCACCCGGTCACCAGCCGCTTGGCCTCCTCCACCTTGTTGTGGGGAGGCACGGGGTAGATAACGCCGGTCTGCAGCACCTTGCCGGTGCCGTCCACCACCGCCGTCTTGCACCCGGTGCGGTAGCCGGGATCCAGCCCCAGGGCCACCTTGCCCTTGACCGGCGGCTGCATCAGCAGATGGCGCAGGTTGAGGGAAAACACCTTGATGGCCGCGTCGCTGGCCCTCTCGGTCAGCTCGCTGCGGATCTCCCGCTCAATGGAGGGGAAAATCAGCCGATCATAAGCATCCTGCGCCGCGGCGCGGACCGTCTCGGTGGCCGGGGAGCCCTCTTTGACATGGTTCGAGCAGACAATGGCCAGGGCCTTGGCCCGCTCGAAGTCCACCGACACCTTCAAGAACTCCTCCCGCTCGCCCCGGTTGACGGCCAGAATTCGGTGGCCCGCCAGCTTGTTCAGTGGCTCCCGGAAATCGTAGTACATGCTGTACACGCTGTCCTCGTCCTTGGCGGCCTTGGAAACCAGGCTGCCCCCCGCCATGCAGACCACCCGCAGGCGCTTGCGCACCGACGCGTCGTCGGAAATCCTCTCCGCGAGAATGTCCATGGCCCCCTGCAGGGCGTCCGCCGGGGCGGGCACCTCCTCCCCCACATAGTCCGCCGCCAGCGCGAGAGGATCGGGCATGTCCTTCTCCTGGGCGTAAAGGGCGTCGGCCAAGGGCTGCAAGCCCCGCGCCTTGGCGACCGAGGCGCGGGTTTTTCGCTTGGGCCGGTAAGGCCGGTAGAGATCATCGATTTCGGTCAGGGTGGCGGCCGCGTCCAGGGCGGCCGCCAGCTCCTCGGTCAGCGCCCCCTGCTCCTCGATGACGGTTCGCACCTTCTCTCTCTGCTCGTCCAGGCTGCGCAGATAGGTCAGCCGTTCGGCCAGCTCCCGCAGCACCTGGTCATCCAGAGAGCCGGTAACCTCCTTGCGGTACCGGGCGATAAACGGGATGGTATTCCCGTCGTCAATCAGCTTGACAGTATTCTCCACCTGGCTCGGACGCAGGTGAAATTGTGCGGTAAGTGCAGCTAAAATGTCCATGTGTTCCTCCTGTATACAGCTAAATCGCTCTTGTGTTCGATTATATCACAAAATATGCGAAGTTTCCCAGCTTTTTTATCTCCATCTGTCTCCTTGACAAGATAAATATTCGGATTATAATAGTTCTTTGCAGAACCGTTTTAATCAGCACCATTCCCGAGGGAGGGGTTTTTATAAAACGAACAACGGAATTTCTGACCAATATCCGACGGATTGTCAAGCTGCACGAAACCATGCTCAAAGCCATCTGTGAGGAATACCGGCTGACGCTTATCGAGGCCACCATCATCAGCTTTCTGCACAACAACCCAGGCAAAAACACCGCCGCCGACATCGTGGAGCTGCGTATGCTGTCCAAGGGGAACGTCTCCCAAGCGGTGGAAAGCCTGATACAGAAGGCTCTCCTGCGGCGGGAGCCGGATACGGCGGATCGGCGGCGGATTCATCTGTTTCTGACGCCGACCGCCGGGCCGATCGTCGCCTCCATGGAGGTCATCTGGAGGCAGTATGAGGAGACGATTTTCGCCGGGCTGACCGAGGAGGACAAGGTCCTGTTCGATAAGGTGAACCGGCGGATGATGGAAAACGCGCAAAACGCCATGACAAGGAGAGACACGCCATGAACCAAGACAAGGATTTTCTGGGGAAAGAGCCGGTCGGCAGGCTGTTGCTCAAGCTGGCCCTGCCCACCGTAACGGCGCAGATCATCAACATGCTGTACAACATCGTGGACCGCATTTATATCGGCCACATTCCGGATGTGGGCGCGATGGCGCTGACCGGCGTGGGCGTCTGCATGCCGCTTATCATGATCGTCACCGCCTTCGCCGCCTTCGTGGGCTTCGGCGGCGCGCCGCGGGCCTCCATTTTTATGGGCAAGGGGGATCACCCATCGGCGGAAAAGACGCTGGGCAACTGCTTCCTGGTGCAGATTCTCATATCCGTGCTGTTAACCGTCGTTTTGCTGATAGGAAACCGGGATTTCCTCCTGGCGTTCGGCGCCAGCGAAAACACCATCGAGTACGGCGTCAGCTATATGAACATCTACGCCATCGGCACCATTTTCGTCCAGCTGACGCTTGGCATGAACACCTTTATCACCGCCCAGGGCTTTGCCAAGACGGGCATGCTGTCCGTCCTGATCGGCGCGGTGGCCAATATCATTCTCGACCCCATCTTTATTTTCGGCTTTCACATGGGGGTGCGAGGCGCGGCGCTGGCCACCATCCTTTCCCAGGCTATGTCCTGCATCTGGGTGCTGTCCTTCCTGTTCGGCAGAAAAACCTTGCTGAAAATCCGGTTGAAAAATCTCCGGCTGGAGGCAAAAATTATCCTGCCAAGCCTGGCGCTCGGCCTATCCACCTTCATTATGCAGGCCAGCGAAAGCGTCATTTCCATCTGCTTCAACTCCTCCTTGCTGAGGTACGGCGGCGACATCGCGGTGGGCGCCATGACCATACTGACCAGCGTGATGCAGTTCGCCATGCTGCCGCTGCAAGGCCTCGGCCAAGGCGCGCAGCCCATCATCAGCTACAACTACGGGGCGCGCAACGCGGATCGGGTGAAGGCGACCTTCAAGCTCCTGCTGAAATCCAGCTTGTGCTATTCCGCCTTGCTGTGGGCCGCAGTCATGCTCTTCCCGCAGGTTTTCGTCTCCATGTTCACCCCGGATCCCGCGCTGCTGGCGTTTTCCAAGACGGCGCTGCGCATTTATATGGCCTGCATGGTGCTGTTCGGCATCCAAATCGCCTGCCAGATGACCTTTACCTCCCTCGGCAACGCGAAAGCGTCTATTTTGGTGGCGGTGATGCGCAAGTTTATCCTGCTGATCCCGCTGATTTATATTCTGCCGCAAATCCTGCGCGCCGACAAGACCACGGCCATCTACATGGCCGAGCCGGTGGCGGACTTTCTGGCGGTGTCCTTTACCGTCGTTCTTTTCACCTTTCAATTCAAAAAGGTGCTGGCGCAGATGGCGGGGGACGAGAAGCGAGATAAAGGAATCCGCTCCCAAACGGAATAGTCTGCCGCGCAGGATGGCACAAAAAAAGAGACGGGGTTATCCCGTCTCTTTTTTTGACCGCACAGCCGTATCTTTACGACCGACAGCCGCCGCTGCCGGCGCAGCCATGCTTGTTTTCCCCGCAGTGGTGTCCCTCGCCGTGATGATCATGATGAGCGCAGCGCACTTGGGGGTTAAAGGCCAGCCGGCCGGCCAAAAGCGCATTCACCGCTTCATCTGCATCGCCTGAAACCCCGCCGTAGAACCGGATGCCGGCTTGAGTCAGCGCGTTCTGCGCCCCGGCCCCGATGCCGCCGCAAATCAGGGTATCCACCCGCAGCTCGGCGAGGAAGCCCGCCAGCGCGCCGTGGCCGCTTCCGGCGGCGCTCACAATCTGCGTGCCGGCAATTTCATTGTTTGAAATGTCGTAGATCTTGAACTGTTCCGTATGGCCAAAATGCTGGAACACGTTCCCGTTTTCATAGGTAACTGCAATTTTCATGTGACTCGCTCCTTTTGCATAATCAGCCTGGCTGTCGGGTGCGATGCCGGCCTTTCGGCAGTCCCTGCCGCAGCAGGGCCGCGCGGACCCGTCGCACAGCCGGTAGTTCCCGCCCGTGATGCGCAGTTGCTTCCCGTTGACGAGGCAATCCGCAATTTTAAACCGGGCCGTTTCGTACATTTCGGTTACGGTGGTTCTGGAAATTCCCATTTGCCGCGCGCACTGTTCATGGGTCTTTTTTTCAAAGTCAATCAGCCGGACGGCTTCGTATTCGTCCACGGTCAGGACAATCTGTTCACCGTCTGATACGCCGCAGGGGGCAAATCTGTCGTATTCCGGCTCGAGACAGATTCTTCTGCAACGGCTGGGCCTTGCCATATAAACGCCTCCGTTTCCGACATATGACGATAATAGTATACCCTACTTCCTGAAAAAAAGCAAGGGGAAACCGCAAAGCCCCATCAAACGATGGGGGCTTTGCGGTTGTCTGTTTATTGCCCGCGTCCGTTTGAGAGCGAAGGAGGAGCGGTTTCCTCGGCACCGTCCGCCGCCTCATCGTTATCATACAGCTTGTTGGCGATATGGAGCAAAAGCGTGTTGATATTCTGCAAGCTTTGCTTCATTTGGTTGATGGACGATATCAGCCAAATGGTGAGAAAAATACCGATCAGCAAAGAAAATCCAAGAATGAGCGCGGTAACGATATCCATTATGGTCCCCTCCTTTTCTCCATTTTACACCCGGCTTCCCCCACATAGCAAGGAAAAGTTGGTTTGTTTACTCAAATCTTGTCAAGGATCTTATCCAAATCATCCATCCATTGCTTCAAAATAGCGGAGTTTTCCTTCAGCTTATCCGGATTTTTTTCAAACCCCTGTAGCAGCTTATGCTGCCGGGCAAAGTACTGTCTGAGTTTTGCAATATATGGTCATCATTTTATGAATCAACGAAAGAGTTCCCGTATCCGTAATGGCAGAGGCGTCCTCCTTCGCACCACCAATGAGTCCGTTATCCATAGCGCTTGAAAAAGAAAAGACCTATCTTTCCTTAACGGAAGATAGGTCTTTTTGGTGGGAGAGGATGGATTCGAACCATCGAAGTCAGTGACAACAGATTTACAGTCTGCCCCCTTTGGCCACTCGGGAACTCTCCCATGTCCAACGCAAGTGATACTATACCATGGACAACCTAGGTTGTCAAGCCCCCAACCGCAATTTTTTGCAGGCAGCCCCCGCTCCGACTGCGGGAATTTTTGAATTTTTCAGCTGTCCCGTTTAAATCCCTGCCGGAATCTGGTATACTACTAACGATACGGGGCAGGTACCCCTGGAATTCGAAAAGATTGGGCGGTTTAAACTATGTGCGGATTTTGCGGATTCACCGGAAACGTTCTCGACCGGGACGCCTATATTAAAGAAATGGCCCGGCTCATCACCCATCGGGGGCCGGATTCGGAAGGGTATTATCTGGACGACGGCATTGCCATGGGCTTTCGCCGTCTGAGCATTATCGACATTGAGGCGGCCAACCAGCCGCTGTACAACGAGGACAAGTCCCTGGTGCTGATGTTTAACGGGGAGATTTATAATTACCGCCAGCTGCGGGACGAACTGCTGGCCGCCGGCCATGTGTTTGTCACCGACGGTGACGGCGAGGTACTGGTTCACGGCTTCGAGGAATGGCGGGAGGAGCTGCTTCCCCGCCTGCGGGGCATGTTCGCCTTCGTGCTTTGGAACCCAGAGGAGGGCTCTGTATTCATCGCCCGGGACTATTTTGGCATCAAGCCGATGCACTACACCGTACTCGACGACGGGAGCCTGGTGTACGGCTCGGAAATCAAGTCCATTCTGGCCCATCCCGGCGTGGTTAAGGCGTTCAATCCGGCAGCGCTGGACAGCTACCTCTCCTTTCAGTACGCCGTCCCGCGGGAAACCTTTTTTAAAGGCATCTATTGTCTGCCGCCCGCCCATTATCTGTGGTTCAAAGACGGAACCGTGACGGAGCACCGGTACTGGGAGCCGGTGTTTGAGCCGGACGAATCCATGACCCTGGAGGAGGCGGTGGACAGCATCGACCGGGTGTTCACCGATTCCGTGGAGGCCCACCGGATAAGCGACGTGGAGGTGGGCTGCTTCCTGTCCGGCGGCGTGGATTCCAGCTACGTTGCCTCCTATTTCGGAGGGCAAAAGGCTTTTACCGTGGGCTTTGACAACGGGCAGCATTACAACGAAACGAATTACGCCGCCGAGCTGGCGGAAGAGGTGGGGATCGCGCATTATACCCATCTGATCAGCGAGGAGGAATACTGGGAGGCGCTGCCCAAGGTACAATACCATCTGGATCAGCCCCTGGCCGACCCGTCTTGCGTGGCTCTGTATTTCGTCTCCAAGCTGGCGGCCGAGCAGGTGAAGGTGGTGCTGTCCGGCGAGGGAGCGGACGAGCTGTTCGGCGGCTACCGGATTTACCACGAACCCTATTCTCTGGCGGGCTATCAGAAGCTGCCCCGCTGGCTGCGCCGGGCGGCCGCGGCGGTGGTGGGGGCCATCCCCTTCGACTTTAAGGGCAAATCATTCCTCATCCGCGGCTCCAAGACCTTGGAGGAGCGGTTCATCGGTAACGCCAACATGTTCAGCCAGAAGGAAAAGGCCCGGCTGCTGCGGGATATTCCGTCCACCGAACCCACCGCCTACACGGCAGAGTATTACGAGCGGTGCCAGGGGCTGGACGACGTGTCCCGCATGCAGTATCTGGACATCAACCGCTGGATGGTGGGCGACATTCTGCTCAAGGCGGATCGGATGAGCATGGCCCATTCGCTGGAACTGCGGGTGCCCTTCCTGGACCGGGAGGTCTTTCAGGTGGCCTCCCGCATCCCGGTCAAACACCGCATCGGGGGCGGCACCACCAAATACGCCATGCGCCTGGCCGCCGAGAGGCACATGCCCAAGGCCTCGGCCAGCAAGCCCAAGCTGGGCTTTCCGGTGCCCATCCGCATCTGGCTGCGCAAGGAAGAGCATTACAACCGGGTCAAGGCGGCCTTTACCTCCGCCGACGCCCAGAGGTTTTTCCATACCGAGGAGCTTGTCCGCCTGCTCGATCAGCACGCTGCCGGGAAAAAGGACAACAGCCGCAAAATCTGGACCGTGTACATGTTTTTGGTGTGGTACGGCGTCTATTTTTCCGAGCAGGCGTAGTCTATCCCGCGCGCATATCCTCTCCCCGCCCCGCATATAGATGGGATATAGGAAGCGCCGGCGGATGGCCGGAGCGGCGGAGGGATGGAGCGGTATGTTTGTCTATTCGATCAAGACCTCAAAAAAGCAGATCCTGTCCATGCTGGTATGCGTGGTGATGCTCATCGCCATCTTGATTGTGGTCATTGCCTGGCCGGGAGGCGAAACCTCCGCCCAGACCTTCAGCCCGGTCGCCGCGGCGGACGATACCGAGCGGATCGGCTTTCTGCGGGATCTGGGCTACGAGGTGACGCCGCAGAGCGTGGAGGTGCGGGAAGTGCTGATTCCCGACGAATTCGACGAGGTGTTCACCCAGTACAACGACCTGCAGAAGACGGCGGGCATGGACCTGGAACCCTATCACGGCAAACGGGTGAAATGCTGGACCTACACGGTGCTCAACTACCCCGGAGAGGAGGGAGTGCTGGCCCACCTCTATATATATAAGGATAAGATTGTGGGCGGTGACGTTTCTTCCACGGCGCTGGACGGGTTCATGCACGGCCTGACCAAGCTGGGGAGCTGATTCTCTTTTCTTTTGCGCCGTCCCGTGGTATACTGGAGGAAATCCCACAACGATTCTTCAGGGGCGGTGACGTATGGAACGGCTGGATAAGCTGCTGGCATCCCAGGGGCTGGGGACCCGCAGCGGGGTGCAAAAGCTGATACGCGGCGGCGGGGTGACGGTGGACGGCGCGGCGGTGCGGGATCCGAGCGCGAAGTGCGATCCCGAAAGGCAGGCCTTGACTGTCGGCGGCCGGCCGCTCGGTTATAAAAAGCACCTGTATGTCATGCTCAACAAGCCGGCGGGCATCCTGTGCGTGTCCCGGGATCCCAAAGCGGCGACGGTGGTGGATTTACTCCCCCCCGCCTTGAGGCGGCGGGGGATGTTCCCGGCGGGGCGGCTGGACAAGGACACCCACGGGCTGGTGCTTCTCACCGACGACGGCGATTACGCCCATCGGATGCTCTCCCCTAAAAAGGCGATTTTCAAGCGCTATCAGGCGGTGTTGGACGGGCCGGCGGACGATAGGCATGTGGCGCTGTTTCACGAAGGGACAAGCCTCGAGGACGGCACCCGCTGCCTGCCGGCAAAGTTGACCATTCTGCGGGCCGGCGACCGGCCGCTGGTGGAGGTAGAAATCTGCGAGGGCAAGTACCACCAGATAAAGCGGATGTTCGAGGCGGTAGGCCGCAAGGTCTTGTGGTTGAAGCGGTACGCCATCGGCGGGCTGGTTTTGGATCCTTCTCTGCCGGAGGAAAAATGTCGAGAACTGACCCCCGAGGAAACCGCTTCGGTCTTTTTTTAGGTGGTATTTTTTTGTGGATTTTGTCCTTAGATATTTTAGATAAAGCAGTTTTTAAAAGTTTGTGGATTAAAAGAATGGTTATATACGGGGAATTCTGATATAGTATAAACAGTAAGACTTGTTCATGAAAAGGGCTGGCTGCGCCGGTCCATGTAGAGTTATGGAGGTTTTGGTATGGCTAGTTTGTCCCTCAAAAGCATTTACAAGAAATATCCGGGTGGCGTCACGGCGGTTTCCGATTTCAATCTGGAAATCAAGGACAAGGAATTCATCATCATGGTCGGACCTTCCGGCTGCGGTAAATCCACCACCCTGCGTATGATCGCCGGTCTGGAAGAGATTTCCGACGGCGAGCTGTACATCGGCGACAAGCTGGTCAACGATGTGGCCCCCAAGGATCGCGATATCGCGATGGTGTTCCAGAACTACGCCCTGTATCCCCACATGACCGTGTTTGAGAACATGGCGTTCGGTCTGAAGCTCCGCAAGACCCCGAAGGATGAAATCAAGCGCCGCGTGGAAGAAGCCGCGCGTATTCTGGATATCGCCCACCTGCTCGACCGGAAGCCGAAGGCTCTGTCCGGCGGTCAGCGTCAGCGTGTCGCCCTGGGCCGTGCCATTGTGCGTGAGCCGAAGGTCTTCCTGCTCGACGAACCGCTGTCCAACCTGGACGCTAAGCTGCGTGCGCAGATGAGAACCGAGCTGTCCAAGCTGCATAAGAAGCTGGGCACCACCTTTATTTACGTTACCCATGACCAGACGGAAGCTATGACCATGGCTGACCGCATCGTGGTTATGAAGGACGGCTTTATCCAGCAGGTGGAGACTCCTCAGACCCTGTACGATTCGCCCTGCAACATGTTCGTCGCCGGCTTTATCGGCAGCCCGCAGATGAACTTCATCGAGTCCAAGCTGATCAAGAAGGACGGCAAGTTCTTCGTGGAGTTCGGCTCCGAGGATACCAAGACCACCCGCGGCAAGAAGTATCAGATTCCGCTGCCTGAGAATAAGAATGTCAAGGGCGTGCTGGAAGAGTATGTGGATAAAGAGCTCATCATGGGCATCCGTCCTGAGGACGTCCACGACGAACCCCGTCTGCTCGAAGAGTTCTCCGACTGCAAGGTGCAGGCGGAAGTGGAAGTCACCGAGTTGATGGGCGCCGAGACCTTCCTGTTCGTGAACGTGGAAGGCCACAGCTTCACCGCCCGCGTCGAGCCCACCACCACAGCCCGTCCTGGCGATACTATTGAGATCGCTTTGGAGAACACCAAGATTCACCTGTTCGACAAAGAGACCGAACGCACCATCTGCAACTGAGTATAACCACACGGAATCCCCCGGCGGGCCTATGGCTCGCCGGGGGATTTTTGATGTTCACCGGATTTTCAACAAACCGACAACCGCCGCACACAAGCTGGCGGTATACTGAGAGCATCCTAAACAAGGAGGATCTCTCATGGGCTTTTTCCGCAAGCCGTTCGTATACGCGGGGCTATTCACCCTGTGCCTGCTGGCCTTCACCGCTTACGCACTGCTGGACGTCTTTGTTATCCCCCATCCCCTAAGCGCCGTATCGCCCGACGCGTCCCAAAAGGAAACGGGTGAGACGGCCGCTTCTCCAGCGGAATCGGGCGAAACATCCGAGGGGAACCCTACAGCCGCTGCGGTGATAACCGAGGACTCCTATACCGACGGGGCGGTATCCATCACCATGCAGACCCGGCGGGTGGAAAACACCACCGTGTATCTGGCGGATATCCGGCTGCAAAGCGCCGCCAGCCTGAAGACCGCGCTGGCCCATAGCACCTTCGGCACCAACGTCACCCAAAAGGTATCGGCCATGGCGGCGGCCAATCAGGCCATTCTGGCGGTGAACGGCGATTACTACGGCGCCAACTCCCGGGGATATGTCATCAAAAACGGCGTGCTTTACCGGGACACAGTACGCGCGGACAGCGAGAACGGCGATTTGGTCATCTACGCCGACGGCACCTGCGGCATCATCCGGGAAGCGGAAGTGACCGCCCAGGAACTGCTGGACAGCGGCGTTGTGCAGCTGTTCGCTTTCGGGCCGGTGCTGGTGCAAAACGGTGAGGTGGCGGTGACCGAGGGCGAGGAAGTGGGGAAAGCCATTTCGAGCAACCCCCGCACCGCCATCGGCTTCATCGACCCGCTGCATATCGTCTTAGCCGTATCCGACGGGCGCACCGCCGACAGCGTGGGGCTGACGCTGGCCGATCTGGCACGGGTCATGCGGGAGGCGGGCTGCGCCACCGCCTACAACCTGGACGGCGGCGGTTCCTCCACCCTGTATTTCAACGGCCGGGTGCTGAACAACCCCACCACCAACGGCCGCACCATTTCCGAAAGGGCGGTGAGCGACATTGTATATATCGGGCGGGCATAAAAACAGGCGGCTGCTTCTCGCAGCCGCCGTCTATCTGCTGGTCACCCTGCTGTGCATCGCGTTTCATGGAATCTATGCCCGGTTTAGCTACGGGGAGGACTCCCCGTTTCTCGCTTGGATGTGGCTCCTCCCTCTGGCGGGAGGGATGGCGCCGTCTCTCGGGCTGCTGCTGGCAGGCCGGGCGGAGCGGCTGAACCGGTCCGCCTTCAACCTCTGGAACTCCGGCATCGCCGCGCTGATTTTCGGCTGTCTCGTCCGGGGCATTGTCAACGTATCCGGCCGCTTCACCGCCTACGATCGGGTATACTGGGCGACGGGCGGAGCCTTATTGCTGGCCGCCCTTTTGGCAGGGACGGCGGGCGGCCTGTTCCACACTACCGGTAAAGCCCCATAGCCCACTCCACCACAAAGACGCTCGCGGTGGAGGCCAGGGCCACCGGCAGCAGATTCAGCCGCAGATAGGCGAGGATGAGGGCCACCGCCATCCCCACCGCCGCCGACCAAGGGGTGGCCGTCGCCTCCAAAATCGCAGGGAAGGTCATGGCGCCCAGCACGGCGTAGGGCATGTAATACAGAAAGGACTGCAAGAACCGGCTCTCCACCCGGCGGCGCATCAGCGACAGGGGAAGCACCCGGGGAATATACGTCACCACGGCCATAACCAGGACGCCGAGGGCATAATACACAGGCGTGCTCACGAGGCGGCACCCCCTTGCGGCTCGACGTGGGGAAAGCGCCAGGCTCCCACCGCCGAAGCGGTCACCGCCGCGAGAATCAGCGCCCAGCCGGAGGGCACGGCGTTCAGGCCCGGCACGTAATGGAACAGGCAGGACAGCAGCACCGCCAGGGCCACCACCAGGGCCACCCGGGAGGAATCCCGCACGGTGGGAATAACGATGGCGATAAACATGGCGTACAGCGCCACGCCCAGCGCGGAGGTCAGGGAAGCAGGCAGCACGGCGCCGGCCAGCGCGCCGGCCAGCGTTCCGCCCACCCAGCCGGCATACGGCCCCAGGGCCAGGCCAGTGAAAAACCAGCCGGACAGGCGATTGCCCGGCTTCTGCATGGCGAGGAAAAAAATCTCATCCGTCACCCCGTTGGCCACCAGCAGCCGCTTGCCCAGGGACATCCCCTCCAACCGCTGAGACAGAGACAGGGACATGAGCATATAGCGGATATTGATAACGAACACCGTCACGCCGATTTCCGGCAGGGGGCCCCCGGCGGCCAGCAGGCCGGAACCGGCGGCTTGCCCGGCGGAGGTGAAGTTGGTCATGGAGATGGCCAGCACCAGATACCAGGGGAGCCCGCTGCCCACCGCGGTGACGGCGAAGGCAAAGGAAACGGGCACGTATCCCAGCAAAATCGGCAGCCCATAGCGCAGGCCCTGAACAAACAGGGCGCGGCGCGGCGTGGAATCGCTCATACGACAGGTCAGGCCTTTCATGGTGTCATGGTAAAACCCGCTTCCGAAAAGGGAAGCGGGTTTTTGTCGGTTTGCAGAGACTTATGCGCCGAGGTAGGCCTGCTTGACCTGTTCGTTGTCCAGCAGCCCGGCGGCGTCGCCTTCCAGATAGATGCCGCCCGTTTCCAGCACATAGGCGCGGTTGGAAATGGACAGCGCCATTTTGGCGTTTTGCTCCACCAGCAGCACGGTGGTGCCTTCTTTATTGACCTCGGTGATGCAGTTGAAAATCTCCTGCACCATGATGGGGGCCAGGCCCATGGACGGCTCGTCCAGCAGCAGCATTTTCGGCCGGGACATCAGGGCCCGCCCGATGGCCAGCATCTGCTGCTCGCCCCCCGATAGGGTGCCGGCCACCTGCTTGCGCCGCTCCTTCAGCCGGGGAAAGCGGACAAAAACCTTTTCCAGATCCTCCGCAATGGCGGTGCTCTCCTTGCCGGAACGGATGTAAGCGCCCATCTCCAGGTTTTCCTGCACCGTCAGGCTGCCGAAAATGCGGCGGCCCTCCGGCACCTGCGCCAAGCCCAGCGCGACAATCTTATGGGGTTCTGTCTTGAAAATGCTGGACTCCATGAAGGTGATGTCGCCGGTTTTGGAGCGCAGCAGGCCGGAAATGGTCTGCATGGTGGTGGTTTTTCCGGCGCCATTGGCCCCGATGAGAGAGACGATTTCCCCCTCCTCCACATGAAAGGACAAGCCCTTGAGCGCGTGGATGGCGCCGTAGTAGACGTTGATGTCGGTGACGTTAAGCATACGGCTTCCTCCTTAACCGCCCAGATAGGCCTTGATAACTTTTTCGTCGGAGCGGATTTCCTCCGGCGTGCCGCTGGCGATGAGAGTACCGTAGTCCAGCACGTAAATCCGCTCGCACACACCCATGACCAGCGACATATCGTGCTCGATGAGCAGAATGCCCACGCCGAACATGTCCCGGATTTCCCGGATGGTTTCCATCAAATCGTGGGTTTCGGTGGGGTTCATGCCGGCGGCCGGCTCGTCGAGCAGGAGCAGCTTGGGCTTGGAGGCCAGAGCCCGCAGGATCTCCAGCTTGCGCTGCTGGCCGTAGGGCAGGTTGGCGGCCATTTGGTCCGCCGTGTCCTCCATGCCGAAAATCTGGAGAAGCTCCCGCGCTTTTCCCTCGACCTTTTTTTCTTCCTTCCAGTACCGGGGCAGGCGGAATATCCCCTCCGCCACCGTGTAGCGCATGTTTTGGTTCATGGCCACCTTGATGTTGTCCATCACAGTCATGTTTTTGAACAGCCGGATGTTCTGAAAGGTCCGGGCGATGCCTAAGCGGTTGATTTGATACGGCTTGCGGCCCAGGATGCTTTTGCCCTCGAAGCGGATGGCCCCCTTGGTGGGCGTATAGACGCCGGTCAGCAGGTTGAACACCGTGGTTTTTCCCGCGCCGTTGGGGCCGATCAGCCCCACGATTTCCTTTTCATCCACCGTGATGTATACATCGTCCAGCGCCTGCAGGCCGCCGAAGGCGATACCTAAATCCTTGGTTTCCAATAGCGGCATGCGTTACGCCTCCCCTGTCGTTTTCTGCTTCGGATGCTTCAGCTTGTTCCACAGCTTCATGAACAGGCCGGGAACCGAAATTTCATACCGTCCTAGCAGACCGGAAGGCTTGAACAGCATCACCGCGATGAGAATGATCGAGTACAGCAGCATCCGGTATTCATCAAAGCCGCGCAGCATTTCCGGCAGCACGGTCAGCACCGTGGCGGAAATAATCGAGCCGGTGATGGAGCCCATGCCGCCGAGCACCACCATGATGAGGATTTCCACCGAGCGGTTGAAATCGAACTTGGCGGGATCGATAACCTGGATTTGGTTGGCGTAGAGTCCGCCGGCCACCCCGGCGATAAAAGCGGCCAGCACAAAGGCGAACAGCTTGTAGTACGTGGTGTTGACCCCCGCGGATTCGGCGGCGATCTCATCCTCCCGGATGGCGATGACCGCCCGGCCATGGCGGGACCGGCCAAAGGAGAAGTTGATCACGATCACCAGGACCATAATGATAAAGGCGTAAACGAACAGGCCGGCGGGGCTGGTGCGGCGGTTGTACAGGGTGGGGATGTCGCCCAAGCCCATGGCGCCGTTGGTGATGGGCTTGAGGAAATCGGCGTTGGCCAGCACCCGAATGATTTCCCCGAAGCCCAGGGTGATGATAGCCAGGTAATCCCCCCGCAGCCGCAGGGCCGGGATGCCGATGATTACGCCGAACAGGGCGGCCAGCAGGCCGGCCAGCACCAGGGAGATCGGGAAGGAAATCGGCAGGGCCATGCCGACGTTTTTGGTAAAGAGCGCGGAGGCGTAGGCCCCCACCAGCATGAAGCCGGCGTGGCCCAGCACCAGCTGGCCCAGGATACCGGTCACCAGGTTGAGGCTGACCGCCAGGATCACATTCACGCACACCAGGGTAATCAGAGTGGTGTACCGTCCGGTGAGCACCTTCCCGTCGATCAGGAGGTACAAGACAACGAACAGGACGACCGTGAGAAGAAGGTTGGTCAGATAGAACGCGCCGGTTCTTTTCTTTGTCAAACGTCCCATGCTCACACCTTCTCCTTTCTGTTTTTGCCCAGCAGGCCGGTGGGCTTGACCAGGAGAACCAGGATAAGAATCGCGAACACCACCGCATCGGTGATGGTCGTGCTGATATACGCCTTGGTCAGGCTCTCCACCACGCCCAGCACGTAGCCGCCCAGCATGGCGCCCGGAATGGAGCCGATGCCGCCCAGAACCGCGGCCACGAAGGCCTTCAACCCCAGCAGGTTGCCCATGTCGGGCTTAATCTGCGGGTAGGAGTTGCAGTACAGAATGGCGCCCACCGCCGCCAGGGCGGAGCCGATGGCAAAGGTGAAGGCCACCACAGAATTGGTGTTGATGCCCATCAGCTTGGCCGCGCCGGTGTCCTCGGAGGTGGCCTGCATGGCCTTGCCGATTTTGGTCTTGCGGACCAGCAGCTGCAGCCCGACCATCAGCAGCACCGACACCACGATGTTGATCAGGGTGTCCGACGTCAAGGTGATGCCGCCGAAATCCACCGGCCGTGCGCCGAACAGGGTGGGCATGGTCTTGGGGTCGGGGGTAAAGAGCAGCATAAACAGATTCTGCAGGAAAATGCTGACCCCCAGGGCGGTAATCAGCAGGGAGATCCGCGCCGCGTTATGTACCAGCAGCCGGCGGTAGGCCACTCGCTGAATGATGAGCCCCGCCAGCGCACAGACCAGGATGGAGAAGGGAAGGGCCAGCCAAATGGGCAGTCCCGCCGTCGCCATGGCCAGGTAGACCATATAGCCGCCCACCATGATGATGTCGCCATGGGCAAAGTTTATCAGCTGTACGATGCCGTACACCATGCTGTATCCCAATGCCACCAGCGCGTATATACTGCCCAATCCCAGGCCGTTTAGCAACTGTGTGATAAAATTCATTGCCGCACCTTCCAACTTCCAATCATACTCGCCGCCCCTATACAACCGGAAAGGGGGTGCTGCAAAACAACAAATTTTGCAGCACCCCTGAAAAACCGCGGGCATAACGCGAGCGTTATGCCGGTGGGCACATGGAGCATGGTCCGTATTTTGCGCCTTTGCAGACGCAAAACCGCGCTTTTTCTCGGTCTCTCGTATATTCGCATTGTGCAAAAGACCCTTCCGTTTGGCGGTTTCCTGCCGTTACTGCATCGAATAGCTTTCAATCACCTTATAGGCGCCGTTATCAAAGCTGGTGATAACCGCTTCCCGCACCGGGTTGCGCTGATCGTCGAATTTCGTGGTGCCGGTCAGGCCCTTGTACTCGGTGGCCTTCAGCGCCTCGATGATTTTGTCCGAATCGGTGGAGCCGGCCTTATCGATGGCCGCGGCCATGATCTGCATGGAGTCGTAGCCCAGAACGGCGAACATGTTGGCTTCCTTGCCGTTTTTCTCTTTATACTTGGTCAAAAACGCCTGGAGATCCGGATCTGTGGAAGAAGCCGAATACTGGCTGCAGAAATAGGCGTTGTTCAGCAGCTTTTTGATATCGTCGGATTTCTTGGCCACCTCGCTGGCCACGCCGTCCCAGCCGTCGGCACCCAGCAGCTTGGAGGTGATGCCCTGCTGCTGAATCTGGTCGACAATCAGCGCCACGTCGCCGTAATACACGGGGATCAGCAGCACGTCGGGGTTTTTGCCCTTGATTTTGGTGAGCTGGGTCTTGAAGTCGGTGCTCTTGGAGGCATAGCCCTCCTTGTTGGTGACTTCCATGCCTTCCTTTTTGGCCGCTTCCTCAAAAGCATCGGCAATGCCGGTGGAATAAGGATCGCCGCTGTCGTACAGGATGGCGGCGGTCTTGGCGTTCAGCTTTTTGGCCGCGTAGTTGGCCATCAGCTGGCCCTGATACGGATCGATGAAGCAGGCGCGGAACACGTTTTTCCCGGCCTTGGTGATATCGGCGTCGGTGCCGGAGGGGGTCAGCATAGGCATATTGTCCGCCGCCGCCTTGGCCGCCACGGCCTTGCAGGGCTTGGAGGTTACGTCGCCGATGAGGGCCACGATTTCCTGATCCATCAGGGCGTTGTACGCATTGACCGCTTCGGTAGAATCGCCCTTCTCGTCGGTGACAATGTACTCGATTTTACGGCCGCCGAGAATGCCGCCCTTGGCATTGATGTCCTCCACAGCCATCTTCACCGCGTTGTTCACGGCGACGCCATACTGGGACACATCGCCGCTCAGAGGCGCCAGGCCGCCGATTTTGATTGTCTCCTTGCCGCCGTCGGCGCCCTCGTCCTGGGAGCAACCGGCCAACGGGATCGCCAGCATGGCTGCCGCCAAAACAAACGATAAAAGCTTCGTTTTTTTCATACAATACCCTCCAAATCTTCTGTTGCGCGCCGCCCCTCCGGCCGCGCGGCATCGGTTCTTTTATTATACGCGAAGAGACCGGGGGATTGCAAGAGCCAATTGGCGTTTTCAAGCGGCCGGCCTCATTTTTTGTATTATACCACAAAGCGGCGCGCGGAGCGCCGCCCTCCTTAGTCCGGAACGGCTTTGTCCGTTCCGGAGTGGTTCAATGTTCTCCCAGCCGTCGGAAATCTTGGATTTCCGCTTACGGCGTGAGGTTATTATACCGCACCATTCGCCGTTTTGCAAGGTGTATAGCGCAATTGTGCAATTTCCAGCGGCCCGCCTCCCCAGTTTGGAGGAAATTCCGGCAAAAAGGCCCCGGTTCCCTGCAGCCGCGGGATCCGGGGCCTGCGTGACGCCGTTTACCGGCAGGGCAGACGGACCGTGAAGGTGGTGCCGACGCCGACAGCGCTGTCCACCCTCACGTCGCCGCCGTAGAGGCTGACGATATGTTTGACGATGGACAGCCCAAGCCCGGTGCCCCCCAGCTCCCGAGAGCGGCCCTTGTCCACCCGGTAGAACCGTTCAAAAATCCGTTCCAGGTGCTCCGGCGGAATACCGATGCCGGTGTCGTGCACCCGGATAACCGCCACCCCCCGCTCCACAGCGGCGGACAGGTTGACGGCCCCGCCGTCCCGGTTGTATTTCACGGCGTTTTCCATCAGGTTTTTGATCAGCTGATACAGCCGGCCGGACTGGGCGCAGACCTGGAGCCCCGGCTCGATGAAGGGATGCAGGGCGATGTTCCGGGCTTCCGCCTCGGGCCGCAGGGTGGCGATCACTCGATCCACCACCTCCTCCAGAGGGACGGGGACGACCTCCGCCTCGCCGCCGCCATGCTCGATGTCGGACAGCTGCAGCAAATCGTCGGTCAGCTTCTGCAGCCGCTCCGCCTCGATTTCGATGATTTCATAGAAGGACAGGGCGGTCTGCCGATCCCGCTCCTCCGATTTGAGCAGCTCGATGTACCCGCGGATGGAGGTCAGCGGCGTCTTCAGCTCGTGGGTGACATTGGCCACAAACTCGCTGCGCATGATCTCCAGCTTACGCAGCCGGGTCACGTCGGAAATCACCGCCAGCGCTCCACCGGAGGCGTCTCCTTCCACCCGGGCGGCGTAAATTTCCAGTATCCGCTCGGTCGGGGCCGCCAGGGTCAGGGTTTCGGTGAACGGCTTCTCCCCGGCCATCACCCTATCCAGCATGGCCTGCACAGCCAGATAATGGGTGCCGCAGTCGGCCAGGCGGCGGGAAACGCCGGCATAGGAGCCCAGCAGCTCCCGAGCCCGATCGGTCATCAGGGCGATGCGCCCCTGCCCGTCCACGGCCACGACCCCGTCGTTCATCCCCTGCAGGATGCCGGCGAGCTGGCTGTTGCTCTGCTCCAGCTTTTGATAGGCGGCGGCCAGCCGTTCCGACATGCGGTTAAAAGCGCCGGACAGCTCGCCCATTTCGTCCGGGGCGTTCTCCACCCGGACGGGGATGTCCCCCGCCGAGATGGATCGGGCGGCTTTGGTCAGCTCCTGCAGCGGTTCCACCACCCGGCCGGCGGAATAATTGGCACTGAACAGCGCCACAATCAGCCCCATGAAGATGCCGATGGCCGCGCAGCCCCACAGCATCAGCGGCACGTTGCCGAACTGGGTCAGCGGCAGGGCGGTGCGGTAAATCATCGTCTCCCCGCTGCCGGCGGTCACCTTCCGGGCCACGTACATCTGCCGCTCGCCGGTGGTCTCGCTTCTCCGGATATCCCGGCCGGCTCCCGTGGCCAGGGCGTGAGAAACCTCCGGCCGCTCGCTGTGATTGCCCATCCGGGCGGGATCGGCCATGCTGTCCCCCAGCACGGCGCCGTCCAGCCCGATGACTGAAAACCGCAGCCCCTCCGCCCGGCTGCCGACTCGCTCGGCCAGCGCCTGATAGCCGTCCGCCGTCGCATAGCCCTCGGCCAGGGACAGGGCGGTTTCCAGTCTCTGCTGGGTTTCATCGGTATAAATCTGCTCCATCAGCGGCACGGCGAACAGGAAAGCGATGACCAGTCCCACGGCGATGGACAGGGTGGCGGCCCGGAAAAACCGCTTGCGCATGCCAATTTCCCTCCTTCAAACAAACAGGCCCCCGGGCGCAGTGCGTCGGGGGCGGGGCATCAGGATTCTTCCTCGGCGAAGCGGTAGCCGACGCCCCGCACCGTGAGAATCCGTTTGGGGTGATCCGGTTCGTCCTCCAGCTTCTGCCGCAGATACCGGACATGCACGTCCACCGTCCGGGTGTCACCGAAAAAGTCCACCTTCCATACGGTGTCCAGCAGCATCTCCCGGGTGTAGACCCGTCCGGGGGTTTTCATCAGGGTGTACAGCAGATCGAACTCCCGCTGGGTCAGTTCCACCGGTTCCCCGTTCTTAAGAACATGGCGGCGGGACGCGTCGATGGAGATACCGCAGACGGTCAGCGTCTGGCTGTCCGGCGCGGCCAGGTATTCCTGCCGCCGGATGACGGCCCGCACCCGGGCGGCCAGCTCCTTGACGCTGAACGGCTTGGTGACGTAATCGTCCGCTCCCAGCTCCAGCCCAAGCACCCGATCCACCTCGTCGGCCCGGGCGGTCATCATGATAATCGGGATCGGCCGGGTGACCGAATTCTCCCGCATGGCGCGCAGCACCGCGAGACCGTCCTGCCCCGGCATCATCCAGTCCAGCAGCACGGCGTCGGGCTGCTTTTGCTGCACCGCGTGAAGCAGAACCGACCCGTCGGAAAATTCCGCCGTTTCGAAGCCGGCATCCTTCAGCCCGATGGCCGCCAGCCGCCGGATGTGGGGTTCATCGTCCACGATATAGACCAATGCCATAGGTTCGACCAGCCTTTCCATCGTCCGTCCCCGGGACGGACGCCCTTGTTTTTCCATTATACCGGCAATCATCGCCCTTGTCTACCGGTTACTTGCCGGCCTGGGTATCGTTGAGGTTGGGATGCACGCCGGTGTCGATGAAAATCGCCCATTCCGCGATATTGGTGGCGTGATCCGCCATGCGTTCGATATATTTGGCGATGAACATGAAATCCACATGCTCCGGCACGGCGGCGCTGTCCCGGGAAATCTGGCTGCACAACTCCAGCACCGTGGAAGAAAACAGGGCGTCGACTTCATCGTCCGCTTCGCAGATGGCCGCGGCCGCCCCACTGTCTCGGCGGATATAGGCATCCACCGCCCCGGCGACCATTTCCCGGGCCTTCTCGAACATCTGAATCATCCGCGGGGAGGTATTCATGACCGATATTCCCGCCACCGTGGCGAGAATTTCGCAGATGTCCGCGCACTGGTCGGAAATCCGCTCCATGTCGGTAATGACCTTCAGGGTGGCGGTGATCACCCGCAGATCCCGGGCCAGGGGCTGCTGCAGGGCCAGCAGGTTCATACAGCTCTGCTCGATGCTTTTTTCCATGGTGTTGATCTCGACGTCCTTCTGAAAAATGCTCTTGGCCATGGCCACGTCCATATTTTTCAGGGTGCGGATGGTGCCCTGCATGATGCTGTCGATGCGCCGGCCCATCTCGGCCAGATCGGCGTTCAGCCGCGCCAGCTCCTCGTCGAATACATTTCTCGGCATGGGTTGAATCGTCCTTTCCTCTGTCAGCCGAACCGGCCGGTGATGTAATCCTCGGTGCGCTTGTCCCGGGGGGTGTTGAACATGGTCACGGTGTCGTCGAACTCCACCAGCTCGCCCATCAGAAAAAAGGCGGTTTTATCCGCGATGCGGCCGGCCTGCTGCATGTTGTGGGTGACGATGACCACCGTGTAGGATTTTTTCAGCTCCTGCATGAGATCCTCGACCTTCAGGGTGGAAATCGGGTCCAGAGCGGAGGTCGGCTCGTCCATGAGCAGGATGTCCGGCTCCACGGCCAAGGCCCTCGCGATGCACAGCCGCTGCTGCTGCCCGCCGGACATGCCCAGGGCCGAGCTTTTCAATCGATCCTTCACCTCATCCCACAGGGCCGCGCCCCGCAGGGATTTTTCCACCACCTCATCGAGCTGACGCTTATTCCGCACCCCGTGCACCCGGGGCCCGTAGGCGATGTTGTCGTAGATGCTCATGGGGAAGGGGTTGGGCTTCTGGAACACCATGCCCGCCCGCTTGCGCAGCAGGGTGACGTCGGTGCGGGGATCGTAGATGTCCTCCCCGTCGATGCTCACCTTGCCGGTGATCCGGCAGCCCGCCACCAGATCGTTCATCCGGTTGAGGGTTTTGATGCAGGTGGACTTGCCGCAGCCGGAGGGGCCGATGAACGCGGTGATTTGGTTCTCGGCAATATCCATGGTGATGCCCTTGAGCGCCTGGAAATTCCCGTAAAAGAGATGCAGGCTGTCCAGCGCGATTTTCGTTTTCATAGGCGGCTTATCCTTTCCTGAGTACCCGGGACAGAAGGCCTGCCAGCCGGTTGAGTATGAACACCAGAATCAGCAGCACCGCCGCCGTGGCGTAGGCTATCTGGAACGCCGCGGGATCGGTGGCCTCGGTGGCGGTTTGGTAGAGGTGAAGCGTCAGGGTGCGTCCGCTGCTCATCACGTGAGACAGCACGCCGTCCGGCATGTTGGTGGCGATGCCCGAGGTAAACAGCAGGGCGGCCGACTCGCCGACGATGCGGCCCATGCCCAGGATGACAGCCGTCAGGATGCCCGGCATGGCGCAGGGGAGCACCATGCCCAGCACCACCCGCGTCTTCCCCGCTCCCAGCGCCAGGGCGCCCTCCTTGTAGCTTTCGGGAACGGCCAGCAGGGATTCCTCGGTGGTACGCACGATGGTGGGCAGGATGCAGATGGTCATGGTCAGACAGCCGGCCAGTATCGAGTAACCCATGCCCATCATCACGCAGAACACCGTGTAGCCGAACAGGCCGAACACGATGGAGGGCACGCCGGAGAGCACCTCCGTGGTGAAGCGGATGGTTTTCACCAGCTTGCCCTGCCGGGCGTACTGGGTCAGATAGATGGCGGAGGCGATGCCGATGGGGGTGACGATGAGCAGGGTGATCACCACGATATACAGGGTGTTGATGATCATGGGCAGAATCCCGTTTCGCCCCTCGTCCAGCGCCGAAAAGGAGGTGGACAGGAAGGACCAGGAGATGTGAGGCACGCCCTTGACCAGAATGTATCCGATAATGCCCACCAGGATACAGACCGTCAGCGCCGCCGCCAGATAGATGCAGAAGGCCAGCGCCTTGTCGCCCGGCCGGCGCGTTTTGCGGTACAGGGACAGCGTCCCGCCCGTCTCACTCTTTGCCATCGATTTTCACCCCCCGCCTGGAAACTATGGTAAAGGAAATGTTGACGATCATAATAAAGACAAACAGCACCAGACCGATGCTGAAAAGCGCCTGCCGGTGCAGGCCGGAGGAATAGCCCATCTCCAGCACGATGCCGGTGGTCAGAGGGCGCACGGTGCCCAAAAGCTTGGGGAAATTCGCCATGTTTCCGCAGACCATGACCACCGCCATGGCCTCGCCGATGGCACGGCCCACCCCGAGGATCACCCCGGCCAGGATACCCGATTTCGCCGCCGGCACCATCACCTTGAAAATGGTGCCGATATGGGTGTTGCCGAGGGCCAGGGACGCCTCTTTATACGCGACCGGCACGGCCCGCAGGGCGGTTTCCGACACGCTGATGATGGTGGGAAGCACCATCACCGCCAGGATGAGAATCATGGCCAGCAGGCTGTCCCCCACCGTGCCGGGAAAAACGCGGCGCAGGAAAGGCACCAGCACCATCATACCGAAAAAGCCGTAGATGACCGACGGAATACCGGCCAGCAGCTCAATGGCCGGACGCACCAGATTGGCCAGCCGGCGGGGCGCCAGCTCGGCCAGGAACACGGCGGTCAGCAGGCCGATGGGCACCCCGATAACAATCGCGCCGAACATCCCGGCGAAGGAGGCCAGGATCATGTGCCAGATGCCGTATTTGCCGGCTCCGGGGCTCCATTCGGTGCCGAACAGGAAATTCCCCAGCCCGATTTCCCCGATGGCCGGCGCGCCCACGGTGATCATGTAGATGGTGATGATGGCCACCGACCCCACCGACATGCAGGCGAACACCAGAAACACCGATTCGGCCAGCTTTTCCCCGCCTTTTGTCCACATGGCCAGCATGGCGGCCAGGATCCCCGCCCCCAGCTGGACGGCCAGGGGGAAGTGAAAGCCGATATGAATGCTGCCCACCCCGATATCCACGAACTGGCTGGACATGGCGTTAATCGACATCATGGCCGTCAGGGCGCACAGGGCGACGAGGATGTAGCAGACCGCCGCCGCCACCGGCTTGCGCAGCCATATCAGAACGCCCCCTGCCGCCGCCAGCAGCAGAGGCAGCACAGCCGCCGCCTTGGTGATCAGGGACATGGAGACCGCCGTGCCTTTCACGGTCATGAAGCTGGTGACCAGCTGCAGCGAGGTGAACTGGTAGGTCACCTTGCTGAGTTCAAAGGTCACATAGGGCAGGAAGAACAGCGCGATCAGCAGCGCCGAGACGCCCGCCAGCACGACAGCGCACACCCGGCGCTGCAGCAGCCGGCGGCGTCGGGCGTCCTCATTGCTCATCGCCTGCCGGACCGCAGGTTTTGGAATTGTCGCTTCCATACGTTTGACCATGCCTTTCCATCCGCCGCAAGTCCCGCCGCAGGGATTCCTCCCCGCGGCGAGACTTGCTGTCGGCGCTGTTATCGCCGTGCGTTTTTATTTCCAGAATTCCTGCGGAATCAGCTTATCCTTCTTCATGATGTTCTGGGCCTCGTCGGTCTGCAGGAACTGCAGATACGCCTGCACCAGCTCATTGTCGGTGTTTTTCAGATACGCATGGACGAAGGGCCGCTGGAGTGCATAGGATTTGTCCGCGATATTGTCGTCGTTGATTTCCACGCCGCCGACCTTCAGGGCTTTGATTTCATCGCTGACCGCGGAGTAGGACACATAGCCGATGGCGTTCGCGTCGGACATGACCTTGGAGACCACCGCGCCGGTGCTGTTGAGAGTGACGTCATACTGGCAGGCGTCCTTGACCTTGACGATGTCCTCGAACCCGTCCCGGGTGCCGGAGCCGGATTCCCGGCCGATGACGCTGATGGCCGCATCCTTGCCGCCCACGTCCTTCCAGTTGGTGATCTCCTTCTTGAAGATTTTCGCCAGCTGCTCGGTGGTCAGGTCGGCAACCGCGTTGTCCTTGCCCACCACCACGGCGATGCCGTCCAGGGCGATGGTGATGGCCTCGTATTTGCCGTCCGCGTTCTCGCTGTCCTTGACGGCCCGGGACAGGTTGCCCACCTGGGCGGAGCCGTCGCCCAGCGCCGTGATGGCCGCGCCGGAGCCGCCGCCGTTGAGGACCACCTTCACACCGGAATTCTTCTTCATAAACGCTTCGTTCAGGGCGGTGCAGACATCGGTCATGGAGGTGGAGCCCGCCATGGTCAGGGTGCCGGTCAGCTTGGTTTCCGAAGAGCCGTCGGCTTTGGACGAGGTGGTGCCGCCGACCTCACCGGTACTGCATCCGGCGAACACCGTGGTAATCAGGGCGGCCGCAGCCACCACGCCAAGAATCTTTTTCATCATCGTTCTCCTCCGTTGTTTGTCATTCCTTTAGTACGTCGTCATCTTACCGCCGCTATGTTAGGCGGATGTTAACCGAAATTTAGGTTTGCTTTAAAAAACGTAAAAAACACGCCTTCTACAGAAGTGTCTGTAAAAGGCGTGTTAACTATACCGATAAAAAAGAGGAAGAACCTTCTTATACCGCCAAGATTCCGTCCCGCCGGAAGGAATAGCCGAACCCTTCCAGCACGCTTTCCATCAGGGCGTGGCCCTTGGCGTTGGGATGGATGCCGTCGGCGCACAGCAGATCGCCGTAATCCCGCTCGGCCAAAAACGCGTCCCGCACGTCGGCCAGCGGGCAGCCGCATTCCTGCGCCACCCGCATGACGGCGGCGTTGTACCGCTCATGCCAGCGATAGATATGCTGCACATCCCCCAGCCAGCGCAGGATGCTGTCCCCCGACAGGCCGTTTCGGGTGAAGAAATCGAAATACCGCTGGGCGTGCAGGGGCGGCAGCGTCATCATCACCGGCTGCATCCCCTTCTGCCTGACCAGATCGATCATGTCCCGCAGCTGGGCGATAAACAGGGGCAGGGGCGTTTTCGGCTGATGGTCCTGCTCCGGATGGGCCGCCACCTGGGCCCAGTCGTAATCGCAGTCGTTGCCCCCGAACTCGATAAGCGCCGCGTCGCAGGCCGCCTCCGGCCGCTGCAGATCCTTCTTGAGCAGCTGCAGCCCTTTGGTCACCGTGCATCCCATGCGGGAGCGGTTGAACAGCCGCAGCCCCAGCTTACGGGACGCTTTGTCCGCCCCATTTTCGCTGAGCAGCGTGTATTTCGATTTATTCTCGTCATACACGACGCCCTTCATCACACTGTCTCCCCATACGCCGATGGACTGAACGAGCTTCATACCGCTCCACAACCTTCCTGTCGAAAATCGCGTTAACAATTTATTAACATTATGTTATCTGGTTTATAAAACTAGTTTATTTCATTTTTGTCATTTTGTCAAGTGGTATTTTGCCGTCTTGCAAGGAATTTACAAATATGTTATACTTGAGTCATATTCCGGCCGTATGCGGAGCAAGCTGTATAGGCCGGTAAGCGGCCCCGCGGGGGATTCCCCCGGCCTTTAACCCTTTGAGAAAGGCAGAACGACAATGGACGAATCGATTCAAAAACTCAACGACTGGGTGGCCGCCGTTCACGATTTCGATCCCACGCCCTGGGAGCGGCTGCCGGAGCTGGATCTGTATATGGATCAGGTCATCACCCTGATGGGCAAGCAGCTCGAGCTGTTCCAGGTGGGGGAAGAACGGCTGCTGACCTCCAGTATGATCAACAACTACGTCAAAGGCGGCGTGCTGCCCCGCCCCTCCCAGAAAAAATACTCCCGGGATCACCTGGCCATGCTAACCATGATCTGCATGCTCAAATCGGTATTATCTTTGCCGGAGATCCAGGAAACTATGCACGGACTCGATGCGGAAAACCGCGTGGAAACCCTGTATCCGGATTTTTCCGCTATGGAGCTGCGGGCCCTCGGCGGCGTGGTGGAACGCATCCGGGAGATGCCCGATCAGTCGGAGGAAAGCCTCTATCGCATGGCCATGGAGCTGGCGGTGGAGGCCAACGCCCGCCGCACCGCCGCGGCCCGTATCCTCAGCTGCCTCAAGCAGGAGGAGCCGAAGGAAACCAAAAAGGAAAAATCGAAAAAGGAAGCGGCCGAATAGCTGTCAAAGGATAATCCCCTTTCCTGCGGAAACACTATCCGCAGGAAAGGGGATTATCTTGTTATGTTGGATGCTATTCGTAAAATCACCCTGTATGTGCACGATCCGGAGGCCGCGCTGCGCTTCTGGACCGAGCAGTGCCATTTCGTCAAACGGGCGGATCACCGCATGGGGCCGGTCCGCTGGCTGGAGGTGGCGCCGTCGGACGCGTCTCCGACCAGCTTCGTCCTTTACGACAAGGCGCTGATGCAGCAGCAGAATGCCACCGTCTGCGTCGGCCATCCGTCCGTCATTCTCAGTACCGACAACGCGGAACGTACCTATGAGCAGATGAAGGCCGACGACGTGGCGGTGGGCAGCCTGCAGCAAATGCCCTACGGCACCATGTTCACCTTTCAGGATCCCGAGGGCAACAGCTATCTTGTCCGGCAAGAGCCATAGTTTAAAGCCCGCATCGGCAAAACCGTGCGGGCTTTCTCCTCTTTTATTACAACAATTAAACAAAAAGTATTTACAAATATAATTTTTAATGATAATATATAGTAAAATCTATTATCTGGTTTAAATTCCAAAATATATCATTAATATTCGCCTGTATTCGCCGCTCGTCAATTAATAAAGTGAAGGAGGCAGAAAAGTGAAGGCTAAAAAATTTGTTGGTATTCTCTTAGCTGTGTCTATAGTCGTTACATGCAGTTTCTCTGTTTCGGCGGTTACTTATGAACACTCATTACAAACCACGCAGAAATATTCATACGCCCCGTATCTAAGCAATAAGACTTGGAGTCATAATTTTAACATTGAATATGCCGTGGGCTCTAACCGCTTAAGAGGAACTGGTAGCATCGGGGTCCTTAAAGGTGGTATTACTAAAGCCGATATCGCTCATGCTAGTGCATCTGCTAAAAATAATACCAAAGCCGTTCATGTCATTGCTAGAAACGGAACCGGTAATAATATGAATGCTAAGGAAAATTTTGGCTCTGCAAGCGCATATGTCGAATCACCTGGGAAATTGTGGTCAGCAATCGGGGCGGTATGGTATCACAATTGTGCTACCGATACAGATAACTATAATTTGACTTACGTTTGGGATCAACTTGTGTAAATCCCATTTGTAAAAATATAATTGGCGGGCGGCGAATCTGTTTAGTACACAGAAACGGGCGGAAATGATAATGATAAATTTAATTATTAAAAATCTACATGGATTTATTAAAAATAAAGTTGTATTTTGTCTATTTATTTTAGGCATGGCGGCATCACTTACCATTGCATTATACATATACAGTGTTTTTGCTTCCATGAATGCACAAGGGTACGACGCGCAAGGAACTTATCAAGTAGCAACCATCGATTTGACCGGCCAAACAAAGGAAAGCGTGCAGCGCTCCTTGTCCGCCTTAAGTCAGAAGAGAGACGACATGGACATGATTTTCACCATGTTCACCGAACAAGGGCAATTGATCCTGGCTTCTTACACCCGTACACCTTTTCAATACGGCGGCCGGTATTTCTCGCAACAGGATTTTAAGGCCGGTACTCCTTTGGTCATCGCCGCCGCCTCTCTTTATGACGAGTATCACGAGGCTCAGCACCTGCCGATCGGCGGGAAAGACTACCGCATTCTGGCGTTTTCCGACCGTCCCTTTTCAGAAGTGCCGTTCTACTCGCTAAACAATGACAAAGCCATTGACAGCGTCCAAATATTGTTTAAACACATGCTGAACCAATCGGAAATTCGCGCAATGGAAAGCCAGTTAACCGAAGCGTTCCCCGGCGCGCATGTATCTCTTCCTTCCGAGCCCGACATGCGCGCGGTATCCAAAAATCTTTACGCGTCCTTTTCTTCTCTGTTCATTATCCTTTTGGCCTTGCTGAATGTCTCCTTTCTCTATCGCTATCTGTTGACGAAGCGGAGAAAAGCCTATGGCGTATATCGCCTCTGCGGCTGCTCCAAGCGGAAAGGTTTTTGGATGTATTATGCAGAAATTTTCATCATAACCTGTGTCCTGTTTCTGCTGACGAGTCTGTTGTATCATTTTCTCCTTGAGCCATGGCTGCCGACGCTGCACATCACCATTTCTTATACTCTGTTTTTTATAGATTATGCCGCTGTGTTTCTTTTATATCTTGTTTTTGTAACCCTGATATTTACTCCAATTTTACTGCGTTTCAATGCGCAAAGGCCAGTGGATCTTATTAGCTAGGATGGTGCTGGAATGAAATTTTGGATATATGGATACCGCATTTTTAAAAAAAACCGCATTTTAAACGGTATATTGGCTTTGCAGATTTTTATTAGCATACTGTTATTGAATTTGACGATTGGAAGATATTCCATGCAAATGCAATCGGTGACCATGTTTGCGGATTTGATAGATTATCAAGGTATATACTATATGCCTGCCGATATTTTTGAATATGAGCCAGTGGATCAAGATAACGATATGCCTCATAACAATTTGTCAAGCCAAGCTGATTTCAGCACACTAAAAAAGGTGAATTGCCTTGGCAGTATTCATATGCTAGCCTTTCAGCCGGATAATGTTGACAGCCCTATTGACACAATCGTATATGCCGATTGTCTTATAGACAAACTGCCTTCCTTTTTTAAACCGCAACTCTGGCAAACGGTTAAAGCGCAAGAGGATGGTAAAACCATACCGGTAATCATTCTCAGTAATCTTTTCAAAAATAAGGTAACTTCCAGCCGCATGCTGGTTCGGGGAAGCCAGTGGACCAATACTCCAGAATATCGCATGGTGGATATTAAAGGTAAAAGTCATACAGGAAATTTATATTTGGATTTTTCCAGCAGTGGCAGCGGTATAAGCTGTTTAGACCTATTTACTGTGTATAACGACCGATTCAAACAATCCCCGCTGTTTCTTACACGGGAATCAGCCATCCAATCGATTGCTCCTTATATTTTTGCTTCCCTGAGTTGCCAAATGATTTTTTTTGAGCCGGATATTTCCGAGGCGGACATGCAGTACAATATCACGCAGCTGGAAAAGACCGGTTCCGTCAAAACCTTTTCACAGCTGTATCAGGAGGGGCTAGAGACCACCAGATCGGACAGTTCTTCCCTCCTGTCGGTGGTTATCTGTTTTTCTGCTGTTTCTCTGGTTGGCATTATCAGCATGACCGTGCTGAATACCCTGCGATATCTGCCCATGTTTTCCGTCTACTATATCTGCGGCTGTCGCTGGCGAAACTGCGCATGGATAATTCTAGCATATCTGTTGTGTATGTTTGCCGTGGTGGCCGCTGCCGCACTGATTTTCTGGCCGTATATGGTGATAAAGGATCTGCTGTTCTCCATGCAGATTCTGCTCACCGGCTATAATATACTGGCCACCGTGGCCATGCTTCTTCTGGTCGTGGCTTTGGCGTTGATTCCGGCCTTTGTTGCCCTTAAAGCTCGCTCTCCCATGCAAATTCTGCGCGATAAGGAGCGCTGAACGGAGGAGTCCGCATGATACGGATACAGCATCTGACAAAATATTATAACAAGGGCAAGCCCAATGAGTGCCTCGCGCTGAAGGACGTCAGCCTTACTATTCAGGACGGAGAAATGGTGGCGGTTATGGGAAAATCCGGGGCTGGAAAATCCACGTTGCTGCACGTCCTATGCGGGATTGACGGCTTCACCTCCGGGGACGTGCAGGTGGACGATGTACATCTCTCCAAGATCAGCGAGGGAAGTTTGGCGGCCTTCCGCAATAAAACCATGGGGATTGTCCTGCAAGACTACGGTCTTATTGACGATTTTACCGTACAAGATAACATCATGATCCCCCTTCATTTTGCGGGGATATCGGGTAAACAGGCAAAAAGCAAAACGGAAGACGTCCTGAGGCAGCTGCAAATTCAGGAGTTCAGCCGCCATAAGGCATCCCAGTTATCCGGAGGGCAGCGGCAGCGCGTCGCCATTGCTCGGGCCATCGTCAACTCTCCCCGGTATCTGCTGGCCGACGAGCCGACCGGCGCCCTGGATGTTCAAACTACAGATGAAATTCTCACTGTGTTCGAAGGCTTGAATCGAGCAGGCATTACCGTCGTCATCGTCACCCATGACAGCTTGGTGGCCGAACGCGCTGGAAGGCTGATACATCTGCGCGATGGAAAAATTTTGTCTCATGGACCGGATGGGGCCGTTCCTTTCTAACTAAGCGGAGGCCCGCGTCGAAAAAACGACGCGGGCTTTTTGTCTTTTACCTATATTATAGATGTTCCGACATCGTCGCCTCCGCCCGCTGGCGCCGCTCCATGCGCCGCATGACGAACAGATACGCGATGACAAGCGGGATGGTCGCGCCGATCCAGGCCACGGGGTTGGCCAGGCAGACCCCGGTGTATCCGATGTAACGGGGCAGGGTGAACACCACCGCCGTGCGCATGACGAGCTCGATAAACCCGGCCAGCAGAGGCACGAGCGTGCTGCCCACCCCCTGCAGCACGTTGCGGAAAATGAACAGCAGGCCCAGCACCACAAAAAACACCGCGATGGTGTTCATATATTGGATAGCCGCGTCGGTGGCCGCCGCCAACTCTTCGGCGTTGTCGCTGGACAGGAACAGCCGCACCAGGTATTTGCCAAGGAACGCCACCAGGGCAGCACAGGCCAGATTCACCACCGTGGAAATCTCCACGCACCGGCGGGTGCCCTGCCGGATGCGATCGAGCCGGCCGGCCCCCAGGTTCTGACCCCCGTAGGTGGCCATGGTGATGCCGAAGGTCATCATGGGCTGGGTGGTCAGCTGCTCAACCTTGGAGGCGGCCGTGTACCCCGCCACCACAGAGGAGCCGAAGCCGTTGATGGCCCCCTGCAGAATCATAACCCCGATGGCGGTCACGGAAAACTGAAACGCCATAGGCAGGCCCAGCCGCAGATGATGAACCACCAGCCGGCCGTTCCAGGCCCAGTCGCTTTTATGAAACCGGAGAATAGGGAACTTTTTCGCCATATACAGCAGACACAGCAGGCCGGAAAGCACCTGCGCCGCCACCGTGGCATAGGCCGCCCCCGCCACCCCCATACCAAACACCAGGATGAACACCAGATCCAGCGCCACATTGATGACGGAGGACAAAATCAGGAAATACAGCGGCGTTCGGCTGTCCCCCAGAGCCCGCAGGACGCCGGACAGCAGGTTGTAGAAAATGGTGGCTCCCGTCCCCGCGAAGATCACCACGATATACGCATAGGCGTCTTCGTAAATGTTGGCCGGCGTCTGCATAAAATTCAGCAGCGGCCGGGTGCACAGCACGCTCACCGCCGTCAGCACGATGGTGAGCAGCACGCTGAGATAGACCGACATGGCGACGGCCCGGCGCACCTCCCGCTCGTCCCCCGCGCCGAATTTCTGGGCCACGACCACCGAAAAGCCGCCGGTCAGGCCGATAACAAACCCCAAAACCAAAAAGGAAATGGCCCCCGTGGAGCCCACCGCCGCCAGGGCGTCCACCCCGATGCTGCGCCCCACCACGATGGTGTCGGCCATGCTGTAAAACTGCTGAAACAGATTTCCTGCCAGCAGGGGCAGGGAAAACCCGATAATCAGCCTCGCCGGGCTGCCCGTCGTCAAATCTTTTACCATAGTGCGCACACCTCCTCGCCGCTTTTGCTAGTATAGCATGCGCGCCGGCGGATGAAAATAGCCCAAATTTTCACAAAATACGCCCGTGCTGGCCGCGCCTTCTTCGGTCATTTGCCGCGCTCCAAACCAAAAGGCGGCACAGCCCGCCGCTGTGCCGCCCTCGTCTTGTTTATTTTCCCAGCATGGCGGCGAAGGCCTCGGCATAATACCGGCCAATCAGCCGCGATCCCGCCTCGTTCGGGTGCACCCCGTCCCCCGACCAGTGGGACGGCTCCTCGATCACCGACGCGGCGGCCAGCAGGCCGTCCAGCGGCAGGAACATGTCGGCATAATCCCGCGCCACCCGGCGGGCCGCCAGGATCTTCGGATCCAAGTCCTCCCGGAAGCACTCCTTGGCCGGATCCGCGTGCAGCAGGAACGGCTCCAGCAGCAGCAGCTTCGCCTTGGTATTTTCCTTCACATCCTGCACCAGCCGGCGGTAGTTGGCCTCGTACTCCTCCACCGTCATGGGGAGGTTGGAGTCATACCGCCGCCAGGTGTCGTTGATGCCGATGAGAATCGAGAGCACGTCGGGCTGCACCGCGATGCAGTCCTTCTGCCACCGCTCCAGCAAATCGGTGGTGCGGTTGCCGCTGATGCCCAGGTTGATGAATTCGAACGTCTCGTCCGGGAACCTTTCCCGGATCGCCTCGGCCGCGTATTTCGGATACCCGTCGCCCAGATGATGGGGATCCGCATAATCCCGGCCCGCGTCGGTAATGCTGTCGCCCTGAAACAATACCTTCATAATTTCAAATACCTCCCTGATGCCCAAATTTGCTTTCAGAATAGCACAATCCCCGGCCGCATGCAAGCCCGAATTTTACGCAAACGGCGCCCGCCGTTTGCGCCCCCTCCCCCACCTTTCGCATTTCAAGCCATTTGAACAATTTCTGACCGGCAGGAAATGTAAACTTTTTCGGCTCAGGTATTGCAAAACCCTCCGGAATCCTTTAAAATAAGGGATTGGAAAGCTCGTTTACATTTTAACAAAATGAGATGGAACGACAGGAAAGGATGTCATGCATGAACTACCTCAATAAAAAGACCATTGAAGACATCGACGTCAGCGGCAAAAAAGTGCTGGTGCGCTGCGACTTCAACGTGCCGCTGGCCGACGGCGTCATCACCGACGACAAGCGTATCCGTGAATCCATTCCCACCATCCGGTATCTGGCCGATCACGGCGCGGCCGTCATCCTCTGCTCCCACCTGGGCCGGCCGAAGGATGAGGAATCCAAAAAGAAATGCACTCTCGCCCCGGTGGCCAAACGGCTGTCCGAGCTGATGGGCAAAGAGGTTAAGTTCACCACCGATATCATCGGCGACGAGGCCCATTCCCTGGCCGCCGCCCTGCGGCCGGGCGAAATCCTGGTCATCGAGAACGTCCGCTTCTTTAAAGAGGAAACCAAAAACGATCCCGATTTTGCCAAAGCCCTCGCCTCCCTGGCGGACATTTATGTCAACGACGCGTTCGGCACCGCCCACCGGGCCCACGCTTCCACCGCCGGCGTGGCCGATTATCTGCCCGCCGTCTGCGGCTATCTCATTCAGAAGGAAATCAAGGTCATGGGCGGCGCCCTGGCCGATCCGAAGCGTCCCTTCGTGGCTATCCTCGGCGGCGCGAAGGTGTCCGATAAAATCGGCGTCATCACTAACCTCATCGACAAGGTGGACACCCTGATCATCGGCGGCGCCATGGCCTACACCTTTAAAGCGGCCATGGGCAATAAAATCGGCGACTCCAAGTTCGAGGCCGACAAAGTGGAACTGGCCAAGGAAATCCTGGCCAAGGCCGAGGCCAAGGGCGTGAAATTTCTCCTGCCCGTGGACAACATCGCGGCCGACGCGTTCGACGTAGGCGCCAACACCAAGGTGTTCGAAGGGGATATCGACGACGGCTGGATGGGCCTGGACATCGGTCCCAAGACCCAGGCGCTGTTTGCCGACGCGGTGAAGGACGCCGGCACCGTCATCTGGAACGGCCCGATGGGCGTGTTCGAAATGGCGCCCTTCGCGGGCGGCACCATCGCGGTGGCCAAGGCCATCGCCGACAGCCAGGCCATCTCCATCATCGGCGGCGGCGATTCCGCGGCAGCCGTGGAGCAGCTGGGCTTCGCCGATAAGATGACCCATATTTCCACCGGCGGCGGCGCTTCCTTGGAATTCCTGGAAGGCCTGGAGCTGCCCGGCATCGCCTGCCTCAACGATAAATAAGACGGGCAGACAGTAAATGAAAAGGATGGTCCACTATGCGTAAATATGTCATTGCGGGCAACTGGAAAATGAACAAGACCCCCGCCGAGGCCACCGCGCTCATCAACGATTTGAAGCCCCTGGTCGCCGGCGCTTCCTGCGACGTCGTCGTGGGCGTGCCCTTCGTCGATCTGCCCGCCGCCCTGGAGGCCACCAAGGGCACGGCTATCGGCGTCGCCGCGCAGAACTGCCACTGGGAGAAATCCGGTGCCTTCACCGGCGAGGTTTCCGCTGAGATGCTCAAGGCCATGGAAGTGGGCTACGTGATCCTCGGCCACAGCGAGCGCCGCACGTATTTCGGTGACACCGACGTCACCGTGCAGAAGCGGGTGCGCGCCGCCCTGGATGCCGGCCTGACCGTCATTCTCTGCGTGGGCGAATACCTGGAGCAGCGGGAGCAGGGCGTCACCGGCGAGGTGGTGGCCATGCAGACCAAAATCGCCCTGGGCGGCGTCTCCGCCGAGGAGCTGGCCCGCGTCATCATCGCGTATGAGCCCGTCTGGGCCATCGGCACCGGCCGCACCGCTACCGCGGCCCAGGCGAACGAGGTCTGCGCCCTTATCCGCGACACGGTCGCCCAGCTGTACAGCTGGGAAATCGCCGACGATCTGGTCATCCAGTACGGCGGTTCCATGAACGCGGGCAACGCGGCCGAGCTGCTCGCGCAGCCCGACGTGGACGGCGGCCTCATCGGCGGCGCTTCCCTGAAGCCCGCGGACTTTGCGGCCATCGTCTCCGCGGCGAAATAATCCACACCGAGGGGGATGGGTGCAGGCCCGTCCCCCTTTTTATCGACGAAGGAGGGTGTCTCGGTGCGTTATGCGATTGAAGGCGACAATTTGCCAGTGGCGATCTGCACCCTGCAGGACGGAGAGCGAATGCTCACCGAAAAGGGCGCCATGAGCTGGATGACCCCCAATATAGAAATGTCCACCTCCATGGAGGGCGGCCTGGGAAAAGCCTTCGGCCGGGCCTTCAGCGGCGAATCCATGTTCATGAACTATTACACCTGCCGCGGCGGCGAGGGGATGATCGCCTTTGCCTCCTCCTTCCCGGGCCGCATCATCCCGCTGAATATCAACCCCTCGTACAGCATCATCGTTCAGAAATCCGCTTTTCTGGCGGCGGAAATCGGGGTGCAGCTGAACACCCATTTCACCCGGAAAATCGGCGCCGGCTTCTTCGGCGGCGAGGGCTTCATCATGCAGCGCCTGTCCGGCCAGGGCATGGCGTTTTTGGAAATCGACGGCCACGTGGTGGAATATGATCTGCTGCCGGGGCAATCCTTATATATAGACACCGGCCATCTGGCCGCCATGACCGACACCGTGTCCCTGGACGTGGAAATGGTCAAGGGCGTCAAGAATATGATGCTGGGCGGCGAGGGGCTGTTCAACACCAAAGTGACCGGCCCCGGGCACATCTGGATCCAGACCATGCCCTTCTCCAAGCTGGCGGGCCTGCTGTCCGTCGGCAAGCGTTGATTTCACTCACCGACTCATGAAAGGAACACGGTTATGAAAAAACCTTTGACTCTTATCATCATGGATGGCTTCGGCATTAACCCCGACACCTACGGCAACGCCATCAAGGCCGCCCAGACCCCCAACCTGACCAAGATGTTCGCGGAGAACCCCTGCACCGCCATCGGCGCGTCCGGCATGGACGTGGGCCTGCCCGACGGGCAGATGGGCAACAGCGAGGTCGGCCACACCAATATCGGCGCCGGCCGGGTGGTGTATCAGGAGCTGACCCGCATCACCAAATCCATTCAGGATGGGGATTTCTTCGAAAACGAAGCCCTGAAAAACGCCATGGACAACGCCAAAAAACCGGGGGCCGCCCTGCACCTGGCGGGCCTCCTGTCCGACGGCGGGGTGCACAGCCATAACGAGCACCTCTACGGCTTGCTGGCCATGGCCAAAAAGGCTGGTGTGGAAAAGGTGTTCGTCCACTGCCTGATGGATGGACGGGATGTCCCCCCCACCTCCGGCAAGGAATTTGTCGAGCAGCTCGAGGCCAAAATGAAGGCAATCGGCGTGGGCCGGATCGCCACCGTCATGGGCCGGTATTACGCCATGGATCGCGACAACCGCTGGGAACGAGTGGAAAAGGCTTACGCCGCCATGGTGTACGGCGAGGGCGTGCAGAACCCCGACCCGGTCGCCGCTATGGCCGCCTCTTATGACGCCGACGTGACCGACGAATTCGTCGTGCCGGTGGTCTGCGCGCCGGAGGGTAAAGTCAAGGCGGGGGATTCCCTGATTTTCTTCAATTTCCGCCCCGATCGCGCCCGGGAAATCACCCGTACCTTCGTGGACAAGGAGTTTGCCGGCTTTGAGCGGAAAAACGGCTGGTTCCCCCTGACCTATGTCTGCATGACTCAGTACGACGCCACCATGCCCGGCGTGCAGGTGGCCTTCCGCCCCCAGTCCCTGACCAACACCTTCGGCGAGTATATCAGCGACAAGGGCCTGACCCAGCTGCGCATCGCCGAGACTGAGAAATACGCCCACGTGACCTTCTTCTTCAACGGCGGCGTGGAAAAGGAATACCCGGGCGAGGATCGGGTGCTTATAAACTCCCCGAAGGTCGCCACCTACGATATGCAGCCGGAAATGAGCGCGAACAAGGTGTGCGACGCAGTGGTGGAGAAAATCCGCTCCGGCGCTTATGACGTGATTATTCTCAACTATGCCAACTGCGACATGGTGGGCCATACCGGCGTGTTCGACGCGGCCAAGGCCGCGGTGGAAGCGGTGGACGCCTGCGTGGGCCGGACGGTGGAGGCCACACTGGCCATGGGCGGCACCGCCCTCATCACCGCCGATCACGGCAACGCCGACAAAATGTATGAGCCGGACGGTTCTCCCTTCACGGCCCACACCACGTTCCCCGTGCCCTTCTGCGTAGTGGGACGGGACTGCTCCCTGCGCCAGGGCGGCCGTCTGGCAGATATCGCCCCCACCATGCTGGAAATTCTGGGGCTGCCCCAGCCGGCGGAAATGGACGGCAAAACCCTGCTGCAATAAACCGAAATACGCACAAACGGCCGGGCGGGAATTTTCCCGCCCGGCCGTTTTCTCAAGCGGATACTCCGGTCTATCTGTTTATCGGGGAAATCCGGCGGATCGCAGCTCCGTACCGTCCTCCCGGATAAACAGCGCCTCCGCCTCCGGCGTCGCCGCGATCAGTTCCATCCCTTTTGTCTCCCCCAACACGAAACAGGCGGTGGACAGCGCGTCCGCTATCATGGAACCGTCGGCCAGAATGGTCACAGAGGCCAACCCGTTGCGCACTGGCTCCCCCGTCCTGGGATCCAAAATGTGGTGATACAGCACCCCGTTCTTACGAAAGCTCCGCTCGTAGGTGCCGGAGGTGACCACCGTTTTGTCCCGCACCTCCAGCGTGGCGGCCAGCGCCTCCTCGTCGAAGGGGGACTGAATCCCCACCTGCCAGGCCTTGCCGTTTTTATCCCCCAGGACCACGATGTTGCCCCCAAGATTGATGAGGGCACTCGTCACCCCCTGCCCGCGCAGGCTCTCCTCCAGCCGATCGGCGATGTAGCCCTTGGCTACGGCCCCCAGGTCGACCGCCATTTCCTTGTCGAGCAGCTGCGCCGTCCTCCCTTCGAGCCGCAGATTTTTCCAGTTCACATGGGCCGCGGCCCGTTTCAGCTCCTCCGCCGCCGGCACGGCCGGATCCGCCGCCTTGAAATCCCACAGGCTGCTGACCGGCGCGATGGTCACGTCCAGCGCCCCATCCGACTTGTCCGCATAATCCAGTGCCAGCCGGAGCAGCCGCGCCGTCTCCTCGGACACCGTCACCGGCTGTCCCTGCGCGTGATTCAGGTTCCAGACGTCGCTGCCCTCCAGCGTCCGGCTGAACAGCCGCTCAAAATCCGCAATTTGTCGAAAACATGCGTCTAATATGGGGGCGGGCTGGGAATGATATACGGTAATCGTCACCGTGGTGTCCAGCAGCAGCCCACTGCGGCTCTGCGACGGAACCGCCCGCGTGCAGCCCGCCAGCAGCAAACATCCCGCCATGAAGGCCGCCAGCCCGCGATGCCGATTAAAACGCATACTCTCCGCTCCTTCCGCCAATTTTCTGGAAATCCCCGCCTCCGCGCCGCAGAACCAGTCTGTCCCCGCCTGTGCAGTTTCTTCCTTTATTATAGAAACGCCGCTTCCGCAAGTCAATCCGCTTTTTCCGTCCCCGTTCGACACCCCTCTTCGACAACGAGACAATCCTGTAACTTTTCCCGTCATTTCCTCCAAATGTTCCCCTTTGTATTTGTCCACAATGGTGCTTTGAGCGAAAATAATAACAGGATTGTAACAAACATTGCAACCCCTGGCCGAATATGTTACACTTCAGTATAGTTCGAAAACCGCCCAAAAAGGAATATTTTGGATCCCTTTTAAAATACAAGCCAAGGAAGGAGGAAACCCCATGAAAGCCTTGGTCACCGATATACGCAATCATCTGCGGCAGCCCTGGCTGCTGTCGATTTTATTTATTGCTATTATTCCCATTTTTCCAGAATATATCAGCATCCCTCTGGCCGGCGCCTCCCTGTGGGCGGCCGCCCGCGACGCCAAACAGCGGCGCAGCACTCTGGCAGTCGGCACGCTGGGCAAGCTGCTGCTGGTGTTTATGCTCTACATGGCGCTGGGGGTTTTCTACTCCGCCAACCCCTTTAACAGCGTCTCCACCCTGTCTATGTGGGTGATTATGTTCTTGATTTACGTGTCCATGACCACCGTGCTGTGCAACAAGCAGCGGCTGGACACCGCCTTGTTCAGCATCTCTCTGGTGGCGGGCATCGTCGGTCTCATCTCCTGCTTCCAGTACGGCCTGAACCTGGTGTTCGGAGGCGTTCCTCAGCAGTTTTGGGCCTGGATTGACAAGGTGCTGTATCAGTGGTTCCCCATGCCGCTGAACCTGAGCGATTTCGGCATGCGGGTATCCACCACCTTCAACAATCCCAACATCGCGGCGGAATATTTTATCATGGTTCTGCCCCTGGTGATTTATTACGCTTTCAGCGGCCGGCGCAGCCGGATCCGGATTCTCTGCCGCTGCTGCCTGCTGGCGGCCCTAGGCGGTATCGCCTTCTCCTTCTCGCGGGGCAGCTATCTGGCCCTGCTGTGCATCGTCGCCGTTCTGTGCATCGCCAATTACCGCAAGCTGCTGCTCATCGTTATGAGCGCGGTCTCCCTGCTGGTGCTGGTGCCGGAATCCATTATGGAACGCTTTTTCTCCATCGGCAGCAACGACGGCTCTATCAGCCAGCGGTGGCAGATTTGGGGAGTTTCCATCGAGGGCATTCTCGAGCGGCCGATTTTCGGCCGCGGGCCCGGCATACAGAACAGCTGGGATATGCTGATGGCCGGCGGCGTGAACGCGCCGCATACCCATAACCTGGTGCTGGAGCTTCTGGTGGAGGGCGGCGTCATCGCCCTGGCTATTATGATGATTATCGGCTTCAAGATGCTGCGCGGCGGCGTCCATCTGGCCATGAAGGGCGAATCCTCCTCCATGGGCGTGATGATTATCGCATTTGTCGTGGCCTTTATCATGTATGGCATGGTGGATTTCCCCCTGCTGTCCCCCAAACTGGTCGGCGTCTTTATGATGGTCGTGGCCTGCGCGGACTGCGCCTCTCACCTGTATATGGAGCAAAAAAACGACCCCTTGGCTTCCTTCCTGCCCACCCGGCTTCTCCGCCGTCGCCTGACGCAGGGCGGCGTCGCCTATTCCAAAACGAAATCCTGAAAAAAGCCGGACGCGCAATCGCGTCCGGCTTTTTATAGCGAATCAGGCAGCGGTATCGCTTTTACAAACCTACGCCCCCGCCGTCGGTTTTCCGACAGCGGGGGCGTTTTCTGCCCGTTTATAAATCGATATCCAGCGGATTCTTCGGCGGCGGGTTCTGCCCCGCCTGCGGCCGCTGCTGGAAAGACCCTAGAGATACGCCCTGCGCCGGCGCTTGCTGCGCGGGCGGCTGAGGCCGGCGGCTGTCGGAGCTGTAGAGATCCTCCATGTCCGGCTGGGACGGGGGCGTGTAGGGCACCGGCGGCTGCAGCTTATCCATCGCGGCCCCGCTGAAAATGTCCTCCATCGTATCGCCTCCGGCGCCGCTGGACGGCCCGTTCCCGCCGGGGCCGCCGTCCGGCCCCTCTCCGCCGTCGGGAGGCGGCAGCTCCCCGTCGTCGTCATCCTTGGGCCCGCGCAGCACGAAGAAGTAGAACAGCAGCCCCGCGCCCACAAGCAGCACGCCGGCAATGACGAACGCCACGATGACCAGGGTGGGCACCCGACTGACCGACTGCTCCTTCGCCTCGGCGAAGCCCAGAATGGTGAAATTGGCCAAATAATGGGTGTCAAACCGCAGATACCCGTTTTCCACCTTGGCCACTACCGGGGTGGAAATGCCCGCCTCGTTGGTGGCCGCCACCGCGATGAGCTTGATGTCCTTCATGTCCTTGGGCACCGGCAGCTGCACGGTGTAGTTGGCGTTCGGCAGGGCGGACATGGTCGCTTCCTTGCCGCCGCTGTTGAACAGCAGGGAAATATCCACCGTCACCCGCTTGACGTTCTCGGCGTGGTACAGGCTGAACTTGGACACGTTGGCAATGGCGGCGCTTATTTGCGCATCGGTCACCTGGATGGCGGACGACCGCACCTGCATCATGAGAATCCCGTTGCTGTCCCCTACGATGTCCTGATAGGTCGCCTTGGGCAGCAGGAACCGGGCTTTGCCCAGAAAATCGTCTTTTTTCAGCTTGAACGCATCCACCACACCGGTGTCAAAGGTGGCGTCGAGCACGATATCGTCCCCTTCCACGCCCGTGGTGCCCGCCCCCGTGATGGTGGCGTAGGTCTTGGCCGTGGTCGTGGGGCCCGCCGTGGTCGTGGTGGGCTTTTTGGTGATGGGCCGGGCCGTGGTGGCCGGCTTATCCCCGGTGGTGCCGTTCCCGGTGGTACCCGCCGTGGTGCTCTGGGACGTGCCCAGCGCCCCGGTGGACGGCCGGTAAATCACCCCGTCGGCGCTGGTGAACCCCCCGGCCGCGCAGGTCACCGCGCTGCCGTCCGGCGCCACGTTGAAGGCGGCCACGCCCTTGCTGTTGGTGTTCACGGTCATCAGGGTGGTGTTCCCCATGGTCAGGGTGACGGGCATCCCCGCCACCGGCTGTCCCCAAAAATCGGTGACCGTGGCGGTGATTTTGTTGTTCACCACCGCCACATCCACGTTGGTGTCCACCTCGCCGGTGCGCACGAGCTTCTCCACCGGCAGCGTCACCGTCTTGTCGCCGGCGGCGAACACATAGGACAGCTTGTGGGCCCCGTGAGGGATGTCGATGAGCGCGGCCGTCAGGTTGCCCCCCAGGCTCTCCGCCCGGTAGCCCACGCCGTCCACCAGAATCCGGTTGATGGTCCAGCTGCCCGCTTCCTCCTCGTTCCACCGGACATAAAAACGTCCCGTGTCCCCGTCAAACGTCCGCTCATACTCCACAAAAGTGAACCCGAGCAGCTCCTCCGGCGTGCGGGTCTTGCTCCCCTCCGCCGCCGCGTAGGCCGTCCCGTCCACCACCTGCCTGTCGCTGGACACGACAAATTCCATGTCCCCCAATGCGACGGCGTAGTCGAAGGTAACCGTTGTTTCCTCGCCAACTTCCTTGGTTTCCTTTTCCACGCCGTCCACCGTCAGCTTGAGGCTGAGTCCCTTCGGCGCCTTGCCGTCCTTGTCCTTGACCGTGGCCACCACCGCCGTTTTGTCCACGCTGACCACGATGGTCACCTTGCTGTCCGCCGCCGGCGCGCTGGATTCGGAGGAGGAGCCTGTGGTGGTCGTCTCATCCCCCAGGGCCGCCAAAGGCAGCAGGCTGAAAATCAACAGGATACTCAATATCCCCGCACATAGCTTTTTCATTGGATTTGGTCGTCCTTTCCGGCTGTTCCCGACAAAATCATGCCATAACTTCTATAGGATACCACAAGCCGCCAAAAAAGTAAATGCCGAACTATTTCCGCTCCCCCAGCGTGATGAACCGCACCCCCGGCACCAGGGACAGCAGCCACGCCGCCGCCAGCGAAAGCGCCAGCACCGCCAGGGAGAGCAGCAGCATGCCCGCCGCCGCGGGCAGCGGGGCAAATACTGGCTCGAGCAGCCTCAGAAACACCTCGTGCACCAGATACACCCCAAAGGACAACGCGGACAGCCGCCGGATCACCCGGCCGCTTTCCCGGCCCGCCCACAGCCCCTTGAACAGCAGGAAGGCGCAGGCCGCCATCAGCACCACGTTGGGCATGAAATACTGGTAAAACACGCCGTTGAGCTCCCCGGCCCGCCGGGTCATAAACCAGGTGCCACCGGCCGTGACCAACAGCCCCGCCAGGAACCCCGCCGCGCACAGCCCTTTGGAAGGCGCGCGCTTCGTCGTGGCCAGCAGCCACCCCAGCAGCACATACCCCAAATACCCGCCCAGAATGTCCAGGTTGGCGTAATCCGGCAGCTGCAGCGCCGGCATCAGGCCGGCCGCCGCCCGCCACAGGCTGCTGAACGCCACCCACAGCCCTATCGCGTACCACAGAAGGCGGCGGGGGGCCTGCCGCACCAGCAGGCGCAGCAGCGGCAGCAGCAGATAAATCGCCAGCAGCGCGTACAGATACCATAGATGAATTTCCGCCGGCTTGTTGAACAGGTTGGCCGCCGCCCCCTTCCAGTCGTAGCCGGGCACTGTCGCGGCCTGTAACACCAGATACGCCGCCGTCCAGAAAACCAGCGGCGCCGCGATGCGCGCCACCCGCCGGCGCAGCGTCTCCCGCACCGACAGCGCCCGGTCGCTGCCCAGCAGCAGCCCCCCCGTCACCATCAGATACGCCGGCACCGCGAACCGGCCCAGCGCGTCCAGCAGGTTGGCCAGCTGCCAGGAAACGCCCAGCGCCTGCCCGTCCGCCGCCAAAGCCGTGGCCGCCTTCGCGCACACATGGATGAGAATAACGCCCACCATGGCCGCGGCCCGCAGGCCGTCCATATACCCGATGCGGCTGGCCGCCGCCCTGTTTTCCGTCATGTCCGCGTCCTCCTTCACTGGGTGACGGTCAGTGTCCTGCCGTCGCTGACGGCGGTCACCGTCCCGCCGCTGGTCAGATAGGTTTTGGCCCCCGCCGCTTTGAGCAGGGCAAGCACCTCGTCCTCCGGCGGTTCCTCCTCGGAGCAGGTGATCACCGCGTATCGCGGCGCCACCGCCTCAAAAAACGCCTCGCTGTTCTTTTCCGCCCGCCCGTGGTGGGGCACCTTCAGGAAATCGCAGGGATCCGGCCGCCCGTCCAGATATTCCTGCAGCCGCTTCTTCTCGCCGTCCCCGGTGAAGAGGAACCGGTGATCGCCGTATGTGATTTCGGTGAATACCGAGTAGTCGTTGGATTGCTTATAGCTCAGCTCCCGCCCCGGGATCAGGGTGACGGCCGCGCCGCCCAAATCGGCCCGCTCCGCCTTCCACAGCATTTCGGGCTCGATGCCCTTTTCCCGCAGCGCCGCCTGATAGGCCGTGTATTCTCCGCTGTCCTTGCTCGCTCCCGGCTGCACCACCCGCTCGGCCTTCACCGCTTGCAGGATCGCGGCCGCCCCGCCGATGTGATCCTTGTCCATGTGGGTGAGCAGCAGCGTCTCCAGGGTGTCGATCCCTCGCGCGCGCAAAAACTCCAGAATGGCGGAGGCGCTCTCCCGGGTTCCGGTGTCGATGAGCATGGCCCCGCCCGACGATTCCTGGATAAGGATGCAGTCGGCCTTGCCCACGTCCAGCACGGTGACGGTCAGCGTCCCCTCCGGCGCCGGCTCCCGCGCGCAGCCCGCCAGCCCGCCGACCAGGATCGCCAGCGTCAGAAGGCCCGCCACTATCCGTTTCATCGTCCACGGCCCCTTTCGTATAATGCTCGAGCGGCGCCCATTGTTGGCGCGCCCGCCGTTTTTTCTAAAAACAGCCGCTTCCACTGCCCGCGCCGTTTTTTTCTATGCCTCGTATATGGTTTATAGTACCATACCCGCGCCCGCTTGGGAAGAACCGCGGACAAAATCTTGCAGGAAACTTACAGAAAAAGCCGCCGGACGTGATTCATTCAGCGCTTACCAAGGGACTCGTAGCGGTTGCCGCAGCGGATGTAATGCCGGTAGTAATACCGGCAGGTTTCACAGTGATCGGCCAGTTTAAAATAGTACACCATGCGGTGTCTATAAAATTTTAAATTTCTATCTGCCAGCATAAGTTCATGGTATACCCCATCGGGTATTACGTAGGTATGCGGGGTCATCCTAGGGTTTCCGTAAGGAAACCCGGCATACCAACGCAACCCCCGATAGGGTATACACAAGGGCTCTCCCTGACACCTGAAACGCCGCAAGGCCTCCGCAGCCAATCGCTGCGGAGGCCTTGCTTGTATACGCCCTGCGGCTCAGGCAAAATACCGGACGCCGCTGATGAAAATCCGTTGATCCTTCTCGCCGGGAACGTTCTTGTACAGGTCGTCCCCGCTGCGCTCGCTGTGGGCCATCTTGCCGAATACCCGGCCGTCCGGGGAGGTGATGCCTTCCACCGCGCAGACCGAGCCGTTGGGGTTCCACAGAATGTCCGCCGAGGGCCGTCCCTCGGGATCCACATACTGGGTGGCGATCTGCCCGTTGGCCGCCAGCTGCTTGAGGGTGGCCTCGTCCGCCACGAACCGCCCCTCCCCGTGGGATACCGGGACGCAGTGGATGTCGCCCGCCGCGCAGCCCGACAGCCAGGGGGATTTCACCGAGGTCACCCGGGTGTACACCATCCGGCTGACATGGCGGCCCAGGGTGTTGAAGGTCAGGGTGGGGTCGCTGTCGCGCAGCTCCCGGATGGAGCCAGTGGGCACCAGTCCCAGCTTGATCAGCGCCTGGAAGCCGTTGCAGATGCCCAGCATCAGGCCGTCCCGCTGCTCGAGCAGCTCGGTGACCGCGTCCGCCACCCGGGGATTGCGGAAGGTGGTGGCGATGAACTTGCCGGAGCCGTCCGGCTCGTCGCCGCCCGAGAAGCCGCCGGGCAGCATGACGATTTGGGCCTGCCGGATGGCGGCCTCCATGCGGGCGATGGTCTCCTCGATGGCCGCCGGGCTCAGGTTCTTGACCACCAGCACGTCGGGCTGCGCGCCCGCCCGCTCGAAGGCCCGGGCCGTGTCGTATTCGCAGTTGGTGCCTGGGAAAACGGGGATGAACACCCGGGGCCGGGCGGCCTTGATAGCCGGCGCCAGGCCGCTGCGCTGGACATACAGGGGGACGGCCGGGGTCATCTCCGGCTCCTCATCTGCCTTGTTCGGGAACACCGGCTCCAGCGGGGCCGTCCAAATATCGATGAGATCCTCCAGGGGAAGCTCCTGGCCGTCGATGACCACGGCCTCCTCCTCCATGGTGGTGCCGATGAGGCTGTACTCCAGCCCCTCCAGGCACATGTCGCCCTCCTTGAGCTCCACCACCAGGGAGCCGGCCAGCGGCGCGAACAGGGTGGCGCGATCCACATTGCGGTTGAACGCGAAGCCGATATGGTTGCCGAAGCACATCCGGGCCACGGCGGCGGCCGCGCCGCCCTCCCGCACCACGGAGGCCGCGTTGATCACGCCGAACTGCACCAGCTTGGCCACCTCGTCCAGCAGCACCTTCACCCGGGGCCAGTCGGGCAGCCGGGTTCCTGGATTCACCGGCAGGGGCAGGAACGCCACCAGGCTCCCCGCCTTCTGGAAGGCGGCGGTGCCGGTCTGGGACGCCTTGGTCATGCTCAGCGCGAAGCTCACCAGGGTGGGGGGCACGTCCAGCTCATTGAAGCTGCCGGACATGGAATCCTTGCCTCCGATGGAGGGCACCCCCAGCTCCTTTTGGGCCAGGAACGCGCCCAGAAGCGCGGCGGCGGGCTTACCCCACCGCTCCGGCACGTCCCGCAGCCGCTCGAAATATTCCTGGAAGGTCAGCCTGGCGGACAGCGGGTCGGCGCCCATGGCCGCCAGGCGGGCCAGGGACTGCACCACCGCGTAAGCCGCGCCGTGGAAGGGGCTCCACCGGGAGATGCCGGGGATGCCGCCGAACGCCATGGCCGTGGCGGTGTCGGTTTCCCCATGGAGCACCGGCAGCTTGGCCACCATGCCCTCCTCGGGGGTGAGCTGATATCGGCCGGCGAACGGCATGCCCACGGTAGCGGCGCCGATGCTCGCGTCGAACCGCTCGGCCAGCCCCTTCTGGCAGGCCACCTCCAGCCGCTGGAGATTCTCCTGGAAGGCGTCGGCCAGCGGGATGACCGCCAGCCCCGCCGGAATGGCGGTGCGGTAATCGGCCGCCGGATCCGGGGCCGCAATGGCCGCCCGGGCCGTCTGGGTCACGCCGTTGGTGTCCAAAAAGGCGCGGCTGATGTCCACCACCGTGTCCTGCCGCCAGTTCATGCGCAGGCGGGGCTCGGCGGTGACCACGGCCACGGCGGTGGCCTCCAGGTTCTCCTCCCCGGCGGCGGCGATGAACGCCTCCACGTCGGCGGGGGCCAGCACCACGGCCATCCGCTCCTGGGATTCGGAAATGGCCAGCTCGGTGCCGTCCAGCCCCTCGTATTTCTTGGGTACCTTGTCGAGATCGACCTGCAGGCCGGGGGCCAGCTCGCCGATGGCCACGCATACGCCGCCCGCGCCGAAGTCGTTGCACCGCTTGATCATCCGGGACACCGCGCCTTTGCGGAACAGCCGCTGGATCTTCCGCTCGGTGGGCGGATTGCCCTTCTGGACCTCCGCGCCGCAGGTGTCGATGGATTCGGAGGTGTGGGCTTTGGAGGAGCCGGTGGCCCCGCCGCAGCCGTCCCGGCCGGTGCGCCCGCCCAGCAGGACGATGACGTCACCCGGCACGGGCACGTCCCGCACCACGTTTTCCTTGGGAGAAGCGCCCACCACGGCGCCGATTTCCAGCCGCTTGGCCACATAGCCGGGGTCGTACAGCTCCGCCACCTGGCCGGTGGCCAGGCCGATCTGGTTGCCGTAGGAGGAATAGCCCGCCGCCGCGCCGGTGGTGATCTTCCGAGTGGGCAGCTTGCCCTCCAGGGTGTCCGCCAGGCCGATGCGCGGGTCGCCGCTGCCGGTCACCCGCATGGCCTGATAAACGTAGGCCCGCCCGGACAGCGGGTCGCGGATGGCCCCGCCCAGGCAGGTGGCCGCGCCGCCGAAGGGCTCGATTTCCGTCGGGTGGTTGTGGGTCTCGTTTTTAAACTGTACCAGCCATTTCTCCACCCGGCCGTCGATGACCACCGGCACCTCGATGGAGCAGGCGTTGATCTCCTCCGACTCGTCGAGATCCGGAATCTTCCCCTGCTTTTTGAGCAGGCGCATCCCCATGGTGGCCATGTCCATCAGGCAGACGTTTTTCTTAGCCAGTCTCTCGCCGTAAACCTCTTCCCGCGCGGCGTAGTACGCGGCCAGCGCCTCCTCGATGGCGGCGGAAATGGCTCCGCCCGGCTCCACGGCCACCTGATCCAAACGGGTCAGGAAGGTGGTGTGGCGGCAGTGGTCGGACCAGTAGGTGTCGATGACCTTCAGCTCAGTCAGGCTGGGATCCCGCTTCTCCTCGTCCCGGAAATAGTCCCGGCAAAAGGCGAGATCCGCCGCCGACATGGCAAACCCCATGGCCTGCCAGTACGCGGCGATTTCCTCCTGCGACATGGCGGTGAAGCCGGTTACCCGCGCCACGTCGGCGGGCACGTCGGCGGTGATATCCAGGGTCTCGGGCTTGTCCAGGGAGGCGATGCGGGACTCCACCGGGTTGACGAGATAAGCCTGCACCCGAGCAAATTCCTCATCGGTCAGCGCCCCTTCCAGGCAGACCACCCGGGCGGTAAGCACCCGGGGCCGCTCCCCCTGGGTGAGCAGCTGGACGCACTGGGCGGCGGAATCCGCCCGCTGGTCGTATTGGCCGGGGAGGTATTCCATGGCGAACACCCGCCATCCCTCGGCCACGGTGAATTCCTCGTCGTACACATCGTCGGCGTTGGGCTCGGAGAAGACGACGCCCCGCGCCCGGATGAATTCCTCCGCCGAAAGGCCTTCGATGTCATAGCGGACCAGCAGCCGCAGGCCGGTCAGCTTGGTCAGCCCCAGATTATCCCGCAAATCTGCCAGCATATGCCGGGCCTCGACGTCGAAGCCCTCCCGCTTTTCCACAAATACCCGGATCACATTCGACATAGTTTAACTCCTCACTTCATACGATACAATGCAGGGGCGCCCCCTTGTCCGTGTATACTCTTTATATTACCATAAATCCCCCGGAAGGGAAATAGATAAAAGCATGAAATTCCGTCCCCTTCACCCCGCAGAATTGGGAAGGAGGGGCATAGACGGAATCCGAGCGAAAACGTTTGATTAATTGCGAAAAACAACGTATAATGGATAGCGTATACGCAACAAGCATGCGCAATTGAGCGAAAAAATACGCGAAAGGCTGCTGGTTTTTCATGTCCGAATTCTTGAAACGCACCTGGGCGGAGATTCACCTGGACCGTCTGCAGGGGAATTTTCAGGCAATACAGGCCTCCCTGGCCCCCGGCAGCCAGGCCATGGCGGTGGTCAAGGCGGACGGCTACGGCCACGGCGCCGCCGCCGCCGCCAAAGCCCTGCGGCAGGCGGGCGCGGCCTGGTTCGGGGTCTCCAACCTGGAGGAGGCCGTGCAGCTGCGCCGGGCAGGCATCGATGGGGACATTCTCATCCTCAGCTTTACCCCGCCGGAGGAGGCGGGGCGGCTGGCCGAGTTTGCCGTCACCCAGACGGTGCTCTCCCGCCCCTACGCCGAGGAGCTGGACGCCGCGGCCCAGGCCGCGGGGGTGCGGGTGCGGGTGCACCTGAAGGTGGACACCGGCATGTCCCGGGTGGGCTTTCTCTACCACCGGGAGGGGGACGAGGCGGTCCTGGACGACATGGCCGCCGCCTGCCGTCTGCCCCATTTGACGGCGGAAGGGATTTTCACCCACTTCGCCTCGGCGGACGAGGAGGAGGACGGGGGCTTCACCCGGCGGCAGTTCGCCCTGTTTATGGACGCTGTCCGGCGGCTGGAAAAACGGGGCGTGTCCTTCGCGCTGCGCCACTGCTGCAACAGCGCGGCCACCCTGCGGTACCCGGAGATGCATCTCGACATGGTGCGCCCCGGCATCATCCTGTACGGCCTCTCCCCCGCCCCCTGGATGGAGGGGATGCTGCCGCTCGATCCGGTGATGGAGCTGAAAACCACCGTGTCCATGATCAAGGATTTGCCGGCGGACACGCCGGTGAGCTATGGGCGCATTTACACCACCGGGGAGGCCCGGCGGGTGGCCACGGTACCCATCGGATACGCGGACGGATACCCCCGGGTGCTGTCCAACCGGGCCGACATGCTGCTGGCCGGCCGGCGGGTGCGGGTGGTCGGCCGGGTGTGCATGGACCAATGCATGCTGGATGTGACCGGGCTGGACGTGCGGGAAAGCATGGTGGCGACCGTGTTCGGCCGGGACGGGGAAGCCTTCCTCCCGGTGGAGGAGCTGGCCGATCACATGGGCACCATCAACTACGAAGTTGTCTGCCAAATCAGCAAGCGGGTGCCCCGCCTGTTCGTCCGGGACGGGCAGGTTGTGGGGCAGCTGAATTATATCGTCAGCCCATGAAGGCAGGGCCGGTTTCATCCGGACTTACCGAAAAGGAGGAATTCCATGAGCAGCTATATCGCCACAGAACTGCGCAAGGTCATCGACGTGCAGTCCATCGTGACCGTGCACTACTTCGAATACGCCAAGAATTATGTTTTTGAAGGAGAGCGGCACGATTTCTGGGAGCTGCTTTACGTGGACAAGGGCGAGGTGGAGGTCATGGCCGACGAGGTGGGCTACCGCCTCAAGCGGGGCGAGATGATCTTCCACAAGCCGAACGAATTCCACAATGTGTTCGCCAACGGGGTGGTGGCCCCCAACCTGGTGGTGGTGGCGTTTGTGTGCCCCTCCCCCGCCATGACCTATTTCGAGGGGAAAATCCTTAAGGCGGGCGAGGATGAGAGGGAGCTGCTGGCGCGGCTGGTCAACGAGGCGCGGGACGCCTTCACCACCCCGCTCGACGACCCGGGCACGGTGAGGATGGAACGGGCGAGCTCCAGCGCTTTCGGCAGCGAGCAGATGATCGGCATGCTCCTCGAGCAAATGCTCATCCGGCTGGTGCGCCGAGGGGCGGAGCCGGCGGATTCAGTCAAGGAGTCCTCCTCGGTGAAAAAACGGTCGGACAACGACCTGGTGCGCCGGGTGATCGCCTACATGGAGGAGAACGTGGCCGGGAACCTGACCTTCTCAGCAGTCTGCCGCTTCTCCGCCCAGAGCGCCACCAATCTAAAAACCATCTTCAAGGCGGCGACGGGGCGGGGCGTGATGGAATACTACCGCTGGCTGAAAATCGAGCAAGCCAAGGTGCTGCTGCGGGAGGGCAACGGCAACATCACCCAAATCGCGGACAAGCTGGGGTACGCGTCGGTGCATTACTTCTCCCGCTATTTCAAGCAGGCGACAGGCATGACGCCAAGCGAATACACTTTGTCGATTCAGTCAAAATAATACAAATGGGAAAAGGGCGCCGAAGGGCGTCCTTTTTGACAGGCGGGCCGATATGTGAATAATATTCACATATCAACTTGACAAAAGGGACAAGGCCAAAGCCTTGTCCCCTCGAATGATATGGGTAAACTTATTTCTGTCCCCGCAGGTCCACCACCCGCTGGGCCTTGCCGGTGAAACGCTCGATGGACTTGGGCTCCACCAGGCTGACGGCGATTTCAATGCCGAGGATCGCTTTGATGCGATCGTGGATATTCTTCTGCAGGGCTTCCAGCTCGGCGTATTTCTCCAGCAGGGATCCGTCGATGAGCTCCACGCGCACCTCCAGGGTATCGGCATAGCCCTTGCGGCGCACCACCAGCTGATAATGGGGGCTGATGTGCTTGATGTTGATGAGGGCGCTTTCCACCTGGGAAGGGAAGACGTTGACCCCTCGGATTTTCAGCATATCGTCGCTGCGGCCGATGATCTTATGCATCCGGGCGGTGGTGCGTCCACAGGCGCAGGGGCTGTAATCGATGCGGGTGATGTCCTTGGTGCGGTACCGGAGCATGGGCAGACCCCGCTTGGTCAGGTTGGTCACCACCAGCTCACCGGTGCTTCCCTTTTCCAGCACCTGGCCGCTGGCCGCGTCGATGACCTCGCACAGGAAATGATCCTCGTTGATGTGCAGGCCGGCCCGCTCGCGGCATTCGCCGGACATGCCGGGACCGTTGAGCTCGGACATGCCATAGTTATCGGTGCAGAAGAAGCCGCCGCCCCACCGGGATTCGATCTGATCCCGCATTTCCGGGGTGCAGCCCTCGCTGCCCAGCAGGCCCAGGGAAAGCCGGTACCGATCCATGGGGAACTCCTCCCCCGCCTCCCGGGCGGCCTCGGCCAGATACAGGCAGTAGGACGGGGTGGCGACGATGGTATCGGTGCCGAAATCCCGCATGAATTTCAGCTGCTTCTCGGTGTTGCCGGAGGAGGTGGGCACCACGGTGGCGCCGATGCGCTCCAGGCCGTAGTGCAGGCCCAGGGCGCCGGTGAACATGCCGTAGCCGAAGCAGATCTGCACCATCGATTCGTCCGACGCGCCGGCGGCCACCACCACGCGGGCCACCTGCTCGGCCCAGTTGTCCAAATCCTCCCGGGTATAGCCCACAACGGTGGGGTTGCCGGTGGTGCCGGAGGAGGCGTGCACACGGATCAGTTCCTTGCGGGGAACGCTGAACATACCGAACGGATAGGTATCCCGCAGGTCGGCCTTGGTGGTATAAGGTATGTACTGCACATCCGACAGGACCTTGATTTTATCCGCCGTCACGCCGGCGGCTTCCAGCCGTTTGTGGTAAAACTCCACATTCCGGTCACAGTAATCCACCAGAGCCTTGAGCCGTTCCAGCTGCAGGGTCTCCAGGTCCCGGCGGGGCATACATTCCATGTCCTTGTTCCAAATGGCGTTCATTGCGGGAGTCCTCCTCCATGCTTTCATGCTTTTGTGCTTTAAACCATTGTACCCCCCTTGCGGGGAAAAGTAAAGCGAAAAGTTCAGCCGGCGACGGGCTGGGCCTCTGTCTCCTCATAGAAAGCGGGGTTGTCGGCCGCGGATTTCCAGCCGGCCCGCCGGGCAAGGACGCTGCCCAGGAAACAGAGGAGGAAGGAGACCGCCATGGCCAGGCAGGCGAAATGAGGGCCGCAGTCCACCAGCCTGCCGAAGAAGGGCAGGACAGCACCAGGAAACAGGAGCTTGCAAATCACCGGCGGGGCGGCGACGACAAAGCCGCCGATCATCCCGGCCCAGGCGCCCGCCCGGTTGATCCCCTTCCAGTACAGGGCGAGGAGATAGGGGGCGAGGAAGGAGCCGGACAGAATCCCCCAGGAATAGGACATCATATCGAGAATAGGGGTGTCGGTGTTGGCGATGATATAGGACAGGACAATGAACACCGCGCAGACCGCCTTGGTCAAACGGGCGGTGGCCGCGCCGCTCATACCGGGGCGCAGGCGGGCCTGCACCCAGTCCATGGTCAGGGTGGAGGATCCGGTGATGGTGATGGAGGCCAGGGTGGAAACGGAGGCGGCGATGAGCAGCACCAGCACCACGCCCAGCAGGACGGTGGGCAGATGGGCGTCCACCAGCATATTGGGTACCAGATAGTCGGGGTTGCCGGCGCCGGCGCCGGGCAGGTCGTTCAGGCTGGAGAAAAACAGGCGGGAGAAGGAGCCGATGAAATACCCGCCGCCGGCCACCAGCAGGGCGAAGAGCGTGGAAATGACGGTGCCCCGCTTGACCTCCTTATCGTCCCGGATGCCATAATATTTATGGATCATCTGGGGCAGGCCCCAGGTGCCGAAGGAGGTCATCAGCACGGTGGCCCACAAGCCAAGGTGCTCCTTCAGGCCCAGGTTCAGCTCCCCGGTTTTGGCGGAGATGGCGGCGAGGCCGGCCTGCAGGCCGCCCACCGTTTCGCAGCGCACCACGGCCACGATGAGGGCGGTCACCCCCACCAACATGATAATGCCCTGGACAAAATCCGCCTTCAGGGTGGCGGCATAACCGCCCAGCACCACCACGGCCATGGCCGCCAGGGCGATGACCACCATGCAGATCCGCTCGTCCACCTTGAGCAGCACCGCACAGACGCTGGTCAGCCCCTTATAGACCGAGGCGGAGTAGGGCAGCAGGAAGATGAAGATGACGAAGGTGGCGAACAGCTTCATAGGGGAACTGACGAACCGCTTGTCGAAAAACTGAGGCATGGATTTGATTTTCATCCGGCGGGTGGCCGACCGGGTACGCCGCGCCAGCACCAGCCAGGCCAGCAGGGAACCGAACACCGCGTTGCCGATGCCGGGCAGAACGCCCCACAGGCCATATTTCCAGCCAGTGCCGCCCGCGTAGCCGATGAACATCACCGCCGAGAAATACGCGGTGCCATAGGACAAGGCGGAGGTCCAGGCGCCGGCGTTACGACCGCCGACGGTGAACTCCCCCATACTGTTGGTATGCCGGCTGCTGATCAGGCCAATGACCAGCATGAACGCAAAATAGACCCCGATGGTCACCCAAATAACCGCTTCCTTAGGCATGACGACGCCATCCTTTCGTTTCAGGGATGCTGCCTCCCACGGACGGACACAGGGTGACCGGCCGAACGCTTTATCGGTTTAAACCGTAACGGTTTAAATCAAATATGCACAAGATATTCTACAAGATTCGCTGGGAAAGGTCAAGCAAAAATTTTTTGTACATACAAGATCAGGGCTTAACTCCTGATTATAAAAAGATTTTTGTATGTATTTTTAGGCAATTGATAAATTTTGGAAACCAGTAGTGACAGATCTCCACTTTATGATTGACATAAATTGGCATAAAAGATATAATTTTGTTAAATTGTAAAAGAAACAGGAAGCCGGATGAATCCGCCAGGTTTCGGAAGGCCGTAACAGAAAGGATGAAACTACATGATGAAATCCACGGGAATTGTCAGGAAGGTCGACGAGTTGGGACGCATCGTACTGCCGGTGGAATGCCGCCGGGTGATGGAAATCGAGGACAAGGACGCACTGGAGGTATTTGTGGAGGACAACACCATTATCCTCAAAAAATACGAGCCGGCCTGCATTTTCTGCGGGGAGTCCCGGGACGTGGTCACGTTCAAGGGGCGCAACGTCTGCCCCGTCTGCGCGAAAAGCCTGGCCAAACGGTATGCCGACGACTGAAAAATCCATAGCAAAGAGGGAGAAGCGACGCTTCCCCCTCTTTTTTTGGTTGGAGGGCTGGATTTTGGTCAACCCTTTAGAATGATTACAGTTCTGTAGCCGAATATTACAGTTCTGTAGTTGTCTTATCCGGCGTACTTCTGCTATAATAACACTGGAAAACCCGGCGGATGCGGGGAATTGAGCGAATTTCGCGAAAGGCGCGTGAATCCATATATGGCACTGGGGCAAAAGAAAAAGAGAACGAAACGGCTGAGCAGCCTGGCGATTTTTTTGCTGGCGTTCGTGCTGTTTGTGACGGTGTTCGGCGGGCTTTGCCTGTGGGCAGTGGTCAAGATCAACGAGCAGCGCCGGGTGGGAGCGGGGGATTCCTCGTCTGCCCCCATCTCGACCGATCCGGCGGCAACCTTCACCGAGGAGGACGCGCGCAATCTGTTCCTGGTGACGGTGGACACCGACGCCCAGGGCTTTATCGTGGTGCGCACCGACCCGGCCAACACCCGGATCCGCACCCTGGCCATCCCCCGGGAAACCACCGTGGACGTGGGCACCAGCCAGACCCGGATGTTCGAGCTCTACGCCTCCGGCGGGGCGACAGCCACCCGGGACGCGGCGGCCAAGCTGCTGGGCATGGAATTCCAGAATTACGCGGTGCTGACCTATTCCAACACGGAGAAGCTGCTGAAAAAGCTGGACGGCGGGCTGATTTTCACGCTGCCGGAGGATCTCGATTACCAGAACCCGAGCACCGGCGCCACCCTCAAGCTGACGGGCGGCAGCCGCAATCTCACCCCCTCCCAGGTGGTGGACGTGATGCGGTACCCCAACTGGCACGGCGGGCGCAAGCAGCAGGCGGACATCCAGGCCCAGCTGACGGCGGCGCTCATCAACCAATACATGAAGGCGGACCGGGACATGGAGGCGGATTTCAACAGCCTCATCGGGTTCCTGCAAACCGACATCAAGGTCTCCCATTTCGTCAAGGCGAAGGCGGGGCTGCAGTATCTGGCGGAACGGAACACGGGCGCCATCTGTTCGAGCGCCTCCTTAGAGGGGCAATATGTGGGCAGCGGGGACGCCCTGCGCTTCGAGCCGGCGGACAGCGCCAAGGCCAACCTGCGCGGGACCTTCGGCACATCCTGAAAAATTCGCCGGAAAGCGAAGGGCCGGCGGGCAAAAGTCCGGCATATTCCCCATGGAATCCAGCGCCTTCCCGTGGTATAGTGAAGGGAAGACACATCGATTTGGAGGTACTCCACCGTTGAGAAAGCTGCTGGCGGTTCTGGCCGCCTGTTTTCTGCTGCTTGGTGGCGCGGGCTGCCAGTTTCTCTGGCCCAACGCCCCGACAAGCAGCGAGGAAACCGACAAGCACGGCGCATATGCCGGCGAATATACCGGCAAATGGTGCTATCAGCGGCTGAATACCCGGATGCAGGCATGCTACGCCGCCATTTACGAGGCGGTGGCGGAGGGAATCGACGCAGACGAAATGGTGACGGTGGCGGACAGCAAGTCGAGCACCCCGCCCCAGGAGTACCACGGGGTGAAGGTAACGCTCCCCCGCCAGCTGTTCAGCCGCAGCGAGGCGCAGACCCTGTATGTGGCCTTTACCTGGGACAATCCCCAGTTTTTCTTTATCAGCAACACCTACGGCCTGACGGGACGGAACGCGGACAGCTACGATTCCATCAGCCTGGTGTTCACCATGAACGCCCAGGAGAGGGCCGCCGCCCAGCGGCAGCTGGATCGGGCGCTGAACGACATTCTGGCGGACATCCGACCGGGCACTTACGAGTACGGCAAAGAGCTGACCATCCACGACGCGGTGGCCGCCCGATGCCGCTACGATGAGGAGGCGGCGGCCGCGGCGGATCCGGCGGCCCAGTTTCCCAACGCCTTCAGCGCCTATGGCGCGCTGGTGGAGGGCCGGGCGGTATGCGAGGGGTATTCCCGCGCCATGCAGCTTCTGCTTCACAAGGCGGGAATCGAGTGCACCCTGGTCAGCGGGGCGGGGAAAAAGACCGGTGTGGCCCACATGTGGAACCTGGTGACCATCGACGGGAGGAACTACCACGTGGACGCGACATGGGACGACAGCGACGACGTGCTGCGGCACAACTACTTCAACCTGACGACCGAACAAATCGAGATTTCCCACCGGCTGGACAAGGACAACATCGGGGTGGACACCTGCACCGCCACCGAGGCCAATTTCTTCGTGCACGGCAAGACCTATCTGCATACATACAAGCAGGACGACATCGCGGCTGTTATCGCCCAGCAGGTGCGTCTGGGCAAGGACGCGGTAGAGATGCGCTTCAGCGACGACACCTATGGCAACGCCGCCGTATTCTTCCGGCAGACCAAGGTGCTGACGGCCAAGGTCAACGCCCTGCTGAAGGACGCCGGGCTGGCCATGTGGGAATACGAGGTGCGGGGAGAGCCGGACGAAAAAATCCTCAGCTTGTACAAAAAGGGCGCGTACCCGAAGGGGTGATCCCGGGACGGGCGGGCCGGAGCGGCGCCGGCGACGGCGGCCGCTTTTTTACGGGAAAAGGGGAAAAAGTTGCGCGGAAGGCCTTGACAGGGCGCCCGGCGATATGCTATTATAATTGACGCTGTGATGGGGCGGCCGATGGGAGCGCATGGTTTTCCCGGCTTCGATTTGCGGGTGTAGTTCAATGGTAGAACCCCAGCCTTCCAAGCTGGTCGTGTGGGTTCGATTCCCATCACCCGCTCCAACCCGTCGCCGCACGGGACCTGCAGGGGACCGCAGGAGCTCTGCGCACCAATCAAATAGGCGCCTGTAGCTCAGCTGGATAGAGCATCTGCCTTCTAAGCAGAGGGCCAGGGGTTCGAGTCCCTTCAGGCGCGCCAGTTATGGTGGATGTAGCTTAGTTGGTTAAAGCGCCAGTTTGTGGCACTGGAGACCGTGGGTTCGAATCCCATCTTCCACCCCATGAAAAAAGACCTCTGTCGTTACACGGGTGCTCATAAGAAAGTAATTCCAGAAATTACGATTATGGCATTTGTCAGACGGGGTTGGTAAACGAGATAACGGGTATTCGGTGAAAGCCGAGTACCCGTTATTTTTTTGCCTATGTGTGGAAGCAATAGATTTATTCACATTTTTCGAGTATAATTAACTCATATCTTTCCCATCCTTTCCATTCCGAGATTTTTTCAAAAAATCTCAAAAAATTTTGGAAACATTGGAACATTTCAGCTTTTCTCATGCCATATATAGTAGAGGGCTATTTCAAAACGATTGGAGGTGACGCTTATGGAGAAGCGGAAAAGCCCGAAAGGTTTCATTGTGGTGCTGCCCGGTGAGATCATCGAAATACCGCAGGACAGCGACAAATCATGGCTGACCCTGTTTTACAGCTTGCCGAGGGAGCTTGCAGAAAAGTGGAAACCCGCCTACGACCTGCCCCGCTGCCCCTATGAGGTTTTGCGGACGGACAAGTATGACCACATCGTATGTGACGATATGTTCAAGCTGCTTGTGTGGGACTGTTACGCATGGAGCGCATGGCAGTTTTTCCAAGTGAAAGATCGCAAGGGAAATTATCGTGACATTCCCGGTGCATGGACGCAGTACGCAGGATATTTCCCCTTGTGACGTTTGTCGTACAGCATTATTCCCTACATCCGAATGAAGCTTGAGCAGAACGGGCTTGGCTTCCAAAACCTTTACAACATCCCGCAGGGCATGGAAGTGCCGTGGCTGACCTATCAGCAGTTCAGCAATCTGGTCGGTAATGTCACCGACATGGTGATTGCGGAACAGAACTGGCAGCCGATGATCGACGCGATCTGG
>URCA01000017.1 GCA_900546265.1 uncultured Oscillospiraceae bacterium | reverse complement strand
TCCTATGCCCTTCTAGGGCTCCTTCATGCCACCCGTTTTACGGGTGGTCATGACTTGCTGGGGGCCGCTTATGCTTCCAGCGCACGTTCCAGCCAGATGACGCCAATGTCCATGGCGTTGTACAGGCCGGTTTTCTCGCTCTTTTTGAGAATGCGCTCCTTCATGCGCAGCTCCGGATCGGTGGACATGAGCTGCACCTGCACCTTGTCCGCCATGGTCATATCCCCCACCGTTTTGGTGGAGAGAATCTGAAACATTACCACACACTTGTCGGCCATGTTGCCGTAATACAGCGTATTGCCGGAGCGCACCAGCGGGCGGCCCTTATACAGCAGAAACCCGTTTTTCTTCTCTTTGGCTTTTTCCGTTGCAGCCATATATCCAACCTCCTGAAAGCCGGCGTACCGGCCATTTTGACTCACTTAACCATCAGTATACCATATTTCAGGGCTGCTGTAAAGCTTTGCCTTCTGGTTCGGGCCGAAAAAAGAACGGCGCGGATACCCCGCGCCGTTCTCAGGCTCAATTATTCAGATATGAACGAACCAGTGCGCGGAGCAACTCGTCCCGATCCAGCTTGCGGATGAGGCTGCGGGCGTTGTTGTGGGTGGTAATATACGTGGGATCCTCCGACAGGAGATATCCGACAATTTGATTGATGGGGTTATACCCTTTTTCCCGTAGAGCGTCATACACGGTGGTCAGCACCACTTTCATTTCCTGCTCTTTGTCGTCACCCAGTGAAAATGTCATCGTTTTGTCCAGCATGACGCTCCCTCCAGTCTGCCGTAGTACGCGGCATGGACATTCGTTAATATGACCGGATACGGCCGGAATTACTCGCTTGTGTCTGAAAATAAACGGAAAACAAGTCTTTCTGTTTTCCAAAACGAGTTGTCCATGTTTTTCATTATACAGCAGTCTATGCATATTTTCAAGGGATTATGAGCGGAGAATGCAACCTTTTTCATGCAGACTCTTGAAGATTTTCTTAAGCGCCGGCTCAATTTCGGCGTCGGTCAGCGTCCCTTCAGGAGAGCGGAACATCAGGCTGTACGCCACGCTCTTTTTCCCGGCGGTAATCTGCGCGCCGCGGTAAACGTCGAACAGCTGGACGCTTTCCAGATACCGGCCGCCGGCGGACCGGATGGCTTTTTCGATTTCCGCGACCGGCAGGTCATCGTCGCACAGCAGGGCCAAATCCCGTTCCACCGCCGGGAAGCGGGGAAGAGGCTTGTATACAATGGGGCCGCCGGCTGCGGCGAACAGCGCCCGAAGCTCCACCTCTGCCACATACACCCGCTCGTCCAGCCCATATTTGGCTGCCACGTCGGGATGCATCTCGCCGAGGGTGGCCAGAACAGTGTCGCCGGAGCGGGCAGAAGCCTGGCGCCCGGGATGAAGGTACGGCTCTGCCGCCACGGCGTAGTCGGCTTGTACGCCGAACGCGGCGAACAGATTTTCCAGAACGCCCTTCAGGGTGAAGAAATCCTCGCCTTCGCCATACAGTCCGAGGCAGAGCACCGGGATCTCGTCCGGCTGCTCGGTCAGCGGCAGGCTCTTGGCGACGAACCGCTTACTGACCTCGAAAAAGCGGACGGCCGGGATTTTCCGGCTGGCATTGGTGGCCAGCACCGTAAGCATGCTGGTCACAAGCTGGGTGCGCAGGGTGGAGTATTCCTCTCCCAGGGGGTTGAGCAGGGTGATGGCCTGCCGACGGGGATCCTCGGCCGACAGGTTCAGCGTTTCAATGGCTTTCCCGCTGATAAAGGAATACGTGGTGATTTCCCGCATCCGTTCGGCCACCAGCGCGGCCTTGACTTTATCGGTGTTTTTCCGTTCCGGCAGGCGTCGCCCGCGGACGATGGTCCCGCGCATGGGGGTGGCCACGATGTGATCGTAGCCGTACACCCGCATGACTTCCTCCGCCAGATCGGCGCGCCCCTCCACGTCGTCCCGGAACGAGGGGACGGTGCAGGTCAGCCAGCCGTTTTCCAGCGTGGTGGTGATGCACAGGCTGTTGAGAATATCCACCATCGCGGTATAGGGCACCTCCACGCCGAGCAGGGCGTTGATGCTGTCCGCCGTGACATGGATGGTGCGGGGCTCGGGCAGACCCTGATGCCGGTCGATGGCGCCCTCCACAATGTCGCCAGCGTTTAATTCGTCGATGAGCTGGAGCGCCCGCTCCATGGCGTATTCCACCCCGGCGATGTCCACGCCCTTCTCAAAGCGGGCGCTGGATTCGGTGCGCATCCCCAGGGCGCGGGCCGTACGGCGCACGCTGTCCCGGCGGAATTTGGCGCATTCGAGGAACAGGTCGGTGGTATCGGCCTTGATTTCGCTGTTCAGCCCGCCCATGATGCCCGCCAGGCAGGAGGGCGCTTCGGCGTCGGCGATGACCAGCATGTCGGCCGTCAGGGTATGGAGTTTGCCGTCCAGGGTGGTGATGGCCTCGCCGTCCTTGGCGCGGCGCACGATGATTTTGCCCCCCCGCACATCCCGGAGATCGAAGGCGTGCATGGGCTGCCCCGTCTCCAGCATGACATAGTTGGTGATGTCCACGATGTTGTTGATGGGCCGCATCCCCGCCGCCCGCAGGCAAAGCTTCATCCACTCGGGGGATTCGGCGATCCGCAGGTTCTTCACCACCCGGCCCAGATACCGGGGGCAGAGATCGGTATCCTCCACGGTGATATCGATGTGATCGCGGATATCCCCTCCCTTGGCCGTATAAACGGGCACCGGCGGATGGAATTCTTTTTGCAGAGCCACCGCCACCTCGCGGGCCACGCCCAGCACGCTCTGGCAGTCGGGCCGGTTGGCGGTGATTTTAAAATCGATAACCGTGTCGTTCAGGTGCAGCACCTCGCGCATATCGGTGCCGGGCGCCCATTCCCCCTCCAGGATGAGAATACCGTGCACCTCCGCGCCGGGATAGTCCCCTTCTTTCAGGCAGAGCTCCTCCCCGGAGCAGAGCATCCCGTTGGAGACCACGCCCCGCAGCTTGCCCTTTTTGATGTGCATCCCGTTGGGAAGATGGGAGTCGTGAAGGGAGGCGGGCACCAGGGCCCCCTCAAAAACGTTGTCCGCGCCGGTGACGATCTGCACCGGTTCGTCCTGGCCAATGTCGATTTGGCAGATCTGCAATTTATCGGCGTCCGGATGTTTCTCCAGCTTGGCGATCCGGCCTACCACCACACGGTCCATGGTGGCGGACAGATCCTCGATGCTTTCCACCTCGAAGCCGCTCATCACCATTTTATCGCACAGCTCCTGCACCGGCACGTCAATGGCCACGTACCGCTTGAGCCAGCTTAAAGATATATTCATACTCGCATACTCTCCCTTCTCAGAACTGCTCCAGAAAACGCAGATCGTTTTCAAACAGCAGGCGGATGTCGCTGATTTTGTACTTGGTAATGGTCAGCCGATCCAGGCCGATGCCGAAGGCAAAGCCGGAATACACCTCCGGGTCGATGCTGCATCCGGCCAAAACGTTGGGATGCACCATCCCGGCGCCAAGGATTTCGATCCAGCCGCTGCCCTTGCAGACCCGGCAGCCCTTGCCGCCGCACTCGGAGCAGGACACGTCCACTTCCACGCTCGGCTCGGTGAAGGGGAAGAAGGAGGGACGGAATTTCACCTTGGTTTCCGGCCCATAAATTTCGTGAGCGAACTGTTCGAGAATTCCCTTGAGATCGCACATGGTGATGCCCTTGTCCACCACCAGCCCTTCCATCTGATGGAACACCGGGGAATGGGTGGCGTCCACCTCGTCGGCGCGGAACACCCGGCCGGGGCAGACTATCCGGATGGGGGGCTTGCGGGCTTCCATGGTGCGGATCTGCGCCGACGAGGTCTGGGAACGCAGCAGGAGATTATCCGACAGGTAGAAGGTGTCCTGCATGTCCCGGGCGGGGTGATCCTTGGGCACGTTCAGCGCCTCGAAGATATAGTGATCGGTTTCCACCTCCGGGCCGTCCACCACATCGAAGCCCATGGACTGGAAGATATCGAGCATGTCCTCAAGCACCGCGTTGAGAGGATGAAGCCCTCCCGTTTTGCAGGCCTTGCCGGGCATGGTCACGTCCAGCTTTTCCTCTTCCAGACGCTTGAGCTTGATGGCTTCCTGGATGGCGGCCTCCCGGCTGGCCAGGGCCTCCTCCAGCTTTTGGCGCAGCTCGTTGACCATCTGCCCCACCCGGGGACGCTCCTCCGCCGGAAGGCCGCCCATACCGCGCAGTATCTCGGTCAGCGTGCCTTTTTTGCCCATGACGCGGATACGGAATTCCTCCAGGTCCTTGGGCGCGCTCAGGGTTTCCAGTTCCTGCAGGGCCTTTTCCCGCAGGGCGTCGAGTTTCTCTTTCATTGCGTCATAACCTGCCTTTCTCTGTTGTGCGGGCCGCCCGGATAGCGTCCGGTTTTTCGGGGGAATAAAAAAGTCTCCGCCCCCTGAAAAGGGACGAAGACACATTCTCCGTGGTACCACCCTACTTTTTGCCCGAAGCAAACACTTCTGCGGCCGGTAACGGTGCCTGCCGTCGCCGCCTACCGCGCCGCGGAAGTCCGGGCGTTTGAGCGGCGCCGCTCCGGAGTGAACTTCAGCCGTTCGCTGCCACAGGGCGCTTTCAGCTGCGGCAAGCTGCCGCAACGCCCCTCTCTGCGGTGGAAGAAAAAACGGCCTACTCTCTCCATCACTGCGTTGTTGTAGTTTAGTATAGCACAAAGAAAAGAAAAATCAAGAGAGTTTCCGCTTTTTTACGCATCTTCCCGCCGAAAACGGTCTAATACGGACCACCCCTCTTCTATGATGCCGACTGGAGAGCCAAGAGGGACTTTCCCTTTTATTGCAGAGAATTTCCGGCGGCTTGGCAACCGTCCCTTAAGGGAAAATTCATCGGATTCTTTCTTGACAGAGGCTGTAAAGTTTCGTACAATGAATAGGAATACCAAGCCGATACGACAGGGGCATTTCCCTGGCTTTTTTAAGAATACCGCCGCCGGATGCGGCATAAGAAGGGAGGTTTGCCGCTGATGAATACGTATCCCCCTTACCCGCCCGGGCAGCAGCCGCAGAACGGACAGAACCCGGTTCAGCCCCCGCTGCAAGCCGTGCCGCCGGCCCAGCCGAACGGCCAGTGGCAGACACCGCCATACGGCTATACCCAGAACACCCCGCCCTATGCGCCGCCCGCCCGGCAGCCGCAGGCTCCGCCGGCGTATACTCCGCGGCCCTATCAGCAGCCCGCGCCGGTCGTGCTTCGTCCCATGGTGACCCAGCAGGCCGCGCCGCCCATGGCCATGAAATGGGTGAAGAAGAAATCCAAGGCGCCCTTTTTCCTGGTGGGGCTGTGGTGGCTGCTGTACGCGCTGTTCCTGCCCCTGTACCGCTGGCAGGATTTTGCCCTGTGCGCCGCGGCTTCGCTGATCCTGTTCATCGTTTCCCGTTTGCTCATTGCGGATAAGACCGTGGCCGTGCGGATGACGCCGAAGGATTTGGCGGAGCTGGAAGCGCAGAAGCGGCTGGAGCAGGAGGAGGCGCGGCGCCGGGAACAGGAAGCCCTGGCGGCGCAGGAGAAATCCTCCGTGATCCCCAAGGAGGCGCGGGAGTACCTGCAGCAGATGCGGCAGGCCGACGTGGCCATCCAGGATGAGGCGGTTTCCGCGAAAATTCGGATACTCGAGGCTCGAACCAATCAGATTTTCCAGGTGGTTTCTGAAAATCCGGATAAGCTCCCGGCTATCCGCAAGTTTATGCAGTATTATCTTCCCACCCTGCTCAAGCTCCTGCGTTCCTACGATCATATGGAGGAACAGGGCATCCGGGGTGAAAACATCCGCCGCACCATGCAGGAGATCGAAACGGTGCTGGACACGGTGGTGGAGGCTTTCAATAAGCAGCTGGATAACCTGTTCCAGGAGGAAGCGCTGGATATATCCAGCGATATCCAGGTGCTGGAAAATATGATGTCCCAGGAGGGGCTGCTGCAAAGAGATGTGTTTTCCGCCCCGGTGGATACGGGCGCGCCGTTGAGGCAAATCCCGGGCGGACCGGAGCAAACGGAATGAAAAACCGGTAGTTTCAAGAGAATAGAAAGGTTTGGTGCAGAATATGGCTGACGAATTGATGAATCTTCCCCCCGCGGACGCGGCCCCGGTGCTGACGCTGGATCCCATGACCACTCAGGCGCCGGTGATGGCGGAGCTGGCGCCCAAGCCGGAGGAAATTCCCGAGGATTTGAGCGAGAATAATCTGACGCCCGAGGAAAAAAAGATGGTGGAGGACTTTGCCAAGACCATCGATGTGACCAACAGCAACGTGATTCTCACCTACGGCGCGGCGGCCCAGCAGAAGATCGCCGGCTTTTCTGAATCCGCCCTCAAAAGCGTGCGCACCAAGGACATGGGCGAGATCGGGGAGATGGTGTCCAATCTGGTGACCGAACTGCGGGCCTTTTCTCCCGAGGAAGAATCCAAGGGCGGTTTTTTCAGCCTGTTTAAAAAACCGGCCAATAAAATTGCGGCGATGAAATCCAAATACGACAAGGCGGAGACCAGCGTGGACAAAATCTGCGCCCAGCTGGAGGCCCATCAGATTCAGCTGATGAAGGACGTGGCCATGCTGGATCAGATGTATCAGGTCAACCTGAACTATTTCAAGGAGCTGTCCATGTACATCCTCGCGGGCAAGCGCCGCCTCAACGAGGTGCGCACCACTATCCTGCCTGAGCTGATGGAAAAGGCGCGGCAGTCCGGCCTGCCGGAGGACGCCCAGGCGGCCAACGATATGGACGCGCTGTGCAACCGCTTTGAAAAGAAAATTCACGATCTGGAGCTGACCCGGGTCATTTCCATCCAAATGGCGCCGCAGATCCGGCTGGTGCAGGGCAACGACACCCTGATGACCGAGAAAATCCAATCCACCATTGTCAACACCATTCCGCTTTGGAAAAGCCAGATGGTGCTGGCCCTGGGCCTGTCCCACTCGCTGGACGCCATGGAAGCGCAGCGGAAGGTCACCGATTTGACCAATGACCTGCTGAAAAAGAACGCCGACGCCCTCAAAACCGCCACCGTGGAAACGGCCAAGGAGTCGGAGCGGGGCATTGTGGACATCGAGACCCTCCAGCATACCAATGAGAGCCTGATCAGCACCCTGGACGAGGTGATGCGCATTCAGGAAGAGGGGCGGCAGAAGCGCCGGGACGCCGAGGCCGAGCTGGGCCGCATGGAAGGCGAGCTCAAGCAAAAGCTGCTGGAACTGCGGAAATAAACGGCGGAGCAATCGAATACGGGCGGGGAAGACGAGCAGTCTTCCCCGCTTTTTTACAGCGGGAGGCAGGCATATCGAACGGTATGCCTGCCTCTATTTATTTTCGAATTATATTGGGAAAAATTGGATCAAACAAATTATTTAGTCCGTCGGTAGGCGTCCGCTTTATCCTGCAGTTCCAGCAGATTCTGCAGTTCTTTAAGCACATACTCCTTAAATTCGGGACGAAGCTGACCGAATAGATGTTTCAGCTGTTCCAGCTCCTGCTCCAATTCCTGCTCGAACATGCTGCCTTCGCCGTTCCGCAGCCAATCTTCCCGCACATGAAACGTGGCGCATATCAACATAACCATGCGATCATTTACAGTCCGTTTTCCCAATTCGATTCCCGCAATATAGCCGTTGGAAACCGCAATCGCCTTGGCGAATTTCGCCTGCGACAGCTGTAAGGATTGACGGAGTTCCTTAATCCGCAGATTAATAGACGTAACATCACCTTCTTAATCAGTCATTTACTTGTCGGGCGGAAAAAGCGGCCCCGCGGAAAAACGCGTTTGGTACCTTAGGGTTTCCCGCAGACGTTCAGATTTATTCTTTATAAAGATACCATAGCCTCGTTGACAAAGCAAGCGTCCCACGTGCTTGCCTCTCATAAAAGAGGGCAATTATATTCTTGACATTTTTACTATGTTATGATATATTACTTACATAGTTAGTAACCCGATTGAAATAAGAGGGTGAGAAGCATGATGAACGCTCCCAGGCAAACAGACAAGCTCTGCGCGGGATTCTGCCGGCTGGGCACGGAGAATAAGCGGCTGCTGCTCGCCGTCGCCAAGGCGATGCTGTATGCGCAGTCGGCCGCCGATAAGAAGCCCTCATCCGGAAAGGAGCCGCCGCGTGAAAAAAGCGCTTGACTGGTTCCGGCGCGTATGGAGCAGAATCGCCGCGCCGGAAGCTGCTTCAAAAAAGCGCTGGCGGCGCTGGCTGCCGACGGCTTTGGGGCTCGTGCTGTGCGTCGTTCTGCTGCCCGTCCTCGTCATCAATCTGCTCCTGCTGGTAGACGGCGCCCTGCATCCGAACCAGGTTCCATCGGTTTTCAGCGTGGCGCCGGTGGTCATACAAAGCGATGCCATGCAGCCGTCCTTCGGCGTCAACGATTTGGCCTTGGTGATCCGGGTGGAACCCTCCACGCTGCAGGAGGGAGAGGTCATCGCCTACCGGATGGCCGATCGGCTGTTGTTCGGCCGCATCACGGCCCGGTCGATAGGCAACGACGGCGGCGCGCAGTTCTTTGTCAAAGCGGACAGCGCCAGTGCCGAAGCGATTTATCCCGTCACCGGCGAACAGGTGATAGGCCGTTATCGGATGCGGTTGAGGGGTATGGGCGGCGTGGCTCTGTTCCTTCAATCGCCGGCGGGCATCTTCTGCTTTCTCATCCTTCCTTTTCTCTTGCTGCTGGGGTGGGATGTCCTGCGAAAACACCTGCGCGGCCGCAAAAAAGCCGGCGATACTCTCACGGACTCCCCGCCGCCGGCCGAACCTTGACCCGAACGCTGGTGCCGGCCACACGGCTATCAGTATAGGTATATACAATCTGAAACGGAGGACTGACCTATGGAAACCAAACGCAATCCCCTGCCCCGTCTCGGCGCGGCGGTTCTGGTTTTGACCCTGGCGACCACAGCCTTGCTCAGCGGAACCATGGCCAAGTATACCAGCACCGTCAGCGGCACCGATACCGCCCGAGTGGCGAAATTCGACTACACCGTGCACCAAAACGAGGAAACCGTCCAGCTGCTGGAAACGGCCACGCCCCTGGACATCTTCGGGACGTCTGCCGACGATACCGGCGTCATGGGCGCGGACGACACCAACGAGCAGAAGCTGGTGGCCCCCGGTATGGAAGGCTATTTCGGCTTTACCTTCACCAACAAGAGTGAAGTGGCCGTTCAGGCGACGTTCGACAGCCTCGGCTATGAAAACGAAAACGGCCTGCCGCTGATTTACTATTTCAACGGCGGCTATTACAGCGATTTGTATGACGGCGCCTATGGGGCGTACACCTTCTTCCGCCACGAAGGCGATGAAACCGGCGTCATCCTGGACGGCGACATGGACGATTTGCTGGCCGCGCTCAACGGCTATCAAAATATGGCGGCTGTCGCCGGGGAGCCGGGCGGCGTCAGCCGGGAGGCCGCATCCTTCCTCGCGCCGACGGATAAGGTGACCTATACCCAAGCCTCCGTCCAGCTGAACTGGTTCTGGGCTTATGAGGCCCGGTTGACCACGGACGATCCCTCCTCCCAGCCGCTCCTGATGGACGCCTATGATACCGCGCTGGGAGAGAACGGTACGTATATGGTCACCATGGCTCCCGTGGTGCGCATGACGCAGATCGATACATATAACACGGACGGCATCACCGCCGACGCGGCGGGTGCTCAGACTTGGGCGGACGGCTACGCGCCCGCTTATCCGGATATTCCCACAGTCTCCGGCTGAGCAAGCGGTTGAATTGCGCGCACGTGTGGCCGTGCCTCGGAGGCTGAACATATCGTTCAGCCTCTGTCGGAGAACACGGGCGGCTGCGTTTTCCGACAGAGGCTGAAAAGAAAACGAGGGATCCTATCGATGAAGGAGAAAATGTGGATAGCGGTGGTGAGCCTGGCGCTCCTGCTGACGGGCGGCGCTTTTTCCGCGGCGGCGGAGAGCGGCGCGGTGGCGGTCGCGCCGGACAAGGCGGCGGACGGCTTATCTGTGACGGAGAACGGCGTCAGCTGGACACAAATGGATTATTTGAATATTTTCAACAACCCGGCGTATAACGGTGAAAAAATCGTGGTTCCCGGCCAGTCCGGCCAATACGTCTTCACGGTGGAAAACCATACCGCGTACATACTGGATTACGATGTGGCTGTATCGGAAGTCAACCGTTGGGAGCTTCCCATGGTCTGCCGACTGCGCAGTGAAAAAGGCTATACCGGCGGCGAAGAGTGGGGTTCCCCGGAGACGCTGGCCGTCCGCGCCGGCCAATTGCCGGCGGGCGGAAAGGAAACATATACGCTCGAATGGCAGTGGCTCTCCGTGTCGGATGAACAGGACACGCTGTTGGGAGCGGGAGAGGATGTTCAGTATACCATTCGCCTGGATATCACCGCCGAGCAGAACGGTCCCGCCCCTGCCACGGGCGGCCCGGAGCCGTCTCTTCTGGCCGCCATGACGGCAGGGCTGACGGCGGCGGTGTGCCTCCTGCTGTTCCGGCGTAAACGGCGGCGGGAATGAAACGGCTGATAGCCGGCATCCGGGCGATCTGCACGGGATTGCTTGTCCTGCTGCTGGTCTTTAGCGTGTTCAGCCTGGCGGTTTCCCTGCGGGGAACGGGCCCGCCGAAGCTGCTGGGGTTCACCGGGGCGGCGGTTCTGTCCGGCAGCATGGAACCCTATATGAAAACCGGCGATTTTATCCTCGTGCGGGAACAAGCGGATTACGCCGTCGGCGATGTCGTCCTGTTTCATGACGGCGGCTCGCTGGTTACCCACCGGATTACCCGCCGGACCGCCGCCGGCTTTGTCACAAAAGGGGATGCCAACAACGCGGAGGATGTGTCCCCCGTGCCGCCGGACGTGGTGGAGGGCCGGGTGGTGGCGGTTATTCCGCGGCTGGGCGCTGTTCTGTCCTTCTTCAAGTCGCCGTCGGGTCTGCTGCTTTTGCTGGCGGCCGGCATCTTCCTCTACGTATACCCTTCGCTGATACACGCCTTGAAACGACTTCGCCAATCGATAAGGTGAGGAGGAGCGAACCCACCCCGCCTCAGCCGGTGTATTTTGCCATCCCGCCGCGTTATCGTCCTAGGTGGGCGCCAGCCCACCGTCGTCCTCTGCCTTGCCGAATGACAAAATACGCCAGCTGAGGTCAAAGAATTTTTGGGGCTGAGCGAGGGGTCACAGCAAGGCGGCCGATCGCGCCATGCTGTCGCATGGCAAGGAAGGCCAACGCCGCTGTGGGCGCTCGCTCCCCCCAAAAATCGGAGGTTGTTCGCTCCCCCTCACCTTAACCTCCCGGTTCAAAACGAAGGAGACAGACCATGATGAGACGTGAGAAACTGTGGCGGCACACCGGCTGGCGCGCGTGCCTGCTGCTGACCCTGTGCAGCCTGCTGGCCGTGCCGGCCGCCACGTGGGGCCGGTATGACACGCTTGCCAGCGGAACCGACAGCGCGCGGGTCGCCCGGCCCGTCGTTGTCCTCACCGATACAGCGGCTGGCGCGCCCTTATCGGTCAACGAAGTCGGCACCTATGCGTTTGCCGTTTCCAACACCGAGGCGGGTAAAATCAACGAGACGGCCATGGCCTATCGGATTACAGCGCATGTGTTCACGGACGGGCAGCCCTATGCGGGGCGATTGACATGGAGCCTATACACCGGCGACTCCCCCGAACGGAAGTCGGCGCGGCTGCTGGCGGGAACGCCGGTAAAAGAGGCGCTGACAGCCGGAACACACATCCTAGCGGAGGGGCAGCCCTTGCCGGCGGGGGAAAACCGTACGGTGTATTATTGGCTGGACTATGTGCCGGACACACCGGGCAGGTTCGATATACAGGTGAGCATAACCGCCGTGCAGGCGGATACATAAGGTGGTGAATAGGATGCGCAAACGGCGGCTGGCTCCTGCCGTCCTTATCCTGCTGCTGGCGCTGGCGCTGGCGGCCGTGACCGCGACCGGTGCCAAATATGTGGTGACGCGGGAGGGGTCCAGAGCAACCATAGTGGTAACCGCCTCATCCGGTACATAAGGACAACAGAACAACATAATTGGAGGGTCATGACATGGCAGCAAAAGAGAAGAAAAACACGGCCCGCGCCGGCGCTCTGCTGTTGGCGGCGGCGCTGGTCACCACGGTGCTGACCAGCGGTACGCTCGCGAAGTACACCGAGACGGTGGACGGCACCGACACCGCCCGCGTGTCGCTGTTTGATTTCACCGCCGAACAGGTGGAGGAAGGCACGCAGGAACTCACCAAAACCGGATCCACCATCGATATTTTCGGGACCTCCGCTGACGACACCGGCGTGTTCGGTGAGGATGACACCAACGGCGAGAAGCTGGTGGCGCCCGGTATGGAGGGATATGTCCAATTCAAGTTCACCAACAAAAGCGAGGTGGCCGTCAAGGTCGACTTCGACACCCTGGGGTATGAGAATGCCAACCATTTGCCGCTGATTTATTATTTCAACGGCCGGTATTACAGCGATCTGTACGATACCCTGAACAACCGGGCCTATGTGTACTATTTCAACGAGGGCGATACGGTGGGCATCACCCTGGACGGCGGCATGGACGATCTGTCCGCGGCCGTCAACGCCTATGCCGTCATGGCGGCGACGACGGAACCTGGCGGTGTGGAGCGGCGCGCCTCCGCTTTTCTGAATACGTTGGGTACCTCTCAGAATATGAGCGAGAACCTCGCGATCAATTGGTTCTGGCCCTATGAGGTGCGGGACGGCGAGAGCGTCATCCGCATGGATGCGCCCGACACCGCCATGGGTAAGGACGGCACGTACACCGTCACCATGACCCCGGTCGTCCGCTTCACCCAAATCGATACCTACCAAACGCCAGCCACCTCCAATCCGGGCGATCAGGAGTGGCATCCCGTACAGCCCGATCCGGGCGACGAGGATATCACGGATCCGGACAACGGCCCGATCGCGTTCAAGCTGGCCTACTATGATTCCTACAACGAAAAAAGCGCCGGGGAATTCACTTTCTATCTGAAGGACGATTCCCACTATACCATCCTTTACAGCGATTACTTTCCCGGCTACAGCGTGCCCGGTTTCTCCTACCGTTTTGCCGCCGATGTCGGCACGGAGTTTACGGTGGATACCGCGGACGGCGCGGCCGTGCCCGCCTCCAAGACCGTAAACGTGGAGCTGTACCATGAGGGTTATGACCACGCCATTGATACCAAGGCGGGCCTGCTGCATATTGCGGACGATATGGACGGCACCTTTATTCTGGCCGCCGATGTCGATACCGGCAACAGCAACGGAAACTACTGGAATCCCATTGGCTGGACAGACAGCGACGACGTACCCTTTACTGGCCGGATCAATGGAAACGACAAGACGGTTTCGGGTCTGCACGCGGTGTACGGCACGGGAGCCACCTATATCGGTTTTGTGGCCATCAACCAGGGCACGATTCAGAACCTGAATCTCGATTTCGCCCAGTTTGAGGGAGGCCGCTTTGTGGGCGCCGTGACAGGCAGCAACGCCGAGGGCGCGGTGATCGAAAACGTGCATGTGAAAGGGGACGCCGTCTCCGGTATTTCGGGATCCGGCTACGGCGATTTCGCGGGCGGCATCGCCGGCCAGAATCATGGGACGATCCGTCGCTGCAGCTCCGATATCGGCACCGGCACCACGCAGCAGGTGAGAGGTGTTATCGCCTACAATTACGCGGGCGGCATCGCCGGCGGCAACTGGGGCGTCGTGGAGGAGTGCTATGCTCTGGGCGGCATCAGCAGCGGCTACCGCAACGCCGTGAATCAGGGACAGCTGAGAACCTACTACGCCGGCGGCTTGGTGGGCGGCAACCTGGGCACTATCAAAAACTGCTACACCAATCTGCAGGACTGGGTGGTCGGCTACCAGCGTGTCGGCGGTTTTGTCGGCTGGAACGGCGCGGACGGAAGCATCGCCGGCTGCTATGTGGCGCACAACGACCGGGCGTACGGCGCCGTACAGGCAGCCATCAGCGTAGGGGAGAACAAAGGCTCGGTCAGCGGCAGCTATGCGGTCTCCGCCACCTCCGGAACTGTTAACGGCTTCAGCCGGATAAGCGACTCCGCTCTGAAATCCGCCGCTTCTCTCTCCGGCTTTGATGCGGCTGTCTGGGATTTCAGTCAGGCCGCTTCCTATCCCACTCTGAAAAACAATCCGCAGAAATAACCGGTACATCCGCGAATGGACATCGAAGGAGATGCTTGCATGATCGGTTTTTTCGTGGGCCTGATACTGGGCGGCTCGTTTGGCGCGCTGTTTATGGCGCTGTTTTGGGCCGCCCGCGGCAGGAAAGAATCCGACAAGCCGTAAGGCAAATGAACGGCAGCCGCCGTGTTTGACAATCAGAAAGTCGCCGCGCATCCTGAAATTCGGATGCGCGGCGATTTTTCGATCCCATTGCTGTTTTATACGAAAACAGTTGACGAAGATCCAACTATTTAGCTGTCTAACTTTTTGAGGCTGTCTTTTTGTTAAAGAATTATGAAATCTTCTGGAAAGTCTTGCAATTAAAAAAGGAAAAGTCTAAACTCATGCTTAGTCACCTAACTAAATGGCGGCCTTCGCACAGCGGATGCGCGGAGAGCTGCCGCAGAGAGGAGCGCGGGACGTGGACAGAGAATGGACGATGGAAAACTCCTTTCATCGGATCGTCAGCCAGACCATGCGGCTGTATTTTGCCCGCAATTACCAGGTGATGGAACGGCTGGATGTTCATCCTGGCCAGGTGCCGGTTCTGTTCGAGATTCATCGCAAGGGCGGGTTGTATCAGAAGGAACTGTGTGACAGTCTGTGCCTGCGGGCCTCCACCGTCACCGTCATGCTGCAGCGAATGACGAAAAACGGCCTGGTGGAACGGCGGCAGGACGAGGCGGATCAGCGGCGCACCCGTATTTTCCTGACCGAAAAGGGGGAGGCCGCCATCCGGGATTTGCGTGACGCCACTCAAAAGGTGGAGGAGGAGTGCTTTGAGGGCTTTTCTATGGAGGAAATTCTGCTGCTCAAGCGCTTTGCCATGCAAATCCGGGATAATCTTGCCAAAAGAATGAATGATATGCCTGAAAATCCTAAGAGAGAAGGGAACCTATGCTCAAGCTGATCAAGTATTTGAAGTCGTCTGTCGCGTCTATCCTGATTATCGTCGTCCTGCTGGTGGGACAGGCGGCATGCGACCTGACCCTGCCCCAGTATACTTCTAACATCGTCAACGTGGGCATTCAGCAGGGCGGCGTGGAAAACGCGGCCCCCACCGTCATCCGGGTCAGTGAAATGAACAAGCTGTTCCTGTTCATGTCCCAGGCGGAGCAGGATACGGTGCTGCAGTCCTACAAGAAGCTGGATAAGGCCGACATGACGGCGGCCGATGCCGACAAGGCGCTCAAAAAGTATCCGCAGCTCGCCAAGGAGCCGCTGTATGAGCGCACGGCCAAGGATGACGAAACCATAGACGCGCTCAGCCGCCTGCTCAGCAAGCCCATGCTGGTGGTCATGGGCTTCTCGGGTGACAACGAGGAAATGGGCGCCATGGCCGACCAAATGCTCGCGAGCCTGCCGCCCCAGATGGCGGGCAAGGACGTCTTCGACGTGCTCGCCATGATGACCGATGAGCAGCGCAGCCAGATGATTACAGCCATTAACGACAAAATGAAGGAGATGCCGGATAGCATCCTGGAGCAGAGCGCCGTGGTCTTCGTCAAGCAGGAATACCAGGCGGTGGGCATCGACACCGACAAGCTCCAGAACAATTATGTGCTGCTTACCGGCGCGAAAATGCTGGGCCTGGCGCTGCTGAGCATGCTGCTGACCGTGCTGGTGGGCTTCATCGCCTCCCGGGTGGCGGCTTCCCTGGGCAAAGAGCTGCGGGGCCGGGTGTTCCGCAAGGTAGTATCCTTCTCGCACGCCGAGCTGGATCGCTTCTCCACCGCCTCCCTCATCACCCGCAGCACCAACGACATCCAGCAGATTCAGATGCTGTTCGTCATGCTGCAGCGCATCGTGTTCTACGCGCCGATCATCGGCATCGGCGGCGTGATCAAGGTGCTGAACACCAACACCTCCATGGCATGGATCATCGCCGTGGCGGTCATGGCCGTGCTGACCTTGGTTATCGTGCTGTTCGCCGTGGCCATGCCCCGCTTCAAAATCATGCAGAAGCTGGTGGATAAGGTCAACCTGGTCACCCGTGAAATCCTCACCGGCCTGCCGGTTATTCGCGCCTTCAGCACCCAGAAGCACGAGGAAGAGCGCTTCGACAAGGCCAACAAGGATTTGACCCGTACCAACCTGTTCGTCAACCGGGTCATGACCACCATGATGCCGATGATGATGCTGATTATGAACGGCATCACCGTGCTGATTATGTGGAACGGCGCCCACGGCGTGGATGCCGGCAGCATGCAGGTCGGCGACCTAATGGCTTTCATGCAGTACACCATGCAGATTGTCATGGCTTTTCTGATGATTTCCATGTTCTCCATTATGCTGCCCCGCGCCTCCGTGTCCGCCGGCCGCATTGAAGAAGTCCTGCAGACCGAGCCGGTCATCCGGGATCCGGAGCAAACCGCCTCCTTCGACGACGCCAAAAGGGGCCTGGTGGAATTCAGAAATGTGTCCTTCCGGTACCCCGGCGCGGAGGAGAATGTGCTGGAGAATATCAGCTTCACCGCCAAGCCCGGCGAGACCACCGCCTTTATCGGCTCCACCGGCAGCGGGAAATCCACCCTTATCAACCTGATTCCCCGCTTCTATGACATCACCGAGGGCGAGCTGTTGGTGGACGGCGCCGACGTGCGCCGCGTGTCGCAGCATGACCTGCGCGCCAAAATCGGCTATGTACCCCAGAAGGGCGTGCTGTTCTCCGGCACCATCGCCAGCAACCTGCGCTACGGCAACAACGACGCCAGCCAGGAGGAGCTCGACAAGGCCGCGCAAATCGCCCAGGCGGCGGATTTCATCGGTGAAAAGCCGGACGGCTTCGATTCGGAAATCTCCCAGGGCGGCACCAATGTCTCCGGCGGCCAGAAGCAGCGGCTGTCCATCGCCCGCGCCATCGCCATCCATCCGGAAATTTATATCTTCGACGACAGCTTTTCCGCTTTGGATTATAAAACCGACGTGGCGCTGCGCAAAGCCCTGAAGGAGGAAACCGCTGGCAGCACGGTGCTCATCGTGGCGCAGCGGATCAGCACCATCCTCCACGCGGAGCAGATCATCGTCCTGGACGAGGGCAAAATCGTCGGCAAGGGCACCCACAAGGAACTGCTGAAAACCTGCGAGGTCTACCAGCAGATTGCCATGTCACAACTGTCAAAGGAGGAGCTGGGCAATGAGTGAACATGCGCCAAAAAGAAGAGGCCCCATGGGTGGTCACGGCCCGATGGGCGGCATGCACATGGCCGGTGAAAAGGCCAAGGATTTCAAAGGCTCCTTCAAAAAGCTGCTGAAATATCTCGGAAAATACCGCGTCGCTATCGTCATCGTCATGATTTTCGCCATTGCCAGCGCCGCCTTCATGGTGCTGGGGCCAAAAATTCTGGGCAAAGCGATTACGGAAATGATGAACGGCCTCATCGCCAAGGTGACCGGCGTGGAGGGCGGCGGCATCAACTTCGGCCGGATCGGCGAAATCCTGCTGTTTATGCTGGGGCTGTATGTCCTCAGCGCCGCCTTCTCCTTTATCCAGGGCTTCATCATGACCGGGGTGTCCCAGAAGGTCGCCTACAACATGCGGCGGGAGCTGTCCGAGAAAATCGGCCGCCTGCCCATGAAATACTTCGATTCCCGCACCCATGGCGAGGTGCTCTCTCGGGTGACCAACGACGTCGACACCCTGTCCCAGAGCCTGAACCAAAGCCTGACCCAGATCATCACCGCCGTTACCACCATCATCGGCGTGCTGATCATGATGCTGACCATCAGCTGGCTGATGACTCTCATTACCTTTATCATCCTGCCGATTTCCCTGGGCCTCATCGGGCTCATCATGAAGAAATCCCAGAAATACTTCCAGGCGCAGCAGGAATACCTGGGCCACATCAACGGCCAGGTGGAGGAGGTCTACGGCGGGCACAACATCGTCAAGGCCTTCAACAACGAGAAAAGCGTCACCGACACCTTCAACGAAACCAACGATACCCTGTACCATTCCGCCTGGAAATCCCAGTTCCTGTCCGGTATGATGATGCCGATTATGACCTTTGTGGGCAACCTCGGCTACGTGGCCGTCTCCATTCTGGGCGGCTGGCTGGCCATTAAAAAGGTCATTGAGGTCGGCGACATCGTGTCCTTCAGCCAGTATATCCGCAACTTCACCCAGCCCCTGACCCAGGTGGCCCAGGTGGGCAACCTGCTCCAGTCCACCATGGCGGCGGCCGAGCGGGTCTTCGAATTCCTGGACGAGGAGGAAGAGGATCAGACGGTGGAGAACCCCGTGTCTCTGGACGGCCTGGACGGCAGCGTGCAGTTCGCCCATGTGCACTTCGGCTACAACCCCGACAAGATCATCATCAACGACTTCTCCGCCCAGATTCAGCCCGGGCAGAAGGTGGCCATCGTTGGCCCCACCGGCGCCGGAAAAACCACCATGGTCAAGCTGCTCATGCGGTTCTACGATGTCAATACCGGCGCGATTCTGGTGGACGGCTACGACGTGCGGCAGTTTAACCGCAGCGAGCTAAGGGAAATGTTTGGCATGGTGCTGCAGGATACCTGGCTGTTCAACGGTACCATCATGGAGAACATCCGCTACGGCCGCCTGGACGCCACCGACGAGGAGGTCATCGCGGCCGCTAAGGCCGCTCATGTGCACCACTTTGTTCAGACCCTGCCGGACGGCTATAACATGGTTCTCAACGAGGAGGCCAGCAACGTCTCCCAGGGCCAGAAGCAGCTGCTGACCATTGCCCGGGCCATCCTGGCCGACCCGAAGATCCTTATTCTGGACGAAGCCACCAGCTCGGTGGATACCCGTACCGAGGTGCGCATCCAGAAGGCCATGGATAATCTGATGCGCGGGCGGACCAGCTTCGTCATCGCGCACCGGCTGTCCACCATTCGGGACGCGGATCTCATCCTGGTGATGAAGGACGGCGACATCGTCGAGCAGGGCAATCACGAGGACCTGCTGGCGGCGGGCGGCTTCTACGCCAATCTGTACAATTCCCAGTTCGAGCAAAGCGAAGCGGGCTGAACTAAAGCGGGCCATGTTGCATGGCCCGCTTTTCCTGCCCATAAAAAAGGGATCGCCCGAGGGCGATCCCTTTTTACGCTATACTGGAAAACCTCCCATATCTATATCAAACACGCTCCTATTCTTCACGAGCCGGCATGTTGGACGTCAAACGAGGGAAAGGTAATCATCTGCTGCTCGTTGTCCACGATGGTCATCGGCGTTTCGGGCAAGAGCCCCTTGATGGTTTCGATAAAGGTGTTGCTGTCGGTTCCCGGTGAGCCGCTGACGATATGAACGGCGTTGATCTGCCGCGCGTGCACCGCCACGGTCAGCGCGGGGCTGTCGTTAAAATATACGGTCATATCAGCTCCCAGCCGCCCGGCGATATTGTATAGAGTTTGCAGCACATCGGCGGTTTTGGAAGAAACCAGCCCCGGTTTCAATACGGTGACGACTTTGACGGGCACGTTGTATTTCTGGGCGATGGCGTCGCCGGCGAGTATCAGCCGGCGGCAGCTGGGCTGATCGGTGACACACACGAGAACGTTCGCCTGACCTGCCGGGTTTTCCGTATTCAATCAGGTTGCGCCTCCTTTCGTTCTTGGTACGAATATATGATAACGCAGGCTTGTGTAATAACCATAAACAAAAAATGTACAACTTCTTAAATTTCGGAAACAATTCCGACAGGAAACCGGCAGGGAAAAGCAAAGAAACCGCAAAGTCTTGACTTTTTTCAGACGTGTGCTATGATGCCAGAGGAAGAAAAAATGGGGAAAAATCCCCATTCCCGCGGAGGAATGACTCATGAACCAACCGAGCCCCCATACGCTGAACAGCCGCCGATCCCCGTTTATGCAAACGGTGCTGATCGCCATGTTCGCCGCCCTGTCCTTTGTGGCCATCTGGCTTATCCGGATTCCGTATCCGGCGCCGGTGGGCAATCCGTTTATCCATTTCGGCAATATGGTCACCATCCTGGCCGCCTTGCTCATCGGCGGCTGGCAGGGGGGCTTGTCCGGCTCCATCGGCATGGGGCTGTTCGATATTGTGGGGGGGTATGGCATCGACTCCCTTAAAACCTTTATCCTGAAATTCGGCATCGGCCTGTTCACCGGCCTGGTCGCCCGCATCGGCCGCCGCCATCCGGAACGCAATCCCCGCGTCGGTCTGGGCGTGGCCGGCGGCATCTCGCTCGCCATGGGGCTGACGGTGCTCATCGGCAAGCTGGCGGGCTGGTCGCTCCTGGCTAAGGCGGCGGATATTTCCTATGTGCTGCTGCTGATCATCGGCGTTCTCCTGACCGCGCTGACCGTTGCCGCCTGCCGCACGGAAAAGCTGACCAATGAAACGCTGTTCGCCGCCTTGGGAGCCACGGCGGGGATCGCCTTTAACGTGGTGGGAGAGTTCGTCGGCGGGGTGATCACCAAGGTGATAAGCGGCGCCGAGCTGCCCGCCGCCATGCTGGCTTCGGTGATGAGCCTGCCGGCCACCTTCATCAACGGCACGGTCTCCATTGTGGGGGCGGTGCTCCTGTATGTGCCGCTGAAGGCCGCACTGATAAAAGCGCGTTTCGGCCATCTGCTGGCCTGACCGGGCTTTAAAAATCGGGGTTGACAAGGGCCGAAAAAAGGCGTATCCTTATAGAAAATACAGTTCTAAACGCTGTGACGGGGTTGTCCCGCCGAACCTTTTTTCAGAGAGCCGCCGGGTGCTGTGAGGCGGTAAAAGGCCGGCAAGAGGACCATCGCCCCCGAGCGGATCGCTGAACCGCCCAGTGCCCAGTAAGCGGATACGGGGTCTTCCCGTTACAGGAGAGCGCATTACCGCCGGGAGATCCGGCTCGATGCGGGCGAGGGCCGCTTGCGGCCGCAGTAGGGTGGTACCACGGAACAGAGCTTCCGTCTCTATAAAGAGGCGGGAGCTTTTTATATTACAGGAAAGAGGCCATGGCTATGCTGACTCTGGATAAGGTGTATCATGCGTCGTATGTGCTCAAAAACGTCATCCGCATGACCGACCTGATACACGCGCCCAACATTAATCCCAGCGGCAAGGTGTACCTGAAGACGGAAAATCTGCAGGTGACCGGCTCCTTCAAGGTGCGCGGATCCTACTATAAGATTTCCCAATTGACCGACGAGGAGAAATCCCATGGCGTTATCGCCTGCTCGGCGGGCAACCATGCCCAGGGCGTAGCCCTCGCCGCCACCAAGAACGGGATCAAATCCATCATCTGTCTGCCCGATGGCGCGCCCATCTCCAAGGTGGAGGCCACCAAAAAATACGGCGCGAAGGTGGAGCTCGTCCACGGGGTGTACGACGATGCCTACGATCGGGCGCTGCAGCTCAGGGATGAGAAGGGGTATACCTTCATCCACCCCTTTGACGATGAGAACGTCATCGCCGGGCAGGGCACTATCGGCTTAGAGCTGCTCGATCAGCTGCCCGAGGTGGACGCGGTGGTGGTGCCGGTGGGCGGCGGCGGCCTGATTGCCGGCGTGGCCTTCGCCATCAAATCCCTGAACCCGCACGTCAAGGTGTACGGCGTACAGGCCTGCGGCGCGGCCTCCATGGTCAACGCGCTGCAAAAGCACCAGAAGGAAACCCTGTCCCAGGTGTCCACCATCGCGGACGGCATCGCGGTCAAAACGCCGGGCGATTTGACCTATGAGCTGTGCGAGAAATACGTGGATGAAATCGTCACCGTGACCGACGACGAAATTTCCACCGCCATCCTGACCCTGATCGAACAGCAGAAGCTGATCGCCGAAGGGGCGGGGGCCGTTTCGGTGGCAGCGGTGCTGTTCAATAAAATCCCGGTGGAGGGCCGCAACGTGGTCTGCCTGGTGTCCGGCGGCAACATCGACGTGACCATCCTGTCCCGGGTCATCAGCCGCGGCCTGCTCAAGGCGGGCCGGTCGGCGGACATCACCATCGAATTGGCCGACAAGCCGGGCCAGCTCAGCGGCGTGTCGGAGATCATCGCCCGGGAGGGCGGCAACGTGGTCTCGGTCTACCACGATCGGGCGGATTTGGATACCGACATCAACGCCTGTTACCTCCGGCTCGTGCTGGAAACCCGGGATCACGCCCACGTGGAGCAAATTAAAAAGGCGCTCGTCGACGCGGGCTATACCTTAATCGTAAAGGAGAGAACCTACTGATGAAAACCATTCATACCGCGAAAGCCCCCGAGGCCATCGGCCCCTATTCCCAGGCGATCGTCCACGGCGGTCTGCTGTTCACCTCCGGCCAGATTGCCATCAACCCGGCCTCCGGCCAGGTGGAGGCGGACACCATTGAGGGCCAGACCGAGCAGGTGATGCAGAACCTGGCGGCCCTGCTGGAGGAGGCGGGCGCTTCCTTCGACAGCGTGATCAAAACCACCTGTTTCCTCAGCGATATGGCGGATTTCGCCGCGTTCAACGCCATTTACGGCGCCTATTTTGTCAGCAAGCCCGCCCGCTCCTGCGTGGCGGCCAAACAGCTGCCCAAAAACGTGCTGGTGGAAGTAGAGCTCATCGCCGCCGTCTGACAGCTGGATATTTCCCCGCCGGGAGAGCCGTTTGGGTCTCCCGGCGTTTTTTTATGCCTGGATCTCCGCTTCCAGCCGCAGGGTGAGGGCTTCCAGGTGATCCAGCGTGTCGGGATGGATGAAATGCTCCACCCGTTCCACCTGCTCCAGCTCGTCGACGGACTGATTGAGCAGGCAGAAAAAGCGGTGCAGAATGTCGTGGCGGCGCAGCAGGGCCTGCCCGACGGCCCGCCCCTCCTCCGTCATGCTGATTAACCCGTATTTTTCAAAATCCAGCAAACCCAGCTCCTTGAGCTTTCCCACCATCTTGGAGGCGGAGGATGGCCGGACATGCAGCCTTTCCGCCAGCTGGTTTATCCGGACATAGCCGGCTTCCCCCGCGCAGCGCGCGATCATTTCCAGATAATCCTCCATGGTGTCGGTCAGCCCGCCGGCGTTCTGCAGCCGGTAGCCCATCTGCGTATAAAATCCCTTGTCTCCGTTCAAAAAATCGTCTCCTTATCTGTCACCCACCCGGACATACCTGCATAAGTTGGTAGCAGGAAACAAGTTTTGCATCTGGAAACACAGATGCTTTCCGGGAAAAAGAGTTTCCCGCGCCCAACACTGTTTCCTGTTTATACTTATTATTAGGAGACGAGTTTTATGAGTAAAATGTCGCTGAACCACGTGGCCGAGGGGCAGACCGTCCGGGTGGACGAACTGCTGGCCACCGGCAGCATCCGCCGCCGCCTGCTGGATATCGGGCTGGTGGAAGGCACAGACGTGTCCTGCCTGCAGAAAAGCCCGGCGGGCGATCCGGTGGCGTATCTGATCCGGGGGGCGGTTATTGCCATCCGGTCGGAGGATTCCTCCCAGATCGTCGTCGAAGGCCTGCTGAATTAGCTTGAGCGAGGAGGATGGGAGATGGGATTAACAGCGGGTTCCACCGGCCGGGGCGCGGCGGATAAAGGGCTTTTCATCCAGCGGGAGGACGGCGATAAGGTCATCGCCCTGGCGGGCAACCCCAACGTGGGGAAAAGCACCGTGTTCAACGAGCTGACCGGCCTGAATCAACATACCGGCAATTGGCCGGGAAAAACCGTTACCAACGCCCAGGGGCACTACACCCATAAGGGGATGCACACCATTTTGGTGGATATCCCCGGTACATATTCCCTCATGGCGCATTCCGCGGAGGAAGAGGTGGCCCGGGATTTTATCTGCTTCGGCGGGGCGGACGGCGTCGTGGTGGTCTGCGACGCCACCTGCCTGGAGCGCAACCTGAACCTGGTGCTGCAAACCATGGAGATCACCGACCGGGTGGTGGTCTGCGTCAACCTGATGGACGAGGCCAAGAAAAAGAATATCCGCATTGATTTTGACCAGCTGGCCGAGAATCTCGGCGTGCCGGTGGTGGGCGCCAGCGCCCGCAGCCGGAAAGGGCTGGATGAGCTGATGGACACGGCGGCGCGGGTGGTCGCCGGGGAGAAAACGCACCCCACGAAAATCCGCTATACCAAGCCTATCGAAGCCGCCATTGCAGAGCTGGAGCCGCTGCTGGAGGGGCCTCTGGCCGGCCGCCTGAACAGCCGGTGGGTGGCGCTCAAGCTGCTGGAAGGGGACGATACCCTGCTGCATGCCGTCGGCGAGTATGTCGGCCAAGAGCTGATGGAAATCCCCGGCCTGCCGGACGCCGTCCTGTTGGCGAAGCAGCACATGGCGGATGCGGGCCTGTCGGTGGAACGCTTTAAGGATGTGCTGGTGTCCTGCATCGTGCTGCGGGCGGAGGAAATGTGCTCCGACGCCGTGTTCTGCGACCGGGCCTGCTACAACGCGCGGGATCGGAAGCTGGATCGCATCCTGACCAGTAAGCGCACCGGCTTTCCTATTATGCTCGCGCTGCTGCTGGTGGTGTTTTGGCTGACCATTACCGGCGCCAACTATCCCTCCCAGTGGCTGGCGGACGGCCTGTTCTGGGTTCAGGATCGGCTGACCGACTTCTTCACCTGGATGCACGCCCCCGCCTGGCTCCATGGGGCCCTGGTTCTGGGCGTCTACCGGGTGCTGGCCTGGGTGGTGTCGGTGATGCTGCCGCCCATGGCAATTTTCTTTCCCCTGTTCACCCTGCTGGAGGATTTCGGCTACCTGCCCCGTATCGCCTTCAACCTGGATAAATACTTCAAAAAGGCCTGCGCCTGCGGCAAACAGGCGCTGACCATGTGCATGGGCTTCGGCTGCAACGCCGCCGGCGTGGTGGGCTGCCGCATCATCGATTCTCCGAGAGAGCGGCTCATCGCCACTATAACCAACAACTTCGTCCCCTGCAACGGCCGGTTTCCCACCCTGATCGCCATCATCACCATGTTCTTTGTGGGCACGGCGGGCGGCTTCGCCTCCTCCTTCCTCTCGGCCCTGGGGCTGACCCTGGTCATCCTGCTGGGCGTGGGCATGACCCTGCTGGTCTCCCGTCTGCTGTCTAAAACCATTCTCAAGGGGGTGCCCTCCTCCTTCACGCTGGAGCTGCCGCCCTACCGGACGCCCCAGGTGGGAAAGGTCATCGTCCGCTCCATCTTCGACCGCACGCTGTTCGTGCTGGGCCGGGCCGCGGCGGTGGCCGCGCCGGCGGGACTGATTATCTGGGTGATGGCCAACGTGACGGTGGGGGATATGAGCCTCTTGGCCCATTGCTCCCAGTTTCTCGATCCCTTTGGCCGCCTGCTGGGCCTGGACGGCACCATTCTGATGGCCTTCATCCTCGGCTTTCCGGCCAATGAGATCGTCATCCCCATCATCATCATGGCCTACATGGCCCAGGGGAGCCTTACCGACATGAGCAATCTTAACGAGTTGCACACCCTGCTGACCAATAACGGCTGGACCTGGCTGACCGCCGTGTGCACCATGCTCTTCTCCCTGATGCACTGGCCCTGCTCCACCACCTGCATGACCATTCATAAGGAAACCCAAAGCCTCAAGTGGACGGCGGTTTCCTTTGCCGTCCCCACCGTCATCGGCATGCTCGTCTGCCTGCTGGTGGCAAACGGCGCCCGCCTGCTGGGCCTGGCGTAAATTCCCTGAGGCAGCTCACGTCCCGCCGCGGGCTGCCTCATCTTCTTTACGTTTGCCAACGGGTTGTAAAACTTGCCGAGGCACCTTGTGCCCGGCCCCCTGCTCTGGTATAATGAAGGTATGTCGAAAAAGCGAGGAAGTGTGAATCCATGATCGATAAACGCTGGGTTCTGCCGACGGCCCTGCTGCTTTTCATAACGCTGATTCTTTCCGCCTGCGCGCCGGGCGGCGCGGCCTCGGACGGCCTGATCATCTCCGAGGTGATGGCCAAGAATAACGGCGCGCTCGCGGACGACGAGGGAAATTACCCCGACTGGATCGAGCTGCATAACCCCACGGATAAAGCCGTTAACCTGAAGGGCTATTCCCTGACCGACGACAGCCGGAAAAAGGGCAAATTTGTCTTCCCTGAGATGGAGATAGGGGCCGGGGACTATCTGGTGGTCTTCGCTTCCGGCACGGAGCGGGTGGACGCGGAGAACCGGGTCGTTCATATGCCTTTCAGCATCAATTCCCAAAAAGAAGATATTGTTCTCTACGATCCCCATAGCCGGGAGATCAGCCGCGTGGAGGTGCGGGATCTGCCGGACAATACCACCTGCGGCCCCGACGCACAGGGCAAAACCGTCTACTTCAAGCAGCCCACGCCCGGCGCCGCCAATGCGGAAACCTACACCCCCGCCGTGCGCGGCGACGGGGTGGCGGCCGCCGACGCGAAGGTGCGCCTGAATGAGTACGCCACCAAGGGCAGCGTCACTCTCGCCGACGAGGACGGGGAGTTCACCGCCTGGGTGGAGCTGTATAACTACGGGGATAAGGAGCTGTCCCTGGCCTCCTTCACCCTGTCGGACGACCCGGCGAAAACCGATAAATGGACATTCCCCGCCGTCACCATCCCGGCGGGCGGCTATCAGGTGATCTACCTGTCGGGCAAAACCAAAACCTATGCCGCCGGCGGTCCCCTCCACGCGGATTTCGTCCTGTCCGGCAAGGAGCCCAGCCTGACGCTCTACGCGGCCGACGGCAAAAAGGTGGACGACTGCACCGTCAACGACCTGACCTCGAATCTGTCCTGCGGCCGTTCGGCGCAGGACGCGGGGAAATGGGTGTTCTATCCCAAGCCCACCCCCGGCAAGGCCAACGATACCCAGAGCTTCGATTCCATCGACAGCGCCCGGTATCCAAAAAATAAGGAGGCCGTTATTTCCGAGGTGGCGGCGGTCAACCGCACGGGCGTCAAGGCAGCCAACGGCCAGTATTACGACTATATCGAACTACATAACCCCACAGACAAGCCTGTAAGCCTGAACGGCTACAGGCTTTCTAAAAAGGAGGATCCCGCCGCATACAAAACCCTTCCCAACGTCCAACTGGCGCCGGGGGAATACAAGCTCGTTTTCTGCGGCGACACGGATAGCTACAATACCCGCACCAAGGAGATTTTCATCGCCATGGGCCTGGGCCGGTACGGGGAGCATCTCTATCTCCTCGCGCCGGACGGCCGGGTGGTGGACGATGTGCAGTCCGGCCGCCTGGACGACGCCCAGTCCAGCGGCAGGGTGTCGGACGCCGACCCGCAGGTGTACTATTTCGATAAGCCCACCCCCGGCGCGGCCAACCCCGCCGCCGGCCTGAAGGGTCCCGCGCCCACGCCGGTGTTCTCCGTGTCCAGCGGGTATCTGGAGGGCGGCGGCAAGGTGTCCATCACCTGCCCCGGTGCCACCATCCGCTACACCACCGATGGCAGCGCACCCACGGCGAGCTCTCCTGTGTATCAGGGGGAAATCGCCGTGTCCAAGAATATAACCATCCGGGCCCGGGCCTTTATGGACGGCCGCCTCCCCTCCGAGGACAGCGCGGGCAGCTACCTGGTGGGCCGCCGGCACGCCATGCCGGTCATCTTCTTGTCCACCGATCCGGCCAATCTCTTCGACTATAACACCGGCATCCTCGAAAAGGGTCCCGGCTATACCGACACATTCCCACACACCGGCGCGAACTTTTGGAAGGACTGGGAGCGGCCGGTCCATTTCGAATATGTGGACGAAAACGGCGTGGCCCAGCTGGAATTCAACGCGGGCGTCAAGGTGTTCGGGCAGTACAGCCGCGCGATGGATCAGAAAAGCCTGTCCATCAACCTGCGGGATCGGTACGGCCCCAAGGAGTTCTGCTACCCCCTGTTCGGGCAGGACGCCGCCACCAACGTCTATTCCGAGTTGGTGCTGCGCAACGCCGGGCAGGACGGATCCCACGCCCATCTGCGGGATGCCTTTGTGGCCCGGACGATTAAGGGCCAGGCCGACGTGGATTTCATGGACTATCGTCCGGTGGTCGTGTATATCAACGGCGAATATTACGGCCTGTACGATCTGAGGGAGAAGATCTGCGAATCCTACGTGTCTAACCGCACCGGAGCGGACGAGGATACCATCGATATGATCAAGGGCGAAAGCATCCTCATGTCCGGCAGCCTGACCGCGTATAAGGAGCTGCTGCAGTACGTCAAGACCCACGATTTGTCCAAACAGGAGAATTACGACCACGTGGCCTCCCTGGTGGATGTGGACGAGCTTATCGACTACTGGATCGCCATCTCCTTTTTCGGCAATACCGATACCGGCAATATCAAATTTTACCGGGAACGCGTGGATGGCGCGAAATGGCGCTGGGTCGTGTTTGATCAGGACTGGGCCCTCTGGCCCAGTACCCATACCTGGAACATGGTGGAGGAAATCATCAACCCGAACGGCCACGGCGTAGGTCATATGTTCAGCACCGACCTCATGCGCGGCCTGATGCACAATACCGCCTTCCGAGACAAGTTCCTTTCCACCTACGGCAAACGGCTGAAAACCACCTATTCCACCGAGCGCCTGCTGAGTGTATACGACGCCATGGCGGCGGAAATCCGGGCCGAAATGCCCGCCCATTTTGAGCGGTGGCCGGGTCTGGGCAATATGGCCACCTGGGAAGCCAAATGCCGGATCCTGCGGGGTATTATCGAGAAACGCACCGCCCAAATCCGGCAGAATGTCATCGAAACCTTTTCCTGCACCGGCGGAAGCGCCAAGAGCCGGTACGCCCAGCCCTTCAAGCTCTCCGTCGAACAGGTCGAAGCCTTATTGGGATAAAAATCCGGAGCGTTCGCGCTCCGGATTTTTCAATTCTTAAATTCCAATGAAGCCCTTGACAAATGGGAAAAGAGATGTATTATTGTATTAGATGCTTAATACAATAATACGAAAGGGAGGTGTGCGGATGTTTGCAGATAACCAGTTCGATTCCGGCGCACCGATATATACACAGATTATGAATAAGATTAAGCTGCGTATATTGTCGGGGCAATGGGCGGCTGGTGAGCGTATACCGGCCGTGCGGGAGTTGGCTGTGGAGTTCGGGGTCAATCCCAACACCATGCAGCGCTCTCTGTCCGAGCTGGAGCGGGACGGCCTGCTGTTCAGCGAGCGGACCACCGGCCGGTATATCACGCGGGACGCGGCCTTGATAGAGCGGACGCGCCGGCAGATGGGGGAAGAGCTCATGGCTGCCTTCGTCGAGCAGATGGAGCACATGGGCTACAAAACCACCGAAGACATCCTGCGGGAGCTGCGGCAGTACCTGCAGGGATAACTCCGCTTTTCCGGCGCGACGCGCGTCGCGCCAGAGGAGGGCGGCAAGAAAGGGTTGACAAGAATGAGCAGCGCACTCGTTACGATTGAGAATCTCAACAAGTCCTACGGCCGCGGGCCGGTGCTGCAGTCGCTGAACCTGACGGTGAACAGCGGGCGGATCGTGGGGGTCATGGGTCCCAACGGATGCGGCAAAACCACCCTGTTTAAAATCCTGACGGGCCTCATCAGCGATTATCAGGGCACCGTGACCATCGACGGGCAGGCGCCGGGCGTGTATACCAAGTCCATCGTTTCCTATCTGCCCGAGAAAACCTATTTGAGCGACTGGATGCGGGCCAAGGACGCCCTGGATATGTTCCGCGATTTTTACGCGGACTTCGACCGGCAGAAGGCGGCTGAGATGCTGCAGCGTTTCCGCCTGGATGAGAAGATGAAGCTGAAATCCATGTCCAAGGGCATGCAGGAAAAGCTTCAGCTGATTCTGGTCATGTCCCGGGCCGCCAAGCTGTACATCCTGGACGAACCACTCAGCGGCATCGATCCGGCGGCGCGGGATTCCATCCTGGATATCATTCTGGGCAATTACAGCGAGAACGCCACCGTCATGCTCTCCACCCACCTGGTGTACGACGTGGAGCGGATTTTCGACGATGTGATTATTATGAGCTACGGCCAGCTGCTGGTGGCGGACAGCGCGGACAATATCCGGGATAAGTCGGGCATGTCCCTGGACGCTTATTTTAGGGAGGCTTTCAAATGCTGAGGAAACTGCTGAAATACGAATTCCGGGCGAGCCTGCTCATCCTGCCTATCTGCCTTGTCGCCATGGCCCTGCTGTACGGCGCGGGCTGGGCCGCCAAAGCCATCGGCATCAGCCAGCTGGCCACCACCTGCGCCGTGTTCCTGGCCCTGGTGGGCTGCGCCTCCGTCGTGGTGGCTCTGATCACCGCCATTCTCCGCTTTTATAAGGGCGTGTTCGGCGCCGAGGGCTACCTCATTCAGACCCTGCCCGTGGGCAAGGGCTCAATCATCCTGTCCAAGGCGATTACCGCCTATGTCCTGCTGTTCGCCGGTATGCTGATGGCCCTGCTCGCTATCCTGGGCACCATGCAGTTGATGGGCGCACAGGAGTTCTTTAAAGGGCTCAATGAACAGTTGGGCGGCTCTCTGGTCACGATGGGCGTCTACGTCGGCGTGTCCATGCTGATTGGCCTGGCCCTGACCATTGGCGAGCTGTACTTTGCCATCACCCTGGCCAATACCAAGACCTTTTCCAGCAACAGCGTCCTGTTCTCCGTGCTCTTTTACTTCTGCACGACGATGGTGGCCGGCTTGCTGGAGGTGGTGGCCATGCTGATTGTCCCCCTGGGCTTGCGCATCGGCGCGGACGGCGCCTCCTTCGTCTTTGAAAACATGTGGGGGACTCTCATTGAGAGCCTCCGGATTTCCGGAGGCGGATCGTCTGACCTGATGAACGTCACCATCGGCATGGGCAACCTGGCGATGGATCTCCTCCTTGCCGCCGCTTTCCTGGTGGCGGCCCGGTGGCTGATGACCAAAAAGACCTCGGTTAAATAGGATATCCTGTGACAAGGAGGCGCTGCCGTTCGGCGGCCGCCTCCTTTGCGCTTTTTATGAAAATCTCTTGCTATTTGTCAGGGAAGTGTGTACAATAAAAAAGATTGGGAGGGGACGGCATGCCTTTGGAAAAGAATCAGGAGATTGAGCTGGCCATCACCGGCATGTCCGCGCAGGGCAGCGGCGTGGGCCGCTGGGTCCAGGAGGACGGCGGGCCTGGCCTGGCCGTGTTCGTTCCCTTTACGGCTGTGGGCGATCGGATCCGCTGCCATATCGTCAAGGTGCAGAAAACCCATGCCTTCGGCCGGCTGAGCGAGCTGCTGGAGCCCTCCGCCGACCGGCTGCCGGCGGACGAGGCGGCGGACTGCGCGGCCTTCGGCCGCTGCGGAGGCTGCGCCTACCGGCACCTGTCCTATGAGGCCGAGCTGCGCGTCAAGGAGCAGCGGGTGGCCGACGCGTTAAAGCGGATCGGTGCCCTGGAGTTGACACCCTGTCCCATCGTGGGCGCCGCCGCCCCCGATCGATACCGCAACAAAGCCCAGTATCCGGTGGCCCAGGGCGAATACCGCCTCCTAGCCGGCTTTTACGCTCCCCGCAGCCACCGGGTTGTCGAGCAGCGGGACTGCCGTCTGCAGCCGGAGATCTTCCGAGATGTGTTGGACGAGGTGCTCCGCTGGGCGAAACGGGCGGGCGTGCCCGCCTATGACGAGGAGAGCGGGCAGGGCCTTTTGCGCCATGTCTATATACGGCAGGCCCGGGCCACGGGGGAGATCATGGTCTGCCTGGTGTGTACCTCCGGCAAGCTGCCCGATACCAAGGGCCTGGTGAGCGCCCTGCGGGAGCGGGCGCCCGGTCTTGCCACCGTGGTGGTCAATATCAACCGCCGGGACACCAACGTCATTCTCGGGGAGGAGACCTTCCCCCTGTGGGGGCCGGGTACCATCACCGACGAATTGTGCGGCCTGCGTTTTCGGCTGTCCCCGCATTCGTTTTATCAGGTCAACCGGGAGCAGGCGGAACGGCTCTACGCCCTGGCCGCCGAGGCCGCCGCGCTGACCGGGAAGGAAACCCTGCTCGATCTGTACTGCGGCACTGGCACCATCGGCCTGTCCATGGCCGCGCGGGCCGCGCAGGTCATCGGGGTGGAGGTGGTGCCCCAGGCGGTGGAGGACGCCCGCCGCAACGCCGCGGACAACGGCATTGAAAACGCCCGCTTCCTCTGCGCTGACGCCGGCCAGGCGGCCGCCCGCCTCCGGGCGGAAGGGGTGCGCCCCGACGTGGTGGTTCTCGACCCGCCCCGCAAGGGCTGCGATGAGGCGGTGGTGGATACCGTCGCCCTCATGGCGCCCTCCCGGGTGGTTTATGTTTCCTGCGACCCCGCCACTCTCGCGCGGGATCTGCGGGCTTTCGGCGAGCGGGGCTATGCCGTGAGACAGGTGACGCCTGTGGATATGTTCCCCCGCACTGCCCACGTGGAATGCGTGGCGCTGCTGACACGCACAGACCTATGACTGGAGAATGGGTACGGCAATGAGACTAACGGGCCAAAGCGATACCGAACAAATCGAGCCGTACAAAGAGCGGCTGCATATTGCGCTGAGCGCGGCGAAAATCTGTATTTTCGAGGTGGATCTGCCCCGGCAGCTGTACACCTTTTTTGAAAATGCGGAAATCATTTTCGGCGTGTCCGGCGAGAAAATCCTGCGGGATGTGCAGCCGTTCAGCCTTCTGGAGCCGGAAGAGTACCGCCGGCAGGTCAGCCGATATTTTTCCCATCCGGACGATGAAGAGGTCATCGCCAAGGCCTTTGCCAGTGTGCTGAAGGGGGAGCCGGCTGTCTATGAGGCGCGCATGAAGGCTGGCCAGTCCGCGTTTGTCTGGTGCCGGATTCACGTCACCCCCATCCTGGAGGACGGCCGGCCGGTCCGGATGATTGGGGTTGTCACCGACATCACGGATATTAAGGAAAAAACCGACCGGCTGAAAAAGGCCGCCAATCTCGATCGCTTCACCGGCCTGTACAATAAGGACTACGCGGCCACGGTCATCCAGGATATTCTGTCCAAGGATAATCGGCAGCACGCCCTGGTGCTGCTGGACATCGATAATTTCAAAAGCTTCAACGATACCTACGGCCACGATGAAGGCGACAAAATTCTGAAAGCGATTTCTCGGCGGATTAAGCGGACCTTTCGTCAAACGGATGTCGGCGGCCGGTTCGGCGGCGACGAATTTATTGTGCTGGTGCAGAATCTGTCGGACGACGCCTGGCTGCGCGACACGCTGGCGGGTCTGACGCGCTTCCAGGTCGACGATTTTGTCTGTACGACCAGCATCGGCGTTTCCCTGTTCCCGCAGGATGCCGGAGCTTTCCAGGAGCTGTTCAAGAAAGCGGATCAGGCGCTCTACCACGCGAAAGCCCAAAAAGAAGCGGTGACCTTTTTCGCCGAGCTCAATGGCCGGTAACCTCCGGCCCGCCATAAAAAACTCCAAACATGCTTTGTTTGTCAAAATAAATAGTTTGGGCCGTCGGTTCGACGGATATTTCCCGTGTATTTTCAGAGAGGATGATTGACGAGAATGAGCGCCTACCAACTGTTCTCCGACGCGACGCTGGATCTGCCCCATACGACTATTGAGGAATTGGATATACAGGTCATCCCCATGCATTTCGACCTGGCTGAGAACAGCTACCGCCATTTTGAGGATGAGAGGGAGCTGTCCCTGGAGGAGTTTTATCGGCAGCTGCGGGCCGGCGCGCCGGCTGTCACCTCCCAGATCACCCCGGTGGTTTACGAGGATCTGTTCGAGCCGGTGCTGCAGGCGGGTCAGGATATCCTGTATATCGCGTTTTCCTCCGGCCTGAGCGGCACGGTGAACAACGCCATGCTGATGGCAGGGCAGCTGGAGGAAAAATACCCCGGCCGCCGGGTAGTCGTCATCGACTCCCTGTGCGCCTCCATCGGCGAGGGCCTGCTGGTTTACTACGCGGCGAAGAAACGGCTGGAGGGCCTGTCCCTGGAGGCGCTGGCTGCCTGGGTGATGGAGTACCGCACCCGTGTGGCCCATTGGTTCACCGTGGACGATCTCAACCACCTCAAACGGGGCGGCCGCATCTCGGCCGTGGAAGCCATCGTCGGCACCGCGCTGAATATCAAGCCCATACTCAGTGTGGACGGGGAAGGCAAGCTGACGGTAATGGCCAAGGTGAGGGGCAGCCGCAAGGCCCTGGAATACGTCCTGAGCCGCCTATCGGCCGAGGGGAAGGATTTGGAGGGGCAGACTGCCATCGTCGCCCACGCCGATAACCCGGCGGACGCCGAAACCCTGGCGGACCTGGTGCGGCAGACCGGCCTGGTCAAGGACGTGCTGATTTCCAAAATCGGCCCGATCATCGGCACCCACACCGGCGCGGGCATGACGGCCCTGGTGTTCCTGAAATAATCAACTCCCGGCGGGCCTGCCCGCCGGGAGTTTTCTATGGCTGTTTATAGGCGTGGTAGCATCGAAGCAGACACCATGCCATACAGTCCAAAGCGTGCCAGCCCTGTTGCACGAAAAGATATAGGAGATAGGGATCTCTAATAAGACAATGATAAATAACGGGCGTCGTAAATTCAAAAAAGGTATCTTCTAGGGCATCGTCCGGAGTCCGAAGAAAACTATCTAGTTGGTATGGTTGAAAGAGCGTGTCCATTTGACGAAAGTGCTTCTTTATCTACTTTTGCATGTCGTCGTTCATATGAATTCCTCCATTGACTTTATTATAAGGAAAATATGCTTAAAAGCCAATAAGGGTATAACCCTTAAGCCATAATAGGCTTGAGGTGAAAGCCATGTTGGAGCATCTGCGCGGCCTGAGGGAGGACGCGGATAAATCACAAAAAGAAATGGCGGAATGGCTGCATGTGCATCAGACGACATATTCTGGTTATGAACTCGGCACATGCAATATACCGGTTGCATCGCTTATAAAATTGGCCAGGCTGTTCGGCACCAGCACCGACTATCTGCTGGGCTTGACGGATGAGAAAGCCCCCTATCCCAGAAGCAAAACCTGAAACAAAGAAAAAGCTTGAGAGCGCTTTTATACCAAAGCCCAAAACAAGGAGGAGGGTTCCCGCGGGAATCCTCCTCCTTGTTTTGTCTTATCCCACCACGCGCAGATCCTTCGGCGCGGCGTTGAGTACTTCGCAGCCGGTTTCGGTCACCAGCACCAGATCCTCGATGCGCACGCCGGTGCGCCCGGGCAGATAGATGCCCGGCTCGATGGAAAAGACCATGCCGGGCTCGGCTATCGCGTCCGAGCCGGCGCTGACGTCCGGGGGCTCGTGGCATTCCAGGCCGATGCCGTGGCCCAGCCGGTGGGTGAAGTAGGGGCCGTAGCCGCCCTCCTCGATGACCCGCCGGGCCGCCCGGTCGATGTCCCGCAGCGGCACGCCGGGGCGCACCGCGTCGATGCCCGCCTGGTTGGCGGCTTTCACCAGGGCGTAAATCCGCCGTTCCTCCTCGCCCGCCTCCTTAAAATAGACGGTGCGGGTCATGTCGCACCAATACCGCCGGATGGGGGTGAAAATGTCGAAAACCACGCAGTCGCCGGACTTGACCACGTCGTGTCCGGGGGCGTGGTGCGGGTCGGCGGCGTTGGCGCCGAAGCAGACCAGCTGCGGCCCGTCGGACACGTCCGCCCCATTTTGCAGGTATGTCCGATTGACCAGGGCGGCCAGCTCGGCCTCCACCGCCCCGTCGGCCAGGGCGCCGATGGCGGTTTCCACCACGATATCGTTGATTTTGGAGGCCCGGCGCAGGGCGTCCCGCTCCGCCTCGTCCTTGTAGCGCCGCGCCGCGTCGATGGGGCCGGAACCCAGCACCGGCCGGATGTCGGGGCGGTGTTCCATGATGCCGATAAGGAACTTACTGGGCCAGAATTTGTCCACCCCTAGCCGGCCGGGGGCGAGTGCGGCGGCCAAATCCGCCACCGGATCGGCGCTGTCGGCGTGGGGGATGACCGGCAGATCCGCCGTGGCCTCCACACCAAAAATCTCGTTGCCGTAAAGCGCCGTCCGGCCGTTTTTGTCGATGTATAGCGCGAGCATCCGCTCGTGTGGTTCGATCCAGTAGCCAGTCAGGTAGAAGACGGAGGCGGTGGAGGTGACCAGAATCTGATCAAGCCCCTGGGCCTCCATGTTGTCCAGCACCCGCTGGAGCCGCTGCTTGTTCATACGCGCGTCATCCCTTTCCTTACGGCTCCACCATCATGCACACCAGGGTGCAGGGCTTATCCGTCCGGTTTTCGCACCAGTGATGCTCCCCACGGGGGATAAGGGTGGCCATGCCCGCCCCCACGGTGCCCACATCGTCCCCGCTGACGGTGTAGACCTCCCCCTCCAGAAAATAGGAGTATTCGTCGCCGGAGTGGAACCCGTCCCCGACTTCCGGCACCCGGGACCCGGGATGGATGGTGATGAGGCTGAAGGATATCTTGGAGGCCGGCGCGTCGATCTGGAAGATCTTCCGCATGTCGTAAAGCGGCGCGCCCACGGCGTCCAGCTTGGATACATCGAGTAGAGTCATAGCAAATCCCGCCTTTTTATGAATTTACATCTGCTGACGCAGCTTGGGGTCGAGATAATCCCGCATCCCGTCACCGATGAAATTGGCGCCCATGGCGACGGTGAAGATGGCGAGGCCCGGGAAGGTGGAAATCCACCAGTTCTGGAAGGTGGCCACCCCGTCGCTGACCATGGCGCCCCATTCGGGCGTCGGGGGCTGCACGCCCAGCCCCAGGAAGGACAGACCGGAGAACATCAGAATGGCGTTACCCAAGTCCAGCGTGGACATGACCACCAGCGGCCCGATGCTGTTGGGCAGAATCTCCCGGAACAGGATCCGCACCCGGGACGCCCCCATCAGCCGGCTGGCCATCACATAGTCGTTCTCCTTGACCGAAATGACGATGCTGCGGGTCAGCCGGGCGTAGTTCGGCCACCAGATGATCGCCATGGCGAACACCGAGTTGACGATGCTCGGCCCCATGGCCGCGGCGATGACCATGGCGAGGATCAGGGGAGGGAAGGACTGGATCATCTCGCTGAAACGCATCATCACGTCATCCACGATCCCGCCGACATAGCCGGCCACCCCGCCGTACAGCAGGCCGATGCCGAAGGAAATCAGCACGGTGATAAGCCCCGCCGTGATGGAGATTCGGCTGCCGTACAGCACCCGGCTGAATACATCGCGCCCCAGGCTGTCGGTGCCGAACCAGTGCGCCGCCCCCGGCGGCTGAAAGCGCATGTCCAGATTCTGCGCCAGCGGATCGGCCGGGGCGATGAGCGGCGCGATGAAAGCGACGATCACCCACAGCAGGCAGACGATAATCCCCAGCTTGAACATAAAATTCTTTTGTCTGAATACCGTTTTAAAAAATTCCATGAGGGTTCCTTCCTTTCATCTCGATTCTGTGAGTTATTGATACCGCACCCGGGGATCGATGATCCCATACAGAATGTCGATGACAAGGTTAATGACCACATAGGTCAGGGCGATCAGCAGCGACACGCCGCAGATGGCCGGGAAATCCAGGGTGGTGGCCGACAGATACGCGTACTGCCCGATGCCCGGCCAGGCGAAAATCTTCTCCACGAACACCATGCCGCCCAGCAGGTTGCAGAACCCCATGCCCGTCACGGTGATGACCGGGATAAGGGCGTTGCCCAGCGCGTGGCGGGTGATGACCCGCCGTTCGCTCATCCCCTTGGCCCGGGCCGTGCGGATGTAGTCGGTGGATATCGTCTCCAGCAGGTTGCTGCGGGTCTGCCGGGTGATGAGCCCCATGGTGAAGAACCCCAGCACAAGCGCCGGCAGCAGAAGATGGGACAACGCGTCCCCCACCATGGAGAAGTTGCCCGACAGCAGCCCGTCCAGCACATACAGCCCGGTTCCGCCCGTCACCGCCCCCGCCCGGGGATCCAGCCGCCCGCCGCTTGGAAACCATCCCAGCAGGCTGGAGAAGACGTACAGCACCAGCAGCGCGAACCAGAAGCTGGGGATGGACACACCGCTGACCGACACGCCCCGCAGAATCTGATCCGCCGGCTTGTTGCGGAACACGGCGGAAATCACGCCGAAGAGTATCCCCAGCACAATGGCGATGAGCATGGCGAACACCGACAGCTCCACCGTCGCGGGGAAATACTGGAGCAGATCCTCCAGCACCGGCCTCCCGGTGCGGATGGAGTTGCCCATATCTCCCTTGAGCAGGTTACCCACATAGATGAAATATTGCTGAACCAGCGGTTTGTCCAGCCCCCATTTGGCCTTGAAGGCGGCCACCACCTCCGGGTTGTTCTGGGCCGTGGCGCTCAGGTTAGCGCCCACCGGGTCGCTGGGCACCAGGTGGGAAATCAGGAAGACCATCAGGGAGACACCGAAGAGCAGCAGCACCATCAGGCCGAGCCTTCGTGCAATATAGCGAGCCAAAAAGCCGCACATCCTTTCCAGGGAATATAAGCGGACGCGAAAGAGCCGCCCGCCGGGAAACAGCCGCATTCTGCCGTTTTTGCATCCTATACCGCCCTCGGCCGTATGGGATGCAAAAGGGGCAGCCATGGCTGCCGAAAGGACGGCTGCCGGCCGGCAGCCGTCCTTTCGCAGTCGGAATTCAGTTGACAGTCAGATCCTTAAGCTGGATCTTGCACAGGTCGCAGTAGGAAACGTTGCTCAGGTTGGTACGGTAGGCGTACACCTTCGGATGCTGCAGCAGGAAGGCATAGGGGCTGTTTTCCGCCATCAGATCCTGCAGCTGTTCGCTATACTGGGCCCGCAGGGTCTTGTCGCTCTCGCCGATGATTTTGTTGCCCAGATCGATCATGTCCTGATGGCCGTCCGCCGCCCATTTGGCGCGCTCGCCCACGGTGCTGCCCGGCAGGAAGGCCAGCTGGTTGTTGATGTCGAAATAGTCGGGGCTCCAATGCATCACCAGGAAGGGCAGCTCGCCCTTCCGATACGGATCCACCATGACGGAGAACTCGGAGGTGACGATTTTCACATCGATCTTGATTTCCTTCAAGTCGGCCTGGATTTTCTGCGCGATGTCCGGCCACTTCATGCCCTCGGTGTCGAAGTTGGCCGCCGTCAGCTCCACGGTGAACCCGTTTTCATAGCCGGCTTCCTTCATCAGCGCCTTGGCCTTGTCCAGATTGCGGTAGTTGTCGGGCCGGTTCTTCGCGCCCACAAACCCCTGGGGCACGATGGATAGCGGCAGGCTCGCGCCCTCGCCGCACATCTTTTTCAGCCCTTCGTAGTCGATGGCGTACCGGACGGCCTGCTGTACCTTCGGGTTGGCCATTTCCTTGCCGATGGCCGGGTCGTTGTTCATCAGCAGGAAGGAGCACACCGCCGCCTGGGCGTTTTTGATGGTGACCCCGTCCTTGCCCTTCAGCTGGGCCACGTTGTCGCTGTTGACCGACAGGGCGATGTCGATTTCCCCCTTCTCCAGGGCCTGGATCTGGGTGTTGGCGTCGTCATATTCCTTGATGACGACCCGCTCCACATTGCCGGCCGAACCCCAGTAGTTGGGGTTCTTCTTCATGCTCAGCTCATTTTCCGGCGTCCAGCTCTCCAGGATGAAGGGGCCGGAACCGGCGGAGTTTTTGTTCAGATACTCCCGGGCGGTGTCCTTGCCCGCCTCGGTGGAACCGCCGTTCTCCTTGACTAGCTTGCTGTCCAGGATGCAGTAGGCGTTGGACGCCAGCTTGGTCAGATAGGACGCGTCGGGGGCCTTCAGGGTGATGACCACGGTGTGATCGTCCTTCGCCTCCACCGATTGAATGCCCGCCACATGCGCCTGGTTGCTTGAGTCCTTCAGGCCCATGACCCGCTGAATGCTCCATACCACGTCCGCGGCGGTCAGGGGATTGCCGCTGGAAAACTTTACGCCCTCCCGGATGGGCAGGGTGTAGATCGTGCCCGTCTCGTCCAGCGTCCACTTGTCAGTGACAAGGGACGGCTTGGGGTTGCTCATGTCCTCCCCCTCGATGCGGAACAGCATGTCGTACAGGGAATAGGATACCATGTTGCCGTACACCTCGTACATGTAGCCGGTGTCCAGGGTCTTCAGGTCGGTGGCGGCGCCGACGATCACGGTTTTGCCGTTGGCCGCGCCCTGCTCGCTCTTTTGGCAGCCGGCCGCCGCCGTTGCCAGCAAAACCGCGGCCAGCGCCGCGCTGAGAATGCGTTTGGTCTTCTTCATATGTCTCCTCCTCTTTGCCTATTTCCAAAGCGAAGCGCGTCTCGCGTCTCACTCTTGGTTTCTAGTCTTTCGCCAGATGGCAGGCCACGAAATGCCCCGGCTCCCTTTCGGTCAGCTCCGGCCGCTCCTGCCGGCACCGATCGGTGGCGTAGGGGCAGCGGGTGTGGAACGCGCAGCCGTCCGGCAGGTTGGTGGGGCTGGGCAGATCCCCGCCCAGCAGAATCCGTTCTTCCTTCTCTCCCGTGGCGGCCTCCACCTTGGGAATGGCGGAGATGAGCGCCTGGGTGTAGGGATGCCCCGCGTTTTCATATATCCGCGCCGACGGTGCCAGCTCCACAATCCGCCCCAGATACATCACCCCGATGCGCTGGCAGCAGTGCTTGACCACGCTCAGATTGTGGGAGATGAACAGGTAGGTCAGTCCCATCTGTTCCTGCAAATCGGCCAGCAGGTTGATAACCTGGGCCTGGATGGACACGTCCAGCGCCGATACCGGCTCGTCGCAGACCACCAGCTTGGGCCGCAGGGCCAGCGCGCGGGCGATGCCGACGCGCTGCTTCTGCCCGCCCGACATCTCGTGGGGATACCGGGTCAGATACGCCCGGGACAGCCCCACCCGGTCGCACAGCTCCATGGCCTTTTCGCGCCGCTCCTCCTTGGTGTACAGCCTGTGGATGGCGTAGGGCTCCATCAGAATGTCCAGTATCCGCCTCCTGGGGTTCAGGCAGGAGGAGGGATCCTGAAAAATCATCTGGGACTTGGTGCGGAAGTCCTTGAGCGCCTTGCCTCTCAGGGCGGAGATGTCCTCCCCGTCGAACAGCACCTGTCCCCCCGTCAGGGGATAGAGGCGCAGCAGGGTTTTGCCCAGCGTGCTTTTGCCGCAGCCGGATTCCCCCACCAGGCCGAAGGTCTCCCCCTTGTAAATCGAGAAGGACACCCCATCCACCGCCTTCAGGGTGGCCTTTTTCCCCTTGGCCTTGCGGATGAGGAAATGCTGCCGCACGTCCTGCAGCTCCACGAGCACGGGCGAATCCGCGGCGGCGGGCGTCGTCGTCGTTTCGGCGCGTTCCCCCGCCACCGGCACGGCCCGGGCCGCTTTTTCATCGATGCCGGTGTCGGCGGTCAGTCCCGCGTACACCCCAGCGGCGATTTCCGATTCCCGCTCCGCCTCCCGTTCCTTGGGCGCGGCGGGGATGTCGTTGTGAAATTCGTCGGTCATGCCGTCACCTCCCCATACAGAAAGCAGCGTACGCAGCGGCCGTCCGGCGTCTGCGTCAGCGCAGGCGCTTCCTTCCGGCAGCGATCCGTCGCATACGGGCAGCGGGGATGGAAATGGCAGCCCTCCGGCATCTGGTCCGCGTCGGGCACCATGCCCTCGATGGCCTCCAGCCGGTCGGTCTGCTCGCTGATTTTCGGCAGGGCCCGGATAAGCCCCTTGGTGTAGGGATGCAGCGGCTCGCGGAATAGATCGCGCACCGGCGCGCTCTCCACGATCTGCCCCGTGTAAAAGATCAGCACCCGATCGCAGAAATCCGCCACAATTCCCAGATCGTGGGTGATGAGGATGATGCCCATGTCGTGGGAATCCTTCAGCTTCTTCATCAGCTCTAGGATCTGCGCCTGGATGGTCACGTCCAGGGCCGTGGTCGGCTCGTCGGCGATGAGCAGCTTGGGGTTGCAGGCCAGGGCCATGGCGATCATGATCCGCTGCCGCATCCCGCCAGACATCTGATGAGGGTACTCGTGAAACCGCTGCTCCGGGTCGGGGATGCCGCATAGGCGCAGCAGCTCCACCGCCTTGGCCTTCGCCTCCTCCTTGGAGATGGAGGTATGTAAAAACATGGGCTCCATAATCTGCTTGCCGCAGGTCTTAATGGGGTTGAGCGACGTCATGGGCTCCTGAAAAATCATGGAGATGTCGTTGCCCCGTATCCCCACCATGTCCTTCGCGGGCAGCGCCAGCAGATCCGTCCCCTCCAGCTCGATTTTCCCCTCCACCAGGGAGTTGACGGGAGAGAGCAGCCGCATAATGGCCAGGGAGGTGACGCTCTTGCCGCTGCCGCTCTCCCCGACGATACCCAGGGTTTCGCCCCGGGCCACGGAAAAATTCAAATCGCGGATGATCGTCACCGCCTGCTTGGCGCTGCCGAACCGCACGGTCAAATCCTTGACCTCTAATAGGTTGTCCTTCGTGTTGGTATCCACGGTGATCCTCCAGACAGAGTGATTCGAGTCGCCGCCCTTGCCCGGACGACCATGTGTAACGGTAAACTGGTATCCGGCCTGGCGGGACGGTCCCCACCGGCCAGGCATAACGCTTTGCTCCCCATTATACCCGCTTTCCCGGCCTTTTGCAAATACTATGTGCGATTTCGGCCGGTTTTTTCAAAGCCGGCCGCATAGAATGGAAGGAAAAGCCGCCCCGTTCTCAAACCAGCGCCGCGTCCTCCGCCGCCGGCGCCAGGGGCTGCCCCGACTGAATAGCGGTGTAAATCCGCCGGAATTCCTCCAGGATTTCGGTGTGGGTGAAGCTCTTGTGATGCACCATGTTGATCTCCCGCATCATGCGGGCGTTCTCGATGGGAATGACCGCCAGCCGTCCCGCCAGCTCTTCCTCCCGGCAGGCGCTGTGCGCGATGACCGTGATACCCATCCCCAGCGCCACCAGTTCCTTGATGGTGGCCACGCTGTCCATCTCCATGATGACGTTGAGGCTCCGGATACTCTCGGAATGGCTCATCAGATAGTTTTCAAACAGCGTGCGGGTTCCCGCCGCCCGGGAGCGCAGGATGAACTTTTCGTTTTTCAGTTCCGGCAGCGCCACGCTGCTCCGTCCCGCCAGCCGGTGCCCCGGCGCCACCGCCAGACACAGGTAATCCGTGTCCAGCAGCACCGAGGTGAAATCCGGATGGTCGATCTGCCCCTCCACCACCGCGATGTCCGCCTCATAGGACTTGAGGGTATTATAAATATTTTGAATGGTATCGGTGAAAACGTTGATATGCACATGGGGGTATAGGCTGCAGTAGGTGGCCAGCATCTGGGGAATCCGGTTCTCGCCCGCCGTGGGGGTGATGGCCACCGTGAACCGCCGGATTTGGCTGCGGCAGTCCTCGATCGCCTGCTTGCAGCTGTTGTGGATCGCCAGCGCCCGTCGGGCGTATTTGACAAGAACCGCCCCCTCCGGCGTCGGTTTGAGTTCTTTCCTGTCCTTATAAAATATTTTGATACCGTATTCTTCCTCAAGCTGCCGGATGTGATGGCTGACCGCCGGCTGAGATAGGCAGAGCTCCTTGGCCGCCCGGGTGTAGCTGCCGGTCTGTATCAGGGTCAGAAGCGACACCACCTTCGGATCGATCATGAGCCGCCCGCCTCCTCGCATTATAACATTTCTTAATATTGTAACAAATTATTATAATTGGATTTTATCATATTTCCCCGCTATAATCAAGTATCCAAACAACTTTTACAGAAAAGAAGGGGAAACATTTGCTGGAAAACCTGGCCTCCTCCCACCCGAACGCGGCGGTGATTCTCAGCCTGGCGGTAATGCTGTTCAGCGGCTTCCTGCTCACCCGGATTACCAAGAAGCTGAAGCTGCCCAACGTTACCGGCTACATATTCGCCGGGATTCTCATCGGCCCCTATGTCCTGGGTCTGGTTCCCCCAAGCGTGGTCAGCGGCATGGACTTCGTCACCGACGCGGCCCTGGCTTTCATCGCTTTCGGCGTGGGGAAATACTTCAAGCTTTCCGCCCTTCGTCGCAGCGGCTGGGGCATCGTGGTCATCACCCTGCTCGAGGCGCTGCTGGCGGCGCTGCTGATCACCCTGACCATGATCGGCGTGTTTCATCTGTCCGTTTCTTTCTCCCTGCTGCTCGGGGCCATCGGCTGCGCCACTGCCCCCGCCTCCACCATCATGACCATTCGGCAGTATAAGGCCAAAGGCCCCTTTGTGGACACCATCCTGCAGGTGGTGGCCCTGGATGACGCGGTGGCTCTCATCGCCTTCAGTGTCTGCGCCGCCATCGCCCAGAGCCTGAACGCCTCTGGTCGGATGGACGCCGGGGCCGTCGTCCTGCCGCTGGTGATCAATATCCTGGCGGTGGGCGTGGGCGTCGGCCTCGGCTTTCTGCTCAAATGGCTGATAAGCGAGCGGCGGTCGCAGGAGCACCGTTTGGTGCTGGTTGTCGGCGTGCTGATGGGCCTGACCGGTCTGTGCACCCTGTTCGACGTCTCCCCGCTGCTGTCCTGCATGGCACTGGGCACGGCCTATGTCAACTGCGGCGGGAACAAAAACCTGTTCAAGCAGGTCAACCGCTTCACCCCGCCCATTCTGCTGCTCTTTTTCGTGCTGTCCGGCCTGCGGCTGAACATTCCCTCCCTCCTGACCGGCGGGGTGATCGGCGTGACCTATTTCTTCGTGCGGATCCTCGGCAAATACGCGGGCGCCAGCCTGGGCGCCTGGCTGACCGGCGCGCCGACGGCGGTGCGCCGGTATCTGGGCCTTGCCCTGATCCCCCAGGCGGGGGTTTCCATCGGCCTGGCCGCCCTGGGGCAGCGTCTCCTTCCGGAAAGCTTGGGCAGCCTGCTGTCCACCATTATCCTGTCCTCCGCCGTGCTGTATGAGATGGTGGGCCCCGCCTGCGCCAAGGCTTCCCTCCGTCTCTCCCATACCATCGCGAAGCCCGCACCGCCCCTCCCGGCTTCCGCCCCGCCGGCCCCCGAGCCCCCCGCCGGCAGCGGCAAAAAAGCCAAAGGCAAGAAAAAAGCGCTGCGTACCGCCGCCCAGTCTTGAGGAAGGCGGATGAAACGCCGTTCCATCTTGCCAATTTGCGCTTTTTCCGGTATACTTATAGAGGAAAAGACAGCGCTCCGGTGGTTCCAGGCTGGAAAGCAACCACCGGTGCGAAGGGGAAGCGCCCAGTCTATCCCCAGCGGCTTCGCACCACCCCGCGCCCCGCTTTCCCTCATGGCCGTCAGAAATTCTAAAGCGTAAGGGGTGTTCATCGGACAGTTCCCTTAACATTTACGGGAACCTGCACAAGTTTTCCGCAAGCTTTTGGTAGTCTTTGCTGTCGCTCCCCCGCGGGGAGCGTGGATTGAAATATCCTTGTGTGCTTCGTAGTATCCATATCCGATGTCGCTCCCCCGCGGGGAGCGTGGATTGAAATTTTCGCCATCCTATCATCGGTGAATAGCATGGCATGTCGCTCCCCCGCGGGGAGCGTGGATTGAAATCAAACTGCATCTGCACAACAAGCCATGCAGTGGGAGTCGCTCCCCCGCGGGGAGCGTGGATTGAAATACGCTTGATCGGCCCCGTGAACTGCGATTTGGGCAGTCGCTCCCCCGCGGGGAGCGTGGATTGAAATACAGCACTATGCAAGCTACTGGAAGACTTTGACAGTCGCTCCCCCGCGGGGAGCGTGGATTGAAATACAGCACTTTGCAAGCTACTGGAAGACTTTGACAAGTCGCTCCCCCGCGGGGAGCGTGGATTGAAATATTCCGGCGTCAAAGGCGACATCATACACCTTTTGTCGCTCCCCCGCGGGGAGCGTGGATTGAAATGAAGAAGCAGCAGACATAAAAACAGTAAAAGAAAGTCGCTCCCCCGCGGGGAGCGTGGATTGAAATAACTTTGTGATACCAGACCTGGAACTCATCGCAAGTCGCTCCCCCGCGGGGAGCGTGGATTGAAATCTTGAAATGGATGGAAATAACCATAAAAAAGGAGTCGCTCCCCCGCGGGGAGCGTGGATTGAAATTGATGTGGAAAGAAATAGAAATAGAAGAAGGGAAAAGTCGCTCCCCCGCGGGGAGCGTGGATTGAAATCGTTGAGCAACGGGAGTGTAGTAGGCTGGGAAAAAGTCGCTCCCCCCGCGGGGAGCGTGGATTGAAATCATGATTTTTCTGAATGTGTATTTTGGGTCTTGGCGTCGCTCCCCCCGCGGGGAGCGTGGATTGAAATCTCACAAACTCTGACTGCGCCTGGTAAAGGTTATCGTCGCTCCCCCCGCGGGGAGCGTGGATTGAAATCTGCCGCCGGTCGTCCCTGTGCTGTCCGCCGCTGGTCGCTCCCCCCGCGGGGAGCGTGGATTGAAATGATAACACGCAACATTTCCGGCCAGAGGAAACGGTGTCGCTCCCCCCGCGGGGAGCGTGGATTGAAATGATTCCGACTGCCGCCGAGGAGCGCGCCGCAGAGGGTCGCTCCCCCCGCGGGGAGCGTGGATTGAAATATTTCCCATTCCTTGTCGCGGAACAGCGCGCCCAGTCGCTCCCCCCGCGGGGAGCGTGGATTGAAATGCCATCATGGAACAGTCGTCGAAGAAATTCGGATCGTCGCTCCCCCCGCGGGGAGCGTGGATTGAAATCAAAATCAATATCAATCGCCTTGCGGTCTACAGTGGTCGCTCCCCCCGCGGGGAGCGTGGATTGAAATTATTCTCGGTAATGTTGTTTTTCCAACAAGTCTGGTCGCTCCCCCCGCGGGGAGCGTGGATTGAAATTAGTACCCCAGTTGTACCCCAATAAAAATCAATAGGGGTCGCTCCCCCCGCGGGGAGCGTGGATTGAAATAGACGATATTTATAGCCAGACCGAACCCGGAAAAAGTCGCTCCCCCCGCGGGGAGCGTGGATTGAAATTGCAATGGCTGTCCTATCAGCAGACAGGACACCTAGTCGCTCCCCCCGCGGGGAGCGTGGATTGAAATGTTGCGCATGGCCGCCGATCTGGATTCCGCGTTCGTCGCTCCCCCCGCGGGGAGCGTGGATTGAAATCCTCCGGTGCCGCAGTTGTGTCACCAAAATGTCGTCCGCTCTCCGCAAGGGTAGCGGTGACTGAAAGTCCAACACGGTATATCCAGCCTAGCCTGACCGCGAGTCTCCTCCGCCCCGCCCTCTATTGCCCCAAAATCCGCCGCAAATCGGACGTTTGCGGCGGATTTTTTGTTTTTTGTGGAGTTCTATTGCCTTTTTTTACAAAATAGGGTAAAATACCTCCATCAGCGTCCCCTGCATAGAAAAGGAGGAGCCGGGTTTGAAGAAAGAGGACAAGCCATTTGTGCAAACCTATCTGCTCACTGGCATCGTCTGCCTTTGCTTTTTGATCGGCGGGCTCCTGTTTGTCTATTTCATGACGCGGCAGAGCGCAAAAGAAAGCGTCAGTTATCTGCAAAATACGGCAGTGCAGAGTCGTACAGCCTTATATAAGCAAATCATCGGCGATTTCCAGACACTGGACGGGGTGGCGATCTGCCTGGAGGACGGCGAATGGGACAAGGCCCAAATCGCCCGTATTATTAAGGAGATCAACGACAACAATACCTTCACCCGCATGGGCCTGGCGGATTTGCAGGGCCGCATTGACTGGCTGGATGTCAATGGGGAAACCTATGCCGGGCAGAATTTGTCCCGCGCTGTGTATTTCCAGAAAGCCCTGCAGGGAGAAAGCGCCATTTCCGATACCTTGTTCGATGCGGTTTCCTCCCAATATGTCAACTTTTACGGGATGCCGATGACGGACGCCGCCGGGCGCGTGATCGGCGTGCTCTGCGCCATGAACTCCGCCGACCTGTTCCGCAAAATTTTGGATGTGCCGGTTTATGGCGGGCAGGGATACTCCAACCTTATCGATAAAGAGGGGCGGTACGTCGTCCGTTCCAGCCTGCCGGTAGGAACGGCGAAGGATGCCCTGTCGGTGGATATGCTCGGCCAGTTTGAGGACGAGGAGCTGGCCCGGCTGAAAACGGCCTTGTCTCAGGGCGGGGGCGGCGTATATTCCTATAAGGACGCGCAGAACGGCGGCAAACAGCTGATAGCGATTGAGCCCGTGGGCGTGAACGATTGGTTTGTCATGAGCGTGGTGCCCCTGGCCGTGCTGCAGCAGCACTACAACGCCACGGCCGTCGGCACAACGCTCCTCATTGCCGCCGCCTGCCTGATTTTCCTGGCCTTTCTCTACCGGCTGAGCCACCTGTACCGGCGCAGCCGGAAAACCCTGATGCATTTGGCCTATGACGACGAGCTGATCGGCTGTCGGAATTTTAATAAATTCCTGCTGGACGCCGCAAACCGCACCGCTCCCTCCGGGGACTGCCGGACGGCCGTCTGGTACTGCGATCTCAAACGCTTCAAATATTTCAACGACATGTTCGGCTACCAAACGGGGGACGACATCCTGCGTTGTCTGGCCAGCGCTATCGAGACGGTGGGCGGGGAGGATTTCCTCTTCTGCCGCGTTGCCGCGGACCATTTCGCCGGCTTGCTGCCGTATCGGGACAAGCGCGAGCTGACCGACTGGTTCCGCCGCCTGGAGGCCGAGCTGCGGACCATCGGCGGGAGGGACGGGCTGCCTGCCGTCAATATCTGCGTGGGCTTCTACTGTCCTGGGGACGGGGACGCGCTGTTGGATATGAACGCCATGGTCAATCGGGCTCATATGGCACAGCAGTCTGTCAAGAACGGCAGCGGCAGCGGCTGCGCTGTCTTTTCCAAGGAACTGCGGGATCAAATCCGTCGGGACTCTGAACTGGAATCCCGTAGCCGGGCCGCCCTGGAGCAGGGCGAATTTGTGGTGTATATGCAGCCGAAGGTGGATATCCAGCAGGGGGACGCCATCGGCGGGGCGGAGGCGCTGGTGCGCTGGGCGCCGCCGGATCAGCCGTTGATTTCTCCCGGTGAGTTCATCCCCCTGTTTGAGAGGAACGGCTTTATCGTCGAGCTGGATCGCTATATGCTCGAGCAGGTGTGCCGCTGGCTGCGGGGCTACCTGGACCGGGGCGGCCGGGAACTGGTCGTGTCCGTTAATGTTTCCCGCCTCGGTTTGTTTCAGGAGGATTTTGTCGAGCATACCATCCAGATCAAGGAGACGTACCGCATTCCCGACGGCCTGCTCGATCTGGAGTTTACCGAAAGCGTGGTGCTCGACGATAACGCCCTGTTTATCCGTTCGGTGCGCCGGCTGCAGCAGCATGGCTTTCTCTGCTCACTGGACGATTTCGGGACGGGCTATTCCTCTCTGAACCTGCTCAAGTCCCTGCCTATCGACGTGCTCAAGCTGGATATCCTGTTTTTCACCCGGGACGCGGATCACTGCCGGGAACGCATTGTTATCGCCAATATCCTGCATATGGCCCGGCAGCTGCACATCCGTACCATCGCCGAGGGGGTGGAGGCCCTCGAGCAGGTGGCATTTCTCCGGGACGCGGGCTGCGATATGGTGCAGGGCTTCGTTTTCGCCCGTCCCATGCCTCTGGACGAGTTCGACCGCCTGCTGGAAATTTCCGCTTGACAAGTCGAAGCCGCGGGCTTATACTGAAGAAAATCGTATAGATAACCAAACCGATGACGTGGAGATAAAAACGGAACAGGCGTTCACAGAGAGTCCGGGGGGCTGGAAGCCGGGCAGCACACCGTCCGTTAAATGGACCACCGAGGGCGCAGTCAACGGCTCCGGCCTAGTATTCTGCGACGTCAGGCCCGCGTAAGCGGCCGGGAATAGTCGGGCGCACCGCCCCGTATTCCGTCAAAAGGGCACGGAGATATCCGTGAAGCAAGGTGGCACCGCGGGATAGCTGTAAGCACCCCGTCCTTGACAGAGGCACGCTCTGTCGGGGACGGGTTTTTTTATACCTTTCCCCGGGAAGCGGCCGGAAACGGAAAGGATGAAACAAGCATGATTCGTCCCACTCTGCGGGAGGCCCAGGCTCTGGCCGCCTCCGGCGATTACCGGATGATCCCCGTCAGCCGGGAGCTGTACGCCGACGGGCATACCCCTATCGGCGTGCTGCGCCGGCTGAAAGCCGTCAGCAGCCACTGCTATATGCTCGAAAGCGCGGAGAGGGACAAGCGATGGGGCCGCTACACCTTCCTGGGCTACGCCCCGATCCTGGAGCTGACCTGCCAGGACGGACGGATCCGGGTGCGCCGCGGCGGGGAGACGACGGAGGAGACGGGGGCACCCGGCGACGCCGTCCGGCGGATTCTCGCCGCGCACAAAAGCCCCCGCCTGCCTTTTCTGCCGCCCTTCGCCGGCGGCTTGGTGGGCTATTTCGCCTATGAGTACATCCGGTATGCCGAGCCGTCCCTGAGGCTGGACGCGCCGGACGAGGAGCAGTTCCGGGATATGGACCTGATGCTGTTCGACAAGGTGATCGCCTTCGACCACTACCGGCAGAAAATCGTCCTCATCGCCCACGCCCGGGCCGACGCTCTGCCCGAAAGCTACCGGCTCGCGCAGGAGGAGCTGGAGGCCATGGCCCAGCTTCTGCGCACCGGCGCACCGGCGGCCATCCCCCGTCCGGTGCTCAAAACGCCGCCCGTCCCCCTCTTCTCCCGGGAGGAATACGCCGCCATGGTGGAAAAGGCCAAGGGCTATATCCGGGAGGGGGACATTTTCCAGGTGGTGCTGTCCAACCGTCTGACAGCCGACATGGAGGGCAGCCTGTTCGATGTCTATCGGGTGCTGCGGGCCTCCAACCCTTCGCCCTATATGTTCTATTTTTCCAGCGACGACCTGGAGGCGGCGGGGGCCTCCCCTGAAACCCTGGTCAAGGTGGAGGACGGCCGGGTCACCACCTTCCCCCTGGCCGGCACCCGCCCCCGCGGGGAGACCGACGAGGCGGATCGGGCGCTGGAGGCCGCTTTGCTCGCGGACGAAAAGGAGCTGGCCGAGCATAACATGCTGGTGGATCTGGGCCGCAACGACATCGGCAAGATCGCGGCCCTCGGCAGCGTGCGGGTGGATAAATACCTGTCGGTGGAGCGGTTCTCCCACGTGATGCACCTGGGATCCACCGTCTCCGGCCGGCTGGAGGAGGGGCGGGACGCGGTGGACGCCGTCGGGGCCGTCCTGCCGGCGGGCACCCTGTCCGGCGCTCCCAAAATCCGCGCCTGCGAAATCATCCGCGAGCTGGAAAACAACAAGCGGGGGCTGTACGGCGGGGCCATCGGCTATCTGGACTTCACCGGCAACCTGGACACCTGCATCGCCATCCGCCTGGCCTTTAGGAAAAACGGGCGGGTCTTCGTCCGTTCCGGGGCGGGCATCGTGGCCGACAGCGTACCGGATAAAGAATATCAGGAATGCCTGAATAAAGCCCGGGCGGTGCTGGACGCCCTGGAAACCGCGCAAGGGGGGCTGGACGCATGATTCTGCTCATCGATAACTACGACAGCTTTTCGTATAATCTTTATCAGCTCATTGGCTCCCTCCGCCCGGACGTTCAGGTGGCGCGCAACGACGCGCTGACGCTGGAGGAGATCGAGCGCCTGGGGCCGGAGGCCATCGTGCTCTCACCCGGCCCGGGCCGCCCGGCGGGGGCCGGAATCTGCGTCCCCGCGGTGCGTCGCTTCGCCGGGAGGATCCCCATCCTCGGCGTCTGCCTGGGCCATCAGGCCATCTGCGAGGCCGGCGGCGCGGTGGTGTCCTACGCCGGGCGGCTGATGCACGGCAAGGCCTCCCCGGTCCGGCTGGATACCGCGTCCCCCTTGTTCCGGGGCCTGCCCGCCGTCATCCCGGCGGCCCGGTATCACTCCCTGGCCGTGAGACGGGAGACCCTGCCACCGGAGCTGCTGGTCGCCGCCGAGACAGAGGATGGGGAGGTCATGGCCGTGACGCACCGAGATTTTCCGGTTTGCGGCCTGCAGTTCCATCCCGAATCCATTTTAACGCCGAATGGGCGCGAAATTGTCGCCAATTTTTTGAATATGGCAGAAGCAACGCGCGGTTCGGCGCGCGAATGTTCGAAGAAATGAGGGAAAATACGATGATAAAAGACGCGATCTTTCAATTGGCCCGGCGGGAAAACCTGTCCTACGATACCGCCCGGGCGGTGATGGACGAAATCATGAGTGGCCAGGCCTCCGACATCCAGATGAGCGCCTATTTGACGGCCATGAGCATGAAGGGGGAGACCATCGAGGAGATCACCGCCTCGGCGGCCGGGATGCGGCAGCACTGCATCAAACTGCTCCACGACATGGACGTGCTGGAAATCGTGGGCACCGGCGGGGACGGCTCCAACTCCTTCAACATCTCCACCACCGCCGCCCTGGTCGTCGCGGCGGCGGGGGTGCCGGTGGCCAAGCACGGCAACCGGGCGGCCTCGAGCAAGTGCGGGGCGGCCGACGTGCTGGAGGCCCTGGGGGTGAACATCGGGATTTCCCCCGAGAAAAGCGCCCGCCTGCTGCAGGACATCGGCATCTGCTTCCTGTTCGCCCAGAACTATCACATCGCCATGAAATACGTGGCCCCGGTGCGGCGGGAGCTGGGCATCCGCACGGTGTTCAACATCCTGGGCCCCCTGGCCAATCCGGCGGGAGCCAATATGGAGGTCATGGGCGTTTACGACGAGCGGCTAGTGGAGCCTCTGGCCCGGGTGCTGGCCAATCTGGGGGTGCGCAAGGCCATGGTGGTTTACGGGCAGGACGGCCTGGATGAAATCTCCATGAGCGCGCCCACCACGGTGTGCGAAATCCGGGACGGGGCTTTCCGCTCCTATGAGCTGACGCCGGAGCGCTTCGGCTTCGCCCGGTGCGAGCACGGCGCGCTGGCCGGGGGCAGCCCGATGGAAAACGCGGCCATCACCCGCCGGATCCTGACCGGCGAGCCGGGGCCCCGCCGTCAGGCGGTGGTGCTTAACGCGGCGGCGGCCCTGTATGTCGCCCAGCCCGCGCTGACCATGGAGCAGGCGGTGGAGCAGGCCCAGACCGTCATCGACAGCGGCGCGGCCCTGCAAAAGCTGGAGGACTTTATTCGCTGTTCAAACGAGGAGTGAAGCGTATGGCTGATACCATTCTGGAGGAAATCGCCGCGAAAACCTGGGAGCGGGTGGCGGCGGCCAAGCGGCGGGTGCCGCCCGCCGAGATGGAGCGGCGCGCCCGGGCGCTGGGCGCGCAAACCGGCTTCCCCTTCGAGGCGGCGCTGCGTGGGAAGGATATCGCCTTCATCTGCGAGGTAAAAAAAGCCTCCCCCTCTAAAGGGGTTATCGCGCCGGAATTTCCCTACCGGCAAATCGCCCTGGACTATGAGGCGGCGGGGGCGGCGGCGGTATCGGTGCTCACCGAGCCGGCGTATTTTCAGGGGGCCGACGCGTATCTTTCCGACATCGCGGCGGCGGTGGGCATTCCGGTGCTGCGCAAGGATTTCACGGTGGACAGCTACATGATTTATGAAGCCCGGACGCTGGGGGCGGCGGCGGTGCTGCTCATCGCCGCCCTGCTGGACGGCGATACCCTGCGGGACTACATCGGCGTCGCCCACAGCCTGGGGCTGTCCGCCCTGGTGGAGGCCCACACGGCTGAGGAGACGGAGGTGGCGGTGAAGGCCGGGGCCCGGATCATCGGGGTGAACAACCGGGACTTGCGCACCTTTCAGGTGGATACGGGCAACTGCCTAAGGCTGCGGCCTCTGGTACCGCGCTCGGTGCTGTTCGTCGCGGAGAGCGGGGTGCGCACGGCGGCGGACATCGACCGGCTGCGGGCCGGCGGCGTGGACGCGGTGCTGGTGGGGGAGACCCTGATGCGCGCCCCGGACAAGAAGGCGGCGCTGGCCGCGCTGAGGGGGACGCCATGAGCCTGGTAAAAATCTGCGGCCTGACGCGGCCGGAGGACATCGCGGCGGCAAACGAGGCGGGGCCGACCTACATCGGCTTTGTCTTCGCCCCCAGCCGCCGGCGGGTGACGCCCGAGACGGCCGCCCGCCTGCGGGCGGGGCTCCGGGCGGATATTCGAGTGGTAGGCGTGTTTGTGGATGCGCCGCCCGGCGAGCCGGAGGCCCTGCTGCAACGAGGGATCATCGACATCGTGCAGCTGCACGGGAGGGAAACCGAGGAGGATATCCGGGCGCTCAAGGAGCGCACCGGCGCGCCGGTTATCAAGGCGGTGCGCATGCAGACGCCGGGGGACGCCGCCCGATGGCGGGACTCGGCGGCCGACTGGCTGCTGCTGGACAACGGCGCGGGCGGCACCGGCCGTGCCTTCGACTGGACGCTGGCGGCTGGGGTGAGCAAGCCCTTTTTCCTGGCCGGCGGGATTCATCCGGGCAACGCGGCCGACGCGGTGCGGCGGCTGCGGCCCTACGCGGTGGACGCGAGCAGCGGCGTGGAAACGAACGGATACAAGGACGGGGAAAAGATGCGCGCGCTGGTGCGGGCCGTCCGCGAAGCGAGCGGCGCGGCCCCCGGTGGGCTTACAGAATAAAGGAGACGAACAAAAGATGAGCAAAGGACGCTACGGGGTACATGGAGGCCAGTACATAGCCGAGACCCTGATGAACGAGATCCTCCGGCTGGAGGAGGCTTACGAGCATTATAAGGCGGATCCGGACTTTAACGCCGAGCTGAACACCCTGCTGAAGGAATACGCGGGAAGGCCTTCCCTGCTGTATTACGCGCAGAAGATGACGCGGGATCTGGGCGGGGCGAAGATCTACCTCAAGCGGGAGGATCTCAACCACACCGGATCCCACAAAATCAACAACGTGCTGGGGCAGGTGCTGCTGGCCAAGAAGATGGGAAAAACCCGGGTCATCGCGGAGACCGGCGCGGGCCAGCACGGCGTTGCCACCGCCACGGCGGCGGCCCTGCTGGGGCTGGAATGCGAGATTTTCATGGGCAAGGAGGACACCGAGCGCCAGGCCCTGAACGTCTACCGCATGGAGCTGCTGGGGGCCAAGGTGCATCCGGTGACCAGCGGCACCATGACCCTTAAGGACGCGGTCAACGAGACCATGCGGGAGTGGACCAAACGGGTGGCGGACACCCATTATGTGCTGGGCTCGGTGATGGGACCCCATCCGTTCCCCATGATTGTCCGGGATTTCCAGAGCGTCATCAGCAAGGAGGCCCGGGCCCAGATCCTCGAAAAAGAGGGGCGGCTGCCCGCCGCGGTGGTGGCCTGCGTGGGCGGAGGCAGCAACGCCATGGGGATGTTCTACAACTTCATAGGCGACGAGGGCGTGCGGCTCATCGGCTGCGAGGCGGCGGGGCGGGGGCTGCACACCGAGCAGCATGCCGCCACCATCGCCAAGGGAACGATCGGGGTGTTTCACGGCATGAAGTCCTATTTCTGCCAGGACGAGTACGGGCAGATCGCACCGGTGTATTCCATCTCGGCGGGGCTGGATTATCCCGGCATCGGGCCGGAGCACGCCTATCTTCACGACAGCGGGCGGGCCGAGTATGTGCCGGTGACCGACGACGAGGCGGTGGACGCCTTTGAATACCTGGCCCGCACCGAGGGGATCATCTGCGCCATCGAGAGCGCCCATGCCGTGGCGCATGTGATGAAAATTGCCGGAACCATGAGCCCGGAGGACAGCATCATCGTCTGCCTGTCCGGCCGGGGAGACAAGGACGTGGCGGCCATTGCCCGCTACAGAGGGAGGGACATCCATGAATAGAATCGCCAAGGCGTTTGCCGGGGGAAAGGCGTTCATCCCCTTTGTCACCGCCGGGGATCCGTCGGCGGACAAAACGGTGGAATACATCCTGGAGATGGAAAAGGCGGGGGCCGATCTCATCGAGCTGGGCATCCCCTTTTCCGACCCCACCGCCGAGGGGCCGGTCATCCAGGCGGCCAACCTTCGGGCCCTGCGGGGCGGCATGACCACCGATGGGGCGTTCGGCATTGTGGAAAAGGTGCGGCAATCCTCCCAGATACCGCTGGTGTTCTTAACCTACCTCAATCCGGTGTTCCACTACGGCTACGAGGCGTTTTTCGCCCGGTGCGAGGCGGCGGGGGTGGACGGCATCATCATCCCCGATCTGCCCTACGAGGAAAAGGACGAGGTGGCGCGGGTGGCGGAGCCGCACGGCGTCCACGTGATTTCCCTGGTGGCGCCCACCTCCGAGCAGCGGATCCAGGCCATCGCGGGGGCCGCCGGGGGCTTCCTCTACGTGGTGTCCTCCATGGGGGTGACGGGGGTGCGCAGTGAGATCAAGACCGATCTGGCCTCCATCCTCGCGGCGGTCAAGCAGGCGACCCATGTACCGGCGGCGGTGGGCTTCGGCATCAACACCCCGGAGCAGGCCGAGGCCATCGCCCGCATCGCGGACGGGGTCATTGTAGGCAGCGCCATCGTCAAGCTCATCGAGGCCCACGGCGACCACGCGGCGCAGCCGGTGGCCGATTATGTCCGCACCATGAAAGCAGCGGTTCGACGGGCGGAGACTTAAAAAACGCAAAAATACCCGCCAGGCCGATAGGAAGGCTTGGCGGGTATTTTTGCGGACGCTCTCGGCCGCTTGCAGCGTCACATATAATAGTATTGATTCCTTTTGGCAAACAGGAAGGTCACAGAAATGAGACAGGCGAAAATCTCCGCCACCGTGATGGCCCACCAGATGCCGTCCAGGCCAAACAGCAGCGGCAAAAGCAAAACGGAAAGGGTTTGAAACACCAGGGTGCGCAGAAAGGAGATAATGGCCGAAATCCCGCCGTTATTCAGCGCCGTGAAAAAGGAGGAGGTGAAAATATTGAAGCCCGCCAGGATAAAGGAAAAGGAGAACACGTGAAAAGCGTGCCGGGTCATGGACAGAAGCCCCGCGTCGTACCCGACAAAGATTTTGGCCAAAGGGAAAGCCAGAAGCTGCGCCAGCACCATCATCGCCACGCCGGCGATCCCCATCAGCCACACGCTTTTACGCAGCAGGTTTTTCAGTTCCGTATAGTTTTCCGCGCCGTAATGGTACCCCACGATGGGGGCCGTTCCGATTGTGTAGCCGATAAAAAGGGCCGCGAAAATAAACTGTATATACATCAGGACGCCGTAGGCCGCCACGCCGTTTTCCCCGGCAAATTTCAGCAGCTGAAAATTGTACAGCATACTGACGAGCGATCCCGATATGCTGGTCATCAGCTCGGAAGAGCCGTTGGCGCAGGCCTTCAGCAGAACGGTCCCCTCCGGCCTGGTTTTGGTCAGCCGCAGCAGGCTGCTGTTCGGCCGTAAAAAGTAGAGGAGCGGCAGAATGCCGCCGATGCACTGGCTGAGGCCGGTGGCCAGAGCAGCGCCCGCCACCCCCCAGCCGAAGCCGACGATGAACAACGCGTCCAGCGCCATATTCGTTACGCCGGCGGCAACCGTCGCCGCCAGGCCGAGCTTTGGCTTTTCAGCGGCCGCCAAAAAGGTTTGAAACACATTTTGCAGCATAAAGGCCGTGTTGAAGCTCAGAACCACCCGGCCGTACAAAACGCAGTCCTCGATCATGGAATCGGTGGCCCCGAGCAGGTAAGAGATGGGCCGGATAAACAGAACGCCGACAACCGAAAGGACGACGCCGAGACATAGGGTGAGCTGTATCATCATGGTGAAATACCGATTCGCCCGCTCCTTATCGTTTTCGCCCAGGGTTTTGGCCACCAGGGCGCTGCCGCCCGTCCCGATCATAAAGCCGAAGCCGCCGAGTATCATGACAAAGGGCATCACCAGATTAATGGCGGCAAAGGGGATTTTACCAACAAAATTGGATACGAATAATCCGTCAACCACGCCGTAAATCGAGGTGAACATCATCATCACGATAGGCGGGAAGCAGAAGCGCAGCAGCTTCTTATATGTAAAATGATCGGATAATTGTATGGTCATGTTCGTCACCTATTTCTATACAGGCGGGTGCTGTCGGGCGTTCCCGCCGCCGGTTGTTTTCCGCAGGGGGCCGTTACGGCTCGTTCAGAGCCGCCAGGCTGTCACGCAGCAAATCGGTGTATTGGCGGAACAGCCGGATAAAAATATCCTGCTTTTCTTCCGACAGTCCTGCCAGAGCGCGGTGCTCGGCGGCGATAACCCTGTCCACCGTTTTTTCAGCAAGTCTTTGGCCCTTTTCGGTTAAGGACAATGGCTTGCTGCGGCGATCCTTCTGCTCGCTCAAGACGATATAGCCGCCGTCCGCCAGCTTTTTCAAGGCGGAGTTAACCGTTTGCTTCGGCTGGTACAGGGTATAACAAACGTCGCTTTGCGTCAGCGTCTCGCTGCTTTCCCGCAGCGTATACAGAATCCAGAAAGCGCAATCGGGCAGGCCCATCGTCTTGACGGCGCTGCGGTACAGCTCATCGTTTTCCTTGAGGATGCGGTTGTATTCTGAAAACCGCCTGGCCGTATGTTTCTCCGGCATGAAAGCGCCTCCTTATTCGTCCGAAATCGGACGGCTGTATTATAATCCGATTTCGGACTTTTGTCAATAAGGCCAACGTCTGGTTTTTGCGGATTTTTCCGTCAAAGGACTTGCGAACCGGGGCCACAATGTGTAAAATCAAAGAATACCATTGGTTGACCGGAGCGAACACGCCGGCCGGCGGTTCAAAGACAGGAGGCGGAGGACATGATCGAACGGGTGCTTCATCCGCTGGAACCGGTGGCGGACGCCGGATCCCGCGTGTTGCTGTTGGGAACCATGCCGTCTCCCAAGTCCCGGGAGGCGGGCTTTTATTATGCGCATCCGCAGAACCGGTTTTGGCGGGTGCTGGCCGCGCTGTGGGGAGAGGAGACGCCCGCGGGCACGCAGGAGCGCCTGGCGTTCGCCCGGCGGCATCACATCGCCCTGTGGGACGTGCTGCGCGCCTGTTCCATAGAAGGGGCGGACGACGGCTCCATCCGGCAGCCGGAGATAAACGATCTGCGCCGGGTACTGGATCGGGCGGACATCCGCGCGATTTTCACCACCGGCACAAAGGCGGCGGCGCTCTACCGCCGCTATTGCCTGCCGGTTACAGGGCGGCCGGCCATCCCGCTGCCCTCCACCAGCCCGGCCAACTGCCGTGCCACGCTGGACGAGCTCACGCAGGCATACCGGGCGATTCTGGCCTATATATAATACTACTATAAGAATACAGGAGAGGGGGGCGCGGCCGTGTCTTACCAGGAGGATATCTGGCGGTTCGAGGCGCGCAATGTCCAGGAAGAGGCGGATCAGCGGCAGATACTGGCATTCATCCGGCGGGACGCGGACGGGGTGCTGCAGCGGGAGCACCCGGCGCACATCACCGCCTCGGCCCTGGTGTTCAACCCGGCCAAAACCAAGGTGCTGCTGGTGTTCCACAACCAGTTCCGCGCCTGGAGCTGGACGGGCGGGCATGCCGACGGGCAGGCCGATCTCTTGGCGGCGGCCATGCGGGAGGCCCGGGAGGAAACCGGCATCCGGGAGGCGGAGCCGCTGAGCCCCGCCATCCAGTCGCTGGACATTCTGCCGGTATGGGGCCACGAAAAGCAGGGGCGGTATGTGACGGCCCATCTGCATCTATCGGTGGGGTACGCGCTGACCGCGCCGGAGAACCAGCCGCTGGCCGCGAAAACGGACGAAAACAGCGGGGTGCGCTGGGTCAGCGTGCGGCAGCTGGAACAATATGTAACGGAGCCGTATATGCTGTATATATATCGGAAAATCGGGGCGCGCCTGGGCGCTTTTTGAAGGGAAGAACGCATATGACACAGGAGAAACGGGAACAATTCGATCGCATCGCCCCTTTGATCGGGCGCACCCCTCTGCTGGAAATCCACTACCGCTTCCGGGGAGAGGCGCGGCGGCTGTTCGCCAAGATGGAAAGCTACAATCTGACGGGCAACATCAAGGACAGGGTGGCCTTCCACATCCTGCGGAAAGCCTATGAGCGGGGGACGATTCAGCCGGGCGATCGGATTATAGAGGCCACAAGCGGCAACACCGGCATCGCCTTCTCCGCCCTGGGGAGGTATCTGGGGCACGACGTCATCATCTACATGCCTGACTGGATGAGCATGGAACGGATCCGCCTGATGGAAAGCTACGGGGCCGAGGTGCGCCTGGTCTCCCGCGAGGAGGGGGGCTTTCTCGGCTCCATCGCCATGACGGAGGAGCTGGCCCGGGGCGGCGGGGTATTCCTGCCCCGGCAGTTTTCCAACGAGGACAATACCGAGACCCATTTCCTGTACACCGGCGCGGAAATCGCGGAGCAGCTGGAGACGCTCGGCCTGAGGGCCGACGGGGTGGTAGCCGGCGTGGGCACCGGCGGCACGGTGATGGGCATCGGCCGGCGGCTGCGGCAGGTCAACCCGGCCTGCAAGGTGTTCCCTCTGGAGCCGGCCAATTCCCCCACCCTGTCCACCGGCTATAAGGTGGGCAGCCACCGGATTCAGGGCATTTCCGACGAGTTCATCCCTTCCATTGTGAAGCTGGAGGAGTTGGACGAGGTGATATCGGTGGAGGACGGGGACGCGCTGCGGATGGCGCGGATGCTGTCCGAGCAGCTGGGCCTGGGGGTCGGGGTGTCCTCCGGGGCCAATTTCGTGGGCGGCGTCATGGCGCAGAACGCCTTGGGCGGAGACACGGTGGTGGTCACCACCTTCGCGGACGACAATAAGAAATATTTATCCACCGATTACGCGAAGGAGGAGCCGATGAAGGACGGCTATCTCTGCGCGCAGGTGGAGCTGACCGGCGTCATCGTCCATCCCTGCGCGGGACGGTGACGGACGGCGGGATTTAGCGTTTGACAAGGGCGGGCAATGTGCGTAAAATAGAAGAAACGCAGAGTTTATAAGGAAAAGGGGCGGCGGGTATGACCGTTGGTTTTGTAGGAGCGGGAAACATGGCGGGCGCCATCATCCGCGGGATGGCCGGCGGCGGTTTCCGGGGAGAAAACATCTGGGTATACGACACCGACGAGGACAAGCTGAACGCGCTGTACGAGGACTGCGGCATCACCATCTGCCCGTCGGGCGAATCGGTGGCGTCGGGGGTGGACACCCTGGTGCTGGCGGTCAAGCCGCAGGTGCTGCCCGCGGTGCTGCCCGCCCTGTCGGCGACGCTGCACCGCAGCCGGCCGCTGGTGATTTCCATCGCGGCGGGCAAAACGTTGGCCTCTTTGGAGGAGCTGCTGGGCGAGGGGCTGCCGCTTATCCGGGTGATGCCCAACATCAACGCCAAGGTGAACGAGTCCATCAGCGCTTTCTGCGGCAACCGGCTGACGGAGGAGGGCCACAAGGCGGTGGTCCGCCGGATTTTTGAGGCGGTGGGCGAGGTCATCGAGTTGGAGGAAAAGCTGTTTTCCGCTTTCTCGGTGATTGCCAGCTGTTCCCCGGCGTACACGCTGCTGTATGTGGACGCGCTGGCCCAGGCGGGGGTACAGTTCGGGATCCCGAAGCCGCTGGCGCTGAAAATCGCGAGCCAGGCGGTGCTGGGCACCACCCGGTTGCTCCAGGAGACGGGGGAGCATCCCCGGGCGCTGGCCGATCAGGTCTGTTCGCCGGGCGGCACCACCATCGCGGGGGTGTGTTCCCTGCAGAAGGACGCCTTTGAGGCGGCGGTGGTGGCCGCGGCTCAGGCGAGTCTCGACCGGGACAAGCAGTTATAGGGAAGCTTGACACAGAGGGCCTGCCGTGGGATAATAAACAGATAAGGCCGGAGCCAGACGGCTCTAGGGCTGGGAGGCCGCGGGCCGCCCGAGAATTGAGAAAGACAGGCAGGATACAAAGCTATGCGAATCATAACCGGAAGCGCGAGGGGGCGCCGGCTGGAGACCCTGAGCGGCGAGGAAACCCGGCCCACCTCCGAAAAGGTGAAGGAGGCGCTGTTCAGCGCCATACAGTTCGATATCGAGGGCCGGCGGGTGCTGGATTTGTTTGCCGGCTCCGGCCAGCTGGGGATCGAGGCCCTCAGCCGGGGTGCGTCGGGATGCGTATTTGTGGATCGCAACCCGGCGGCGGTGGAGGTCATCCGCCGCAATCTCAAGGCCGCGGGGCTGAGCGAGGCCTCCCAGGCGGTGGCGCAGGACGCGGCCTCCTTTCTGGTGCGGCCGGGGGATTCCTTTGATGTGGCGTTTCTCGACCCGCCGTATGGAGCGAACCTGCTGCGGGACACCCTCGAGCGGGTGACGCCGCACATGAACCGGGGCGGGCTGATCGTCTGCGAAAGCGACGCGGGGCAGGAGATGCCCGAACGGGTCGGAGATTTTGCGCTGGCCCGCACTTACCGATACGGACGGGTGCATATCTGGCTGTACCGCTGGGAAACGGTGGAGCCGGAGGAAGACTGAAAAGTCGGCGGCACCGCGAGGCTGCCTGCCGTGAAAACAAAAGGGATATCGAATTCACCTGCGGGTGACGGAATGGATGATGAGCGTGAAAGTGGCGATATGTCCGGGCAGCTTTGACCCGGTGACCCACGGGCATTTGGATATTGTGCGCCGGGCGGCCCAGCTGTTCGACCAAGTGATCGTGGTGGTGATGACCAACTCCTCCAAGCAGCCGATGTTCAACAAGGAGGAGCGGATGGATTTCCTGCGGCGGGCCACGTCGGGGCTTTCCAACGTGGAGGTGGACAGCTACGGCGGGCTGCTGGCGGAATACGCTCGGCAGAGGCATGCCGACGTCATCGTCAAGGGGCTGCGGGCCATGTCGGATTTCGAGTATGAGTTCCAGATGGCGCTGACCAACCGAAAGCTGTACCCCGAGGCGGAAACGGTGTTCCTGACCACGGCGGCGGACAACATGTATCTGTCCTCCAGCCTGGTCAAGCAGGTGGCGGGCCTGGGCGGCGACATTTCGGAGTTCGTGCCGGCCTGCATCGTGCCGGACATCATGAAAAAGATTGGAAGGGATGAGGAAAATGACCGTTGATGAATTGCTGGATCAAATCGACGATATGATTGACAAGGCCTGGAGCATGCCTCTTTCCGGGGGGAAATGCCTCATTGAGGCGGATCACCTGCGGGACATTATCGACGATATCCGCGGCAACATGCCTTCCGAAATCCGGCAGGCCCGGGCCATCGTGGCCGATCGCACCGATATTGTGGCCACCGCCAAGCGGGAGGCGGAGGGAATCATCCGCACCGCCGAGGAGCGGGCGCGCAGCATGGTGTCCCACGAGGAAGTGGTGCGCCAGGCGCAGGCCAAGGCCAAGGAGATCCTGAGCCAGTCCCAGCAGAAGGCGCGGGAAATGCGCAAGGGGGCGCAGGAGTTTTCCGAGGATGTGCTGCGCAGCGCAGAGGAGACATTGGGGCGTCAGCTGACGGAAATCCGGCAGGCGCGGCAGATTCTCCGCAATCCGGCGCCCAAGCGCAGCGAGGCGGCGGCGGAGCCGCAGGAATAAACGGACAAGATCCTACGAAGCAAACGAAAACGAGCCGTCGGCGGAAAGCCGGCGGCTCGTTTTGTGATTCACAGCTTGACGGAGACGAATGTGCCGTCCGCCGCTTCGACATGGACGACTTCCAGGCCCTTGTTTTCCTTTATGGTATCCAGGCATGCCTTTAGCAGCGGCCGGACAACGTCTTTGGTTATCAGGACGTCATACGGCTCCGGCGTTTTGGCCCGCAGGCTTTCGAATAGCCGATCGGGCAGGACGCGTACCACCCCGCCGACCAGGGCGGCCGGCACGGGCAGATTCAGCCGAAAATCCTTGGTGCGGATCTGTATTCTCATAGCGTCATTTATCCACGAATACCCGGACAATGGTGCCGTCCGCCGCCTCCACGCTGACAAAGTCCCCTTCGATTTCGTCGTCCAGGCATTCGGATATGGCGTCCATCATGCTCGAGAGATCCACGCCCTGCAGATCCTTTTCCGGGATGGGCAGCTTGCCGGTGGCCTTCAGGATCTTCTTTATGGCGCCTACCGGGAACTGCACTTTGACCTTGTCGCCGGTTTCGCTGTCCACGATCACGCGGAACATTTTTTTATCGTAGCTGCTGGCCGCGGGGGCAGCGGGCGGCTGGTCGATGTGCATGGCGGCCATCAGGTTCGCCCCCTGTTCCGCCGTAATCGTGCCCTCTTCCACCATTTTCAGAATTCTCAATTGCTCATCCATGATGCGTCTCCTTACTTATTTTAATTGGGCGATAGCCTGTTCGACCGTAATCGACCCGTTTTCCAGGGCCTTGAGAATCTCTTCCCGTTTCGCCGTCTGTTCGTCCGCGCGGGTCTCATACCCGAGCGCCTTAATCACGGCGTCGAGCTTGGAACGGACGGTGGGGTAGGAAATCCCCAGTTCCTTTTCCACTTCCTTTATATTGCCCCGGCAGCGGATAAACGTTTCCGTGAAATACAGCTCTTCGTCGGAGAGGTAATCGAATTTGCTGAGCCGGAAGTGATTTTCAATGACTGTGTCGCAGGAATCGCATTGGAGCCTGGCCACGGTCAGCTCATGATTACACACCGGGCAGCGGCTGATGACCTTGTTCAAGCCGTCACGTCCTTTCTGGTTATCACTATACCACAAAGCGGTGCGCAAGGCGCAGCGCCTTCCTTGGTCCGAAACGGCTTT
>URCA01000016.1 GCA_900546265.1 uncultured Oscillospiraceae bacterium | reverse complement strand
GAACGTCAGTGAGCCGCCGTGATCCGGCGTCCCCGTCCAGCAGCTTGTCGACTTTGTCGACAAGCTGAGCGGCGCAGAAGCACTCTGCGCCGCTTTTTATGTACTATTTTTTCTCCTCCGTCTTGCGCAGCACCAGGTCGGTGAGCAGGGCCAGCACAATCCCGGCGGCCAGAGTCACCGGTGCCACCTGCAGCGCCGCGTCCCGGTAGAGGATGGCCCGGAAATAGTCGGGGGTGTATCCCGCCGTCAGATGCAGGAACCCGGCAAATAGATACCACACCGCCGTGAACTGCGCGCTGCCGTGCAACACATTGCGGGAAAACGGGTGAAGCTTCCCCCAGGCACGCAGCGTTTTTAATCGTTTTTTCATATGCAGCCGCCCTTTCGAAAAAAATGGGGGTAAACCTTCCCGTTTGTGCTATACTGATAAAGAGTCTATGAATATTCTATCACGCGGATCGCCGCCGTCTCAAGGCTAAAATCTTTCCGTTTTTGGGAGGGACAGGAAAATGCATATCGGAGCCTCCACCGCCAATCTGTATCCTATGAACACCGAGGACGCGCTGGACGCCCTGCTGCGTCTCGGCTTCCGGGAGCTGGAGGTGTTCGTCAATACCGAATCGGAAATCGTCCCTTCCTTCCTCCGGCAGCTGAAGGAGAGCATCCAGGCCGCGGGGGCCCGCGTCGTCTCCCTGCACCCCTATATTTCGGGCAGCGAGCCGTACATCCTCTATTCCGCCTACGAACGGCGGTATCGGGACGGGCTGGATATATACGCCCGCCTGTTCGAGGCTGCGTCTTACCTGGGGGCGGGGCTGGTGGTCATGCATGGGGATAAGGCGGAGGGGGTCCTCCCGGTGGAGGAATCCATCGCCCGCTTCGAAGGGGTCAGCGACCTGGGCCGCACCTACGGCGTCACTCTGGCGCAGGAGAACGTCGTGCGCTTCCGCGCATCCGACAACGCCTATATCGCCGCCATGCGCCGGCAACTGGGGCCTAAGGCGGCCTTCGTCTTTGACCTCAAGCAGTGCCGCCGCTGCGGCCACCGGCCGGAGGATGTTGTTGCCGCCATGGGGTCCGCCCTCGTGCATGTGCATATCAGTGACAACGACGCCCGCCGGGACTGCCTGCCCCCCGGCAAAGGCGCGGTGGACTACGACAGCTTGTTCCGCCTGCTGGCCTCCGTCGGCTTCGACGGCCCCATCGTCCTGGAGCTGTATCGCACCAATTTCGAGCGGGAATCCGAGCTGGCCGACGCCAAACGTCTGCTGGAGGATGCCGTTTCCCGCGTGAAAATGCCGTGAATTTACGAGATTCTTCCACTAATTCTTGCAATTTGTCGAATCCTGCCGCATAATACCCACATAAAAACAAATGAGTTGACAAATTCCATAGATGTGGTATACTACTAGGTGAAATATTACCACATTTGGAGGTGGGGTAGTCAATGGACCTTATGGAGGGGACCGCGACAGCGGTTATTAAGGCGCCGGAGGACGTAAAGCGGAAACAGTGCGAAATACTGGAGTCCTGCTGCGGCAGCGATGGTATCCCGTCGCTGGAAAAGGTTTTCGGCATTCATGTCATTCTGGAAAGCGGGCAGGAGTTTACCTGCTCGGATGTGGATTGCCGGCGGAAAACGGTGGAAGATTTGTGTGATTTGGTGCTGCGATACGACATCGTGCTGGAGGAACTGCCGTATATTCTGGAGGATTTTTTGCTGGATCAATACGATATCGCCGTATAACGCGGAGTCCGCATGGGTTTTCCATGCGGACTCTAATATTTTCAGGAAAAACAAGGAAAATTATACATGGATTTCTTGACAGACCCGGTATACGCCATGTATAATGGGCGCAGAAGGACAAAACCTCCCTGTTTTGTGAGACATGGGCTGTTCCCCGGCCGGCTGCCGGGCAGTTCATTAGGATGACGACTGTACCGGAAAGGCGTGAACAAGTCATGAAATGCCCTTTTTGCGGATATACCGAAAGTAAGGTCATCGATTCCCGGCCCACCGACGAAGGCAGCCGCATCCGCCGCCGCAGGGAATGCCTGAGCTGTATGAAGCGCTTCACTACTTATGAGATTATCGAGAGCCTGCCGATCATCGTGGTCAAGAAGGACAAGTCCCGGGAAGCGTTCGACCGCAACAAGCTGCTAAACGGCCTGTTGCGCGCCTGCCAGAAACGCCCGGTGTCCATCGAAACCCTCGAGAAGGCGGTGGATGATATCGAGGTTCAGATCCAGAATTCTCTGGATCGGGAGGTCACCGCCACCCGCATCGGGGAGTACGCCATGGAGAAGCTCAAGGACATCGACGAGGTGGCCTATGTCCGCTTCGCGTCGGTATACCGTCAGTTTAAAGACATCAACAGCTTCCATGAGGAAATCAACCGCCTGATGACCGATGAAAAAGAATAAACTTACAGGAAAAACGCCGCACGGCAGATGAACCGTGCGGCGTTTTTTTGCGTTAGTAGCCGGCTAGCTTTTCAAACCGTCTATGTATGCTTTTACCTTTTCTTTATCCCTGCTGGTTAATTGGCGGTAAACATACACATGGTCTAATTCCTCTGGAGATAAGTCGCTGCTTTGAATACTCTGTTTGGTATTCGATTTACCACAGAGATAGTCAAGAGAAACGTTGAATAAATCTGCGATTTTAATAAAGGTTTCTAAATCCGGCGTTCTTTCTCCGGTTTCATATGCACTAATGGTAGACTGGGAAACATTAAGTTTTAAGGCCAGACTCTCTTGGCTGAGCCGCTCCTGTTCCCTTAATTTTTTTAAACGAAGCACATTACCACCTGCCCAAATATATTTTATCGCAAATTGTTGTATTTTTTACCCGTATATGATATAATTAATACCCGAATTACAGGTAAAATTTGTATGTGAAGGGAAAGGAAAATTCTTATGGACAAATACCCATACAGTCTGCTTAAGCGGGATGAACGCGGCTATACCATTCTGCTGCTGCGCGATCAGCAGGGCCTCGCCTTTACGGCCATTGCCAAGGAGCTGGGGCTCTCGCCGTCCAGGGTGGCGCAGAAATACAACCAAATGAAGGTGAAACAGAAAAACCTGTATATCAGACAGATAGCGGCCGAGCAAATGTGTGAAAATACTTCACAAATGAAAAAGGTTTTTCGGGACGCCTACGAATGCTACCAATCGACTCCCTATGTCTGCGCCTATCTGGAAAAAATGTATCCGGATATCCTGCGCGAGTACCGCGCCGGGGAGCCGGGCCTGCCGGCGGCGTTTCTCGAAGCCCTGCCGCCCTTTCGAGCGAGGCTGAGCCAAAAGACGATTGCCCGCGTGGTGGCGATGCGGGAGGAGGACAAGGCGTCGTTTGCCGCCATCGGCAAGGCCCTGCGCATGACCCCAGCCAAGGCCAGACATACCTATGAGTGGTTCTATCACGATAAGGTACTGGCGCTCTTGAAGGGCATGCAGGAAGAAACGGCTGACCCTGGGGAAAAAACGGCCATTTTGAATTGGTATTTTGACACATATAGAACATCGAAAAAGCGTTACGATGCGCTGACCAAAGGCGAATAACGCGCCTGCACGCAAAAAGGAACACCGCGGGGAGCCGGCTCCCCGCGGTGTTCCTTAGTTTATTTCTGCATGATACCACCGCCGGCCACCCCACCGGCCTTAGCCGCGTCCGCCTTCACCTCGACCTCGAAGCGGCAGTCCCGCAGCCGGGCGGGCCATTCGTCCTCCCGGCCCCGCACCAGCTCGGGCGCCTTCTTTTTCACCATCCGGGAAAAGCCGTATACATCGCAGCCCCAGTCCCCGATGGTCTTGTCCAGCGCGCTGCGCACGTCCTGGAGGATGGCTTCCTGCAGCGCGCCGGCCACCGCCTTCAAATCGCTGGATTCCAGGCCTGCCGCGCGGTATTCCTCCAGCACCGTGGCTTTGCAGCTGATGGTCAGCCGGATGACGGCGGCCTCCCCCTCGGGCCAGATGCGCACCTTGGTTTTGGAGGAGGTGACCTCCACGGTCAGCCTCTCCGGATCCTCCGCCGTTCCCGGAAGGGACAGCGGATAGGTGCAGGTTTGCAGATCCCCCCGTCCGAAGAGCAGCCCCCGGGTGGCCTCTTCATCGAGCTCCCCGGCATATTCCCCCCGGCGAAAGACCGCCGTGCCGTCCATGACCATGGCCGGTTCCTCGCCCGTTTTGTCCACCCGCACGATGGGCATCACCATGTCGTACATGCCGCTGGTGCTCCGCTCCACGTCCAGCAGATCGGTGGGCACGGCGAACCCCTGCCGCCCCGCCTGCTGCAAAAGGACGGACAAATGCTCCGCCGGGATGGTGTAGCCCGCGCTGGGCACCGCCAACAGCTCGGCCGCCTCCCCGCGGCAAACCGCCATATCCACGGTGGAGCGGCCCTCGTGGTTGCGGATGAAGTAGTCCAGCAGGGCGGAAAGCGGCCGGCGCTTCGCCTGCTCGAGGCCGATGACCACCGCCCGGTTGTGCAGGATATAGGAGCTGCGGCCGGTGCGGGTGACAAAGGATTGGAGGGCCCCGGCCACTGAGGGGGCCTCGATATCATATACCTTGGTGGCGTTCTCCGCCTGCTCGGTCAGAGAGCCGGAGGTCTTGAGGGTTTCGATGGCCTGGATGGACAGGCGGCAGTCCGCCTCTTCCCCCGCGTCGATGCCCACGGCGGTCACCACCACCCGGCTGTTGGTCAGCGATTTTTCCCGGCAGCTGGGCAGCAGGGCGAACCCCACAGCCAGCGCCAGCGCCAAGACCCAAACTTTCATATTTCTCACCCTTTTCTTCGCGTGAATTCGCGGTTACGCGCCTTCCTCTTGCTGCGGCCCCAGCTTTTTCCGCATGGTTTTATGCCGCCAGAGATCCCACAGGGCCAGCGCCGCCGGGATCCCCACCGCGCACACGCCCAGCAGCACGGCAGAGGCGTACCAGATAATCCGCTGCTCGGCCTGGAGCGGCGCGGCGTCGCCGAGCAGCAGCCCGGCCGCCAGAGTGATCACAGCCCCCGTCGCCGCGATGAGCATCCGCCATTTCTGCCCCGTTACCCGCTGGAAGCAATCGGTGAACAGCATGCCGAAAAAGGCCATTTTCAAAAACAGCGCGCCCACCCAGATGGCGGTGGCCACAATGTCCAGCCGCTGTATCACGCTGACCTGCACGGTGGTCAGCACCGTGTAATAGGGGAACAGCTCCATGGCGCCGAAATCGCCCAGCACCCCCACCACTGTGGCTTGGATGACCAGCGCCACCGCCGTGAAAATACCGATCCACCACAGGCTGCCCTTTATCAGGCTGCCCTTTACATAAGGGATCAGCAGCCCGAGCACCGCCAGCTCCATGCTGCGGGGCAGCTCCTCGAGCGCTCCCGCCAGCACGGGGGAGCCTCCGTCATACAGCAGGGGCGGGAAATTGATAAGCTCCATGCGGGGCAGGAGGGCCAGGGCGGCCAGCAGGATGGTGGCCACCACAAACACCGCGATGATGGCCGCCGAGCGGGCGATGGCCTGGATGCCGTAGAAGGCCGCGATGCCTGCCGTCACCATCAGCACAATGCACAGCATCTCTCGGGACATGCCGGGGGAGAGGGTGCTCGAGGCGAACCGGCTGAACCGGATGAGATCCGCCGCCTGGATGTACAGGCAGGCGAGGCCGTAAAACACCGCCACCACCCCGCCGCCCTTACCCATCACCGCCACGGCGTAATCCAGGGTGCTGATGCCCTCCGACCGGCGCGCGAACCACCAGGTCGGCAGCAGCAGCAGAGCCAGCAGCAGCGCTTGGAGCAGGATGGACAGGAGAAAATCCGTCCCATGGGAGAGCTGGTGGACGGTGGGGGCGAAGGTCATGGCCACCGCCAGGCGGCTGGTCAGCAGGATAGCCACCAACTGCCCCGCGCTGATTTGCTGCTGATTGTTCATAAGCTGTTCATCGTCCTTCTTTCCAAGTAATGCGGGGCGGTCTACTTGTCCGTTTCCCCCTTGTCCTTCCCGATCTTGGAGCCGGGCAGCCCCTGCACCGTGAAGGTGCCCTTCCACAGCCTGGTCCAGGTGTCGCGGACGAACACATCCCGCATGGCCTTGATGCTGAAGGGCGAGATGGGCGCAAGGAACGGGATGCTCTGGATGTTCATCGCCGCGATGCTCACCAGCAGCAGACAGGCCCCCAGCATCACCCCGTACAGCCCCAGAGAGCCGCCCAGGATGATGAAAGCGAACCGCAGAATGGCGATCGGCCCGTACAGGCTGGGCAGCACGAAGGAGCATAGGGCGGTCAGCGCCACGATGATGACCATCGGCGCGCCGATAAGCCCCGCCCGCACCGCCGATTCCCCAATGACCAGCGCCCCCACGATGCTGACCGCGTGGCCCACCGCCTTGGGAAAGCGCAGCCCTGCCTCCCGCATGATTTCAAACAGGAAATGGATGAGCAGCGCCTCCACCGTCAGGGGGAAGGGGGTGGCGTGATCCGCCTTGAGAAAGGTCATCAGCAGGGTGGGCGGCAGCATTTCCGGGTGGTAGGTGCCCACCGCCACATATAACCCCGGCAGGAACAGGGAAACGAAAAACGCCGCGTATTTGATGATCCGCAGAAAGCTGGCGTAATACGGGTTGAGGGCGTAATCGTCCATGGATTGGAAATTCTCCACGAACAGATAGGGGATGACCAGCACGAAGGGGGTGCCGTCCACCAGCACCCCGATGCGCCCCTCCAGGATCTTGCCGCACAGCGTGTCCGGCCGTTCGGTGGTGTTCACCCCGCTGAACAGCCCCCGGGGCGGGCTTTCCAGAAACGGTTGGATGTATCCCGATTCGAGCACCGCGTCCAGCGGCAGGGACTCGATTTTTTCCTTCACATGGGCCAGCAGCTCCTCCGACACCCGGCTTTTCATGTAGCACAGGCATACCGCCGTGTGGCTGGTCTTGCCCGCCTCCATCATGTCGAACACCAGCTCCGGCGTTTTCAGCCGGCGGCGGATCATGGAAATATTGACCCTTATGGCCTCGGTGAACCCCTCCCGGGAGCCCCGCATGGTCACCTCGGACGACGGCTCGGACACCGAGCGGATCATGAAATTCTGCAGGCCGCCCAGCACCGCGAAGGGCACCCCGTCCACCAATATGGCCCCGAAGCCGGAGGCCACCAGGTTCATCAGCTCGTCCATGGTGGTGACCTGGAGCATGTCGGTGAAGCCCAGCACCTCGTCCCGGATGCGGGCGATGAGCGCTTCGGGCGTGTAGCTTCCCGTCATTTCGGTCATGGGCAGGATGACCGCGTTGGCCATCATGTGGCGGTCTACCATCCCCTCGATGGTGACGATCGCCGTCTCCCTCCCGCAGACCGTCAGCCGCCGCACGGTCAAATCCGCGCTGACCCCGAACTGGGCCCGCAGATAGACCAGGTCGTCCAGCAGCACGCCGGAAATCGGCACCGGCGGCTTGGGCGGCGCCTTGGGCTGCGGCTTCGGCCGCGCTTTTTTACCGATGGAAAACATGATTGTCCCCGCCTTTCCGTAAGGTGAGGGGGAGCGAATCCACCCCGCCTCAGCCGGTGTATTTTGCCATTCCGCCGCGTTATCGTCCTAGGTGGGCGCCAGCCCACCGTCGTCCTCTGCCTTGCCGAATGACAAAATACGCAGGCTGAGGTCAAAGAATTTTTGGGAATGAGCGGGGGTTCACAGCAAGGCGGCCGATCGCGCCATGCTGTCGCATGGCAAGAGAGGCCAACGCCGCTGTGGGCGCTCGCTCTCCCAAAAATCGGAGGTTGTTCGCTCCCCCTCACCTTATAACTCGTCGCCGATGGTTTTGGCGAAATACTCGTTAAGCCGCCGGATGACCAGCAGGACGTATTTCTTCTCCTCGTCCGACAGGCCCCGGCTGATTTCATCCACCAGCTGCCGGCGGCAGATGCGGTTGTAGGTGTCCACACCCTTGCCCGTCTCGGTCAGGTACACCCGCACGATGCGGCTGTCCTTCTGGCTGCGCACCTTGCGCACAAAGCCCTTTTGAATCAGCTTGCTGACCGCGATGGTGGCCGAGGATACCGTGATGCCTAAGGAGCGGGCCAGCTCGGTGACCGTGCAGCCATCGCCCTTGGCATCCCCCAAGCAGAGGATGAGGTGCACCTCGCTGACCGACAGGGTGGTTTGCCGGCTGCGCTTGAGCATCTGCTTTTCCAGCCGCAGGACATTGCGGTAGATACTGACCAGTATGTCGTCCAGTGCGCCGCTGAAGCCTTCCATCGTTCCCTTGCCCCTCTCACCGGAATTGCTTTGACAGCCTATCTATTTGAAGTTCAAACTATTTGATATTCTAATGGAATCTTTTGCATTTGTCAAGAAAAAATCCATGAACAGATTGTGAAATCCATCGACACACTCCTATAAAAACCGAGGAAAACCGCGGGGTTTCGCTCTTTTTCCGGGATTTACCGGTTCCTTTTTCGTCCGGGTCATGGTACCATGAGGTTGTCACAAAGCTGCATTTCATCCAGCTTATGGCAGCCACAATCACACGACGAGCCGCCCCTTGGCGGCCGGGAAGGATGATTCGGATGAAAAACAAGAATATGTCGATGTTTGCTTTGACCGCCGTGCTGGCGGCCCTGTCGATAACCCTGGCGGGCTGCGCCGGCCCGGCCAAGGAAGCCGCCTCCTCCATAGCAGAAAGCCAGGCCGCGGGTTCCGCCGCCTCCCAGACGGAGGAGACGGGCGGCGAGACGGAAAGCCTCCCGCCCGAGGAGAGCGCCGTCCCGCAGGAGGAGGCCGGACAGGCCGCCCCGCGCACTCAGGCCGCACCGGATGCGTCCTCCAGCGCCAAGAGCAGCGCCTCCCCCGCCAGCCGGGCACCGGAGCGGCAGCCGGAAGCCTCCGCCTCCCGCTCCTCCACGACGGCGGCCTCCCGGCCCGCGACCAGCCCGAGCCGCACCCAGTCCCCCGCCGCCAAGCCCTCCGCCCCCGCCTCCACCACCAGGCGGCCCACCACCTCGACGGCGAAAACCACCCGGTCCACCGCCGCCCCCACCAAGCCGTCGGCTGACGGCAGCCTGTCCGGCTACGCCGACGCGGTGGTGGCGCTGGTCAACCAAGAGCGGGCCAAGGCCGGCCTGAAAAGCCTGAGCGTCAACCAGGCGGCCGCCGCCGCGGCCAATGTGCGGGCCCGGGAAATCGAAGGCGCCTTCTCCCACACCCGGCCGAATGGCAGCTCCTTCAGCACCGCCCTGAAGGAGCAGGGCGCCTCCTACCGCGCCGCCGGCGAGAACATCGCCTACGGGCAGCGCAGCGCCGAGCAGGTCATGGAGGGTTGGATGAACAGCTCCGGCCACCGGGCCAACATCCTGAGCGCCCAGTACACCGCCATCGGCGTGGGCGTCTACCGCAGCGCCTCCGGCACCCTCCACTGGGTGCAGCTGTTCATCGGCTGACGCGAAAAAGGGGCTGTTGCCAAAGGGATTTTTACCCCTTTCGCAGCAGCCCCCATTTGTTCATGGAGTCAAAAAAGCCAATTTACTTAAAAAAGCGCACGGGCTTTTCCGCTCGTGCGCTTTTCGCTTATTTGTATTGCAGGCCGGAGACCTGGGAGCCGACGGCCAGGTAGGAGGAGGCGTTGCCGGCGGTCAGCTTCGTCCCGCCGATGACCACGTTCTCGAAGGTCACGCCCTTGACCTGGCGGCCCCCGTCGTAGCCGGACAGGCCGGATTTCAGCGGGGCCGCGCCGGTGTAGGCGATGTTCTTGAACACGACGTTCTCCACCGCCTTGCCGGGCTGGCTGTTGTAGGCGGCGTTCATCATCACCCGCACGTTGAACAGCTGCTGATTGCTCACGCCGGAAATCCGGACGCCGTCGAACACCACGTTTTTGACGGTGACATTGTCCCCTGCGTTGACGCCCAGCACCCCGTAGTAGGGATCCCCCGGCGTCCGGCTGTCGATGACGTCGATGTTCTGGAAGGTGAGATCGGAGATGGTCTCGTTCCGGCCGGGATCGGCATGGATGCCGGTGAACACGGCGTGGGCCGAGTCGGACAGCAGGGTGCAGCCCTTGGCGGTGATGCCGGAGGAATTGCCGATGGCCCCGCTGCTCGAGGCATAGACGGAAATGCAGTCGTCGTTGGAGCGGATGAAGCTGTCGGTGATGGTCACGCCGCTGCTGGCCTTGATGTTCACCCCGTCGGTGGCCCCGTAATGGCTGAAGATTTTCAGGTTATGCAGCGTGACGTTTTTGCTCTCCTGCAGGCTGACCGAGAAGGAATAGGCGTTGCTGAAGGTAATTCCGTCCACCGTCACGCCGTCCGATCCGGCGATGATCACGCCCCGCTGGGTGTTGAAGTTGAAGCCTCCGGCGATCACGTCGTTGGTGACGGTGCCGATGTCCACCATGCCCCGCCCGGCGATTTTCACGTTCTTGACGCCGCAGACCAGCAGGCTGCCCCGCACCACGGCGCCCGGCTCCAGATACACCGTCTCGCCGCTTTTCGGGTAATAGCCGTTGACGATCTGGCCCGCGCCGATGACCGTCCAAATCTGCACACTCTGGGTGTCGCTGGGCCGTTTGTCGCTGCCGTTCTGGGCGGTGCAGGCCTTGCCGTCGATGTACACGGTGATTTTCTGCCCGTCCTTGACCAGGGCGACATGGTGCTCCTTGCCGTCGGCGGGGAGCTTTTCCTTGGTCACATAGGGGGTCTCCCAGCCGCCGATGTTGGAGGCCAGGGTGCCGTCCGACCGGCGGTACAGCCCCTCCATCAGGATGCCCCGCTGCATGGGCGCGGCGTCGCTGCCCGCCTTCAGGGTCACCTTGGCGGAAATGGAGAACTGGCCGGAGGCGTTGTACAGGTAATCCATATCCTTGTAATCGTCCAGGCCGTCGAAGGTCATGGTCTCGGCGTATTTTTTCAGCAGTACCGGCTTGCCGTCCATGGGCACGGTGTCGGTGTCCTTCAGCTGGGTAATCAGCGCCTCCGGCAGGGCCATCTTATACAGATACACGTTCCGGATGGTGCCGTTCCACACGCCGAAGCCCACCTCGGGCAGGGTGGTCACCCCGGCGGGGAAGGTCTTCTGCGCCTTGGGCTTGGACACGGGGGCGTTGGCCATGATATAGGCCATGTTGGTCTTGGTGCCGTCCAGGGACACCGCCAGCTTCTGCGCGCCGTTCATGGCGAAGGTCAGCTTGTTGCCGCTGACCGTGGGCTTGATGCCCAGGGACTCGGGGTAGATTTTGACGGCGGAGGCGTTGAAGGTGCCCCGGTTCTTGGTGATGGACACCTCCGCCCGGCCCGACAAATCGAAGCTGATGAGCGGACTGTTGAGCACCTTGGGCTCGATGGTGTTTCCCTTGCCGTCCACCACCCGGGTGTTGGCCGGCAGCTCCGGGTCAACCTTGACGTTGTAGGCCGCCACCTTCTGCCAGTCCTTGCCGCCCCCCTTGACCTGGAAGGTGTAATCGGTGTTTTTCAGCCCGGCGGGCAGGCTGGCCGGTGCGGCGTACAGGGTCAGCGCCGGGGGCGCGGACACCGCCGTGCTCCCGCTGGTGGCCTTGGTGCCGCCGGAGGGGTTGGTTTTGTCCCCGCCGCCGGGCACGGTCACCACCATGGTGCCGCCGCTCGCGTCGGTGACGATTTCGGTGGCCGGGGCGCTGCCGGTGGTGGAATCGCCGGATCCGCTTGTCTCCTGGCCGGACGCCGCGCCGGATTCCGGCGAACTGGCCGGCGTTTCCTCCCGGCGGCAGGCGGACAGGCTCCCGGTCAGGGCGGCGGCCAGCAGGACGGCCGTGACCGCCCGCAGAGCGCGCATGGACTGCTTCATAGGGCTTTCATCCTTTCTTTATTGGAACCGGATATCCTTGGTGTAGTTGCCGATGAGGAAGTCGCTGCCCGGCCCGGTCACCCGCCGGCCGTTGAGCACGACCCTCTCGAAGGTCACGCCCTCCACCAGCCGCTCCGGCCCGTCCCCGTGGATGACGGACATCAGCGCGTTGTCCCCGGTATAGGCAATGTCCCGGAAGGTGACGTTCCGGATGGCGCGGCCGCTGGATTTGCAGTAATCCGGGTTGTTCCACACCCGCAGGTTGAACAGCTGGTTCTTCTGGAAATCCTCGACGCGGATGTCCGAGAACAGCACGGTGTCGATGGTCACGTCGTTGGCGGCGTTCAGGGCCAGCACGCCCTGATAGTCGCTGTAGCCCGCCTTGCTGTCCAGCACGTCGATATCCTCAAAGGTGAGGCCTCGGATAACGTCCTGCCCGCCCGGCGCGGCGTGGATGCCGCCGTATATGGCGTGGGCCGCGTCGTTTATCAGGGTGCAGCGCCGCACGGCGATGTTCTCCGCGTTGCCCGTGTAATGGGTGAAGGAGGCATAGACCGCGATGCAGTCGTCGTTGGAGCGGATGAAGCAGTCCTCCACCGCGACGTTGCGCGAGGCCTTGATGTGCACGCCGTCGGTGGCCCCCAGGCGGCTGAACATCCGCACGTCGGTGAAGGTCACCCCGTCCGACTCGCACAAATGGCTGCACATGGAGCGGGGGTCGAGGATGGTGATCCCCTCCACCCGCAGGTTCTCGGCGTAGAGGCTGACGATGGACTGGCCCGGCGACTGCCAAATGATGCCCCGGCCCCGCACCGCGGCGTTCTTCACGCCGTAGGCGAGGATCCGCCCCTTGACCACCGCGCCGGGCTCCAGGTACAGGGTCTGGTTGTCCATGAGGCAGAAATCGTGGGACACGCCGCCCGCCCCCAGCAGGAGGCTGGCCGCAGTTTTGGGCAGGGCCCGCTGCTCGGTTCCCGCCGCCCGGCCGTTTATGTAGAAGGTCAGCTCCATCCCCTGCTTGACCAGGGCCACGTCCGTCCAGGCCCCCATGGGCACCTTGTCCGTGGAGAAAAAGGGGTATTCCCAGCTGCCCAGGTTGGTGTAGAGCACCCCGTCCGACCGCACGGCGAGCAGGCCGCTGAACACCACGTTTTCCACCCCCGGCCGCGCGGGGTCGAGGTATATCCGAGCCGTCAGCGTGTAGGCGTTCTCCCCCGTCTGGAGGGCGTAGCCGGTGGGCACCGCGTCGTCGTGGCCGTCCAGGCACAGGGCGGGCGGGCCGTAATCGGCGGCGATCGAGGGGTTCCCGACCGGCCGCCCGTCCTTATCGCCCGCCTTGTCGGCGAAATCCTCCGCCAGCGGCCACCAGGCGTCCGGGCCCTCCGGCAGCTCTCCCCGGCCGTATCCCTCCAGCTCCCCGGCGGTCAGCGCCCGGGTATAGACGGCGGCGTCCCGGATGCCGCCCTTCATCCCCTCGGTGCCGGTTTCGGGGAAGGTGTGCACCCCCGGCCCCAGGCGCACGACGTTCGGGTCGTCCGGCGCGGGCGCTTCCTCCGGCGTCCCGGCCATGATATACACCATCCGCTGCCGGTCGCCGTCCAGGGAAAGGGTGACCTTCCCGGGCTGGCGCAGGGTGAGGACGGCCGTCCCGTCCTCCATCTTCAGCGGCAGCTTTTTCGAGGCCGGATGGGCCTGGGCGGACGAGATAGGCCCGCCGTCCGCCCGCCGCACCCGCACCTGCACCCCGCCGGTGAAATCGAACAGCACCATCGGGCTGTCGATGACCGGGTCGTCATCGCTGCTGTTCTGCTGAAAATCCGGATCGATTTTGACGTTGTACACGTCCAGCTCCCGCCACTCCCCACGGAGCGGCCGCGCCTCGATGCGATAGGCGGTGTTGCGCAGCGCCTCCGCCTCGGGCGCGATGGGATAGGTCACCAGCTGACCCCCGCCAGAAAACATCCAAATCCCTCCTGCCGTCAGCAGGCCGGCGGCCACCACCGCCGCCGCCAAGCCGACGCCTTTTTGTCTTGTTGTCAGCGACATCACGCCTCCCCCCTGTGTCCTGCTGGTTTTCATTATATATTGCACAGTCGGCAAATACAATTGCCATTTATTTTAGATTTATTCCACATTTTTGTCTCGGCGGAAGGGGACAGCAAATATTCGGAAGAAAGCGTAAAAAATTGGGCGTTGCTGGACAGAATGCCTATGCTCTATAATGAAACCAGAGCAAAACCGGACAGTTTCCACGAAAAGCAAGCCGGTTCTTTCATTTTACACCATTGTGAGGAGGAGCGATATGGAAATCCCAGGAAAACGCCTGCTGGCCGGCGCGCTGGCGGCGCTCATCGCCGGAGGCGGCGCGGCCGCCGTACAGCCCGCCCCCCGGGCGCGGGCCGCGTCCCGCACCGTCACCGAGACCTATGCCTCGCCCCGGCACGGCAACGAAACGGGGCTGGGCACCGTGTGGCTGTATGAGGCGGAGAAAATCCAGTCCTCGCAAAGCCTGACCAGCGGCCAGTACATAGCCATGACCAAGGACGCAAACGGCAACTATGTCGGCGAGGCCGGCAACAAGGCCACCATCCGCGTCAACGAAAGCCAGAACAAGGCCGCCTACCCCATGGCGGCCACCATCGAGGAAAACGCGGTGCTGACCTTCGCCGCCCCGCGGGCCGGGACGATAAGCGTCGCCGAAACCGCCGCCCGGCTGGACGGCTGGAACCCCGCCGACTTCGACGGGGCGGGGCTGTCGGTTTACAAGGACGGCGAGCGGATATGGCCCGCCGAGGGCGATAACCCGGTGGTCACCGACACGCCGGTGACCGTCCCCGCCCTGCCGGACATCGCCGTCGAGGCTGGCGACAAGCTCCGCTTTGTGGTGGACATCGGCCGGGTGGGCGGCACCCAGTGGGGCGATACCGTCATCTGGCCGGTCACGCTGTCCCTGTCCTATGAAAAGGGCGGCCGGCCGACGGAGAGTAAGACCTACGCCTCCCCCACACCGAGCCACCCGGACGGGCAGGACACCCTGTGGCTGTACGAAGGGGAAACCGTGCCGGTGGGCAGCTACTTCTCCGGCAATTTCGCCCCCATGACCAAGCAGGCCGACGGCACCTATCTGGGCAGCGCCCCCAATTATAAGGCCAAGGCGGGCATCCAGTGGGATGACGGCTATCTGCTCAAGCCCAACGTGGAGGAAAACGCGGTGCGCACCTTTGTCGTCCCTAAGGCGGGGACCGTGTCCATCGCCGCCTCCACCGCCTCCCTGGCCGCCTGGAACGATGCCTGGGACGGCGTGGGCGTGGCGATCTATAAAGACACCACCAAGCTCTGGCCCACCGACAGCGACCACAAAATCGCCGGCAGCGCGCCGGTGGCTGTCCCCGCCCTGGCTGACATCGCCGTGGAGGAGGGGACCAAAATCCGGTTCGTGGCCGACGTGGGCGGCGCCAACGAGTGGGGCGACGAATTGCTCTGGCCGGTGAGCCTGACCCTGACCAGCGAAGCGGATCTCGGCCCCATCGGCACGCAGACCTATACCGCGCCCCAGTACGGCGCGCAGTACGGCCTCGGCACCCGCTGGGTCTACGAGGCGGAAACCTTCGCCGCGGGCAGCGCCCCCCATTCCGGTGTGTTCTCCCTCATGGCCAAGCAGGACACCGTCACCGAGGGCGGGCCCTACTACCTGGGCCAGGGCGCGACCTGGGGCGCCAAGCTGGTGTTCGAGAAGGCGTCCTATAAGCTGCAGCCCAACGCCGAGCAGAACGCGGTGCTGACCTTTATCGCCCCCGGCTACGGCCAGGTGTCGCTGCCCGAGACCGAGGTTATCCGCCACGGCGGCGCACAAGACGCCAACGACGGCGCGGGCCTGTCCATCTATCTCAACGATCAGAAAATCTGGCCGGCGGACGCCGAGCACCAGCTGGTGGACGCCAGCATGGGCAACCGCTTCACCGTCCCGGCCATCGAGGCCGTCGAGGTGGAGGAGGGCGACGCCCTGCGCTTCATCGTGGATCTCGGCCCGACCGGCGGCAACGAGTGGTGCGACGACATCGACTGGCCCGCCAGCGTGACCTATACCGGCAGCCGCGCCGACGCGGCGGACAAGGTGGAGGATCCGATCATCTCCGAACCCACCCCGCCCGACCCCGGCGAGGACGACAACAGCGCCTTTGAGGCGGCGGAATACAAGGCCCCCGGCGAGGGCGAGCTGAAATGGCCCGACGTGTGGCTGTTCGAATACGAGACCCGCGCCGAGGACGGCGCGGCCACCGGGACGTTCACGCCCATGACGGTGGATCTCAACGGCGACCGGCTGGCCTACGGCACCGACAAGGCGGCGGATTTCAGCGCCGCCCTCCACGCCCAGGCCCTCTTCTTCACCGAGAAAAAGGACGGCTATCTCACCTATCCCATCCAGCCCGGCAACACCCAGAACGCCGCCATCACCTTCATCGCCCCCAAGGAGGGCGTCATCAAGATTCCCCAGGCCACCGTCAAGCGGTACGGCGGCGTCGCTTCCTGCGACGGGGACGGGGCGGCGCTGCGCATCCTGGTGGACGGCAGGCAGGTCTGGCCCGCCGAGGGGGAAACCGCCCTGGTCTCCAACGCCAACCACAACACCCTGACCATCCCCGAAATCCCGGACATCGCGGTAAACATGGACACCACCGTCCGGTTCGTGGTGGATATGGGCGAGGCCAACAACTGGTGCGACGCGGTGATGTGGCCGGCGGCGGTGACCTACACCAAGTCGGCGGAGGACGACAAGGATCCCACCGACATCGAGGAACAGAAAAAGGCCATGGAATTCCACTCCCCCACGCTGGAGAATCCGGCCCTGGGCATTGTGTGGAAATACGAATATGAAGACATCGCCGGCAGGAGCGAGCTGTACTCCGGCGTGTTCGGCGACATGGTGAAAAAGACCACCGACCTCGGCCTGTATCAGGGCAACCGGCAGCTGGACGAAGCCGCCCACGCCCTGGTGCTGAAGAAGGAAGGGGCTCTGCCCATGCGGCCGGGCGCCGACCAGAACGCCATTCTCACCTTCGTCGCGCCCCGGGCGGGTACCCTGAACATCCTGGCCACCGAGGCGGTGCGCGCCGGCGGCGGGGACGGAACGGGCCTGTCCATCATCCTCAACCGGAACCAGCAGCTCTGGCCCGGCGACGGCGCGGCCTTCCTGCTGGACGACGCCGGCGGCAACCGCGTGGCGGTGCCGGCCATCACCGGCCTCCAGGTGGAGGAGGGCGACCTCATCAGCTTCGTGGCGGATATCGGCAAGGTGGGCGGCGACAACCAGGGCGACGAGGTCGTCTGGCCGATCACCATCCGGTACGACGAGCCCGAGCAGCCCGAAGATCCCGGCGACAGCAGCGCCCCGGAGGACGGCGGCAGCCCCGACACCGGCGCGGCCGCGGCGGCGCTGCCCCTGGCCCTGGCGGCCGCGGGCGCGGGCCTGCTCCTCGCGGCGCGGGGCGGACACAAACGGCGTGAAAGAAAGGACCGGTAATACGGCGTGAAAAAGCAATGGACAGCCCTGGCGGCGGCGGCCGCCATCACCCTGACCCTCCTGCCCCTTGGCGGCTGCCGCCAGGGCGGCGGGGAAACCGGCGGAGACAGCCCAAAAGACGGCGAGCCGGTGGTGGTGCGGATTTCCATGGATAACAAGCTGATGACCGAAGCGGCCCAGCAGTTTGAAAAGGACAATCCCGACATCAAAATCCAGTTCGAATCCCCCTCCGACGACGAGCAGAAGCTGATGTCCGGCCTTGCGGCGGGCACGGCCCCCGATATTTTGCGCATCCTCGGCGCCCAGCAGCTCAGCGGCTACGTGGTCAAGGGCATCGCCCTGAATCTCGACGACTACTTTTCCAAAAGCAGCCTCATCCGCGCCGACGACATGGAGGACATCTGCAACACCTACCGCTTCGACGGCAAAAACATCGGCAAAGGCTCCTTCTACGGGCTTCCCAAGGACTGGAGCAACGACCTGGCCATGTTCGTCAACAAATCGGTGTTCGAGAAAGCCGGCATCCCGGTGCCCAGCACCACCGAGCCCATGACCTTCGAGCAGGCGTTCGAACTGTCGGGCAAGCTGAACCAGAAGGACAGCAGCGGCCGCATCACCCAGCTCGGCCTCTTCAACGCCCTGATGCCCAATCAAATTCTCGACTACGGCATGTTCCTCTATCACCTGGCCGCCCTGGATCTCAGCCTGTGGAGCGACGATTTCTCCCACTCGCGCTGGACGGATCCACAGGTCAAGGCGGCGGTCAAGGTCTGGATGGACGCCAAAATGAAGATGCAGATCCCCTCCTCCCTCATGGACGTCACCGGCGTGGGCATTTTCTCGGACAAGAAAATCGCCATGGAGCTGTGGGGCTTCTGGGAAGGCTCGGTCTTCAAGCAGGACGCCAACATCAAGGACGATCTGGACGACGTGATCATGGTTCCCTCCCTCTACCCGGAGGGCGGCAAAAAAGCCACCGCCTCCACCTTCGCCACCGGCGGCATCATCTACAGCAAGACCAAGCATCCGGACGAGGCGTTCCGGGTGTTCGAATGGTATTTCGCGGGCGAGCCGGCGAAAATCCGGGCCCAGAGCGGCTGGGGCATGCCGGTGTTCAAATCCCTGAAGCAGTATATCCCCCGGGACACGGCGTTTGAAAAGCAGATCGCCGAGGTCGCGGAAAAGGATCTGGAAAACCTGATTTACATCCAGCCCAACCCCTATCTCAGCTTCAACTACGAATCGGTCATCACCCGCTTCCTCCAGCCCGCCCTGTACGAAATCGAAACCCTGGACGAGTCGCTTGAGAAGCTGCAAAAGGAAACCGACATCCTCATCCAGGAGGGTATGGAAACCGCCAAAAGCCTGAAATGACAAGCCGCCCGCCCCTCGGCAATCAGGGGGGCGGGCGCGGAAAGGCCTGACTGCCATGCGCGTCTCACAAAAGGAAAAAACCAAGGTGTCTCCGCTGAAGAAAAAGGAGGAGCGCACCTTTTACGCCCTCATCTCCCCGTTTATCCTGTCGTTTGTGTTCCTGTCCGTTTTCCCGATGGGCATGGGCCTGTTTCTGAGCTTCACCAACTATTCCGGCTTCAACCTGGACACCGCCAAGTGGGTGGGCCTGTCCAATTACCAGAAGGTGTTCAACGACAGCGAGGCCATGCATTCCCTGCTGCGTACCCTGGAGCTGAGCCTCATCATCATCCCCCTGACCATGATCCTGGCCTTCATCCTGGCCATGATGCTGATTCAGAACGTCAAGTTCCAGGGCGGCTTCCGCACCATCTACTACCTGCCGTCGGTGGTGCCCTTCGTGGCCGCCGGCCTGATGTGGAAGATCCTGTTCAGCCGGGATCGCGGCATGCTCAACGCCGTCCTGGGGATGTTCGGCATCGAGCCGGTGTTCTGGCTTGGGCCGGAGATGTGCTCCGCGTCCCTGATCATCATGTGCCTGTGGGGGGCCGGCGGCGGCATCCTCATCAACATCGCAGGCCTCAAGAATATCCCGAACGAGCTGTATGAATCCGCCTCCATCGACGGGGCCCGCTTCTTCACCAAGCTGTTCCGCATCACCATCCCGCTGTTCACCCCCATTCTGCTGTTCAACCTGCTGCTGGCCATCATCGGCAACCTGCAGATGTACGCCCAGCCGGTCATGCTGGCCACCTCCGGCACCGGGCTGCTGGCCGTCCCGTTCAAGGACAACTACCTGTATCTCGTCCATATCTACCAGCAGGTGTTCGGCTCCCAGCGGTTCGGCTACGGGCTGGCGCTGTCCTGGGTCATCGTGGTCATCATCCTGGTCTTCACCCTGCTGGTGCTCAAATCCAGCAAGCGGTGGGTCAATTACGATTTATAACGGGAGAGGAGATACTTTCCATGCCAAGCGGAGAATCGGCCGTGCTCAAGGAACGGCCCAAGGTAAAAAAACGAATCAAATGGAAGAGCGGCCTGCTCCGCGCTCTCCTGTATGTCGTCATCATTCTGTTCGGCGTCACCTTCGCCTTCCCCTTTTTCCTGACGCTGATGAATTCCCTCAAGCCCTTGACCGCCTCGGTGGGGCTGAGCCAAATCATCCCTTCGGAGTTCCACTGGGAGAACTATTATTACGCCGTCACCCTGATCCCCTTCTTCAAGTACCTGCTCAACTCCCTGATCATCGTGGCCATCGTGGTGCCCATGTGCACCATCATCAACATGGTCATCGGCTACGCCTTCGCCCGGCTGCGGGCGCGGGGCAAGGACGTGATGTTCGTCATCGTGCTGTCCACCATGATGATCCCCGGCATTGTCACCATGATCCCCCAGTACATCCTGTATAACGTCCTGGGCATCACCGACACCTTCTTCATCTACGTCCTCGGCAACATCGGCGGCGGCGCCTACAACATCTTTTTGTTCAAGCAGTTCTTCTCCGCCATGCCCAAGGAGCTGGAGGAGGCCGCCAAAATCGACGGCGCGGGTACCCTGCAGACCATTTTCCGCATCTTCGCCCCGGCGGCCAAGCCGGTCATCATCATCGTGGCCATCGGCGCGTTCCAGGGGGCCTGGGGCGACTATATGACCCCCTTTATGTATTTCTCTCCCGAGAAATATCCTCTGGCCATGGCCCTGTTCGGCTCGGTGTCCTATTCCATGCCCGGGGCCCCTCCCGGCATGGTGTACGAGCCGCTGATCAACGCCGCGGCCATCCTGATGACCATCCCGCCCATCATCGGCTTCTTCTTCACCCAGAAGCATATCGTGCAGGGCGTGGTCACCACCGGCCTGAAGGGATAACCCAAAAACTGACAGCCTTACCCGGCGGCTGAGACTGTCGAGAAAGTCTATCGGAGGGAGGGGGAGTGTGCGGCACGACGTACGCGTCGTGCTGGGAACACGTCAGGGTTCCCTCCTCGCGCAACAATCACCCGCCCGCAGGCGTCAAAAGTGGAGAAAATCGAATGATTTTCTCCACTTTTGTTCAGCTTGGCGTAAATGGCCGGCGTATGCCGGTCTTTTTCGACAAGCTGCGCCGCCGAAATTCATCCGGCGGCTGTCGTTTGCTGTGGAAATATGGTACAATGAAGGCACTACATGGGGGAGGTTTTTTATGTATCGCCTGGTCATTGCCGACGACGAATTCTATATCCGGGAGGGCCTGTGCAAGCTGGATTGGGCCGCGATGGGCATCGAGGTGGCCGCCGCCTGCAAAAACGGCGCGGAGGCCGCCAAATATATCTATGAAAACCCGGTGGACATCCTGCTGACCGACATCAGCATGCCCATCGTGTCGGGGCTGGAGCTTATCCAGGACGTGGGCCGCCGCTTCCCCGCCATCAAAACGGTGGCCCTGACCGCCTACGACGATTTTGAATACATCCGCACCTGCCTGCGCTGCGGCACGGTGGACTACGTGCTCAAGCCCTTCACCGAGGAGGCCTTAAAAAAGACCTTTGCCGCCGTGACGGACATCCTCGACAAGGAAAAGGCCGAGCAGAAGCGGGTGGCCGAACTGGAGCGGGTGAACCGGATGAAAACCCTCGCCCTGCGGCGGGAATGGACGACCAGCCTGTTCCGCGAGAACATGAGCGACGAGCGCATGGAGGAAATCAGCGTGTACTGCGAGCTGTTCCTCGACAGTCCCTGGTACTTCCTTTGCGCCGTCCGCCCGGACGACATGGATAGCCTGCCCGACGCAGACAGGGAGCTGGCGGCCTTCTCCTTCCAGAACGCCATGGAGGATTTCTGCGGGGACGGCGCGGCCTGCTTCGCCATCGGTGAAAATGCCGCCTGCTATTACCTGCGGGGCTTCGACGTCCCGCCCTCGGAGGAGGAGCAGCGTCAGCTGGCCCAGACCATCCGCGGCCGGCTGTACAAGCTGCGGGGCGTGTTCCGCTGTCCCCTGTCCGCGGCCGCCGCCCTGGTGGACGACCGGCACCGCATCGCCTCCTGCACGGCGCTGCTGGACGGATGGCTGGCCCGGGCCGGAGACGACGCGGTGCGGCTGTTCTCCGCCGGGGAGCTGTGCGCCTGCCCCGCGGCCGCCGGCGAGGAGGGGCCGGAGCCGGAGGAGGAGGGAGCGGGCGGCCACGCTCACCTCATCCGCATGGTCAAGGAATACATCCGGGATAACTACCAGAACCCCATCACCCTCCAGTCGGCGGCGGAAAGCGTGTTCGTCAGCCAGTCCTATCTCAGCCACGTCTTCAAGGTGGAAACCGGGCAGAATTTTGTGAAATATCTGACCGATTACCGGCTGCGGGAGGCCTGCCGCCTGCTGCGGGAGACCAACCGCCGCGTCTGCGACATCGTCGGGATGGTGGGGTACGACAGCCCCAAATACTTCTCCGAGGTGTTCAAGCGGGCGTTCGGCATGACGCCCAACGCCTACCGGCGGCAGGGAGGCTCGGAATGACGCATCGAAAAAAATGGATGGCCGTCACCCTGGCGGCCCTGGCGGTGAGCAGCCTGGCCATTGGGTTGGCCGGGCTGTTTCTGCTGCACGCCTCCCTGCTGAAAACGGCGGCGGAACAGCGGGATCTGGTGCAGGAAAACCTGTCCTCCCGCCTGGAAAAGCAGCTGGCGTATTTCAGCGGCACGGCGGACTTCCTGTGCGGGAAAGAAACCACCCGCTATTTGACCTCCCTGGCCCGTCTGCGCCCCGAGGAGGACACCCGGGCGCTGAAGGCCGCCTTCGAGGACTACCTGCACGGCACGGCCCTGGATACCCACAGCATCCAAAGCGTCTGCTTCGTCGGGGAAAATGAGAACCAAGCCGGTTATCTGTACGAGACGGCCTCCCGGCGGGAAATTCCCGTGGAGATCCCCGCCACCGACAGCTGGCTGCGCTCCGGGCTGGCGGATCTGCTGCTGGGGGACGGCACGCTTGTCTATATTCAGGACGACGCGGTGGAGGAGGTGCTGGCCCGCCCCTATTTCGAGCGGTATCCGGCGCAGAAGAAGGCCGTGGAGGAGTGGCTGGGCTATCTGTCCGGCCGGTACTGCTATGTTCTGCCGCGGGAACGGTACGGCGTCATCCTCGTGCTGGACAGCCAGGTCTTCGACCGCCTCCATCAGGCCTTTCCCTGGGAGACCGACGGGGCGGCCCTGTGCGCCGGCGACGGGCGGATCCTCTGGCAAACCGGCGAGTGGATAGCCCGGGCGCGGGCCGGGGAAGAACCGGTGCTCCTGGACGGCAGCCTCCCCTTGGCGGATACCAAGCTGCGCCTGTATTACGCCCGCCGGGCCGAGCCCCGCGCGTACTTGCTCTTTGCGGCGGTCTATCTCGGGGCGTCGCTGCTTCTGCTCGCCGTGGCCGTGGCCGCGGTCAACCGCATGGCGCGGCGGATCCTCGCCCCCTTCGACCGGCTGACCGACCGCATCCGCGCTTCCATGAGCAGCGACGATTTCGAGCCGATCCCTGCCGACGATCCGGCGCTGTTCACCGGCCGGCCCCTGTATCGGCGCATTTTCCGTCTGTTCGCCGTCGGGCTGCTGCTGCCCGCCGTCTGCCTGGGGCTGCTGTCCTCCCTGCTGACCAACCGCATGCTGGCCTCCCGGCTGACCGGCGTCGCCGCCCTGCACGCCGCCGCCCTGCAGGGCGCGCTGGACGACAGCCTGGCCATCAGCGAGAGCATCCTTAAGATGATCTCCGGCAAGCCCGATTTTGCCGAGGCGGCGGCCCTGTCCATCGACAGCCTGGAATCCGGCGACTACCGGGAGCGGGCGCTGGAGCTCAATTCCTATATCAACCGCTATCCCCTGGGGATGTTCAACGTGGCGTATCTGGCCCTGCAGGACGTGGAGGGCCACGCCAAATACCAGTCCCTCTACCTGGACGAGGAGAGCGCCGAAAGCCAGCTGAGCCGCTTCAGCCTGCTGGATCAGCCCGACGCCCTGGCGCAGGTGCGGGCGCTGGAGGGGGACGCCGGCCTGCTGCTGTGCGCCAATTTGTACAAGCAGCCCGCCGTGGCGGCCGTGCAAAAGCTGTACGACCCGCAGGGCAAGGTGGCGGGCTACCTGCAAATGGTGTATAACCAGAGCTATTTCCAGGAGATCAGCACCCGGCAGACGGTCGGCTTCCTGGTGTTCCGGCGAAGCGACCGCCAGCTGGTGTACAACAGCGGGGCCGACGGCTTTGCCAAAGTCCTGGAGGAGAACGCCCTGCGGCCCGGGGAAAGCCTGTCGCTGCATGTCGGCGGGCGGGGGTACCTCCTCAACACCCGCGCCGTGGACACCACCGACTGGATGCTGGCGGTCTTTCAGCGCACCGACGACCTGATGAGCGTGGCGACGGCGGTCCTTTTGCAGGACGCCCTGCTGCTGGCCGTCCTGCTGGGGCTGCTGCTGCTCCTGTCCCTGCGTCTGGCCCGCTGGATGAGCCAGCCCCTGCGGGCCATCGAGCAGGATCTGGGCCGGGTCATCGAAAACGGCTGCCGCGGCTTCGTCCCCTATACGAAAAAGGATGAGCTCAGCCGCCTGGTGGATACCTACAACCAGGTCATCGGCCAGCTCAACAGCCTGATGGACAGCATGGTGGAGAAAAAAACCATCGAGCAGCGGCTGACCACCCTGCAAACCCAGGCCGAGCTGGAAAGCCTGCGGCAGCAAATCGCCTCCCACTTTTTCCGCAACACCCTGGAAAACATCCACATGCAGATCCAAAACGGGGACAAAGACAGCGCCTGCCGGATGCTGATCGCCCTATCCCGCCTGTTCAGCTACGGCATGACCAACCAGGATCGCATCGAGCTGGAAAAGGAAATCGACTATGTGGAAAACTACATCACCATCCAGCGCTATCGCCTGCACGACGCCTTCACCGTGCGCTGGAACATCGACGAGAACGCCCGCCTGACGGTGGTGCCCAAGCTCATTCTCCAGCCGCTGGTGGAGAACTGCATCACCCACGGCCTGTACGAATATCAATCGGGCGGCCTCATCACCATCAGCGCCGTCCGCCGGGACGACCGCCTGGAGCTTCAGGTTGCCGACAACGGGGTGGGCATGTCGGCCGGGGAGCTAGAGGAGCTCCGGCAGTCCCTGCGGCAGCCCGACGACGCCGACAAGCGCAGCGGGCTGGCGCTGAAAAACATTTACACACGGCTGCGCCTGTACGCGGGCGAAGGCGCGGACATGACCATCGACAGCCGCCCCATGCGGGGCACCACGGTCCGCATCCGCCTGCCGCTGACCCCGCCCCCGGCTTGAACAACGCCTCCCGACGCGGTTTGTATGCCGCGTCGGGAGGCGTTGTTTATCGGGTTATTCGGCGTCGCGTCCCTCCAGCCATAGCTGGCGCACCCGTTCGTATACCTCGTCGGGAACGTCGGCCTCAGGATACGCGGTGAGGGGCAGCAGCTGATCCCCCGCCACGGCGGGATCGGTGCAGGCGTTGTCCTGCCGCCACGCGTCCCGTTCCTCCGGGTTGCGCAGGTTGGGCACGTCGATGGGAACGCCGCCGTTCAGGATGGAGCGGAAGGCCAGTATCCCGCAAATCCCCATGTCCACCGCCTGGTACACGTCCAGGCTGTAAGCGCCGTCCGGGCGGCCCAGAATCTTTTCAATGAAAAAGTGGGTGGCGTAAAAATCGCTGCCGTTATGGCCGCCCACGCCGCTGGCCGCCACCAGATCGGGCGAAACGAATTTCTCCGGGACATAGGTGCTCAGGTCGCCCTTGCACAGCTGCTCGCCCTCCCGGTACACGGTCAGGCGCGCGCCGTCGAAACGCTCGGTTTCCATCATGCCCTTGGTGCCGTACACCTCGTAGTTGATGCTGCCCGGCTCCCGCTTGAGGCCGCCGTGCACGCTCTTGGCTATCGCCCCGTTGTCCAGCACCAGCATCTCCACCCCGCCGGCCTGCCCGCCCGGATGCCCGAGCGCCGTCATCTGCGGGTTGGGCGGGGTCTCGTAGCCCGTCACCCGCACAGGCCGCCGCCCGGTGATGGCCAGCATCGGCCCGATGCTGTGGGTGCAGTAAAAGGTGGGGTACATCCGGTTGCGCCAATGGTTCCGGTCGCCGTAGGTAATCCCCGGCCAGATGGCCGCGCAGTCGTGGATATACTCACCCTCGGCATAGGTGACCTCGCCGATATCCCCGTTCTTGTACCGCCGCCACATCTCAAAGGTGTTGTCCATATAGCAGTAGTTTTCCGCGTAGGCGTACACCTTGCCCGATTCCTCCACCGCCTCGATAAGGGCCACCGCCTCGGCCATGGTCTGGCAGGGCAGCACCTCGCTGAGCACGTGCCGGCCCGCCCGCAGCAGCCGGATGGCATAGGGCGCGTGCTCGTTGGCGTAATTGGCCAGCACCACCGCGTCCATGTCGTGCTGGAAGAACTCCTCAAAATCCTCGTAAAGGGCGACCTGGATGTGCGCCTCCTCCGCCAGCTTGCCCACCTCGTCCAGCAGCGGGCGGTGCCGATCGCACACCGCCACCAGCGCGGCGTCTGGGTGGTAGGCCAGCACCTGTATCATGGTTTTGCCGCGGAAAGCGCCGAATACGCCGATGCGAATTTTGTTTGCCATTTCAAAACCTCCTTCATGCTTCTGCTACCATCATGCCAGCTTACGCCGTTTTTTGTAATGTGCGAAATGCTCAAATATGTCCGCGGCTTTTTAAGCAGGTCGGCCATTGCGCGAAACGCCGTTCCATGGGATGATGGATCTATGCGGAAAGGAGATGGCGCCATGGATAAGGACGCGGGATGCATCCGCGAAATATCCCGCCGGGTACAGCTGTCCAAATCCACGGTGTCCAAGGCGCTGCATAACTGCGGGAACGTGGATGCCGGCACCAAGGAGGCGATCCTGCGGGCCGCCCGCGAGGTGCAGTACGACCCGGCGGGCGCGCGGCGCGCCAAAATCCAAGCGGGGGAAACGGTGGTGGGCGTTGTCCTGCCCATCAACCCGTACGCTTTCTGGAACGAGGCCATCCGCGGCGTCAAGGACGCCATGGCCACCCTGAAAGGCGCGCATCTGACGCTAAGCCTGTACGCTGGCGTGCACAGCGAGGCCGACGCCTTATACTGCCTCGATTATATGGAGGATATGCGGGCGGATGTGCTGGTGGTCACCCCGGCCCCTTTTCCCGCCATGACCGAGCGGCTGCGCGGTATCGCCGCGCGCATCCCGGTGGTTTTCTTCAACGAGACGGCGGACGGCGTCCCTTTTCTTTTCTACGCCGGGGCGAATTTCTATCAGGACGGGATCCGCCTGGCGCGGGCGTGCCGGGACGCGCTGGCCCTCCGACCGGACATCCTGTGGATACACGGCGCGCATACGCCCATGTCGCGGCGGCGGGACGAAGGCTTCCGCCTGGAAATCCAGGCGCTGCTTCCCGCTCTGCGCTGGACAGGCGAGGTGGACGTGTCGGCCATGGCCCCCTCCCTGCTGTCCGCCCAGCTGGCCCGCGCCCTGCACGAACGGGAGCGGGCGTTTCACAGCGTCTATGTCTCACAGGACATCCTGCCGCAGGTATGCCTGGCCCTGCACAAGCTCCGCCTAGACGGCGTGACGGTGTGCGGCTATGAAAGTCCCGGCCGGAACGAGGCCTATCTGAACCGGAACGCGCTGGCCGCCGTGATCCGGCAAGACCCGTATCGGCAGGGTTACCAATGCATACAGGCGGTGGGCGACTGGCTGTCGCAGGGGCGGCTGCCGGATAACCGGCATTTGTATATAGCCTCCCGGCTGCGGGACGGCGCGGAGGAGGAGCCCCTATGATGACACTTGCCGCGGCCGGCGTGTTGTTTTCCGTCCAGTTTCTGTTCACTAAGCAATATCAGCTCCGCGCGGGCGCCGGCTGGCGGCCGGCCATATGGATGCTGGTGTTCGCCAATCTGTGGATGGGATTCCTGTTCCTGTCGGCGGGCGGGTTTCGGCTGCGCATCCTGCCGGCGTCCCTGCTGTACGCGGTGATATACGCCGTCTGCGCGGCGGTGAACAACGCGGCCTCCCTGTTCGCCATGCGCCTTGGGAAGGTGGCGGTGGTCACCCTCTTCAGCCTTTCCGGCGGCCTTCTGCTGCCATCCGCCTACGGCGTGATACGGCTGGGGGAACCGCTGACCGCCGGGAAGGCGGCGGGTACCCTGCTCATCGTGCTCGCTTCCTTCGGTTGTCTGTTCGGGAAACAGGACGAGCGGGCCGCCGGGAGCTCCCGGCGGCGCTTCTGGCTCCTGTGTTTAGCGGTGTTCGTTTCCAACGGCATGGTCAGCGTGGTGACGAAAGCGCACGCCATTCGCGCGGATACGGGTTCCAGCCGGGAGTTTTTGACGCTGACCTCTCTTCTGGGCCTTATCGCCTCCGCGGCCATCCTGCTGCCCGGCCTTTTGAAACGCACAGACGAAGCCGGCGCCGCCGGACTTCGCGCCCGGATCGGACGCGACCTCGGGGGAAAGCGCGCCGCGTGGACGCTGGTGCTGCTGACCGGCGGATACGCCGTGTGCAACGGCTTGGCCAACGTCTGTTCGATGCACACGGCCAAAACCATGGATTCCTCCCTGCAGTTCCCCCTGCTCAGCGCCATGGTCGTGGTGTTCACCGCCCTGCTTGCCTGGGCCGTTTTTCACGAAAAGCCCGGCCGAGGCGACGCCGCCGGCCTCGGGCTGACCGTGGCCGGCATGGCCCTGCTGGTACTGTAAGCGCGGGGTTCGTCTATTTCCCGGAAAATACCGACGCCCGCCATCCTTTTATAAAGGATGGCGGGCGCTTTTGCATGCACGCGTCAATCGGGGGATTTCAAATAATGGGAGGGCAGGCGGCCCGTATACTGCTGAAACACCTGGGTGAAGTAGCTCATGTTGTGAAACCCGACCTTTTCCGCCGTCTGGGTCACGCTGTGGCAGCCCTCGTCGAAAAACTGCTTGGCCTTGCTGATGCGGTACATCATCAGATAGTCGCGGAAGCTCTGGCCGAACTGCTGCTTGAACAGCCGGCAGAAATAGCTTTGGGTATACCCCAGCTTGTCCGCCACATGGCGGGAGGTGATCTCATGGGCGTAATACGACTGGATAAACGCGAACACCTCGCGGCAGAACTGGTTGTTCCCCGCGTCCACGCTCCTGGAACGCACCAGCTGATTCTGGCGGAGGAGCCCGAAAAACACGAGGATGCTGCCCCGCAGCAGCATCTCCCGGCAATCGGCATGGGCCCCGCAGGCGCTCATCGCCTGCTCGAAGCAGGCGGCAAGCGGGCCATGCAGAGGATGGGTCGCGGGCACCAGCGGCACCGTCTCATATTCCCCCTGCTCCAGCAGACGGCTGAACGCCTCTTCCTCCAGCAGCGACAGGTCAAAGGACAGACAGTCCGCGGAAAAGGAGCGGCCAATTTCCACCTCGATGGCATGCAGCGCGTAGGAGTTGACCAACACCAGATCCCCGGCCGACACCGTGTACGGAATGTCGCCGATGGTAATGCGCACCTGGCCGCTCGTGATGGACAGCAGCTCAAACTCCTTGTGATTATGCAGGGCGGTCACGGTCTCCGGCATCGTTTTCGCTGCCCGGGCGATCTCGCAGGAGGCGATAGGCAGGACACGATACCGCAGTTTGAAAATATCGTGCATCATGCGGCGACTCACTCCCCTCGCACTAAGGGTAAATCTTCCAAGCGAAAATGTCAATAGCGTGTTATTATATATCAACCGCGGGACTATATCCATTATATTTAATATGTTAAACTAATGGCATGAAAATAATAGGCAGTTTAGATAAGAGAATAGATCTACTCTAAAAATTTCAATGCATGTACCGAATAAGTGCCAAACAGACAGACAGCCGCCATCCGACAAAAAATGTCAAACAAGCCGGAGGAATTGCTATGGAACACGCAACGCCCGCATCGGATCGGATCCTACATATTAAGGAAAAAAGGATATGCCTGGACAGCAGCGCCGTGCTGTATGCCCGCCCCTTTGACGAACAAAGCCTGCGGGAGGACTTCGAGGCGACCGGCGGCCAGTGGCGGGCGGAGGCGGACGGCTGGATTGTCGGAGAAACCAAACGGGACGGCGCGGGCATCCTGTATTCCCGGGCCAGCTACGAGGGGGATATCCTGCTGGACTTTATCGCCCAGCCCGTCCCCCCCTGCTGCAACGATTTGAATTTCGCCTGGAAGGCCTCCGGATGGAACTACGAAAAAGACGACGCGGACAAGGGCTACATCGGCGGCCTGGGCGGCTGGTGGCTGAACCGGGCCGGCATCGAAAAATACCCGGGATGCGTCCCCTTCGTATCCACCAGCCTGTACCCGCTGGAAGCCGCGAAAACCTACCATATCCAGGTGGGCAGCGTGGGCGGCCACTGCTTCCTGTTTGCCAACGGCGCCCTGGTGGTGGAGATGATCGACCCGCAGCCGCAAACCCTGGACGGCTGCGGCCGGTTCGGGCTGGGCACCTATGCGTCCGCCATCCGCTTCACCGGGCTGACGGTCTACCGCCCCTTTTATGAACCAACGTGTTTTTCTTATCTGCATCAATAAAAGCCGGTTCTCTCCATTCGGAAGCGCCTGTGCGCGGAAAGGGTTGGATGTTCTCATGGGAAAAAGCAGACTCAGCAAAAAGAGGGAAGCGATCGGCTGGATATTCATCCTTCCCTGGTTTATCGGCTTCCTTCTGTTGTTCGTGCAGCCGATGGTGAGCTTTTTCCGCTATTCCTTTTATCAGTTTGCCTTTGAGGGGGACGGCTTTGTTTTGAAGCCGCTGGAAAACGGCATCTGGGGCCAGTACATACAGGCGCTGACCGGCGACGCCGAATTTCCCCGGCTGATTTTCGAGGCGTTCCGGGATCTCGTCTACCAGGTGCCGGTTATCGTGTTTTTCAGCCTGTTCACCGCCACCATCCTCAACCAGAAATTTCACGGCCGCATGATTATGCGCGCTATCTTTTTTCTTCCCATCATCGTCACCGCCGGTGTGGTGGCGGAAATCATTAAGGCGGACATGAGCTCCATCGTGGCGCTGCCAGCCGCCGGCGCCTCCAACATTTTCGACGTGACCATTCTAACCCAGTTTCTGCTGGAAAGCGGCCTGCCGAACGGCCTGGTGGATATTCTGACCGGGATGATCGCCAACGTGGCCGACCTGGTGTGGAAAAGCGGCATCCAAATCCTGATTTTCATGGCCGCCCTCTTGTCCATCCCCTCGTCGTTCTACGAGGTGGCGCAGGTGGAAGGGGCCAGCGGCTGGGAAACCTTTTGGAAAATCACCTTCCCCACCGTGTCCCCCTTCGTCCTGGCCACAATTGTCTATACCATCATCGACAGCTTCACCAGCTACGACAACCAGGCCATGCGGTATATCCGCGACTACTTCATGAAGGACATGAACTATTCCTATGCCGCGGCCATGGCCTGGATGTACTTCCTGCTGGTGCTAATCATCCTGGGGCTCGTCGTCCTCCTCTGCCGCCGGATGCTTTTTCAAAAAGAACGCTGAAGGAAGGGAGTGCCTCCATGGCAAGGAAGAAAAACCGTCGGGAACTGCCGGATCTCCGGAGCATTCAGATATCCCCGGCCTACTACGCGGGAAAATGCGTGGGCAATCTGCTGCGCTGGCTGTTTCTGCTGGCCATCGCGTTTATTATCCTGTACCCCCTGCTGTATATGGTGAGCATGGCCTTCCGCTCCCCCAAGGATTTCATGGATATCACGGTGGTGTGGCTGCCCAAAACGCCCACCTGGGACAACTTCCGCACGGCGGTGGTGGACGTCCATCTACTGGAAGCCATGAAAAATACGGTGCTTATCGCGGTGGGCAGCTCGCTGCTGCAAATCCTGGTGACCTGCCTGGCCGGCTATGGCTTCGCCCGGTTTCATTTCAAGGGGTCCACCCTGCTGTTCATCATGGTGGTGTTCACCATTGTGGTGCCGCCCCAGCTGTTGGGGATGCCCAACTACCTGTTGATGTCCAATTTTGATGTCTTCGGCATCATCCGGCTGATAACCGGCGCCCCCTCCGGCCTGAGGCTGCTCGACTCCCCGCTGGCGTTCTTCCTGCCGGCCGCCCTGGGCCAGGGCCTGCGGGCCGGGCTGTTCATCCTGGTGTTCCGGCAGGTGTTCGCCGGCATCCCCGCCGAGCTGGAGGAAGCCGCGCTCATCGACGGCTGCGGCTACCGCAAAACCTTTTTCCGGATCATGCTGCCCAACGCCCGCACCTCGCTGCTGGTCTTCTTCCTGTTCTCCCTGGTGTGGTACTGGAGCGATTACTATCTGGCCTCCATCAATCTGTCGTCGGTGCAGACGCTGGCCACCCGGATTGTGGATTTGCGCTACGCTCTGGAGGTGATCCTGCCCCGGGAGCATTTTACCGTGTATTACATCATCCCCATCGAGCAGGCCGCCTGCGTTTTCAGCATTGCGCCGCTGATTCTCCTCTTTCTGGTGGGACAGCGTTTCTTTGTGCAGGGGATCGACCGCACCGGGATCGTCGGATAAGGAGGAGATTTGCTGTGTGTAAACCGTGCTTGCGCCGCCTCGGCGCGCTGCTTCTCGCCTTCTTTGTCTGTCTGCCGGCCGTCTGTCCGGCTGCGGCGGCGGAACCAGCTGCGGCGGCGGTGGATGTATACCGCGAGGAAGAGGGCCGGCAGCTGGAGGAAAAAGCGCCGGCGGACTTCTCCTTCCAGGTGCCGGCCGCCGGCCGCTACCAGCTGCAAATCGAATACAAGGCCCCGGAGGGCAAGCCCATCACGCCGCAGGGCTCCCTGGAAATCCTGCAAAACGGCGCCGTTATCAAGGAAGCGGCGGTGGAATTCCCGCGGCGGTGGGAAAACGCCGGCGGACAGCCGGCGAACGGCCGCTTTGAACAGGACTGGCAGGGCAACGAGCTGATGCCCACCCAAGTGGAGGTCATCCACTGGCAGACCGTGACGCCCTCCCTGGGCGAGGATCAGGGGCTGAACCTGGCCGCCGGCGCGTATACCCTGCGCCTGACCATGACCCGGCAGCCGGTGCGTATCCGCCGCCTGAGCCTGCTGCCTCTTTCTCAAACGGATGACTACGCCGCCTATGTCCGCGCCATGGAGGCCGGGGGCGCCGTCGACACCGCCGACCGGGAGATCCGGCAGGAGGCGGAGCTCTACGCGCAAAAATCCCATCTGGAAATCACCCTGTCCTACGATCGGATTTCCGCCTCCGTCAGTCCCAACGACCCCTCCAAAATCCGCTACAACACCCTGGGCGGTTCGGGCTACAGCCGGGAGAGCCAATGGGTCTCCTGGAACGTGCAGGTGCCGGAAAGCGGCTTTTACGCGCTGGACGTGGTGTATCGGCAGAACGATACCAACGGCTTCTCCGTGCGGCGGAGGCTGACGGTAGACGGCGAGGTTCCCTTCCGGGAATGCGAAACCCTCGTCTTCCCCTACGCGGCGGACTTCACCTGCCAAACCCTGGCCGACAGCCAAGGAACCCCCTATCGGTTTTACCTGGAAAAGGGCGTCCACGAGCTAAAGCTGGAGGTGGTGATGACCGGCCTGAACGCCGTGCTGCAGGAGTTGTCCTCCATTGTGGAGGAGCTCAACGGCCTGTACAGCCGCATCATGGTGCTGGTCGGCGAGACCCCGGACAGCTACCGGGATTATGATCTGGATACCCACATCGACGGCCTGGTGCCGACGCTGGAGAGCTGCCGCCAGCGGCTGAACGCGCTGGGGACCCGGATGGACGCCGGTGCCGACAGCGGCATCGCCGGCAGCGGCACCAGCCGGATTTATGAAACCGCCCGCATGCTGGCGGCCATGGCGAAAAAAGTGCGGGGCATCCCTGGCCAAATGGACAATTTCCGCTCCCAAATCAATACCCTGGCCGATTTGCTGGGAGGCATCCGCTCCCAGCCCATGGAGCTGGATTACCTGACGCTCCGCTCCCCCGGCCACGCGCCCGTGCGCACGGGCGGCACCTTCCTCGGGCAGCTGCGCTTTCGCTTGATGGCCTTTCTCTCCTCCTTCATTCAGGATTACGATACCGTGGGCGGCGGGGCGGCGCAGGGAGAGCCCCTGCGGGTCTGGGCCAGCACCAACGATTTGATTTCCACCGGCTATGCCACCGGCCGGGATCAGGCCCAGATACTCAGCCGGCTGATCACCGACAGCTTCACCCCCTCCACCGGCATCCCCGTCACCGTGTCCCTGGTCAACGCGGCGGATACCCTCCTGCCCGCTCTGGTCTCGGGCAAGGGCCCGGACGCGGCCCTGTTCGTCCCCAAAACGGTTCTGATGAACCTGTATTACCGGAACGCCCTGACCGACCTGACCGCCATGCCTGATTACGCCGCCATCGTGCAGCGCTTCTACCCCTCCTCCCTGATATCTCTGCAGGTGGGGGAAAAGACATACGGCCTGCCGGAAATCCAGAGCTATAACATGCTCTTTTACCGCGCCGACATTTTCCGGGAGCAGGAGCTGACGGTTCCGAAAACCTGGGAGGAGTTCTACGCCGTGCTGGCCCGGCTGCAGAAAAAAGGGATGCAGGCCGGCATCGAGGAATCCACCCAGATTTATGAAATGTTCCTGCTGCAAAACGGCGGCACCCTGTATAACCAGGATATGAGCCGGACCAATATGACGGAAAAGGCCTCCATTGAAGCCTTCGCCGCCTGGACCGACCTGTATGTCAAATACGGCCTGCCGAAATCCTTCGATATTCTCAACCGCTTCCGCACGGGGCAGATGCCTCTGGTCATCTCCACGTCCAATTTCTATGGACAGGTGACTGTCGGCGCCCCCGAAATAGCCGGCCTGTGGAAAATGGCCATGGTGCCGGGCACCGTCCGGACGGACGGCACGGCGGATCACACCGAGGTCTGCCGGGTGAGCGCCGCCGTCGTCATGGAAAAGTCGCAGCGTCACGCGGACGCCTTCCGGTTCCTCGACTGGTGGACCTCCGACAGTACGCAGGAGCGGTTCGCCCTGGAAACCGAGGCGAAGCTCGGCGTATCCTCCCGCTACTTCCCCGCCAACAAGGAGGTTTTCGGTTCCCTGGCCTGGACGGCGGAGGAAGCGGAGGCCCTCCTGGGCCAGTGGAGGCAGGTCAGCGACAACCCCCAGTCGCCCGCCGCCTATTACGTGACCCGGAATCTGAGCAACGCGTTCCGGCGCGTCGCCTACGAATACGAAAACCCGCGCGACGTGATTTTCCGCTATGGGCGGATCGTCGACGAGGAGCTCAGCAGAAAGCGTATCGAATTGGGGCTGGAGGAAGGCCGATGAACAAGCTGCGAAACTTTATACATACCTATGGAAACGCCTATTTCTTCATTGGCTTCTGGCTGATTCTCTTTGTCTTTTTTACTCTCATCCCGATTCTGATGGCGGTGGTCATCAGCTTCACCAACTTCGACATGGTGCAGGCGCCCCGGTTCATCGGGTTCTCCAACTATATGCGGATGTTCCTGGACGATGACATTTTCGTCAAGGCCTTCAGCAACACCATGCTGTTCGCCATCATCACCGGCCCGGTCGGCTATATTCTGAGCTTCGTGGTGGCCTGGTTTATCAACGATATGGGGCGCATGCTCAAAAATATCCTGACCTTTTTGTTCTATTCCCCCTCCCTCATCGGCAGCGCCTATCTGATGTGGACGTATCTGTTCAGCAACGACTCCTACGGCATACTCAACAGCTTTCTCATCAACTGGGGCCTGATAAGCGAACCGATCCAGTGGCTGTACGACCCGGATTATAACTTCTTTGTGGTGATCGTGGTGGTGCTGTGGATGGGCATGGGCACCGGCTTCCTGGCCTTCATCGCCGGCTTCAAGCAGCTCAACGCCAGCTACTTTGAGGCGGCGGCCATCGACGGGCTGCGCAACCGCTGGCAGGAGCTGTGGTACATCACCCTGCCCCAGATGCGCCCGCAGCTGCTCATCGGGGCGGTGCTGTCCATCTCCGGCTCCTTTGCCATCGGCGCCCAGCCGGCCGCCCTGACCGGCATGCCCAGCACCGATTATTCCACCCACACGCTGGTGCTGCATATTCAGGACTACGGCAATCTGCGCCTGGAAATGGGCTATGCGTCGGCGGTGGCGGTGGTGCTGTTCGCCATCATGGTGGTCAGCTGGGTGGTTATCAATAAGGCTATCAACACGGTGGCCCCGGGCGAAGGCTGAGCCTTCCGCCGCCGTGCGCAAAGGAGGCATCTGTTTGACAGGGAAAACCATGAATCGATCCCGGGCCGGCAACGCCGCGGCCTTTCTCTTCCTGGCTGTTTTCGGCGTTTTCATCGCGCTGCCCATGTACTATTCCGTCATCAACGCGTTCAAGCCGATAAGCGAGCTGTTTCTGTTCCCGCCCCGCTTCGTCGTCTATCACCCGACGCTGCAGAACTTTGCCGAAATCCTCCGGGTGCAGTCCCAGTCGCTGATCGCGGTGGAGCGGTATGTGTTCAACAGCGTGTTCGTCACGGCCGCGTCCACCGGGGGATACATCCTGCTGGCCTCCATGGCCGGCTACGCCATGGCCAAGCTCCGGTTCCCCGGCAAAACCATCATCAACCGCGTCATCGTGTTCGCCATCCTGTTCCGCCCCGAGGTGACGGCGCTGCCCCAATACATGCTGATGGCGAAAACCGGCATGCTGGACACCTTCTGGGCGCTGATCCTGCCGCTGATGAGCACCTCCTTCGGCGTGTTCCTGATGGGCCAGTTCATCTCCGCCATTCCGGACGACGTGCTGGAAGCGGCGCGAATCGACGGCGCGGGAGAAAAATACTCCTTCTTCAAAATCGTCCTGCCGATGATGCGCCCCGCCTGGATGACGCTGATGATTCTCACCTTCATCAGCAGCTGGAACGTGACGGGCGCGCAGTTTACCTACAGCGAATCCATGAAAATGCTGCCCACCATGATGCAGCAGATCAACACCGGCGGCATCATCCGCACGGGCGTCACAGCCGCCGTGTCGGTGCTGCTGATGCTGCCGCCCATCGTCATTTTCCTTTTCTGCGAAAATTCCGTGGTGGAAACCATGGCCTATTCGGGCATCAAATCCTGACGAAGCCACAATCCTTTTCCGAATGGAGGCTGGAACCTTGAGGAGCTACAGAAGGGCAGCGGCCGCTTTGGCTCTGTCTCTGGCGCTGACGCTTCCCGGCGCGGCCCTGCCGCAGAGCGAGGCTTATCTGTACGGGTCCGATAAAACATCGATACCGGCGCCGGCGCCCTACCAGGTGCGCGCGGTTTACGACGGGCTCGAGCTGGGCGTCGGCCGCCTGCGGGAGCCGCAGGATCTGCACGTCGACGGGACGGGCGCCATCTATCTGGCGGACACGGGAAACAACCGGATCGTCCGTATCCGCGCGGATTTTCAGTCCGCCGACGTCCTCACGGCGATACTTATCGATGGCCGGGAAGAGCCGCTCAGCCAGCCCAAAGGGGTGTTCAAGGCGGCCGACGGGCTGCTGTACATCTGTGACACGGGCAACGCCCGGATCGTGGCCGTCAATGAAAAGCGGGAAGCCGTGCGCATCATGACCAACGAGGGCGTCACCGCCATCAACACCCATATCCAGTACACGCCGGAAAAGGTGGCGGTGGACACGGACGGCAACGTCTTTGTGGTGGATCCCTCGATCTATCAGGGGATTGTCCAATACGACGCGCAGGATCGCTTTCTCGGGTTTTTCGCTCCCAACGAGGTGAAGGTGACCGCCGACGTCCTGTTCCTGCAGATGTGGAAAAAGTGGTTCAGCACAGAGCAGGTGGAATCCATGGAAAAAAGCCTGCCCTCCCCCTACAGCAACCTGTATATCGACCGCGACAACTTTCTGTATACCTCCTGCGCCGGCGCGGGCGCGGGCAAAGCCCTCAAGCACCTGAACATGCTGGGCGTCAATATCCTCCAGCCCGCGGAGAAGAAGTTCGGCCACGGCGTGTTTGGGGATTTGGAAGTCTCCTACGATAACGGCGAGGAGGTCGCCAGCGCCTTCGTGGACGTCTGCGTCACCGAATCGGGCCTGCTGTGCGGGGCGGACGCCACCCGCGGCCGCCTGTTCCTGTACGACGCCGATTGCAATCTGGTGGCCATTTGGGGCGGCTCCGGGCAGCGTCGGGGCACCTTCAAGGCCCTGGCGGCCGTGGAACGGCAGGGAGACAGCTTCCTGGCCCTGGACAGCGAAAAGGCCAGCCTGACCGTGTTCGAGCCCACCGCCTACATGCGCCGGGTTCTCGACGCCCTGACGTTTTACAGCGCCGGCAAGTATATCGAATCCGTGGAGCGGTGGCAGGAAATCCTGCGGGAAAATAGCCATCTGTCCATCGCCTACAAAAGCATCGGCCGCGCGTATTTCCAGCAGGGCGACAGCGCCGCCGCCATGGAGATGCTGAAAAAAGGGGACGACCCGTATTTCTATTCCATGGCGCTGAAGGATTACCGCAAGGAATTTGTCCGCCGCCATTTCGTGTGGCTGCTTCTGAGCGCGGCGGCCGGCCTGACCCTGTTTATCTTTCTGATAAAAAAAGCGCACCGGTGGATGCTGTCCGGGAAATCCGGCAAACGAATCCGTCGCCGATAAGGCGGAAAGGCGAATCCGACTATGACAAATGTGAAGAAAATGCTGCTTGGCTGCTATATCCATCTGCGGCAGCGCCGCCTGCGGGACACTCCGCCGGCAAAACCGGACAAGGAAAAGCTGCTTTATCCCTTTCGCCTGCTCATTCATCCCCTGGCGGTTTTCCAGGATTTGAAATACGAGAAAAAAGCGTCCATGGGCCTGGCCAATCTGCTGGTTCTGCTGTTTTTCCTGGAAGCCCTGACGCAGGCCCTGTGCACCGGCTATCTCTTCCATCCCCAGCCCGATTCCATGGTCCGGCTCCTCCCTGCCCTGCTGCAGTCGGCGGGCGCTCTGCTGCTGTGGACGATATGCAACTGGGCCACCTGCACGCTCATTGACGGCGAGGGGACGATGCGGGACATCTGGATAGCCGCCGCCTATTCCCTGACCCCCTGGATCCTCCTGGGCTTCCTAGGCATTCTCCTGTCCAACGTCCTGTCTCTGGATGAAGCCATGATTTACCAAACCTTCCAGGTCGTCGGCGCGGGCTGGAGCCTGCTGCTGGTGTTCCTGGGGATGATGATTGTCCACCAATACACCGTTAAGAAAACCATCGTCTCCATAATCATCACCCTGCTGGCCATCCTGGCCGTCTGCTTTCTGCTGCTGCTGTTTTTCAGCATCGCCCAGCAGATTCTCGGCTTCGCGACCAGCATCGCGCAGGAACTGACCTACCGATAACGCAGCCGAAAGGAATGGGATGTCTCATGAAAAAAATCGGCGCCTTTCTGGCGGCCGTCGCCGTTCTGCTCGGCGCGGGCGTGTCCGGCGCGGCCGATCCGGCGCCTGCGGACGGCGGAACGCCGCCCGGCTCCCCGGTCGTCCCGCTTTCGGAGGACTTCACCCAGGTGGCGGCTTCCGGCTTTCTCCGGCTGGGCGTCGACCTGCGCACCGCCAACCTGGCGGTGTGGGACTCGCGGGAGAACACGGTCTGGTACGCCAATCCCCCGGAGCTGGAAGGGCTGGAGCTCTCCCAGGAGATGCTGCGGCAGCTGCAGTCGCAGCTCATCATCACCTTTGTGGACGCCGCCCTGAATGAAATGACGGTGAACAGCCAGGAGGGCTGCGTACAGGCGGACACCTTCGAAGTCCGGCAGATTGCCAACGGCGTGCGCATCGTCTACGATTTCGCCGAGGCCGTCACCTCCTTCCGCATCCCGGTGGAAATCACCCTCGCGGACGATTATGTCCAGGCGTCCATCGTGTATCCGGAAATCGAGGAATACGGCACCTCCCGCCTGACCTCCGTCAGCCTCCTCCCCTACTTCGGCGCCGGTGAAAGCGGAGAGGACGGGTACGCGCTGGTGCCCGACGGCAGCGGCGCGCTGATTCGGTTCTCGGACAGCGGGCGGGGCGCTTCCCCCTACAACCAGCCGGTATACGGCAGCGATCCCTCCGTCAACCTGCTGCTCAAAAGCGTGGACAACACCCAAAGCGTCCGCCTGCCAGTGTTCGGTATGCAAAAGGCGGGGCACGCCTTCCTGGCCGTCATCCATGCCGGCGCCGCCGCCGCTTCCATCCGGGCCGAGTCCGACGGCGGCCTGTCTCCCTATACGGCGGTGAACAGCGCCTTTATTTATCATCAGCAGGACTTGACCGGCATCCGGGATAAGGAATCCAACCAGCGCACCGTCCTGATGCTGCACGACAAGCCGACAGCGGAGTCCCCGGAGGTCCGGTACTATTTCCTGGAAAAAGCCGACGCCGATTACAGCGGCATGGCGCGCCGCTATCAGCGCTACCTGGAGGAGGAAACCGACCTGCGCCCGGCGGCGGAAAGCGGCCGGAGCGTCAGCCTGCAATTCTTCGGTAAAACCTCCCGGCCGGCCAGCTTCTTAGGTATTCCCTATCAAAAAAGCGTCGCCGCCACCACCTTTGCCGAGGTGGAGCAGACGATGAAGGCTCTTCAGGACAAAGGCGTGAACGGCACCAACATCCTGTTATACGGCTTTGAAAAAGGCGGCTATGAAAACCGCTATCCCTTTAAAGCCGCTTTTGACAAAAGCCTGGGCGGCAAAGCCGCAGCGTCCAGACTGCAGGAACAGGCGAAAACCTCCCGCGTGTTTATGGTCTGCGATCTGGTCCGGGACTACGGCGGGGGAATGCGGCTGTTCTCCAGCAACCAATACGCCAAAAGCCTCAATAAAGTAAACGTGGTGCGCCGGCTGCCCCTGTCCAGCACCTGGGACTGGGACGAAAAGGGCGCCTCCTGGCGGTATGTATCGGCGGATTCCCTGCGGAAGAACAATCGCCGGCTGCTGGACGGCCTGGACGCGTCGGGCGTCTCCGGCGTGCTGCTCCAAAACATGGGCGGCGAGCTGTACAGCGACTTCGACGCGCACCGCGGTATGGATCGGGGGCAGCTTCTGGCCGTTTACCGCGCCTGCTTCGAGCAAATGCGCGCCGCCGGCATCCGGCTGGCCGCCGACGGGGCCAACGGCTACATGGCCGGCCTGGCCTCGCTGCTGCTGGAGGTTCCCAGCGAGAGCAGCGGACAGGATTTGTTCAGCGAAACCGTCCCCTTCTATTCCATGGTGTACCACGGCTATACGTCCCTGGCCTCGCAGCCGGTCAACCTGGCGGGAGACCCGGCGGATTACCTGCTGACGCTGCTGGAAACCGGCATCCAGCCGGCCTATTGGCTGACCGGCTGCGATCCCGCCATTTTGAGCAAAACCCCGCTGAAATTCCTCTTTAACACCTGCGCGGAAAACTGGGTTGACAGCATTGCCGCCGCTTCTGCCGCCTATACCCGGCTGCATCAGGGCCTGGAAGGTCAGCGCATCCGCGCCCACTCCCGGGAGGGGGCTCTCAGCCTCGTGACCTACGAAAACGGCGTGGTGCTGGCCGCCAACCACGGCGGCGCGGAACAAAGCTGGCAGGGCCGCGTCATTCCGGCAGGCGAAGCCGTCCGCATCGAGACCCCGGCAGGGTTTTAGGACGACATCCATATAAATCAAGCCGATAGTAAGGAGGGATGCGTATCCAAAAGGCACAGCACGGCGTTCCCGGCTTCGACAACACGTTCATTCAACCTTAAAAGGAGGAAAAACCATGCGAAAAGTTCTCAGCACCATAGCGGCAATGGCCCTTCTGGCTACCACCATGATAGGCGGCGCGGCGGTGTCCGCGGCGGACGAAACGAACATCAAGGACGTGACGGTTCTGCGCCGTACGCCCCTGATCACCGAGCTGAACACCATAGCCCAGAGCCTGAAGGAGGGCGAAACGTCCACCCTGTTTGAAATCGAGGCTGGCGGCGAACGAGGGGATTATTTCCCCTACGGTGAAGGCACCGAACCTGTGTTCCAGCTGTACGGCGGCAGCTATCAGGGAAAGAACACCGTGTCGGTGGAGCCCTCGAAATCCTCGCTGTTCTCTCCCCTGATGTTCAAGGTGGACAGCACGGTCACCGAGCCCTTTTCGGAATCCAACAGCATCTGGATGAAGTTCTTCACCGACGACAGCGTCGACGAGGGCGCGGTTTCCCTCAAGGGGGCGGCCGGTCTTCTCTGGTATGTCAAGACCCCTGCCTCTAAGCTCCGCGCGCAGTTCCCGATCTGGAATCCGCAGGAGGATTGGAGCATCGGCCCCCCTGCTAACAAAGACATCTATGTGCTGAAAAAGGGCGCCAAGGAATGGAGCACCATTAAGGGCACCGGCGAGTATTTCAACTTTGGCGAGGAAGGCTTCGAGGGCTATATCTTCCTGTCCAAAGAAAACTGGAAGAAGGACATCGACTGGAATGAAGTGAACCTCAAGGACATCTCCATCATCCCGGGCGAATACGGCGGCGAGGCCGGCCCCCTGTACTTCTCCGCGCCCATGCCCGTCCTCAACGATCCCACCAAAGCGGAATACTACCCCACGCGCGTCATGATGGAAGGGGAAACCACCACCCGGTTTTTCTTCTACGGCGAACCGATCGATACGCCCGATCCCAAGGAAACCATCGACGGCGTATCCTATATGAAAGAAATCCCCTTTATGGCGGATTACACGGTGGACGAGCAGATCCCCGAAGGGGAAACCAAGGGCCTGTACACCGTATTCCCCGCCCCTAAGTTTCCGCGGGATACCTTCGACATACGGGCGGTAACGAACCCCAATCCTTTGGGCAGCAAATACAACGGCCTGTATATTAATAACAAGACGGAGATCACCAACAACGTATACGGCAAGGGCCCCAAGCTGGAGCTGACCATCTACAGCTTCGAAATGTTCACCGTCCGGGACAAAGGCGGGTTTATGTTCTATGTCAAGATGCCCAAGGGCCTCAACGGCATGGAAACCACCGACATCAAGCTGAGCCTGTGCATCAACGGCGAATCCACGGATACCAAGTCCTGGCCGGAGGTCGGCAAGGGCGACGCCTTCCTGCTGGCCAAGGGCTCCAAGACCTGGGAAACCACCAGATGCGGCAACTCCTCCGTGCCCATGCCCAGTGGGTTTGAGGGCTGGGTGCGCATCCCGTGGTCGATTATGACCGGCAACGGCGGCGTGGTGCCGGGCGACGTGGTGTGCAACCTCGTCATCTACATCACCTCCTTCGGCGGGGAGATGGGCGGCTTCACCCTCAGCTCGCTGATGCAGGCCACCAACGACGTCATGAGCAAGGACGGCGTGGTCATGAACGGCAGCGGCAAAATTCAGAACCTGTTTACCGGCGCGGAAATGACGAAAGCCGAGCTGGAAGGCACCTCCAGCGAGCCCACGGTTAGCACCCCTTCCGGTGAGCCTGGCACCTCCAGCACGCCCGACGCCGGCACCTCCAGCGGCGGCAGCGGCGGGAACAATGGCAACGGCGGCAGCAACCCCTCCACCGGCGAACCGGTCGGCGCGCTGGCCGTGCTGACATTGGCCGGTCTGTCCGGCGCGGTCATCTGCGTCTCGCGCAAAAAGCGCCGCTGACCCCACGGGAGACCCGGTAACACCAGCACATTCTTTCACGACACGGAACCATACGGACAGGAAGGAATGGGATACCGATGAAAAAACGGTTGATTGCCGGAGCTCTGTGCGCGGTGCTGCTCCTGGCGGCTGGCTGCCGCCAGGAGTCCCCGCCGGCCTCCTCCGGCACGCCGGCCGGCAGCAGCGCCAGCTCGGACGCTCCGGCCGATGGCAGCACGGACGGGACCGCCGGCTTTACCGATCCGGCAAGCTCCACACTCCCCGACAGCTCCACGCCGGGCTCCGCCGCCCCGGGCAAAACCACATGGCCCAAGACCCCAGCCGGCAGCGGAAGCGTCACCACGGCCACCACCGCCGGCACGGGGAAGAAAACCCCCGTGGCGGTGGAGAAAGTCCTCAAGCCCCTGACCGCCTCGGACGACGCCCAGTTCTGGGGGAACCCGGATCGGGGCTTCCGCAGCAACATCAGCGGCGTAGGCGTCCATACCATCGCCGAGCAGAAGGATATGGCCGCCTATTGCAAGGAGCTGGTGATGAAAGCCATTGGCCAGAACAAAAATTACCCCGGCGACGACACCATGGTCATGCAGAACTATTTCTATCTCTACGCCTATAACAACGGCGACATCTCCGCCAGGGGGCTGGAAGGCATCAAAACCTTTCTGCGGGTGCAGGCCGAAATGGGCATCAAGAGCCAGCCCCGGTTCTGCTATATGACCAGCATGCCCGACCCGGATCATGAAGCGTCGCAGGAGACCATGCTGCGGCACATCGATCAGCTCGCACCGGTCATCAAGGAGATGAAGGATACCATCCAGGCCTTCCCCATCTGCTTCATCGGCGCCTGGGGCGAATGGCACAGCGACGGACTGAAATACCCCATTGACAAAAAGGTCATCTGCAAGGCGGTTATGGAAAAGCTGGTCATCCCCAACGGCCTGTACGGCCTCATCCGCCTACCGGAATACAAAAACCTGATGAAAGGCGAAACGTGGTACAATCGCCTGGGCATCGAGAACGACGCGGTTTTCGGAAAGGTCCCCTACGGCTACGGCAACGCGGACGGCGGCACCGGCGGCCTGGAGGACGGCACCGACCAGTGGCTGCAGCTCATTAAAGAAGCGGCCTACACCCCCCAGGACGGCGAAATCTACTGGAACTCCTGGTTCCCAGAGAACGACGCCTGGGTGGACGGCAAGCGCTGCGTGCTGCAATTTTCCGAGCATCGCTTCTCCACCCTGAGCATTATGCACAGCTATCTGGACTGGGGCCGGAAGGAGACCTCGGAAATCGGCAAATGGAAAAAAATCGCCATGACCGAGGACTGGCTCAAAAAGAACGGCGTCCTGTATGACGCCAACTGGTTCAAGGATAAAAACGGGAAAGTCGTGTCCCGCAACCTGTTCGAATTCGTGCGGGATCATCTGGGCTACCGGATCGTGGGCCAGTCCCTGAAGATCACCGGGGACAGCAAGCCCTCCGCCCCCATTCAGGTCGCCATGTCCCTGCAGAACCGCGGCTTTGCGGCGGCCTTCAATCTGGAAAGCGGCTTTGCCATCCTGGACAGCCAAAACAAGGTGGTGTCCACCGTCAAATGCGGCAATCCCGCCGCCTGGTATAACCGCAATCCGGACAACTACAGCGATACCAAGCAGCTGACCCACACCCTGAGCGCGAAAATGAAGCTGCCGGGCCGGGCCGGGCGCTATAAGCTGGCCTTCTACCTGAAAAATAGCCTGAACCGGTACGCCCGCGTCAGCATCGACGCCGCCGTGGTGAACGGGTACCATATCCTGCATGAATTTGATGTTGCCTAGGCGGAAAACCGCCTGGGCAGCCGAAAGGGGCATGACGATGAAACGCCGGATTACAGGAGGGATTTTAAGTCTGATGATGCTGCTGGGGCTCGGCGCCTGTGGTCCGGCGCAGGTGCCCCCAGCCTCATCGGGCGGCGAAGCCTCCCTCTCCCCCTCGGAAGCCTACACCACTTCGACAACGGAGGTGAACCCCACCATGACGGACAACAGCTTGACAGAGCCGGCCGGCACGTCCACCGCGCTCAGGCCCTCCCGCCAGACGGCGGCGACGACAGCCGGCGGCACCCGCCGCCCCCCCACCGCCGCGCCAACCGCCGGCGGCACGGTGACGGTGGACAAAGCCCTGGAGCCCCTGAACAGCGAGGAAGACGCGCTGCTGTGGAAAAATCCCGACAGAGGCTACCGCATCGATTCCTGGTGCGATTTGTATGAGATGACCCTGGTCAAGGATCCCAAGGCCGTCATGAAAGCCCGGCTCCAGGAGCAGGTGCCGCCCGAAGGGATGCCCATGATCTCTCAGACGTACATCTATCTCAGCGGCTTCAACAGCCGGGCCATCACGGACAAGGGCCTGCAGGCCCTCGGGCAGGTGTTTGAGGCCCATCTGGAGCTGGGAATCAAAATCCAGCCCCGCTTCTGCTACGCCAAGGATATCAACGACGCCCTGAACGACGCGCCCCAGAACATCATGCTCCAGCACATCAAACAGCTGGCGCCGGTGATCAAGACGTGGAGCCGCGCCATTCAGTTCTTCCCCATCTGCTTCATCGGTGCCTGGGGCGAATGGCATGGGGAGTATTACCCCATCGACCGCGCGCTGATAGCCAAAACCGTCATGGAGCAGCTGGTAGTGCCCAACAATCTCTACGCCCTGATCCGCCTGCCGGCCTACAAGAACCTGCTCAAGGGAACCCCCTACTACGATCGGATCGGCATCGAGAACGACTCCATTTTCGGGAAGATCGTGGATATGGGATACGGCACCGGTGGGCTGGACGGCGGCTCGGATCAATGGATGCAGCTGCTGCGGGAAGCCGCCTACACCCCACAGGAGGGCGAGCTGTACCTGCAATACTGGTTCAAGGAAAACGACGTGGAGCTGGACAACCTGAAGATCCTTGAGCAGCTGTCGGAGCATCGATTCACCACCTTGAGCCTCATTCACTCCTATGTGGACGCAGGCGCCGGGGACGACACCAACATCGGCAAATGGAAGAAGGAACCCATCACCGAAAGCTGGCTCAAGGGCCGGGGGATCCAGTACGATCCCGCCTGGTTCCGCGACAAGGCGGGGAAAACCATCCGCCGCAATATGTTTGAATTTGTCCGGGATCATCTGGGCTATAAGCTGGTCGCCCAGCGCGTCAAGGTGTCGGGCAGCGGCAAGCCCTCCTCGGCCCTGAACGTGGAAATGCCGCTGATCAACTACGGCTTTGCCGCGGCCTTCAATCTCGAAAGCGGCTTTGTCCTTTTGGACAGCGGCAACCAGGTGGTGTCCACCGTCAAAAGCGGCGTTCCCGAAACCTGGTACAACCGAAACCCCGCGCAATATACCGACAGCCGGAACCTGACCCATACCCTCAAGGCCACCCTCAAGCTGCCCGCCAAGCCGGGCCGGTATAAGCTGGCGTTTTACCTGAAAAACACGGCGGATCAGTACGCCCGCCTTAGCAACCGCACCCCCATGGCGGGCGGCTACCATATTCTGCATGAATTTGACGTGTCGTAACATATGCGGGAAAGAAGGAACGGTATGAAACAGCGGGCCGTCGGGCTTTTGCTGGCCGCCAGCCTGGCGCTGGGCCTGTGCGCCTGCTCCCCCGGCGCGCCGGCGGGCTCTGCCGGGCCGGGGAACGGGGCACGGCCGCTGGCGGTGGAAACGACCCTGGAGCCGCTGACCAGCGAGGACGATGCACAGCTCTGGATGAATCCGGACAGGGGCTATCGGATCGACTCGTGGTGTGACCTGTACGAGATGAGCCTTATCAAGGATCCCGGGAAAGTCATGACCGAGCGGCTGCTGGCGCAGGAACTGCCGGAAGGGATGCCGCGGGTCTGTCAGACCTACATCTATCTCAGCGGCTTCAACGATCGGGACATCAGCGAAAAGGGGCTGGAGGCGCTGGACGCCGTCTTTCAGGCCCATCTGGATCTAGGGCTGCGGATGCAGCCCCGCTTCCTCTACCCCAAGACCCGCGATGACCCGGTCAACGATGCGCCGCAGGACGTCATCCTGCGGCATATCGGGCAGCTGGAGCCGGTTCTCCGGAAATGGAGCCGCGCGGTGCAGTTTTTCCCGGTCCGCTTCGTGGGGGTATGGGGCGAATGGTACGGCGAAAAGTATCCGCTGGATCGCCGCCTGATTGCCCAAACCGTCATGGAAAAGCTGGTCATGCCCAATCACCTGTACGCGCTCATGCGCCTGCCCCGGTATAAAAACCTGTTGGAGGGAACGCCCTATTACGAGCGGATCGGCATTGAAAACGATTCGGTGTTCGGCAAGCTGCCCGATCTGGTCAGCTACGGCACCGGCGGCCTGGACGAGGGAACCGCGCAATGGGATCAGCTGGTGCGGGAAGCCGCCTACACCCCCCAGGAGGGGGAGCTGTTCATGCAGTATTGGTTCGACAGCAATCACGTCCGGCTGGACAATCAGCAGGTGCTGATACAGCTGTCCGAGCACCGGTTTACCACGCTGAGCGCCATCCACTCGTATGTGGACGCCGGCGCGGGGGACGAAACCAACATCGGCCAATGGAAGTCCGTGCCGGTGACGGAAGACTGGCTGCGGGACAACGGCATCCAGTACGATCCCGCCTGGTTCCTGAACCGGAAGGGAGAAACCGTCCCACGCCATCTGTTCGAGTTCATCCGCGATCATTTGGGATACAAGCTGACGGCGCAGAACCTGCGGGTAACGGGTGAAGGGAAGCCCGCTTCCACGGCGGAGGTGGAAATGTCCCTCATTAACTACGGCTTTGCCGCCGCCTTCAACCTGCAAAGCGGCTTCGCTATTCTGGACGAGGACAACCGGCTGGTTTCCACCGTCGACAGCGGTTCGCCGGAAACCTGGTATAACCGGAACCCCGAGCAGTACGCCGACAGCCGGAACCTAACCCATACGCTGAAAGCCGCCGTCCGCCTGCCTGATCAGCCCGGCCGGTATAAGCTGGCGTTCTACCTGAAAAACACGGCGGGCCAGTACGCCCGCCTGAGCAACCGCCTGGATGTCGTCAACGACCCGGCGGACCCCACCGTCAAACAGGCGGAAGGGACGCCGACGCCCACCGGCTTCCATATCCTGCACGTTTTCGACCTGTAATGGCCGGACAACCGGCATGAAAACCAACCATATACGGGACTGCTTTCGATATTGTGCCGCGTGTGCGCGGCGGAATGGGTGATCATCATGAAAAAATGGAGTTGCGCCATACTTGCCGGGCTCTTGATCTTCAGCCTGGCCGCTTGCGGAAAAACCACACCGCCGGATTCCGCCCCCGCCTCCGGCGATCCGTCCGCTTCTGCCGAAAGCCTGTCGTCCGGCGAAGCGTCGGAACCGGAAGACGTTTCCGGCTCCCCCCAGGAGAGCGGGACGGATTCCACCACCAACAACGGGGTGCTCAAGCCAATCAAAACCACCGGCAACCAGAACAAAACCTCCGGAAAAACCGGCTCGGTCACCAAGTGGACCGGCTCCAAGGAAACCGTGCCCAGCAACGTCGATTTGTCCACCCCTCAGGAAAAAATGCTGGCGAGCGTCAAGGGTACCACCATCACCATCGTGGATGACGAGGTGACGGACAACGAAAACACCAAGGTGTTCCGCCAGATCGTGCAGGAAAAGTACGGCCTGAAGCTGAAATTCATCTCCATCAAGGACGGCGTCGCCGGACAGAACCAGTTCGCCCAGATGGTGGCCGCCGGGAACCCGCCCGACGTTTTCAGCGTCGACGAGGTGACGTTCCTGCGCTATGTCTGCTCCAACATCGCCCAGCCGCTGGATCCCTATCTGGCCAAATCGGATCCCTTCTGGAAGGAAGTGGATTTGAGCGACTACTATTTCAACAATAAAACCTACGGCATTCCGGCCACCTGGGGCCTCAGGGTTTACATGTGCGTCTACAACAAAACCCTCTTTAAAGAGCAGAAGCAGAAAACCCCCACCGAACTGTATAAGGAAGGCAACTGGAACTTCAAAACCTTCCTGGATGCCGCCAAGAAAATGACCATCTACCGGGCCGACGGCAAAACGGTGCAGACCTACGGCGTGGGGACCTGGAACTACGCCCTGTTCATGTTCGCCAACGGCGGCAAGGGACTCAGCGAGAAGAACGGCAAGCTGTACGCTTCGGTGGATCAGAAGCCGGAGATGGGCGGCCTGCAGCTGCTGCACGATCTGGTGGCGGCCAACGCCTTCTACACCGGGGACAGCTATATCGGCTTCGGCCGCCGGCGGGTGGCCATGCATCTGGAGCAGCCGGCCAACGCCGTGGGCAACTACGACTACTACAACAACATGGAGGACGAAATCGGCATCGTGCCGCTGCCCATGGCCAACGACGGCAAATATTACGCTCCCAAATCCGCCGGCGGCATGATCGTCCCCCGCAACGCCAAGAACCCGCTGGGCGCCGTCGCATTCGCCTATGAGATGGCCAAGTTCGACAACAACCGGTTCTTCAACAGCACCCTGGATTTTGACCTGATGTACCGCCGCATGAGCATTTCCGACGAGGATCTGGCGCTGTATCTCGACTACCGGAAAAAGGCGGTTCCCCTGATGTCCTATATGGAGTCTCTCTCCGGCTGGTGGGACGGCGGGTACCGGGATAAATTCTGGAATACCATCGTCGTGGACAAGAAAAAGCCCGCCGAAGCCGTGGCCTCCATGAAGAGCGTGCTGGAATCCTGTATCAGCAGAACCACAAGCTGACTTACCGCCCCCCCAAAAGCCGGCCCCCTGAATGAATCTATCAGGGGGCCGGTTATTTTTCATAAGGGAGCACCGAATATGTTCCATCGTATTGCGTTTCTTCTGCTTTTTCGATATACTGGATCGACAGAAGAATTCATCGCCTCTTATGTGTACGCCAACCGGTCGCCTGAGAGGAAAGTCCGGACATACGGATAAAAACGGGGAACGGTGTTGACGATGGCGCCCCGGCCTTTTGGCAAAGGATCGCGGCGGGCTACTACGAGCATATAAGGAGTTTTCACGTGGAAAAGACAAACTACAAAAGTACATTGCACGCCTGCTATCTCGGCTACATAACGCAGGCGCTGATCGTCAATCTCCCTCCCCTGCTGTTTATCGTATTTAGAGAAAAATTCGGGCTTTCCTTCACCATGCTGGGCAGTCTGGTGCTGATTGTGTTCGTCACCCAGCTTATCGTGGACGCGGCGGCGGTCAAGATCGTCGATAGAATCGGGTATCGCGCTTCGGCCATCATCGCGCATGCATTCGCCGCTGTCGGTATGCTGGCGTGCGCGTTTTTGCCCCGCATCATGCCGCAGCCGTATAGCGGGCTCATCATCGCCAGTATTCTATACGCCATCGGCGGCGGCTTGATTGAAGTGCTGGTCAGTCCGATTGTCGAAAGCCTGCCGGGCGAGGCAAAGGCCTCCTCCATGAGCTTGCTGCATTCGTTTTACAGTTGGGGCCAGGTGCTCGTCGTCGCCTTATCCACCATCGCCTTGGTGCTAATCGGTCAGGACTTGTGGTTTGTTCTCCCGCTGGCCTGGGCGGTTCTGCCAATTATCACGCTCATTAAATTTATACATGTCCCCCTGATGCCGCAGGAGGAGGAAAGCAAGCGGACGCCGCTGAAAACGCTGCTGACCTCCCGGATCTTTTTGATTGCCATCCTGCTCATGATCTGTTCCGGCGCCGCCGAGCAGGCCATGGCCCAATGGGCCTCCCTGTTCGCGGAAAAGGGGCTGGGCATTTCTAAAACCTTGGGCGATCTGCTGGGGCCCTGCCTGTTCGCCGTCATGATGGGCATCGCGCGTACGCTGTACGGTGTCAAGGGGCAGAAAATCAACATGCATAAAACGTTGGTTTTCAGTTCGGTCATGTGTATCCTGTCGTTTGCGATAACGGCTTTGGTGCCGGTTCCGGCCATCGCCCTGATCGGCTGCTCCCTGTGCGGCCTGTCTGTGAGCCTGATGTGGCCGGGCATGCTGAGCCTGACCGCCGCGGGCTATCCGTCGGGCGGTACCGCCATGTTTGCTCTCATGGCCCTCGGCGGCGATTTGGGCTGCTCCATCGGGCCGCAGCTCACCGGCATTATCGCTGACCAAAGCAGTCTGAATCTAGGCCTGTTGGCGGCAGTCGTCTTCCCCGCCGTCATGCTCATCGGCTTAATGGTTCTAAAACCCATGCTCTTTCCAAAGCACGGAGCGGATTCCCCTCAGCAATAGGCGCTTCGCTTACCAAGGCTGTAAACGGCCGTTTTGTTAACCTTATAACCCTAGCAAAGCCGGGAGGGCCTGCTGGCTGCGTTCTGCAGACGGCAGGCCCTCCCGGCTTTATCAGCCCTCTAATCTCCTTTGGCGTCACTTTCCGCTTTGGTGCGGTGAACCGTCCCATGCGGGTGGTGCGGCGGCGCATAGATAGCATAGAGCTTGAGGGGCGTTCTCCCCGTATTGACGACATTGTGCCACGTTCCCGCCGGGACAAAAATGGCGTCATCCTGGCAGACCGGCCGCTGAAAATTCAGCCGCTCTCTGCACGCTCCCATCATGACGATCCCCTGCCCCTCTTCCAGGCGGAGGAACTGGTCGTTATCCGGATGTACCTCTAGCCCAATTTCCCCGCAAGGCGGAATACACATCAAGGTGAGCTGCAAATGGCAGCCCGTCCACAATGTCCTGCGGTAAAACGGATTTTGCTGTGTCGCACGGGCTATATTGACGACAAATGGCTCCGGCCCAAAATCGACGGGATTTTGATTATGCTCTGCATAACGCATGACAATTTCTCCTTTCTAAATGAACTCCCAGTTCATTTTATTCGTCATTCCCGGTTCCTGTGAGATTTTCGGATACGTTTTCTCTTTTTTGCTTTCGCCGCCTCATCCCCGCGTGCAAACTCCTCCCCCTATTTCGTCCGTATACTTGAATAAACTTACTGGTTATAGACACACAGAAAATTTTCTGTTTTATTTTTCAGGCAGCGTTGGATTCGAAAAATGCGGTATCTATTCGCTCATTTGCAGTCCCTATACGCAAAAAAGCGGCCGATCTACCACAAGGCAGACCGGCCCGCTCGGCAAGGTTCGCTTGCCATGTTTTGCTTTTTACTATATTTACGGCGTTCTCAACACCTTTCAAAATTTAACCACTGAACAAAGGTACCTATTCGCTTGGTATACTGTTTTCACTTTTTTGCATAGGGGTGTCGCTGGTTGTAAGGGCTGGCTCTGATGCCGCACTCTCCGGCCCCGTCGGTGCCGGTTCGTCAGCTTTCTGCTGCGATTCCGTCTGCCGGGATGAGGAAGAGACAGACTCCTCCGTGATTTCATAATCCGCCGGTGGAATTTTGATTTCCTGTCCGATTTGCAATACAGCGTTTTTGTCAATATCGTTGTATGCAGCGATTTTCTCCACGGCCGTGCCATGCTGCTGGGCGATTTTCCACAGCGAATCGCCGGATCGCACCATATAGACGCTTTCGTCTGCCGCAGCCTGCTGCGTTTCGGGGCCTTCCGGAGCGGAAAGTACCCCCGTTTTCTGCCCAATGGTGCTGCCGTTCTTTATATCCGTCTCGCCGGAATGACTACCCCACACAGCGGTGAACGTATAGGTAGCCGTTTCAGGTGGGGTGAGAGTAAAAGACAGCGTATGACCGGGGAGCAGTTGGGCGGTATACAGCATCACATCTCCACACCCGACGATACAATAGCCGCCGAATTTGTCAGCGGTGCCGCTGGCGGTCAGCGTGACCTTGTAGGATTTCCCGCCTTCCAGCGGCTGACCGTGGGAAACAAAATCGCCGGATTCGTTTGTGATGGAGACCGCTATATCATAGTTGGCAGCCTCTATGGTCTGCGGCTGCGTTTGAACGCTGGCGGTGAACCACGCCCATGTTGTCCCGGCCAGGCAAATCATGCACAGGAGGATTCCAAGAAGTGACGGCACAAGCAGCCGCAGGATATTTTCGTCGGTTGACTTAGAATGTCTGGGGATATGTAGGGCAAATTTTATCCACGGTTTCAAAGCGACCGCCTCCTTTCCAATTTCTCTTCTTTACGGCAATCAAAAGGCACGAACGCAGGCTCATGCCCTTTGATTGCCGCCCCTCCCGAAAGAGGGGAGAGGGCGGACTTACTGCTTAAAATATATCCTGTCATTTAAAACAGGAAAAATAAGAACTACAAAAATAATTTGATCCTAGGCCTTGGTGATCACCCAGTTTTCACCATCATCTGTCACGGTGCAGCCGCTTCCGATGCTGGTAGGCTGACGGCTGGAAACAGCTTTGGAGAGAATAATTTTTCCGCCGTTGTCTACATCGTAGTTAACACCGTTTGCTCTAATCGAATCCAAACCGGTAATCACAATGGTTCCACCGTTGGCATAGATAGTAGAACTGCTAGCGCCGCTGGTTCCGTAGCTGCCACCCTTGATGTAAACCGTCGCACCGCTCTCTGCGGTTACTGCGTGGCCCTTATAACCGGAAGTAGAGAAAGAGCCCGAATTGAGGTAAATTACGCTGCTGTTGCGTGCGGCCACATTGGCATTACCAGAGCCGCTGTCGCCGTACTCTCCGCCGTTGACCGTCAAGGAGCTGCCTGTGCCGTCGGTTGCCAGCTTACCTGCGGTGTAGTTAAAGCCCGGTCTACTGTTGGCGTTGATAGTCAGAGAACCGCCGTTTTCCACTGTGAGATCCGCTCCAACAATATCCGAGTTGTTTTGATTGAGCGCGCTGTCCCCCAGATTCAGGGTTACGTCGCCGGTGACGGTCAGATCATTAGAATTTGAAATAGGCTCTGTCAGCGTAATATCCACAGGTACACCGGGATTATTCAACGCCCCTTCCAGGGCCTCTTTGTCCGAAACACTTACTCGAACCGGATACTTCGCGTCCTTATCATACTGATTATCAAAGCTGTCGCCTTCATGCGTATACTGTGTAGCGACCAACTGGACAGAGAAATCTGTACCGATGGACAAGCCCTGATACTCATTGCCTGCATCTTCCTGCATTTTCAGCGCGATAGTGGCGACATCCGCCGCATTCTCGCCCGCAAGGATATGGCCTTTGGCAGCATACGGATTGGCAAGTACCTCTTTCAGGGTACCAATTTTCATCGTGTCTGTCAAATCGTTACGGCTGGTGAGCTGCTTCCCGTCCTTAACGTAGTAAACGTCAATAGCCTCCGCCAGCTTGCTGACTTCGCCGTTTGCCACAATACGAATCTCATATTTCAGCGCCAGATTCCCCTTGTTGCTGATCCGTACATGGCGGGCCTCGGTGTAGCCCGGCTCCCACAGGTTATAGTTGAAGATGGCGCCCGTGGACGCGTCTTGCCAGGTTGCCGTGTCAAGCGCCTCTGTTCCGTTCGCCCATTCCAAGGCGACCTTCAGATTGCCCGACTTGATGATGTTGCCTGCACTGGTGACCGAATCGGTGAACCACGCGAAGGTGCTGCCCACCAGCATGGCCGAGCACACTACCACTGACAGAACGCTTGCCAGCAATGCACGCTTGGTGTGTTTGCTGTTTGTCATTGTTGTTCATCCTCCTTAACAAAATTTTCAATGACCGTATGTAATCACGCACACCACGTGTTTACAGCATAGAATGTGTTTCGCCCTCGGCGGGTTGCTCCTGCGATTCCGTTGCCGGTGTCTCCTTGCCGGACAGCTCGTTTTTCAGCTTCAGCAGCTCAGCCATCATCTTCTGTGACTCGGCCTGCTGTTCTTCCAGCCGCTGCCGCTCCGCCGCCATTTCTGCCCGTTCCTTTTCGCGCTCGGCCTCCAGTTCGGCAAGCTGCTCCTTCTTATACTGCCGGAACAGCCGGATGCTGTTAATACCCTGCACCAAAATCAGCAGCAGAAAGGGGAGAAAGATGCAGACGATATATCCCGGCGTGGTCTTGAGAAACTGAAAGAATTTTCCCACGCCCGGCAGCTTGGTCTGGTATTTCCCCAGCACAAAGCTGTAGGTAACAATGTTTTCATCGTTCTGGTCCGTGGTGGTGCCGTAGGTCACAAAACCGGGGTTACCCTCCGCGTCGGTTGTCAATTCCCGGATCTTGTGTGTTACCACCTCGCCGTAATTTTCGGTGTTGGTGGACTGATAGGAGATAATATCCCCCGCCTTCAGCGTGGACGGATCTACCTCTTTTACCAGTATCAGATCGCCTGCGCTGAAATCGGTAGCACTCATGGAATCGGAGCGCACGATAAACGCTTTATAACCAAAAATGTCCCGGTCGGTGCGGTCAAAGGAATTAACCGACACAATGGTAAATATCATCATACACACGGCTAATAGGACTACCAGCCAGACAAAGATGTTTTTTATGATATTAAGTACTTTTTTCATCCGAACACTCCCTCGTGCTGCAGCCTACTTCCAGCAATCAAAAGGCACGAACACAGGCTCATGCCCTTTGATTGCCGCCTCCCCGAAGGGAGAACGGACTTTTTTAGATTATATACAATTATGACTTTATTTCGTCTTATAATATTTCAGTTACTTGAGAGTGAAGTTAAAACTGTCTATCACTTCCGGATAAACTGAAACATAGTTTGGTACATCCTCTATGCTGACTTCCGTACCATCAACATAAAATGAGCAGTTTTCAGCAATCAATGTAGTATTTTTCGCTCTAACTGACAAGAGATACTGTGTGTTACCGGTTGTCTGATTCGCCTCAATCCGGCAGTTCTTAAATGTAAAAGTACCGCCGTGAGCGCCATCAGGATCAGGATTGCCTTCTGAATACCCATTGACAACAACCGTAGCGAAATCATTCCAACCATCTGCATTAAATCCCTTATCATTCAAGCCTATCAATGTGCAATTTTCAAATGTGACGTTGGAATAGGGAGAATGTGTCTGGAATGCGCACCAACCGGTTAAAGTGGTATTTTTGACAACAATTTCTGCGTTGGGAGCAGCGCTCGCTAGATTGATGGCATAATAATTCGCTGAAAGGGAACAGTTATCCATTACAACCTTTACCTTTGGCACATCGTATATAGAAATGCCCCTTGTATATGTGCCTTGGGTGGGCCCATTCAAATCCACGTTATTGAGCGTAACCGTTATCGGTTCCGCAATGTTAGCCAAATTGATTACTCTATCTGTGGGAATGGTGATAGCATTGCCGTTTCCGTTAATGGTAATGTCTTTTTTTACCTCTAATCTTTCGCTCAATTCAATCGGGGCTGTAAGAGAAACATTTTCGCCATCTGCTACTGCCTTAGTTAACTCGTCAGCAGTAGCAACGGGAACAAAATTAAGGGGCGCATCCTTATCATACTGATCGTCAAAGCTGTCGCTTTCAGATGTATACTGAGTCGCAACAAGCTGAATGGAGAAATCACTGCCGATTGCAAGACCCTGATACTCGTTCCCGGCGCTCTCCTGCATTTTCAGTGCGATGGTGGCGACGTCCACCGCATTCTCGCCCGCAAGGATATGACCTTTTGCGGCATAAGGATTAGCAAGTACCTGTGACAGCGTGCCGATTTTGTTTTCATCAGTAAGCCCGGTGCGGCTGGTAATCTGTTTACCGTCCTTGATGTAATAAACATCGATCACGTCAGCCAGCTTGCTGACTTCGCCGTTTGCAGCAATACGAATCTCATATTTCAGCGCCAGATTCCCCTTGTTGCTGATCCGTACATGGCGGGCCTCGGTGTAGCCCGGCTCCCACAGGTTATAGTTGAAGATGGCGCCCGTGGACGCGTCTTGCCAGGTTGCCGTGTCAAGCGCCTCTGTTCCGTTCGCCCATTCCAAGGCGACATCCAGATTGCCCGACTTGATGATGTTGCCTGCGCTGGTGACCGAATCGGTAAACCATGCAAAGGTGCTGCCTGCCAGCATGGCTGCGCACACTACCACTGACAAAATACTTGCCAGCAATGCACGCTTGGTGTGTTTGCTGTTTGTCATTGCTTCATCCTCCTAATAAAACTGTTGGATAAACCGTATGTAATCACGCACACCGCGTGTTTACGCTAAAGAACGGGAATCGTCCACAGGCCGCTCCTGCGAGTCCACCAGCAGGGGGTACTCCTTTAGTCGAACAGCCTCTGGGGATTATTTTTGGTCTGCACCGCGTCGGCCTTCAAATCGAAGGAGAGGTACTGGGCCTGTCCGCTGTTGCCACCTTCTTCAGGATAGTGGAAGGTGATGGTCAGCTCCCGGCGCTCGTTCAGTTTCAAAATATCGTCTGCCGCGCCGATCTGCTCTTTTTGCAAATCAACCGCTTTGCCGCTGTACAGGACGGTATCCCCGTCCCGGATCGCCACATCCAGCACATCGGCCAGACCGCCCTCCACATTGTCGAGGTACAGCTTGTAGTACACATCCCATGTACCCTGATTTTCGAGGAAGAAGTCCTTTTCCACCGTCATGCCCGGCTCAAACAGGAATTCATCTTCTTCGATTACCGGCTTGCCGTCGTTCAGATTGACCCTGATCTCGCCGGTCTGGAACAGGTTGTTGTCCACGGCCACCGTGGAATACACCAGCGCAAAGGTCGTGATGCAGAGACAGACGGCAAGAACGACAATCGTCGCCACACTTGTCGTCAGCCTTTTTGTGGTTTTAGACTTCCTCATGCCGCGCCTCCTTCCTGCGTTTCCAAAGAAGAATGAGCAGCAACAGGGACGAAGCCGCCAGTGTTATCCAAAGGATAAGATTTGTGGTATCGCCGGTCTGCGGTGGGGTCAGCCCGCCCTCATCCTTGACATACCACGCAAAATCCGCTTTCAGTTCCGCCGCCTGATACTCGTTGCCGACAGAGGTATCCAGCGACACGTCGATCTGATAATACGCGGTGGTTTCGCCCGCTGCATTCTTTTTCAGCAGCTCGGAAAATTCCTTGCCGTCGATTTCAGCAAAAGGCGCATCACACAGCACCTTGCCGGTTTCCAGATGGGTGACCTTAATATGTAGCACATCACCGAGATTTTTCGTCTGCCCGGTGATCTTCGTCCTGAAAAACAACTCCAAGTCTGCATCATGGTGCGCTTTGACGCAGAAATACTTTGTCTCGGTATCACCGGGAAACATATTTTTCACTTCAAAGCGCTGGTTGGCACCCGGTCTGCCCTCGTATAATTCCAGCTTAACGGCGATGGGCTTGTCCGCAGTCGGGTTGCCGTTTTTACTGGAATTGCCGGCCACATCCGTTTGGCCGGAAACGGACTCACCGTCCGTTAGAGGGATGATTTCCGACTGGCTGCTGTTTTCCGCCGGCTTTTTCTGCGATTCGGAGTTTTCTTCACCGATCAGGTTATCCGGCACGGTTACAGTAGACTGTGCCGGGGCAAAGAAGTGAAGATAGACATACCGCGCCGCAAGGCCGCCCGCGCTGATTACCAGCAGGACAGCCAAGATAACCATGACGATTTTCAGCCGCGAAGATTTCGGCGTTGCTTGCTCCGGAACTCCCATAGCCGACAATCACCGTCCTTCTATTTTATTTTTATATTGCTCAAATACAACAGAATTCCGTTATATTGCCACACGGGCATAACTATATTATCTATTAGTATAGCACAATAACTACAAATTTGCAAGAATATGATCTTTGATCATAGTCAATGCATATTATCCGTATTCATTAAGCTACTGATGACATAAGACTGATTATGTCGCTGGCAACAACGGAAACCGAACCATGAGCATGCTTGCAAATGTCAATAAAAGATGCCGGAATATCTACGGCAGATAAAAAGGGCGCGAAAAGACAGCCGGAGGAAAATCATGGATAATCCCGGCCTGTTTTTTCGTGCCTTTTTTTAACTTTTTAACGATATGTATTGCGGAATCGGTCGGATTGTGGTATGATAGAGAAAAATAGAGTGGTATAGTTATGTGGAATTGATGACATAATCAGTCTTATGTCATCAGCAGATTTTCGACTCGTTCCAGACGGAGTCTGTGCCCATCGCCAGTTTCCATGGTATAAATCCGTGTGGTGTCGACGCTGCTATGGCCGAGCAAATCAGCCAGACGGACGATATCCTTTTCCAGTCCATAAAACGTCCGCGCAAACAGATGCCGCAGATTGTGCGGAAACACCTTGTTCGGGGATACGCCCGCCCGTTCACAGAGGGCTTTCATATCCCGCCAGATATTCCGGCGGTTTAACGGTTTTCCGCTTCTTGTCACAAACACGCTTCCGGCTGTAATGCCGGATTTTTTCATATAGGGCTTTAACATCTTCTGAATCGACGTGGGGATAAAAATGACCCGCGTTTTATTTTTGCAGTTCACCACCGCCTTGCCCGCCCGCACCGCTTCGGCCGTGATATATTGCAGCTCGCTCACCCGGATACCGGTGCCGCAGATGGTCTGGATCACCAGCGACAGCCGGGTATTCCCGGCTGCTTTCACCAGTCGTTGGTATTCTGCTTTTGTCAGTTCCTTGTCCTCCCGGCTGAAAATCTGCCGCTGGATTTTCAGCGGCCGGACGCAGCAGTCCTGCAATCCAAGAAACCGCAGAAAACGGTTGATCGCAATCAGCATGGAATTGACGCTGGCCGGGGAATATTCCGCCGTCAGGTATTCCTTGTAGGCGATAGTTTCCTCCTTGCTGATCCGCCGTCCGGCCAGATGGGAACAGAAGCCGCGAATATCCCGCAGATACTTTTCAATCGTCGCTGCGCTTTTTTCTTCCGCGATCATGTGCTGTTCAAATCGCTGTATCTCCCTTGTATAGTTCATACCCGTAACCTCCAAAATAGTAATAGTACATATACTCCCCGAATTTCATTGTACTATAACTTTTCGGGAGGCAAAAAATGAAACCCTGCGGCATAAAACTATTGAGTTGCTGGACTCCCTCGGGAAACAAGAAGGAATCGTTAAAAAGTAATCCGAGCTGGGATACTTTTTAACGATTCCCCGATTTCTCACCTATTTTATATAGAGGGGGTTCAAATGCGAAACCCTTTGGGTATTCCCGGCGGGAGACCATGCCGCAAGAGGATTTTATGGGTCGCCGCACCGCCAGCGGGGAAAACAGAAAAAGCCCGGAAACCGCATGGATACACGGTTTCCGGGCATAGACGCAAAAACAGCCCTCCAAAACGGAGAGCTGTTTTTGTATCAAAGTTTACGCTTTGATTTGGAGCTGGTGGACGGATTCGAACCCCCGACCTGCTGATTACAAATCAGCTGCTCTACCGGCTGAGCTACACCAGCGAGTGCATATAACAGAAAGCATATGGAAATTTGATACATGGGCGGCGAAAAGGGGGCACATTTTTTCGCGTTCTTCCGCACAGAATCGCGGAAAACCGTTCCAGCTTGTGCGCCGGAACGGTTATTACTATAGCATATCCGCACTTTTTCTGTCAAGCCTTTTCCATCTCGGGCGCGGCGGCGTTCCGGCGGCCGGTGTGGACGATGGGCTTCCAATCCGTCCGGGGATGGAGGAGGGCCGCCACGGCCATCCAGCCCATGGGGATGAGGAAGACCGGGAACAGCAGAATCCCCCTGCCGTAGATTTTCAGCGGCTTATGCTCGAGCAGGACGGTCAGCAGAGCCAGCAGCGTCATAAACACCCAGCCGCCGGCGAACGACGCCAGGCACCAGACGATCCGCGCCCCGAGGGCGGCGGGGGTGAAGGCCATGGCCAGCAGGCCGAAAAGACCCGACACCACCAGCAGCGTGCAGGCCGGGGCCGCCAGCAGATACGCCGTCATATCCACGGCGGCCGCGAGGCGGGGCCCGTCCCCTTTTTGGCGATGAAACAGGGATTTCAGGCAGGCGGGCAGGTAGCGCATGCATTGGACGCTGCCCACCAGCCAGCGGAACCGCTGCCGGAAGGAGACGGCCCAGGTTGTCGGCTGTTCGTCATAAAAAACCGCGCGATAGGCCGGCACGATCTGCCGGCCGGCCAGTATCTGCTGCAGGGAAAACTCGCTGTCCTCCCCGAGGGTCTGGGTATGCCAGCCGTTCTGGGCGATGCACGACCAGCGGAAGGCGAAGCCGGTGCCGCCCACCAGGCAGGGCAGGCCGCTGTTATACCGCGCCCGGTGGAAAAACCGCATGAGCAGCAGCCAGTACACCGCGTAGCAGGAGCTGACGGCGGATTCGTCGGGATTGGTGGAATCCCGGTAGCCCTGCGTCACATCGGCGCCGGTGCACAGCACGTCGTTCACCGCGGCCAGGAACCCAGGATCCACCAGATTATCGGCGTCGAAAACCGCCGCCGCATCGAACCGATCCCCATAATCCTCCCGCAGCTTGTCAAAGGCCCAGGACAGGGCGCAGCCCTTCCCCACCCGCTGCGCGTCCTCCCGCTCGTACACAAGCGCGCCGTGGCGGGCGGCCTCGGCGGCGGTGCCGTCGGTGCAGTTGTCCGCGACGACAAACACGCTGAAGCAGTCGCGGGGATACCGCTGGGCCATGAGGCTGTCGATGAGGGAGCCGATCACCGCCTGCTCATTGCGGGCGCAGACGACCACAGCGAAGCGCAGACGCCGCTCCTCCCGGACGGGACGGGCCAGCATGGGAAACAGGCCGCGCAGGCCCCGCAGCAGGTGCCACAGGGCGACGGGGGCCGCGAGCACCGTCAGGCCCGCCGCAATCCACCAGCATATCTGTCCGAACAGCTCCATTCCGCGCCCTCCCAAAAAACCGCATGTTGACCACTTCCCCATAAAAAAGGCGGACCGTATACCGCCGCGGGGAATGGCCCCGTATGGATCTAGTATACCAGTCCAGTCCCAGAAAGCGCCACCAAAATTTGCGATCTTTTTTCTTAACGAATTCTTAAATCGTGCAATTTTTGGAAATCTGCACAAATGTCCGGACAGAAAACAGACTTAGGGGGCCGCGCGGGTGATGAGGGTGGCGGACAGGCCCTCCCCCACGGGATCGGACACGCTGAAGGCCAGCCGGGTGCTGCCGACGGAACCGTCGGCATAGGTCAGCTCCACCTGGATTTCCACCCCGTTCAGGAGACGGCGGAAGGCCTCCTCCACCTCCTCTTCGGAAGCGTCCCGCCGGGCGGTCAGCGACAGCTGGAGGCTCAGCTGCTTATGGGCCATGAGCTGATTTTCATAGGCAAAGCGGATCGCATCGCCCAAGGGCGCGTAGCCCCACGCCCCGGAGGGGGTGCGGTTGACCACATCCACCACCTGGGCAAACGCCTCCAGGTCGGCCGGGTGGCTCACCGACAGCCGCCTTTCGAACCAGCCAGTATTGGTCCGGTAGGACACCGCACAGATCGCCTCCCCCTCGCACACCACCTCAAAGGGCAGGTGGATTTTATACAGGGAGAGATCGCCGTCCAGGGCGGTTTTGCCGATCATGCTGGCCAGGCCGCAGTCGACGGCGGGCAGGTTGACCGCCTCGTTGGGGGACAACACCTGCGCCTGGGAGGCGGAGGAGGCCGATCCCGCCGGGCTGTAGGCCTTCATGACAAAGCCGGTGGCTTCAAAGGTTCCGCCCGGCTCCCCCGGCAGGGAGGCCTCCGGGCCGCCCGGCAGCCGGCCGGGCGAAAGCAGCAGCGCCAGCACCGCCGCCGCGGCCGACACCCCCGCCGCGCCGGCCCCCAGGGCCGCGGCCAAGCTGCGGCATTCCCGTTTGGGCAGGGCGGCCTTTTCCCGGCCCGGCTCGTCCGCCCGGGCGAGCACCGCGTCCAGCACCGCGGGCGTTTCGGCCTCCACCGCCCGGCGGAGGGCCTCATTCAGTTCTTCGTTTGCAGCCATAGCGGATGTTCCTCCTTTCCCGCCGGTTCCTCCGTGTCCTCCAGATGACGCTTAAGCTTCTTCATGGCGTTGCTGTACTTCCAGCGGACGGTGGCATAGGGCTTTTCCAGCACGGCGGCGATCTCCTTGTGGGAATAGCCGCCCACGGCGAACAGCATCACCACCTGCCGCTCCGTTTCGTCCAGATAGCGCAGCAGGGCCTCGAGCACCAGCCTGTCCAGCACCGGCGCCGCCTCGTCGGAGCCGGTCAGGCTCTCCGCCCAGTCGCCCAGCTCCGCCGACCGCCGGCGGGTGCGCAGCAGCATCAAGGCGAGATTCCGGGTGATTTTCAGCACCCAGGCCCTGGCGTCGGTACCGGGCCGGTACTGCCCGGCGCAGTCCCACACCCGCAGAAAGGTGTTCTGCATCACGTCCTCCGCGTCGTCCCGCACCCGCAGGATGGACAGCGCCAGACCGTACACCGGGGCTTTCAGCCGGTCGTACAGGCACGCGAAGGCGGCCCTGTCCCCGGCGGAGACGGCGGCCATCCAGCCGTCGAAAAGCTGCCTATCCCCCTGTGTTTCCTCCACGTCCGCCGCCTCCTTACCTTATTATCAGTACAATGCCGCAAGCCCGTCGATTGTTGGCTGTGAGGCAAAATTATTTTCAACGCGCGGCCCCCAGTTGATGGGGTGAAAAACGCAAAGCGTTTTTCCGCGGGGGGTCTCCCCCCTGATCCGTTGCAATGGCTCTTTTCCTCTGTGGGGGGGTGAAAAACGCCAACGGCGTTTTTCCGCGGGGGTCTCCCCCCGTCATACTATATTAACATATTTCACCCGGAAAAGCGCTATAATAAAGCCCTAACGTGCCGCCCTTGAGCGGCTGAGAGGTGACAACAATGGGACATTTTGTGGAATTCCAGGATGTGTGCAAGTATTACACCATGGGGGAACAGCGGATCACCGCCGCCGACCATATTACCTTCACCATCGAGCAGGGGGAGTTCACCATCATCGTGGGGCCGAGCGGCGCGGGGAAAACCACGGTGCTGAACATGCTGGGCGGGATGGACACCTGCGACGAAGGGAGCATCCGGCTGGACGGCCGGGAAATCAGCCGGTATACCCGCCGGCAGCTCACCGAATACCGCCGGTACGACGTGGGGTTTGTGTTCCAGTTCTACAACCTGGTGCAGAACCTGACGGCGCTGGAAAACGTGGAGCTGGCGGCGGAAATCTGCCGGGAGCCGCTGGACGCCCGGGAAACCCTGGCCCACGTGGGGCTGGAGGACCGGCTGAACAACTTCCCCGCCCAGCTGTCCGGCGGGGAGCAGCAGCGGGTCTCTATCGCCCGGGCCCTGGCCAAGAACCCGAAAATCCTGCTGTGCGACGAGCCCACCGGCGCGCTGGACTACAAGACCGGCAAGACCATCCTCCAGCTGCTGCAGGACACCTGCCGGAACACCGGGCGGACGGTCATTGTCATCACCCACAACCAGGCCCTGACCGCCATGGCCGACCGCGTCATCCGCATCAAAAACGGAACGGTGCTCTCCAACGAGACGAACCCCGATCCGACGCCGGTGGAAAGGATTGAGTGGTAGGCTTGAAACGGACATATCGCAAGGTCATCCTCCGGGAGGTGCGGTTCAGCCTCAGCCGCTTCCTGGCGATATTTGCCATCGTGGCGCTGGGGGTGGGCTTTCTGGCCGGGCTGCTGGCCGCCACGCCCGACATGCGCCTGTCGGTGGACGATTACTACGACCGCATGAACATCATGGACGTCCGGGTGCTGTCCACCCTGGGGCTGTCGGAGGAGGACATCGCCGCCATCCGGCAGGCCGACGGGGTGGAGCAGGTGGAGCCCGGCTACACCGCCGACGTGCTGACCAACGCCATGGACGCCGAGGACGTGGTGACCCGGGTGCACAGCCTGCCCGCCGGAGGATCCGCCCTCAACCAGATCAAGCTGGTGGCCGGCCGGCTGCCGGAAAAGCCGGGCGAGTGCGTGGTGCTGAAAACCAAGACCCTGACCGGCGTGGAGGAAGGGGACGTCATCCCCCTGTCGGCGGAGAACGACGATTTGACCGACGTGCTGGCCGTGGAGGGCTTCACGGTGGTGGGGCTGGTGGAAACCCCGTATTACATGTCCATTGAGAAGGAAACCAGCACCGTGGGCGCCGGCCACGTGCAGCTGACCCTGTACGCCGGCGAAGACAGCTTCGCCTATCCCGCCTACACCGAGGCCAACGTGTTGGTCAAGGGCGCGAAGGCGCTCAACGCCTTCACCGACGAGTACGAGGCCGCTGTGGACACGGTGCAGAACGCCCTGGAGGACCTGGGGAAAACCCAGGCGGTCGTCCGCTTTGAGGAGGTTAAGGGCGAGGCGGAGGACAAGCTGGCCGACGGCAAGGAAGAATACGACAAAGCCAAGGCAGAGGCGGATGAGAAGCTGGCCGACGCCCGGGGGGAGCTGGAGGACGGACGGCGGGAGCTGGCCGACGGCGAAAAGGCCCTGGCCGACGCCAAGAAAAAGCTGAGCGACGGCGAAAAAGAACTAACAGACGGGAAAGCCGCCCTGGCCGAGGCGAAGCGGAAGCTGGCCGACGGCGAGAAGGAACTGGCGGATCAAAGAGCGGCCTACGCCGCCGAAATTGCTGACAAGGAAAAGGCCCTGCGGGAAAGCGAAGACAAGCTGACCGCAGGAAAGGCGGCCCTGGCCGACGCCAAGAAAACACTGGACGAGACCGCCGCGCAAATCGCCCAGGCGGAGAAAACCATCGCCTATCTGCTTTCCATCGGCCAGACGGAGCAGGCGGCGGCCCTCCAGGCCCAGCTGGACGAGCAGCGCCCCGCCTATGAGGCGGGGCTGGCGGCATACGACCAGCAGGCCGGGACGTTGGCGGCCAGCGAGAAGGAGCTGACCGCCGGGAAGGCCGCCCTGGCCGCCGGGAAGGCCCAGGCGGAGAAGGCCTTTGCGGCGGCGCAGAAGGAGCTGGACGACGGAGCGGCGGAGATTGCCCGGAACGAGAAAAAGCTGGCCGACGCCCAGAAGGAGCTGGACGACGGGCGGGCGGAAATCGCGGCCAACGAGAAAAAGCTGACCGACGCCCGGCAAAAGCTGACCGACGGGCAGGCAGAATACGACAAGGCCAAGGCGGAGGCGGACGAAAAGCTGGCCGACGCGAAGGCCGACATCGAGGACGCCGAGAAGAAAATCGCGGATATCAGCGAGCCGGAGTGGTACGTGCTGGACCGGAACACCAACGTCAGCTTCGCGAGCTTCGGCAGCAACGCCACCAAGGTGGAGGCCATCGCCAAGGTGTTCCCCATCTTCTTCTTCCTGGTGGCGGCCCTGGTGGCGCTGACCACCATGACCCGGATGGTGGAGGAGGAGCGCACCCAAATCGGCGTGCTCAAGGCCCTGGGCTACACCCGGGGGGCCATCGCCTTTAAATACCTGCTGTACGCGGGCGCGGCCAGCGTCCTGGGCAGCGTGTTCGGCCTGCTGGTGGGGTTCCAGGTCTTCCCCATGGTCATCTGGAACGCCTACCGCATCCTGTACACCCTGCCGGAGCTGTTCACCCCCTTCAACGTGCCCTACGCCCTGGCCGCCTCCCTGTCGGCCATCGCGTGCACCATGCTGGCCACCCTGGCCGCCTGCATGGAGTCCCTGAAGGAGAACCCGGCGCGGCTGATGCTGCCCCGGGCGCCCAAGGCGGGCAAGCGGGTGTTCCTGGAGCGGATCACCCCTCTGTGGTCCCGGATGAAATTCACCCACAAGGTCACGGCCCGCAACCTCATCCGCTACAAGAAGCGGTTCTTCATGACGGTCATCGGCATCGCGGGCTGCACCGCCCTGCTGCTCACCGGCTTCGGCCTGCGGGATTCCATCGGGGACATCGTGGGCAAGCAGTTCGGCGAGCTGTACCAATACAACCTGACGGCCAGCTTCAAGGACGAGGACGCGCCCCGCGCGGACGAGACCGTGAAGGCGGTGCTCGAGGACAAGAGCCGGGTGACCGACTACCTGATGACCTACCAGGAAAGCGGCGATCTCTACGCGGGGAACAAGACGACGGAAGCCACCCTGTACGTGCCGGAGAGCACCAGCCGCCTGCCCGATTTCATCGTGATGCGGGAGAGGAAAAGCGGCAAGGCCGTGCCTTTTGACGGCAGCGGGGTGCTGCTGACCGAGAAGCAGGCGGAGGCTCTGGGCGTGAAGGCGGGCGACACCCTCCGGGTGCGGAACGCCGACGGCAAAAGCGGGGAATTCCGCCTCGCCGGGATAATCGAGAACTATGTCCAGGGGGCGCTGTATATCCCGCGAGAGCTGTACGAGGCGGCCTTCGGTGCGCCGGCGTTCACCACCCTCATCGGCCGGACGGCGGGAAACACCCAGGCCGACCGGGACGCGGTATCCGCCGCGCTGCTCAAGTCCGACCAGGTGCAGAGCGCCATGTTCACCGACGACATCAAGGGCTCTTTCGCGGACATGGTGAGCAACATCGACTACATCGTCATCGTGCTGATCATCTCGGCGGCGGCGCTGGCCTTTGTGGTGCTGTACAACCTGACCAACATCAACATCACCGAGAGGCAGAAGGAGCTGGCCACCATCAAGGTGCTGGGCTTCTACGACAAGGAGGTGTCGGCCTATATCTACCGCGAGACGGCGATACTGAGTATCATCGGCACACTCGCGGGGCTGGTGCTCGGCATCTTCCTGCATGCCTTCGTGGTCAAGACGGCGGAGGTGGACATGGTGATGTTCGGCCGGGAAATCAAATGGCTGAGCTATCTGCTGGCCGCGGCCATGACCATGTTCTTCTCCTTCCTGGTCAATCTGGTGATGGGCCGGAAGATGAAGAAAATCGACATGGTGGAATCCATGAAAGCGGGCGAATAGGATAAAAAGGCGCGTATGGCAGGAGCCATACGCGCCTTTTTGTTGGGGGGGGATTTTGGGCTCGCCGTATGCCGAGAGGATGGGCCGGTTGGAGGGCTGTTCCGCGGGCGAGCGATGCTTGCCCCAGCTTGTCGAAAAAGACCGGCATACGCCGGCCATTTACGCCAAGCTGAGTCATGACCACCCGTAAAACGGGTGGCATGAAGGAGCCCTAGAAGGGCATAGGA